>NZ_VHJK01000001.1:1270195-1977891 GCF_007004095.1 Erythrobacter insulae
TCGCAAGCACTTGTCATTGCCACAATCGGCGTCCTCGGTGTCGGGGCGCAATGGATCGCATGGCGCACCGGCTGGCCAGCGATTGTGCTTATGCTTGCCGCTGGTTTTTTGGCCGGACCCGTTGCTGGCGAACTCGGCTTTCGCTTGCTCGATCCAGAGGCAGCCTTTGGTGACTTGCTGGATCCGGCCATCGGTATCGGTGTTGCACTGATCCTGTTCGAAGGCGGGCTTAGCCTCGATCTGCGCGAATTGCGCCATTCGGGAAGCGCGGTCTGGCGCTTGGCCACGATCGGCGTTGTTGTCGGATGGGCGCTCGGCGCGTTGGCGGCCAGTCAAATCGCCGGTCTCGCCTGGCCCGTTGCCGTCCTGTTTGGCGGCATCTTGATCGTGACCGGACCGACGGTTGTGATCCCGCTTTTGCGCCAGGCCAATGTCCAAACGCGGCCCAATTCGATCCTTAAATGGGAAGGCATCGTCAACGATCCTACCGGCGCCCTGTGCGCTGTGATTGCTTATGAATATTTCCGCCGCGTCTCGGAAAGCCCGAATGCGTCATTGGTCGAAGTGGTCCCGCCGTTGATCATCGCAGCCATATTGGCTGGGTTGATAGGATATGCTGCGGCGCGCTTTATCGCTTATATTTTCCCGCGCGGTGCGATCCCTGAATATCTCAAAGTCCCGGTTCTGTTCATCTCTGTGATCTTTGTGTTCGTTCTGACGAACAAGATCGAGCACGAGGCGGGTCTTGTCGCGGTAACCGTAATGGGCATCACGCTGGCCAATACCGGCTTTGCCAGCATCCGCTCAATCCATCCTTTTAAAGAGAACATCGCTGTCCTGCTTGTCTCAGGCATATTCATCCTGTTGTCCGCGAGCCTGAGCTGGAGCGATCTGGTCAAGCTCGATCCGACTACCGAGGTCGGTATGCGATTTGCTCTGTTCATGCTTGCGCTGCTGTTTCTGGTGCGCCCGCTTACGGTCATTATCAGCCTGCTTGGTTCTTCGGTGCCGTGGAACGAGCGTTTGTTTGTCGCATGGATTGCCCCGCGCGGTATTGTTCTGGTCGCTATATCCGGCCTGTTCGCGCTGCGCCTTGCGGATCTGGGTTATGGCGATGCGCAGCTTCTCACCGCGCTCAGCTTTGCTGTGGTCGTCACAACCGTCGTGGCTCACGGGTTCAGCATCAATATCGTTGCCAAATGGCTCAAGGTAAAAGGCACGTCGCGTCCGGGCCTGCTCATCGTGGGCTCGACTCCGTGGACCATCTCGCTGGCAAAGGAGATGCAGGCGATCAAGACGCCGGTCATGATCGTTGATCCCAGTTGGCAAAGGCTGGGCGCTGCCCGGCGCGAAGGCTTGCCGTTTTATCACGGCGAAATCCTGAACGAGGCGACCGAGCACAACCTTGACCTGACGCCATTTCAGGTGCTCGTCGCGGCCACCGATAACGAGGCATATAATGCGTTGGTCTGCAATGAATTTGCACACGAAATAGGCCGCGACAGCGTTTATCAATTGGGCGAAAGCGCCGATGAGGATGACAAACACGCTCTGCCGGAGAGTATTCGCGGCCGAGCGTTGTTCGAAAGCGGATTTGGCGTCACCGATGTCGGCGAACGTCAGCAACAGGGTTGGGTTTTCCGCAAGACAAAGCTGTCCGAAGAGTTTGATTTCGAACAGGCGAAAGAGAAGCTTCCCGATAGCGCAAACGTCCTCCTGCTCGTCCGTCAGGGCGGCAACTTGCGCTTCTTTACCCACGCTGCCCGGCCTGAACCAAGACCGGGTGACACCGTCATCTCATTTACCCCGCCCCAGTCAAAAACGCCTGAGGAACAGGCGGCAAAACGGGCCGCTAAAGAGAGTGCAAAGGCAAAAGGCGATCCGTCTGCGCCGAGCGCGCAAACCACGTAACCCATCAAAAAAGACTTCGATCACGAGGCCCTATGAAACATTTCACCACCTATTTTGCTCTCGGCGCATTTGCCGCGCTTTCCGCGTGCAACTCGCAATCCGGTGAAACCCCTGCCGAAGATACGCCAATTCCAGCCGAAAGCGCTGCTCCGTCAGGAGAAGCCGCAGACGGGGATGAAAGCCAGGCGCCGGTCTCCATTCTTAGGCCTGAAATCGAACAACCAGCGGCGCCAGCACTGCCATTAGAACCCGTGACTATCACTATCGGTTTTCCCGAAGGGGGAAACACTCTGGGCGCAAGCGCAATCGCTGCGCTTGAAGAGCTGCTAACGACCGATCAAGTGACCAGTGGCGGCCAGATCACGTTACGCGCCCACAGTGATACAGAAGGCAGCGACGCTGCAAATATGCGATCATCGCGCGCCCGGGGCGACAAAGTGCGCGACTGGATGATCGACAAGGGTATCGATAAATCACGGATCACCGTGATTGCATTCGGAGAACAGAATCCGGCTCAGCCGAATGCCATGCCCGATGGGTCCCCTAACAAAGCGGGCCGTGCAGCCAATCGCCGCGTTGAAATCGAAGTTGCCGCGATTGCGGTAAACTCGCCCGTGATCGCGCCTGCGCCTACGTCTGATTAATCGGACGCATCGAGGCCCGCGACCAGCTCCAGAACGCGCTCTGCATATTCGGGCCGGCAAATCAGCAGGTCCGGCAGATAGGGGTCTGCCCGATTGTACCGGATCGGCGAACCGTCAATGCGTGAGCAGTGCAGCCCGTGGGCTGCCGCAACCGCTACAGGGGCGCAGCTATCCCATTCGTATTGGCCGCCTGAATGCAGGTAAATCTCGGCATCGCCGCGCACGACTGCCATGGCTTTGGCACCGGCACTGCCCATGCCGACCAATTCGCCGCCCATTGCTTCTGAAACGGCGACTGCTTCTTTCGCCGGACGCGTCCGGCTGACCAGAAAACGCGGTGCAGAGGCCGGTTTGGGCAGTTCATGTATTTGATCAGTGCGCATCACCGTGCCGCCATCGAGGCCGGGTAGAGCAACCGCCCCAATGGTCGCCACGCCGCCAATTGAAAGGCCGACATGGACCGCCCAATCGCTGCGCTGTTCGCCATATTCGCGGGTGCCATCGACTGGATCAATGATCCACACGCGCTCCATTTTGAGCCGCTCCGCATCGTCCTTTTCCTCTTCGGACAGCAGGCCGTCTTCTGGACGCTGCGCTTTCAACGCATGGACCAGGAATTCGTTGGCGGTCGCGTCGCCCGCTTTACCCAATGCCTTGCCTTCAAAAGCCCCGCTGTCGCGCACTTCGATCAGGATGCGGCCAGCCACTTCGGCAAGATGGGAGGCAAGTTCTGCGTCGGTCATGGGGGCTTTGCTCATTTCAGCGGTAGAATTTGCTTGATGATATATTCGGCTGCTTCGACCGGCGTCATATCTACGGTGTTGACCGTGATCTCAGCATTTTCCGGCTCTTCATACGGACTATCAATCCCGGTGAAGTTTTTCAGCTGACCGCTGCGTGCCTTTTTATAGAGGCCTTTCACGTCGCGCTGCTCCGCCACTTCGAGAGGCGTATCCACGAACACTTCGATAAACTCGCCTTCCGGGATCATTTCGCGAACGAGCCGCCGCTCTGCACGGAAGGGCGAGATAAAGGCGGTAAGCACGATGAGGCCGGCGTCAGTCATCAGTTTGGCGACTTCACCGATGCGGCGGATATTCTCGATCCGATCGGTCTCGGTAAAGCCCAAATCCTTGTTCAGGCCATGCCGCACATTGTCCCCGTCCAGCAGGAATGTGTGGCGGTTCATCAGCGCAAGCTGTTTCTCGACCTCATTCGCGATCGTGGATTTGCCCGATCCGGATAGTCCGGTGAACCAGAGCACGCGCGGCGTCTGGTTCTTCATCCGGCCGTGATCTTCACGGGTGATCGTGGTCGGCTGCCAATGCACGTTTTGTGCGCGGCGGAGACTGAAATGCAGCATCCCTGCACCGACCGTCGCATTCGTGAATTTGTCGATCAGGATGAAGCCGCCGAGCTGGCGACTGGATTCATACGGTTCAAACGTGATGGGGCGGTCGGTGGCGATCTCTGCGACACCGATTGAATTGAGCTCAAGCGTTTTGGCCGCAAGATGTTCGAATGAATTGACGTCGACTTCGTGTTTTGGGGGCTGGACCGTGGCGGTGACCATCTGCGATCCGAGTTTCAGCCAATATCCGCGCCCCGGCTTAAGCGCGGCTTCATCCATCCAGACGATGGTTGCTTCAAACTGGTCTGATGCCTCTGGCGGGTCGCCTGCTGCCGCGATTACATCGCCGCGGCTACAATCGACCTCGTCATTCAGCGTAAGGGTGACAGATTGCCCGGCAACCGCCTCGTCCAGATCGCCATCGAACGTCGCGATGGATTTAACAGTGCTGGTTTTGCCAGCAGGAACAATCCGCACCGGATCTCCCGGTTTGATAGAGCCGCTTGCGATCAGGCCGGCAAAGCCCCGGAAATCGAGATTGGGCCGGTTCACCCATTGCACAGGCATCCTGAAAGAGCGTTCTTGCGCCGCAGTGTTGGCAAGTTCGACATTTTCCAGATGATTGATCAGCGCCGGTCCGGAATACCACGGAGTGTTGCTGGATGGCGCGCCATCAGCTTTTGCCGTGATATTGTCACCCTTGAACCCCGAAATCGGGATGGCTGTGAATTCTTCGATCCCAACCTCTTTGGCAAAGGCGGTATAGTCATCAACGATGGCATCGAATGTCGCCTGATCGTAATCGACCAGATCCATCTTGTTCACGGCCAGAACGACATGTTTGATGCCAAGCAAATGGACCAGATAGCTGTGGCGGCGGGTCTGAACCAGCACACCTTTGCGTGCATCCACGAGGATAACCGCAAGATCAGCGGTCGAAGCGCCGGTGACCATATTGCGCGTATATTGTTCATGGCCGGGCGTGTCCGCGACGATGAATTTACGCTTTTCGGTGGTGAAGAAACGGTAGGCTACATCGATTGTGATGCCCTGTTCGCGTTCCGCCGCAAGGCCATCCACCAGCAAGGCAAAATCAATCTCCTCGCCCTGTGTGCCGACTTTTTTACTGTCGCTTTCCAAAATGGCCAACTGGTCTTCAAAGATCATCTTTGAATCGTACAGCAGCCGTCCGATCAAGGTTGATTTGCCATCATCCACGCTGCCGCATGTGATGAACCGCATCAGGCTTTTATGCTGATGCTGGTCCAGATAGGCATCGATGTCCTCGGCAATGAGGCTGTCGACCTGAAAGCTGGAATCCCGAGTGGTCATCAGAAATACCCCTCTTGCTTTTTGTCTTCCATCGAAGCGGATTGCCCTTTGTCGATCGCGCGGCCCTGCCGTTCGGATCCGGTAGCCAGCAGCATTTCCTGAATGATCAGGCTCATATCTGTCGCCTCGCTCTCGGTCGCGCCGGTCAGCGGGTAACAGCCAAGCGTACGGAAACGGACCGAGCGCTCTACCGGCTCTTCACCGGCTTCAAAACGGAACCGGTCATCGTCGACCACCAGGATAAGGCCATCGCGCGTGACCGTTGGGCGTTTCTGCGAAAGATACAGCGGAACAATGTCAATCTTTTCGAGCGCAATATACTGCCAGATGTCCAGCTCGGTCCAGTTGGATATCGGAAAGACGCGGATGCTTTCATCTTTGTTTTTCTTGGAGTTGTAGAGATTCCACAGCTCTGGCCGCTGGTTTTTCGGGTCCCACCGGTGGGACGCGGTCCGGAAACTGAATACCCGCTCTTTGGCCCGCGCTTTTTCCTCGTCGCGCCGGCCGCCGCCAAAGGCTGCGTCAAATTTATGCTCGGTCAGTGCCCGTTTGAGCGGATCGGTCAGCTGCGCCTGGCTGTACAGCGCGCTGCCGGTGTCAAAGGGATTGATACCCTGTTCTTCGGCTTCGTCATTTTGAGCCACAATCAATTCGAGATCGTATTCCTTCACCGTCTTGTCGCGGTGATCGAGCAGGTCCTTAAAGTCCCATCCGGATGCCACATGCAACATCGGAAACGGCGGCGGCGAAGGATAAAACGCCTTGCGCGCCAGATGCAGCATCACGGAAGAATCTTTGCCAACCGAATACAGCATGACGGGGTTTTCCGCTTCGGCGACAACCTCGCGGAAAATATGGATGCTTTCGGCTTCGAGCCGTTCGAGATGAGTTAAGCTACGCATGCCCATGCGCCTAAGGGTTGCACTGCACAATACAAGTCAAGATTTGCTTGCGCGCCTGCAATTCAGGCTCTTTGCAAGGGTTGGGCTGCCGGCGCTGCTCCAACGAATACGATTGCGCAGGCCACCGGTTCTGCAAATGCGGTAAGGCGGCTTGGAGCGGGTAAGGGGAATCGAACCCCTCTAGCTAGCTTGGAAGGCTAGAGCATTACCACTATGCTATACCCGCATCCGAGGACTGCGCCTTTGCCATCATAGACGATGCTGCGTCAATCTGAAATGCGGGTCTGCATGCAGATGATTAGCCGACGGCCATATTGTCGATCAGACGGGTATTGCCGATCCTCGCAGCGACCAAAAGGCGCGCTGGCGCGTCCTTCAGGGCATCAAGCGGCTCCAGCGAAATTGCATCTGCCAGATCGGCGTAATCGACGCTTTCAAAGCCGGCCCCGAGCAAGGCATCCTCCAGTGCGGCCAGCGTTGGCGCGGTCTCCTGCCCCTCTTCGATTCGCGCAATTGCCTCTTTCATGGCGCGTGGCAGAGTGGCGGCCGCCGCGCGGTGCTCCTCGGACAAATACCGATTGCGGCTCGACATGGCGAGACCGTCGGCCTCGCGCACCGTTGGCACGCCAATGATCGAGCGCACATGCGGCAGCGAAAGATCAAGGTCACGCGCCATGGCTCTGATGACAGCGAGCTGTTGAAAATCCTTTTCGCCGAAAAATGCCATGTCTGGTTGAACCTGATTGAACAGTTTGCAGACAACCGTTGCCACACCATCGAAATGCCCCGGACGCGATGCGCCGCAAAAACCGGCGCTAACGTCGCTGATGGATATACTGGTGACAAAATTCTCGGGGCCGCCGGGATACATTTCCTCGACCGCCGGAGCCCATAAAAGCGCGCAGCCCTCACCCTCCAGCATGGCGGCATCGTGTTCCAATTGGCGCGGATACGCGTCGAGGTCTTCGCCCGGCCCGAATTGAGTAGGGTTTACAAAGATTGATGCGACCACATGGTCACACGCCTCACGCGCCCTGCGGATTAGGGTGAGATGCCCATCGTGCAGCGCACCCATGGTTGGGACCAAACCGATCGTCTGGCCACCAGTCCGCAATTTCGCGACCTTATTTCTCAACACATCGAGCGTGGTTGCAGATTGCACCTGTTGGCCTCCCCAGATAACGTCACAGCCGACATACACATCTCTCACCTCTCCTAACAAGCGCCGCCTTGATGCGCGCTCAGACCTTTGGACATAATTACTGCAATGGCTCAAACCGCCCACCGTATTGTCTTTGCGAATGAAAAAGGCGGGACAGGCAAATCAACCACCGCCGTTCATGTGGCCGTGGCACTGTCATATCTGGGAGCGCGCGTGACCGCACTCGATCTGGACCCGCGCCAGCGCACAACGCATCGCTATATGGAAAACCGTGTTGCGACGATGGAAAAGCGCGGCATCGAATTGCCGACTCCGCAATGCGAGGTGTTTCGCGGGCGAAGCGAACAGGCGTTGATGCTCGGCTTGGAGCGGCTTGAAAAGGATTGCGATTTTCTGATCATCGACAATCCGGGACGCGATGATCCCCTTGCCAGAACGGCGGCGGAAAATGCCGATACGCTGGTCACACCAATGAATGACAGCTTCGTTGATTTCGATTTGATCGGTCAGGTCGATGCAGAAACCTTCAAGGTCAAAAAGCTGTCTTTCTTTGCCGAGCTGATCTGGGAGGCGCGGATGAAACGGAGCCGGGCAACCGCTCAGGGCCAGCGCCCCGAGATGGATTGGGTGGTGGTGCGCAACCGCACCGGCCATGTCGAGGCCCGCAACATGGCGCGCATTGAACAGGCGCTGGCCGAAATGGCCAAGCGCGTCGGATTTCGCGTGACCCACGGCCTTTCGGAGCGGGTCATTTACCGCGAACTGTTCCCCTCGGGTCTGACGCTCCTCGATAAAGGGCACCTGGGCGAGCTGGGCACCAGCCACCTGATCGCCCGCCAGGAATTGCGCGCTTTGATCAAGTCGCTCAATCTGCCGGAAATTCCTCGCAGTTAAAAGCGATTGGCGTTAGCGTGCCGCCATGCTTCGCATTGTCATCATACTCGCCATTATTTGTATTCTGTTCCGCTGGGCTTTTGGCAAATGGCCATGGCAAGGGCTGAGGCTGGGGCAAGGGCTGGGGCAGGGCGGCAAAGCGACCCGCGGTCAGGCCGCGGTTCAGGCGCGCAAGCTGTTGGGCGTAGAACATGGCGCGGGCCGGGACGAAATCCTTGCCGCGCATAAGCGCCTGATCGCAATGGTCCACCCTGATAAAGGCGGGAGCAACGCCGCTGTGCACGAGGCTAATGATGCGCGCGATCTGTTGCTGAGCGAGCTGCCGGATCGCCGCACCGATATCGATCATGATGAATGATCGCGAAAATGAAACATTCTCCCTGCATCGAAGGCAAAGCATCGGAAGCCAAAGTATCGGATCGTAAAACGACCCCAACCTAGCCATTCATCAGAGCTGACAAGACAATAGGAACCCTCTCCCATGAATTATAATTTCGACCCGACCGTTCTGCGTGAATACGACATTCGCGGCATCATTGGCGAAACTCTTGGCCCTGATGATGCGCGCGCGATCGGGCGCAGTTTTGGCACCCTTTTGGGGCGTGCTGGCGGAAAGACGGTTGCTGTTGGGTATGATGGCCGCGTCAGCTCACCCATGCTCGAACATGCGCTGGTCGAAGGGCTCACCGCGAGCGGATGCGATGTTGTAAAGATCGGCATGGGGGCAACCCCGATGCTGTATTACGCCGAAGCCTCAAGCAAAGAGGTGGATGGCGGCATTCAGATAACTGGCAGCCACAATCCCCCCAATTACAACGGCTTCAAAATGGTATTTCAGGGGCGACCGTTTTTTGGGGCGGATATCCAGAAGCTCGGGGAGCTCGCTGCTGCGGGTGACTGGGCCGATGGTGCCGGCGCTGTCAGTTCGCGCGATATCATGGGCGAGTATGTCGAGCGTATGCTCGAAGGCCTCACCGGAATTGACCCCGCCAAGCTTTCCAGCCTGAAAGTCGGCTGGGATGCGGGAAATGGGGCTGCTGGTCCCGCGCTCGAGGCTCTTGCCGCAAAACTTCCCGGAGAGCACCATCTGCTTTTTACTGAAGTCGATGGACATTTTCCAAACCACCATCCTGATCCAACTGTTGAAGAGAACCTGGCCGATCTTCGGACGCTCGTCGCGGAGAAGAACCTCGATTTTGGAGTGGCTTTTGATGGTGATGGTGACCGTATCGGCGCGATCGACGGCGAAGGCCGCGTGATCTGGGGCGATCAATTGCTGATGATCTATGCAGAGGATCTTCTGACCACGCAGGGTGATACCTACCAAGGCGCAACGATTATCGCCGATGTTAAGGCGAGCCGGGCGCTGTTCGATCACGTCGAACAGCACGGCGGAAAGCCGCTGATGTGGAAAACAGGCCACTCGCTGATTAAGTCCAAAATGAAGGAAACTGGTTCGCCGCTGGCTGGCGAGATGAGTGGGCACGTCTTTTTTGCCGACACCTATTACGGTTTTGACGATGCACTGTATGCGGGCATCCGCTTGCTCGCGGCATCGGCGCGGCTGGGCAAGTCGGTCACCGAATTGCGCAGCGCCATGCCCGATATGCTCAACACCCCTGAAATGCGTTTTCAGGTTGATGAAGTGCGCAAATTCCCGGCGATGGCCGAAATCACCGAGCGGCTGACAACCAATCCCGATTCCAGCGTGGAGCAAGTGAACGCCACCGATGGCGTGCGGGTCAACACGAAAGACGGCTGGTGGTTGCTGCGCGCATCCAATACGCAGGATGTGCTTGTCGCCCGCGCGGAAAGCGATACGGAAGAGGGGCTAAACCGCTTGCTCGCCCAGATCGATGAGCAGCTGTCTCTGTCCGGCCTTGAGCGCGGGGAGAGCGTTGGTCATTGATTGGAATGAATGGACTGATGGAGAGACCGATGACCCGCACACACACACTGCTTTGCGCTGCCGCCGGCCTGGCGCTGGCCGCTCCGCTGCCCGCTTTGGCACAGGAAGACAGCGCGCAAACTGAGGCTGTCGAGACAGCCGGCGAAAGCGATGAAGCTGCACAGATGGATGCGATGCTGGCGGGTCTTGCCAGCATGTTTCCAGTGGAGCCTCTGACTGAAGATCAGCAGAGCCGCCTGCCGCAGGCGACCCGCATCGTTTCCAGCCTGATCCCTGAGGGAAGCATGGGCGAAATGATGGGTTCGATGTTCGAAGAAATGATCGAACCCATGATGTTGATGGGCGGTGCACCTTCGAATGCGACGGTGGCCAAGGCAATTGGTGTCGAGCCACTCGAACTGGCGGGGCTTGATGCTGAGCAATCGGCTGAACTGGCAAAGATGCTCGATCCCGCATGGGAAGAACGTCAGGCGCGTCAGATGGAGGTTTTTCCTGCAATGATGACCCAGATGATGTCGGCGATGGAACCCAGCATGCGCCGCGCCATGTCAGAGCTTTACGCAATCAATTTCAGCGCCAGCGAGTTGGACGAAATCGAAGCGTTTTTCGCCACTGAAACGGGTGCGAACTTTGCGCGCAAAAGCTTCACCATGTCGAGCGATCCACGGGTAATCTCTGCAAGCATGGAGGCCCTTCCTGCGATGATGCAATCCATCGGCGCGTTGGAAGGGCAGCTTTCCGATTTGACCGCAGATCTGCCAGCGCCGCGATCCTTTGCCGACCTGTCAGAGGCCGAACAAGAGCGCGTCACCGAGATGACCGGGTTTACGCGCGAAGAGATCGAAGCCCAGCTTGAAGCGGCGCAAGATACCGATTTTTGATCGCACCTTGCGAGAGGGGCGGTGAGCCGCCACATCTTTGGCTGTGAGCCAGCCCGCCCCTCCCACACTGCCTCCTGAAATACAGGCGTGGTTCGATGCGCGCGGATGGCGCGTGCGCCGGCATCAACACGATATGCTTTCCAAAGCGCGCGAAGGGCGTCACGCTCTGCTGGTCGCTGATACGGGCGCGGGCAAGACGCTTGCCGGGTTCCTGCCGACATTGTGCGATTTTGCGTCATCGGCGGGCGGCGCAGTGCATGATGGGCTGCACACGCTGTATGTTTCGCCTCTGAAAGCGCTGGCGCAGGATGTGAAGCGGAACCTGTTGACCCCGATCGAAGAGATCGGTCTGCCGATAAAGGTTGAAACGCGCAGCGGCGATACGCCTTCCAATCGGAAAAAACGCCAGCGCGAACGGCCTCCGCATGTCTTGCTGACGACACCGGAAAGCCTGTCTCTATTGCTGTCCTATCCCGAGAGCGCTGATCTGTTTGCGGGGCTGAAACGGGTGGTGATTGACGAGGTTCATGCATTTGCCACGGGCAAACGCGGTGATCTGTTGGCGCTCGCACTGGCGCGGTTGCAGGCAATCTCGCCTGAGCTTCAGCGCGTGGCTTTGTCTGCAACGCTGGCGAATCCGCTGAGTTTTCAGGAATGGCTTTGCCCTCAGCTCGATGATGGCACCGGAGAGATCCGCGCGGCCGATCTGGTGCTGGGCGAAACCGGCGCTGCCCCCGAAGTGGAAATCCTGCTGCCGATCGAAGAGCGCGTTCCGTGGGGCGGCCACGCGGGGCGCTGGGCCGTGGGGCAATTATACGAAGCCATCAAAGCCAACCGTACGACGCTGATTTTCACCAACACGCGGTTTTTGGCTGAGTTTATCTTTCAATGCCTGTGGGAGGAAAACGAGGATCACCTGCCGATAGGGGTGCATCACGGCAGTCTTTCGACAGAGGCGCGGCGCAAGGTGGAAGACGCGATGGCTCGGGGCGAGCTGCGCGCATTGGTCGCCACGGCCAGTCTCGATCTGGGTGTGGACTGGGGTGATATTGATCTGGTGGTCCAGATGGGCGCGCCCAAAGGTTCGTCTCGTCTGTTGCAGAGGATCGGGCGCGCCGGACACCGGTTGGACACCGCGAGCCGGGCTGTGCTGGTACCGGGCAACCGGTTCGAATTTCTCGAAGCGATGGCGGCAAAGGATGCCGTCGACGAAGGGCAGCGCGACGGAGAGGAATTTCGCGCTGGAGGTCTGGATGTGTTGGCCCAGCATGTGATGGCCTGCGCGTGCGCAGGGCCGTTTAACGAGGACGATCTGCTATCCGAAATCCGGTCCAGTCTGGCGTATTCCTGGGTCGATAAAACGGGCTTGCAGCGCGTTCTCTCCTTTGTCGAGAGCGGCGGTTATGCGCTTAGGGCGTATGACAAATTCAGGCGGATCGTTCGCGGCAAGGACGGTGTCTGGCGCCTTTCGCATCCTGATCAGGCGCAGCGTCACCGGATGAATGCCGGGATCATCGTCGATAGCGAAATGTTGATGGTGCGGTTTAAAAACGGCCGTAAACTGGGCAAAGTCGAAGAACGATTTGCAGCCCAGCTATCGGCCGGTGATACCTTCTTTTTCGCCGGAATGAGCCTTGAGGTGGAAGTGATCAAGGATATGGATGTGGTCGTGCGCGCGGCAAAGAAAAGCGCGACGATCCCTTCCTATGGCGGGCTGCGATTGCCGCTGACCACGCATTTGTCGGGCCGGGTTCAGGAAATGTTGAGCGACCGTGCCGGGTGGGGCCGGTTTCCCGATGATGTACGCGAATGGCTGGAGGTGCAGGATTATCGCAGCATCATGCCTGCGCCGGGCCAATTGCTGGTCGAGAGTTTCCCGCGGGCGGGCAAGCATTACACGACCTATTATACGTTCGAGGGATGGAACGCGAATCAGTCGCTCGGGATGCTGATCACGCGGCGGATGGAAGACCGCGGCCTGATGCCGGGCGGGTTTGTGGCCAATGATTACTGCCTCGCGGTGTGGGGTTTAAAGCCGGTGGATGATCCTAAACCGCTCCTTTCGCCCGATATCCTGACGCATGAATTCACCGAGTGGGTGACCGAGAGCCACCTGCTCCGCCGCGCGTTTCGCGAAGTTGCCGTTATCAGCGGCCTTGTGGAGCGCCAGCATCCAGGAAAGCGGAAGACTGGCAAGCAAGTGACGTTTTCAACCGACCTGATCTACGATGTGCTCAAGAAATACGAGCCCGATCACGTTCTGATCGAGGCGGCCTGGGCCGATGCGCGCGCACGGATGACGGATGTTGGCAGATTGGCCGATCTGCTCGAACGTTCGCAGCGCGAACTGGTCCACATCGAGCTGGACCGTGTTTCACCGCTGGCGGTGCCTGTGATGACGATGATTGGACGCGAAGCTGTACCTCAGGGCGGGGTTGACGATGAGCTGCTGATCGAGGCGGAAACGCTTGCCGGAGAGGCGATGCGGATCGGGCCGGAATAGGGGCCAATCAACAAGGCATAGCCAAGATTTTGTTTGCAGATTTCGGGCAAAAGAAAAGGGGCGAACCCGAATGGGCCGCCCCTTTTTGTGTTCGTATGCGGGTCCGATGAACCCGGGCAAGCGTTACTTACCAAATACGCGGTACTTTTCGTTGCCGACAAAACCGAACTTCGTCACGCCAGACACTTTGATGATCTGCAGCACGCGGGCTGACAATTCATAGCTTGCCTGACCTTCAGGTTCGAACTGCAATTCCGGCTCGGTCGCAAATGCCAACGATTCTTGCAGCAAGGTCACCAATTGACCCTGGCTAATTGGATTACCATTCCAAAGAATTTGATCGGTTGGTGTCAGAACAAGCTTGTTCTTGATCGGATCAACCTGAACATCCTGTGGCGGTGGGTTTCCCTGCGGAAGATCAATATCAACCGAGTGCGTTGCCACCGGAATGGTGATGATAAACATGATCAGTAGAACGAGCAAAACGTCGATCAACGGAGTCATGTTCATGTCGAGCATTGGCTCGCCGTCCAGCTTGCCTCCTGCCATACCCATAGTCGTTACTCCTTAAACTGTGTGAGCCGGATTAGCCGTTTGGATCGACCGGGTTCGAAATGAAGCCGACGGTTGGATAACCGGCTGCCTGCACGTTGTAGATCGCGCCAGCAACACAGCGCCAAGGCGCATTCTTATCGGCCCGGATGTGAACCTGCGGGATCCGCTCTGGATCTTCCATGATCGCTTCTGGTCCGCCAGCCGCCTGAACGATTGCATCGAGACGCGCAAACGCCTGATCATAAAGTTCTTCGGACGATACCGGCGCGATATTGTTGAAATAGATCCGGCATTCGCCAGTTCTTGTCGCGCCTGTAAAACCGGTTCGGACCGTGCTGGCAGTTTTGCCGCTCTCATCGGTGGTGCTGATCGTGAGCAGAAGATTTTCGTTCTTGTTCTTCGACTCAACCGATTCGAAAATCGGAATTTCAAGCTGTTCGATCGTCTGAATCGCAACCGGAACCGCGATGAGGAAGATGATCAGGAGCACGAGCATCACGTCCACCAGTGGGGTGGTGTTGATGTCCGACATGGGCGTTTCACCGCCTCCCATCGAAATCGCCATTGCCTAATTCCTATCCCTAAAAAGTAATATGATTCTGTGGTGTAAGGTGGGGCCGGTCACTGATGACCAGCCCCAGTACAATCCTCAGAAATTAGGCCTTCTTCGCTGGTGCCGGCTTGGCAGCAGGCTTTGCAGCCGGGGCCGCAACAGCAGGCTTAACCGCGCCGTTCGATCCGATGAACGCTACGATGTCGTTCGAGAAATCGGTCATCAGAGCGTTGATGCGGCGGTTGCGCGACTGCAGCCAGTTAAAGGCAAGCACGGCAGGAACAGCAACCAGAAGACCAATCGCGGTCATGATCAGCGCTTCACCAACCGGGCCAGCAACTTTATCGATCGAAGCAGAACCTTCGATACCGATGTTGATCAGCGCGCGGTAAATACCGATCACCGTACCCAGCAGACCGATAAACGGTGCAGTAGCACCAACCGACGCGAGGAACGACAGACCGCCGGAAAGCGACTGGTTGATGGTGTCTTGCGAGTGAGCGAGTTCTTCTTCGACGAAGTGAATCTCGTTGCCGGCACCTTCCATTTTGGAGTGGTGCTCTTGAGCGGTCACAGCATCATCAGCGAGCTGGCGCCATGCACTGTTCTTCTCCAGCTTGGTCGCGCCTTCTTTAAGCGAAGGAGCGCGCCAGAATGCGGTGCGAACGCCATTATACTGTTTCATCACCTTGTTCTGTTCAAAGAGCTTGGTGAAGAGAATGTAGAACGAGCCGACTGACATGATGACCATGACAGCAAGGATCGACCAAGCGACCGGGCCGCCTTCTTCCATGGCTTTCCAAAAGCCGAATTCGTTGACCGGCGCTTCAGCGGCGGCAGCCGTAAGAGTGTAAAGGTTCATTGCGAGTAGTCCTCTTGAAAAATCTTTTATCCCAGCGATCGAAACCTTTCCAGAAGGTTGCGATCAGAGTGCGTTATCAATTCAAACGATACGTGATCCGCGTGGCATATCTGCCCGTGGTCGGGTTTCCGGCATCGTTAAGAGCCGGGTTAAACCGAGCGTATCGCTCCATCCCTTTGCAGGCTGCATCGTCAAGGATGCTCGAACCGCTTGAGGCCGTAACCGAACAGCCGGTTGCGCGGCCATCTGGTGTAACAGTGACGCTGACGCCGACTGTACCCTCAATCTCTTCGCGAAGTGCACGCGAGGGATAGTTTTCTTGAATGCGAGCGGCCCAGCGACCTTCACCCCGTGTCGTCGCTCCACGAGCCTTTGAAGGCGGCGGTGGTGGCGGCGGCGGTGCCGGTGCGGCAACAGGAGCAGGCGGCGGAATAACCAAAGCCGGTGGTGACGGCGGTGGAATCGTAGGCTGCGTCTGTATCGCCGGCGGTGCCGGCGCAATGCTAATGGGCGGCGGAGGCGCTACCGGCGGCGGCGGGGCAGTTTCCTGCTCTGGCGGCGGCGGTGGTTCATCCGGTTCTTCAGGGGGCGGGGGCTCCTCAATGTCAATCGTGGTAACCCGCTCAGCGATCTCTTTCACGGCCGAAATGGCCAGACCCGAGATGAGCAAATACCCGATCAACACATGGATCAACGCCACGATGATAATGGAAGTAACCTTACTTCCACTCATTTGTTGGTCAGCGTAGGCCATCCAGTCGCTTTCTCTCCATCACACAGGCCGGTGGACATACCGGCGCAAATTCTCACGCAAGGGCCGAATCAGGTTCTACCGAATCGGACCACAAAAGCGTGAATCCCAGAATATTGAACCTCGCGGTTCAGAAGCCAACATATCAATATGCTGACCAGTCCCTTTCCCGCGAGACACATGATGCAAACCTTGCATCAAGTGTTTTGTTTCTGTGCGAACGATGTCCCCGAAAACCGCACAGACGATGTTGGCCTTAACGGTCAACCCGTAGGCAATCAAACGCTTTATCGGTTCAGACGCGATTCACTGCACGGGTTTTCAAGTGGTTCGGCATATGTGAATAGCGCCGAATGCGGCACAGGATTTATCGACGATGACACTCATTAACCGAAATTTAAGACATAAATTCAGACGCCTATGGGCTTTGCCAATTGCTGGTGCCTTGGCCGCGGCAATCGCCGGACCGGCTGCCGCGCAAAATTCTGGTGACACGCGAATTAGCGCGGCTGATCAGGCCACATATGTTGATCTTGTGACTTTGGCCGAGCGCAGCGAGCTTGTCATTCGCGCCGAGATTCGTCGCCAAACGCAAGTTCCGGCGGAGCGCGCTCCGCGCCTGCAACCGGGTTTTGCGCGTCTTTACATAGAGGCAGAGACGCAGGCGTTGATTGCCGGCAGAAGCGCAATCGGACAATCGCTGGTCTATCTTGTCGACGTTCCACTGACGGTGAAAGGTAAGCCGCCGAAACTGAAAAAGCGCACCATGGTGCTGTTTGCCAACACAGTTCCAGGCCGCACCCAATCTTCGCGAGGGACAGAAATCCAGTTGGCCGCCAAGAACGCGCAGCTCGATTACAGTCCCGCGTTTGAGGCCCGCTTGCGCCCGGTTCTGGCGTCGCTTGCGGAGGCTGATTTGCCGCCAAAGATAACGGGCATCGCCGATGCTTTGGCGGTCCCCGGAACACTGGCAGGCGAATCGGAAACCCAGATATTCCTTGAAACGTTGGACCGCTCGCCCGTTTCGATCACCGTTTTGCGGCGTCCCGGCCAGCCCCCCGTCTGGGGGGTGTCGTGGGGCGAGATAGTCGATTCGGCGGCGCGAGCGCCGGCGCGCGGGACGCTGCGATGGTACCGTCTTGCCTGTTCGCTTCCCGATGAATTGCCGAGCCGTGCCAATCTCGCGCGTGATCCGGCGGCACGCAGGTTGGCTGCCACGGACTACCGATTGGTTGTTGACGGGTTGGGTGCCTGTGACCGCGCCATCACCGAGGCGGGCTAACCAAAATCGGGTGGGGCCAAGCACGGCTTATTCCCTGACAAGACAAATTGAGTTCCGCCAGCGTGCTTGCGCGTGTAGGGGCTCGCGCCAAGACAGCACCTGCTGAACTCAAAACAGGGACCGAATTCTGTGACATTTTTGACCGATACCCAGCCTTTGCGCATCGCCATTGCCGGTCTTGGCACCGTTGGGGCCGGCGTGATCCGTCTCCTCGGCACGAACCGCGATCTGATTGCTGCAAGAGCGGGCCGCGCGATTGAGGTGGTTGCAGTCAGCGCAAGGGACCGAAGCACCGACCGCGGCGTGGATTTATCAGGCTACGCTTGGGAAGACGATATGAGCGCGCTTGCCGCCCGCGATGATATCGACGTGTTGGTCGAGCTTGTAGGAGGTTCGGACGGCCCGGCGCTTGCTGCTTCTCGCGCAGCTTTATCTGCGGGCAAGGGTCTCGTCACCGCGAACAAGGCAATGATCGCGCATCATGGATTGCAACTGGCCGAGTTGGCTGAAAACGCGCGTGTCCCGTTAAAGTTTGAAGCGGCCGTGGCAGGCGGCATTCCTGTGGTTAAAGGCCTGCGCGAAGGCACCAGCGCCAATGCCTTGACCAAGGTTTACGGCATTCTCAACGGTACTTGTAATTACATCCTGTCGGAGATGGAGGAAACGGGGGCCGACTTTGCTGATACCCTCGCCGAGGCGCAAAGGCTTGGTTACGCCGAAGCCGATCCGACCTTTGATATCGAAGGGATTGATGCTGCTCACAAGCTCGCGATCCTGGCTGCCATCGGGTTCGGCGCGAAAGTAGATTTCGACGCGGTCCATATTAGCGGCATCGTTCAGGTTCGCGCCGCTGACATCGCTCAGGCCGATGCCCTTGGGTTTGTCATCCGATTGATTGCGCAGGCCGATGTTGAAGGCGAAGGAGCGAATGCGAAGTTGCTCCAACGTGTCCGCCCCTGTCTTGTGGCCAAGGATCACCCTTTGGCCTCGGTCGACGGGCCAACCAATGCAGTGGTCGCAGAGGGCAATTTTTCGGGCCGACTGCTGTTTCAAGGCGCCGGCGCCGGCGAAGGCCCAACCGCAAGCGCTGTTGTCGCCGATCTGATCGATATTGCCCGCAGTGAAGTGGGTGCGCCATTCTCGATCCCTGTTGCGCAGCTCACGCCGCTTGCTCCGGCGGAGCCAGGCAATCGTATGGAGCGCAACTATCTGCGCTTTACGGTCAATGATCGCCCCGGTGTGCTGGCCGAGATCACCGCCGCTATGCGTGATGCAGATGTTTCGATCGAAAGCCTGATCCAGCAGGGCCGCGCCAATCAGGGCGGTGATGTGCTGGTGGCGATGGTGACCCACGAAGGCCCCGAGGCGAATGTGCGCCGCGCGCTCGACCTGTTGGAGGGGTCTGACAGTTTAACCGGTGAGCCGCTGGTCCTGCCGATTCTACCGAACTGAATCAGTTGGGAGCGGGCGGAAGCGGCCGCGCTTCCAATCCGAGCCGGCTGCGGCGTTCGGCGATTTGTTCCGGTGTCGGCTCACTGTTTTTGCCAAGCGGCGGGAGGCCCCGCGCAATCCTGTCTGCATCCGAGCCTTCGGGCGCTTGTGGCAAGGCTTCGACGTCGATGAAAATCGCGGGCGGCGGGACGCTTCCGATACTGATCGGATTGCCGTGATTGGGGATGCCGAACGTGTCAGGCGTTCCGCCACCTTTCGTGCGCTGTGCGTAACCCTTTTGCCATTCTTCCTTGTTCCATGATCCGTCGCTTGCCTGACCCAGCTGGCGACATACGATAATCTCATTCACGATCCGCGCTGCATCTGCCTCTTCTTTGCAATCTTCTTCGAGCAGCCGATCGGATTCGCTGCGCGGAACGGTCACTGACAAATCGATAGTAAAAGGAGGGGCTGATTCTGGCGCGTCATCACGTTCCTGCGAAGCGCTTTCGCTTTGCGCAGCGACAGGCATTGTAAAGCCAGCCAGCACCGCAAGTCCCACCAGGATCGTGGAAAAGCGCCGGCCAGATGCAGCATTACTCGACAACCGCACCTCCTTAGGCTTAAGCGCAACGCGCATACCAATGCACACCGTTAATTGCGCATGGCCTCCGCCATTTTGCAAGGGTGCCTTGAAAGACAATAGGGACTGAATTTGCGATGAATATGCCCGTAAATACCGATGTGCTTGCCGATAAAGAACCCGATTCCGAAGATGCGCTCGATCGTGTTCTGGTTTTGGAAATGGTCCGTGTGACAGAGGCGGCTGCGGTTGCCGCAGCGCAGCTTGTCGGACGGGGCGATGAAAAAGCAGCTGATGCCGCTGCGGTCGAAGCGATGCGGCGTGCATTCGACAATCTCTATATGGACGGCACCGTCGTGATCGGCGAAGGCGAACGTGACGAAGCGCCAATGCTTTACATCGGTGAAAAAGTCGGCGGCGCTCCGGGCAAAGGGCCCAAGATCGACATCGCGCTTGATCCCTTGGAAGGCACGACGATCACAGCCAAGGCAGGCCCCAATGCGCTGGCGGTTTTGGCAGCAGCAGACGAAGGCAACCTCTTGAATGCGCCAGACACGTATATGGACAAGCTGGCGGTTGGCCCGGGCTATCCCGAAGGCGTTATCGATCTTGCGAAATCTCCCACGGAAAACGTGAAAGCGGTGGCTGCCGCCAAGGGTAGAGAGCCTGCTGACATCAATGTCTGTGTGCTTGACCGGCCGCGCCATGCGGGCATTATTGCCGAGCTGCGCGCGCTGGGCTGCGGCGTTTATCTGATCGGCGATGGAGATGTTGCCGGGGTCATCGCGGTGACCGATCAGGATACGGGCATCGATATGTATATGGGCCAGGGCGGTGCGCCTGAAGGCGTTTTGGCGGCGGCGGCACTCCGCTGCGTCGGCGGTCAGTTCAATGGCAGGCTGGTGTTTCGCAATGACGAAGAGAAAGACCGCGCGAAAAAGTGGGGCATCACCGATTACGACCGGATCTATAAACTGGAAGATCTGGCCAAAGGCGATTGCATCTTTGCAGCAACCGGGGTGACAGACGGATCGCTGCTTAATGGTGTGAAGAAACGCAAGAAATCAACCGGTGCCACCATCATGACCACAGACAGCGTCGTGATGCGCGCTTCGAGCGGTACCGTGCGCTGGATCAAAGGCGAGCACCGGATTGCGCCGCACCGGACAGATTAAGAGCTGGATATGCGAGCGCGGGATCGGCTGGAAATCGGGTTTCGTTAATCGAATAGCGAGAATTCGCGTTTAGGCGCAGCGCATGTCGCAAACAGAAACTTCGAACGAAAACGCCGTATACCGCCGCTCTGCTCCCAGAGTTAAGCTCGCCATTGATAGTGTCTTTATGGGCATGGACGGCAGACAGCAGATCACTCTGCTCGACCTTTCCGAATCAGGCGCAAGGGTTGCTTTTTCCGAACCACCAAAAGAGCGCGCGGGCTTTATTAGCTGGATGGAATTTGAAACCTTTGGCGATGTCGTCTGGCAAGAAGGGCTGTATGTCGGCCTGAAATTTGATCGTCCGATTTCTTCTGAATGGCTCGAATCGACGCAAGCGCGGGTGACCGATGCCGATTCATATCGGCATGAAATGCTTCTTAAAGAAGCGATGGAATGGGTCGGTACGTAAGCACGTCCGAGCCCAAAATCTGAAAGCGTGTTTGCCGCATACCATTATAAGCAGATGCCCCGGCATCCATAAGAGCTGACGACAACCACACTGCGCTGTGTTGCGTTTCCATGACTGTCAGCTAGTCGGAGGGGATCAGCCGTTTTCGGGGATTCGCGACTCATGAAGATTATGTCCGGCAATTCTAACCTGCCGCTCGCCCGGGCCATCGCGGCCTATCTTGAAATACCTTTGACGGATGTGAGCGTACGGCGTTTTGCTGACGAGGAAGTGTTCGTTGAAATCCACGAAAATGTCCGCGGCGAGGACGTGTTTATCGTCCAGCCGACGAGCTTTCCGGCAAATGACAATCTGATGGAGCTGCTGATCTGTATTGATGCGCTGCGCCGTGCATCGGCAAAGCGTATCACTGCGGTTGTGCCCTATTTCGGATATGCCCGTCAGGATCGAAAGCCCGGTCCGCGCACGCCAATTTCCGCCAAACTGGTTGCCAATCTGATCGCCGAAGCCGGTGCAGATAAAGTGCTAGCCGTGGATCTGCATGCCGGCCAGATTCAGGGCTTTTTCGATATTCCGACGGACAATCTGTATGCGGCGCCGGTTATGGCTGCCGATATTCAGGCGCGCTATGGCGATCAGGATCTGATGGTTGTGAGCCCCGACGTTGGCGGTGTTGTGCGCGCGCGCGCTTTGGCAAAACGTCTGGACAATGCGCCGCTCGCTATCGTTGATAAACGCCGTGATCGTCCCGGCGAAAGCGAAGTGATGAATATCATCGGTGATGTCGCGGGCCGCCACTGCATCATGATTGACGACATTGTCGATTCGGGCGGAACGCTCTGCAACGCCGCCGAAGCATTGCTGGACAATGGTGCGAAATCGGTCGCGGCTTACATTACGCACGGTGTCCTTTCAGGAGGGGCAGTCGCGCGAATTGACGGGTCCAAGCTTAAAGAGCTGGTTATTTCCGATTCGATCCGGCCCACCGAAGCCGCCGAAAAATCTGAGCGGATACGCATCCTGACGATGGCCCCGCTTGTCGGCGAAGCAATTCGCCGGATTGCGGATGAAAGCAGCGTCAGCTCGCTGTTTGACTGATTCGGCGTTCAGCGCGTCGCCGTCTGGAGCGGTTTACGCATCCAGGGCCGAATTGCGCCCGGCTCCATCCGATTCAGCAGCTCCAGCCGCCGCGCCTGTCTGATTTCGAGGCTTAAAGTAAGCAGGGCCGACCGGTTGCGTTGAAATTCCACTGGAGTCATGCCGAAAAAGGTCTGAAATTCGCGGATCTGGTGGGCTTGATCGAAAAACCGCAAAATGATGTCTTCTTCGGCCATATCCGCCACGCCGCATAATTGTGCGGCAAGATCCAGGATCCTGGCGCGCCGCATAACTTGGCTGGGCCTAAGGCCAAAATCGCGCTTGGCAATGCGTTCGACTGTCCGCGGCGAGACGTTCTGACGTTCGGCAAACTCACTCAGCACGCAATTGGGATCGGTGAATGCTTGTATTTCGAGCGCTTGAGCGATCTGATCGGGCGGCTCTGCACCGGTTTTCTGGACGTAATCCGCCAGCCAGCTTTCGATCCGCATCAACCATGCAGTCGGCGTGAGCGATGGGTCGAACAGACCGGTCACATCGTCATCGTCAATCCCGCCGCGCTCGATCGGGATGATCCGGTCCAGCATGCCCTCATCCTGGACTCCGAACAGCGTACGTAATGCCCCCGGGCGCAGCATCAGACCCGCGACCTTGATGCCTCCCGAATACCGCAGCGGCATAACCTTGCTGTGCTGACCGCAAAGGAAAGTCTCATCACGAATCTCTAGCTCGCCGTCGCGCGTTCCGACCGTCCAGTCGACGCCAACCGCGCTGCGTAAATACGGCGCGTCATTGCAAAGCGAACCGGAGAGCGCGCCGTCTCCTTGCTGAAAAGCGTATGCAACCATTGCGCGGCTAACCCATGGACGGATGCGTTTGTCAGGCGCGCGGTTCGTCGACAGCGGATCGCCTTCACCGGTGACGCCTGTTGTCGAGTGCAATTGTGCAGATGTGTTTGTATCGGAACTCATGCGGCCCTGTGGTTCTGCCCGTGTCGAGCGATAGCAACCATGCCTAGCGGGTCTCTCGCAATTGTCACTCTTTCCTGTTCAGTTCAAACATTTAGCCGGTTCTAAGCGCGATTGCCCAAGATGATAGGCGCATTTCGATATTTGACCGATCATGCAGGCCAGTGTTTAGGCAAAGCGTACCCGATAGCGTACCCGATAAAGAGGATATCTATGACCCCCGCCGATCTCGCCCTTGCCAATGCTCTTGCCGATGCCGCCGGAAACGCCATTCGTCCGCTGTTCCGCGGAGAATGGAACCATGAGCGTAAGTCTGATGCATCACCGGTAACCGGTGCAGATCGGGCTGCCGAGGCGGCGATGCGGGCGATCATCGAAGAACGCTGCCCGGATGACGGGATTATTGGCGAGGAATACGGCACGCGTAACGAAGGCGCCGGGCGGCAATGGGTGCTCGATCCGATTGATGGCACGATCAGCTTTATGGCCGGGCGGCCCATCTTTGGCACTCTGATCGCGTTGCTGCAGGATGGCTGGCCGGTGCTGGGTGTGATTGATCAACCGATTGCCGGGGAACGCTGGGCCGCGCGCATCGGCGAAGGCACAACTTTGAATGGGCTGCCGATCAGAACGCGTCCCTGTAAAGAGCTTTCCGATGCGACGCTTGCCTCATCCGGGCCGCAATATTTCACCGATGATCAGGGTGCAGCTTTCATGTCGCTGGCGGCCCAGACTTCGCAGATCGTGGTGTGGGGCGGTGACTGCTATAATTACGGCCTGCTTGCTAGCGGGCATCTGGATATGGTCTGCGAAGCGGGCCTGAAATTATACGATTACGCCGCGCTTGTCCCGATCGTGGAGGGTGCAGGAGGGATGATGAGCGATTGGCAGGGGAACCCTCTGGATGCCAATAGCGACGGCACTGTTCTGGCCCTTGGGGACCCGGCACGGCTTGAGGGCGTTCTTGAAGCGATGGGGTGATACGACGCCCGCTGTTTCATACGCCTCACAGGAGCTTTATCATGCCGCATTTGAACACCAGCGGGATCACCGGCTGGACCCCCGACGCGCTGCCCGATCTTGCGGGCAGGCTCTACATTATCACAGGCGGCAATTCCGGCATCGGGTTTGAAGCGGCCAAAATACTTGCGGCACACAATGCAGATGTGGTGATCGCTGCGCGCAACGCGGACAAAGGCAGGCAGGCGCTGGCCAAACTGGTCAATATCGGACGCGGCAAAGCTGAGATGTTGCAGCTTGATCTGGCCGACATGGCGCAGGTCCGCCTCGCCGCACAAGAGGCTAAAGAGCGGTTCGGCCCGATTGCCGCGCTGGTGAACAATGCAGGCGTTATGCAAACGCCAAAACAGCGGACCGCTGATGGGTTTGAGATGCAGCTGGGCACCAATCACCTGGGCCATTTTCTCTGGACTGCGTTGATGTTTGACCAGATCGATCCCTCGCAGGGGCGGGTCGTCACAGTCTCAAGTATCATGCACAAATTCGGCCGGATCGATTTCGACAATTTGATGATGGAACGCGGATACGATCCCAATCGCGCTTACAATCAATCGAAACTCGCCAATTTGCTGTTCGCACTGGAATTGCACCGGCTTTTGGAGGCGGCTGGTTCGTCCGTGAAATCCATTGCCTGTCACCCTGGTTATTCGGACACGCCGCTGCAAAGCAAAGTGGCCAATCCTCTGTTCAAGCTCGTTTACACGGCGAGCAATGCGATAATCGCCCAGCCTGCGGCACGCGGCGCATGGCCCACCGCGCTTGCTGCGGCAGAGCCCGGCGCGGTCAGTGGCGGATATTTTGGCCCCACCGGTTTCTTTGATGCGCGCGGCCCTGTTGGCGATGCAGACGTAGAGCGGCGGGCTATGGATGCGGGGGTCGCAAAACGGCTGTGGCAGGTCAGCGCGGATCTGGTGGGCGAAGAATTGACGCTGTGAGGGCTTTGACCGGCTCTTCCTGACCGCCGAATCACTTGCAAAGACGCGCAAAACCGTTAAGTGCGCGTGCTTCACGACACAGATTTCGAGTCCGGCCTGGCGACGAGGGCTGCCAGGGCTGGTCCAATGTGTCTCTGACAAAGGAGATGAAAATGCCCAAACTGAAGACCAAAAGCGGTGTGAAGAAACGCTTCAAAATCACTGCAACCGGTAAGGTAAAGCATGGCGTCGCTGGTAAGCGTCACCGTCTTACCCACCACAATGCAAAGTATATCCGCCAGAATCGCGGTACTTCGGTCATTTCTGACCCGGATACCAAGACGATCAAGAAATGGGCGCCGTACGGCCTCGATTGATGGCACGCCGGGCTTCGGCTCCTGCCTCATCCAGAATAAGGATATACTGATATGCCACGCATTAAACGCGGCGTTACCACGCGCCAAAAACACAAACGCCTTTTAGAACAAGCCAAGGGCTATCGCGGTCGTCGCAAGAACACGATCCGCATTGCTCGTCAGGCTGTCGAAAAAGCCGGCCAATATGCCTACCGTGACCGCAAGGCCAACAAGCGCAACTTTCGCGCTCTCTGGATTCAGCGGATCAACGCGGCTGTTCGCGCAGAAGGCCTGACCTATTCACAGTTCATGCATGGCGTAAAACTCGCTGGCATCGAGCTGGATCGTAAAGTCATGGCCGATCTCGCCATGAACGAAGGCGCAGCGTTCAAAACCATCATCGCTCAGGCGAAGGCAGCATTGCCTGCATAAATAACGGCTTGAGCAGCCTGCTGTTTTTGAAAGCGGCAGTCTGGCAAAACCGAATGAACAGGGCTCTGATGCTGCGGCATCGGGGCCCTTTTCGTATGCGGTTTCGTGTCCGGGCCGGTGCTGCTTTTGTATGAATACGTCAAAACCCTTGTACATAACCGCCAATCTCTGCACATAACGCCGCATGGGAAATGGGCGGGGCGAAGGCACAGATTTGGACGCGGACTATACCGTCCGCAGTAACTTCTACACGCCGCCTGCGCATCTGGATGGCTGTTTCACGACCTTTTACCATCTGTCGCTCAAGGTGGATAATGGCGGGACCGTGCGCGATTTCCTTCAACCGGAATGGGCCAATATCCGCTTCTTTTGCGGCGGTCGGCCCAGCGCAAACATGGGCACGACAAAGGTCTCGAATGCGCGTTTCAACGCGACCGGACCCAGCTCTCTACCGGCGCAATTTGAACTGGGCACATCGGAAATGTGGGGCATTGGCTTTCTCCCGATGGGGTGGGCGCGGTTTATCGAAGTCGATGCAGATGAGCTGGCAAATACCGTCTGCGATGGCGCCGCGCATCCTGCGTTTGCGAAGTTTACAGTGCTTGAAAAGGTTCTGTGTGATCCTCTGGCGACCCGTGAAGAGCAGATTGAGAGCATCACCCATCATTTGACGCAGATGATGCGCCCCAATCGTGATGAACCAAAGATACAGCGGGTTCACCATGCACTTGTCAGCGGCGAATTTCTGGCGGTGGGCGATCTGGCTGATGCGTGCGGCATGAGCATCCGAACGCTGGAGCGCGTATGCCGCCGCTATTTCGGCTTCACCCCGAAAAAACTGATGCGGCGTCAGCGCTTTACCCGCAGCCTTGCCAGTTACATGCTTCATCAAGGCAGTCGCTGGACCGAGGCGATGGATGGAGAATATCATGATCAAGCCCAGTTTACGCGCGAATTTCATGAATTCATGACCATGAACCCGAGCGAATATGCGGCTCTCGATCACCCGATCCTCTCCTCCTTCATCGAAGCGCGGGCAAGGGTATGGGGCAGTGCCGCGCAGGCGCTCGATAAACCACCTGGCTAGAAAGCCATCGAGCGGGCACGGGGCGCTCAACGATCCGCACGCGAAAATACCGCGATCCCGGAAAAGCCGATTTTATGCTGAATTTCAGATCGTTAATCCGCAATAGCCGGTGTGCCTTTGACAATTGCAATATGCCGCTATCGATAGCTAATGCGCCCGGACGGATCGCTGTATCAGGTTGAACTATCCAGGCTTTTGTCGAGCTTGAGAGTGGCGTTTCAACAGCAGCGGGCTTTGAAAACCGGTCACGCCTCCAATCGCACTTTGCAACGCGCCCCAAGGACCGCTAACGGACCGGCATACTCTTTTGGGCCTGACCATGACTGATTTAACACCACAAAAAGACGCGGCTCTTGCTGCTATTGCCGATGCCGCTTCGCTGGAAGCGCTGGATGAACAGCGTGTCGCCGCGCTGGGTAAAAAAGGCTGGGTGAGCCTTGCCTTGAAAACGCTGGGGCAGATGAGCCCTGACGAGCGGCAAGCGGCTGCGCCAGCGATTCAGGCAGTTCGCGCCGAGATTGCGGAGGCTATCGAAGCCAAAAAGGCCTCTTTGGAGGCTGCAGAACTCGAAGCGCAGCTTGCCAGCGAAACGCTTGATCTGACCTTGCCTGCGCGTCTCGCGCCAAGCGGCTCTGTGCACCCGGTCAGCCAGGTGATGGACGAGCTTGCCGAGATTTTTGCAGACCTTGGCTTTGCCGTGGCAACCGGTCCGGAAATCGAGGATGACTGGCACAATTTCACCGCCCTCAATATGGATGAAAGCCATCCTGCGCGCGCGATGCACGACACATTCTATTTCCCCGATAAAGCCGCCGACGGGGCCAGCATGTTGCTGCGCACGCACACTTCACCGGTGCAGATCCGGTCCATGAAGGAACAGGGCGCTCCGATTCGTATTATCGCGCCGGGCCGCGTGTACCGTTCCGATAGCGATGCGACCCACACGCCGATGTTCCATCAGGTCGAAGGGCTCGTGGTCGACCGCGATATTCATCTGGGCCACCTGAAATGGACGCTGGAAACATTCTTTAAAGCGTTCTTTGAGCGTGAAGACATCACCCTGCGTCTGCGCCCGTCCTATTTCCCGTTCACCGAACCGAGTGTCGAAGTTGATGTTGGCTATTCCAACGAAGGCAACCGGCGGGTTGTTGGCGGCCATGGCGATGCCGATGGCCATGACTGGATGGAGCTGGGCGGCAGCGGCATGGTCAATTCCCGCGTGCTGGAAATGGCAGGTGTTGATCCAAACGAATTTCAAGGATTTGCCTTTGGCCTTGGTATCGATCGTATCGCCATGCTCAAATACGGTATGAACGACCTGCGGGCGTTCTTTGATGGCGATCCGCGCTGGCTTTCGCATTATGGCTTTTCGGCAGTTGACCAGCCCACGCTTTCCGGCGGTGTAGGAGCGGCATCATGAAGTTTTCTACCACATGGCTGAAAGACCATCTCGAAACGGATGCGACTTTATCCCAGATTACGGATTGTCTCACTGCGATCGGGCATGAGGTCGAAGGGGTCGAAGATCCGGCCGAGCGGCTTGCAGGCTTTACCGTCGCCAAGGTTTTGACAGCCGAAAAGCACCCTGATGCCGACAAGCTGCAAGTTCTGACAGTCGATACGGGCGAAGGTGATCCGTTGCAGGTTGTATGCGGCGCGCCCAATGCCCGTGCGGGAATGATGGGCGTTCTTGGTCAGCCGGGCGCTGTGGTTCCGTCAAACGGCATGGAGCTTCGCAAAAGCGCCATTCGCGGGGTCGAATCCAACGGCATGATGTGTTCGGTGCGCGAGCTTGAGCTGGGTGAGGATCATGACGGCATTATCGAGCTGCCTGATGATGCACCTGTTGGTCACAGTTTTGCCGACTATCACGGGTCTTCCCCGATTATCGATGTTGCGATCACGCCCAACCGGCCAGATTGTATGGGTGTCTATGGAATTGCGCGCGATCTGGCGGCGGCGGGGCTTGGCACGTTAAAGCCGATTGCATTTCCCAAATTCGACGCTGTCGGTGATTGTCCGGTCGAAATTCGCACGGACGATCCCGAGGGCTGTCCCGCGTTTTATGGCCGCGTTGTCAAAGGCGTGAAGAACGGGCCTTCGCCTGACTGGTTGCAGCAGCGTCTCCAAAGTGCGGGCCAGCGCCCGATCTCGCTGCTGGTCGATCTGACGAACTATCTGATGCTTGCTTTTGGCAGGCCCGCCCACGTGTATGATCTATCCAAGTTATCCGGCGCGGTGGTCGCGCGGCGCGCAAAGCCGGGCGAGCGCGTGCTGGCGCTGAATGAGAAAACCTATTCTCTCGATGAGAGCATGGTGGTGATCGCGGATGATCATGAGGTCCATGACATCGCCGGCATTATGGGCGGAGAGAATTCGGGCGTGTCCGATGGCACCACTGATCTGTTGCTTGAAATCGCATATTTCGACCCGCCTCGCATTGGTGTGACTGGCCGCAAGTTGGGCCTCGCCTCTGATGCGCGCACCCGGTTCGAGCGCGGCGTTGATCCGGCATTTCTTGAAGAAGGGCTGGATCTGCTGACCGGTTTGATCGTCGAATTGGCAGGCGGCAGTGCGACGGAAATAATCCGCGCCGGGGCCGCGCCAAGCGATGCAAAAGTGGTCGCTTTCAACACGGCACTTACCGCCAAGCTGGGCGGGATTACCGTGCCTGATGATGAGCAACGCGGTATCCTGGAAAAGCTCGATTTTACGGTCGGTGATGACTGGCAGGTACGGTGCCCGCTGCGCCGGCATGATATCGAAGGGCCAGCCGATCTGGTCGAAGAAATCGTGCGCATTCACGGGCTGGATAAAGTGGAAAGCGTCCCGCTGCCTCGCGCAGAGGGTGTGGCGCGGCCAACCGCAACGCCTGCACAAATGCTTGAGCGCAAACTGCGCCGCGCCGCGGCGGCAAGCGGATTGAACGAGGCGATTACATGGTCGTTCCTGCCCGAAGCAGAAGCGGCACATTTCACCGCGACAGATGACCTTTGGAAATTGGCAAACCCGATCAGCGAAGACATGAAGGTCATGCGCCCATCGCTTATCCCGGGATTGCTGACCGCATCAAAGCGCGCGGCAACGCGCGGCAGCGCCTCCAGCCGTTTGTTCGAAATCGGGCGGCGCTATTTCCGCGGAAAAGACGGTCTTAGCGATGAACGCGCGGCGGTTGGCGTAGTGCTCTCTGGTGAGAAAACACCGCGCGGCTGGGCCACTGGCAAAGCGGTGCCGTTTGATGCTTATGACGCGAAATCGGCAGCGCTGCATTTGCTTGCTGCTGCGGGGGCTCCGGCGGATAAGCTGATGGTTATGGAACCGGTGGTCGATGGCGACGGGACCCAATTCCATCCCGGACAGTCGGCGACTCTGCGTCTCGGCCCCAAGAAAGTGCTGGCGCGGTTCGGGATGATCCATCCTGCGACGCTTAAGGCGTTTGATATGGATGGCCCGGTCGCAGCGGTGGAAATTTTCCTTGATGCGATCCCGCAAAAGAAGGGCGGCAAAGGCCCGATCGGCTTTGCGCGGCCAGGCTTTAGCCCGCCTGCGTTGCAATCGGTGACGCGCGATTTCGCGTTTCTGGTTCCAGCCGATCTGGCCGCAGCCGATCTGGTGCGCGCGGTCAAAGGCGCGGATAAGGCGAATATTACCGAGGCCCGCGTGTTCGATGTCTTCGCAGGGCAAGGCGTGCCCGAAGGGAAGAAATCGGTTGCGCTTGAGGTAACACTTCAGCCGCAGGACAGGTCTTATAAAGACGCCGATCTCAAAGCGATTTCGGATGCGATTGTGGCTTCGGCCACCAAACAGGGGGCAGAGCTGCGCGGGTAATCCGGGCCGCTGAAATCACCATGTCCAATCGCCGTACCTTTGCGATCATTTCGCACCCTGACGCGGGTAAGACCACACTGACGGAAAAACTGCTGCTGCAAGGCGGCGCGATCCATCTTGCCGGTGAGGTTAAGGCGCGCGGAGCCGCTCGGCGTGCACGCTCCGACTGGATGAAGATCGAGCAGCAACGCGGCATCTCGGTCACGTCATCGGTCATGACGTTTGACAAGGAATATGAAGGCGAGACAATCACCTTCAACCTGCTCGATACGCCGGGTCATGAGGACTTTTCAGAAGACACCTACAGGACCCTAACCGCCGTAGACAGCGCGGTAATGGTGATCGACGCGGCGAAAGGTATCGAGCCTCAGACCCGCAAATTGTTCGAGGTTTGCCGGCTTCGTAATGTCCCGATCATCACCTTTGTGAACAAGGTGGACCGCGAAGGACGCGACCCGTTTGAGACCCTGGATGAAGTCGCCGACATGCTTGCTCTCGATGTATCGCCGCAAATGTGGCCGATCGGCATGGGCGGGCAATTCGAGGGCATCCTTGATTTTGCCACAGGTGAAGTCAGCCGCCCCGAAGGACCTTCAAAAGAATTTCTGGGCAAACGGGACAGCGATCCTGCCATCCCCGAAGACTTTGCCGAGGAAGCCGAACTGGCACAGGTGGGTTATCCCGAGTTTGATCTGGAGGCCTATCGCAGCGGCGATTTGACGCCGGTTTTCTTCGGATCCGCGCTTAAGAATTTCGGCGTCACCGAACTGATCGATGCGATCGCAAAATATGCCCCGCCACCGCGCGCCCAGCCCGCCGGTGACGACGAAATTGCACCCGAATATGACGAGGTGACCGGCTTTATCTTTAAGGTTCAGGCAAATATGGACCCGAACCATCGGGACCGCATCGCATTTATGCGTCAGGTTTCCGGGACGTTCAAACGCGGGATGAAACTCACCCCGTCCGGTCTGGGAAAGCCGATTGCGATCCATTCCCCGATCCTGTTCTTTGCGCAGGATCGCGAGATTGCCGACACTGCCGAGGCGGGCGACATCATCGGCATCCCCAATCACGGCACGTTGCGCGTAGGCGATACGCTTTCTGAAAAAGACACAGTTCGATTTACGGGCCTGCCCAATTTCGCGCCCGAGATCCTGCGGCGTGTTCAGCTCAAAGATCCGACCAAGACGAAGCAGCTTCGCAAAGCGCTGGACGATCTATCGGAAGAAGGCGTGATTCAGGTGTTCTATCCCGAGCTTGGTGCCAATCATATCGTTGGCGTTGTCGGGCAGCTGCAGCTTGAAGTGCTGATTTCGCGATTGTCTGCGGAGTATAAAGTCGAGGCCGCGCTCGAGGATTCTCCGTTCGCCACCGCGCGCTGGATCAAGGGTGATCCCAAATTGCTCGACGAATTCGAGAGTTTCAATCGCCCCAATCTTGCCAGAGACCGCGATGGTGATCTGGTGTTCCTGGCGAAAAGCCCGTGGGACGTGAATTATCAGGTCGAGAAAAACCCTGACCTGACATTTTCCGCGACAAAAGAACGGTAGGCTTGCGAGGAGCCACGCTTCGCGGCAAAGCCGGATGCATGACTGTATCTGGCCCAACATCGCAAACCTTCATATCGCAGCGCCTTAAGCTCAATTATTTTGACTGGGGGAATTCCGAAAAACCGCCACTGGTTCTCGTTCATGGCGGACGCGATCACGCGCGCAGCTGGGATTGGACGGCGGAGCAGCTTGCCCAGGATTGGCATGTCGTGGCGATGGATCACCGCGGGCACGGCGACAGCGATTGGGTTTCCGACGGCAATTATCATACGAATGACATGGTGTATGATCTGGCGCAGTTGGTTCATCAGCTGGGGCGCGGTCCGGTCACCATTGTCTCGCACTCGATGGGCGGCAATGTCGCGCTGCGATACGCCGGCATGTTCCCGGAAATGGTCACGAAGCTGGTTGCTATTGAAGGCCTGGGCCCGTCGCCCGAATGGAAAGAGAAGCAGCGCTCGACACCATATCCCGAGCGGATGCGCGAATGGATCGAGAAAAAGCGCAAGGCCGCAGGCAGAATGCCGCGCAAATACGACACCATCGAAGCCGCCTTCGCGCGGATGATTGAGGAAAATTCCTACTTAACCGAGGATCAGGCGCGCCATCTCACAATCCACGGGGTCAATCGCAACGAAGACGGCACCTACAGCTGGAAATTTGATCCGCATCTTAATGTTTGGGGTGTGGAAGATGTCGCAGATGAATTCATCGAGGCGACATGGGGGGCGATTACGTGTCCTACTTTGCTGCTTTACGGTGCCGACAGCTGGGCCTCCAACCCTGAGACGGACGGCCGGATTGCACATTTCAACACAGCCAAAGTGATTGAATTCAAATCGGCAGGCCACTGGCTCCACCATGATCAGTTTGACAAATTTATGGGCGTGCTACGAGACTTCCTGTGATGGGGGTAAGGGGCAGGGAACGCGTCACTGGAAGCTGCCATTGCGGTGCAGTACAGTTCGCAATCCAAACCGATTTCCCGGAATTGACGACTTGTGATTGTTCAATGTGCAGCCGCAAGAATGCGCTCATGGTGAAAGTGCACGAAAGCGACTTTGAATTGCTTTCAGGCGATGCCGCGCTGAGTGAATATCAGTTCCACACATTCACCGCGCGGCACTTCTTCTGCTCAACCTGCGGGATATATCCATTCCACCGTAAACGCATCACACCGGACTTTGTCGGTGTAAATGTGTATTGTCTGAATGGTTTTGACCCGGCGGGCATTCCTGTTCGCGCGACTGTTGGCAAAGGTATGGACTGATGGCTGAGTTTTTCGATGCGCTTGATCCAAAGCACACGGCGATGATCGAGAAACAGCCGGTTTTCTTTGTTGCGACCGCTGCTGCCGATGGCCGCATCAATCTCAGCCCCAAAGGGTATGATGCGTTTCGCGTGTTATCGCCAAAGCGGGTTGCGTATCTCGATCTTGCAGGTTCGGGCAATGAGACACATGCCCATCTGGTCGCAGAGCAAGCCGACAAGGGCCGAATTACGATAATGTTCTGCAATTTTGACCGGCCCGCCTTGATCTTGCGCATTTATGGCACGGGCACGCCGGTTTTGCCTCAGGATGCCGGGTGGAGCGAATTGGCCGGACATTTCACGCTGCTGCCGGGTACACGCCAGATTTTCGATATCGAGGTTCAAAGTGTGCAGACAAGCTGCGGCTGGGGTGTGCCCTTCATGAGCCTTGAGGCCGAGCGCGAAACTTTGCTGAAATCGCATCGCCAATCGGACCCGGCCAAATGGGAAGCAAAGCGTGCGTCGCGCACACGTAGCATCGATGGCCTGCCGACCCGCGCCACAGACAGGTATATTGCAGGCGAATAGTTTCTATTGAAACAAAAGATCGCAAAGGTGCCCCGCGACATATATGCGCAGCTAACTTGCCTAAAAAGTGACCAAAAGATTAAAAAGTAGGCAGCGAGTGTGCCTTACTGCTGACCAAATGCGCGAGATTCGCCCGATCAGAGCCTTTTTTGAAAGTGGCACACCTCTTGCTGGTGTCTCGTCGCCGGGATGTGCCCGGTGAGCCAAAGGGGGCACAGATGAAGTTCATCATCGCCATCATAAAACCATTTAAGCTCGATGAAGTCCGCGAAGCGCTGGGCTCTATCGGGGTCGCCGGGATGACCGTTTCTGAGGTCAAGGGTTTTGGTCGCCAAAAAGGCCAGACCGAAATTTATCGCGGCGCGGAATATTCCACCAACATGTTGCCAAAGGTGAAGCTCGAAATCGCAGCCAGCGATGATATCGCTGACCAGGTTGTCGAAACGATCCGGCAAACCGCCAACACCGACGCGATCGGTGACGGCAAGATTTTCATGCTCGATCTTGCATCGGCAACCCGCATTCGCACCGGCGAAGCGGGCGAAACAGCACTCTAAAGGGGACAAGCATCGTGAAGCGTAATTTCCTGACACTTGCTGCCCTTTCGGCTGGCGCTGTGGTTCTTGCCGAACCCGCGCTCGCTGCACCGGCAGCAGCAGCCCCTGCGGCAGATGCCGTTGGTGGCGGCACCGCTTATATTCTCAACACTCTGTTGTTCCTCATCGGCGGTTTCCTCGTCATGTGGATGGCCGCAGGCTTTGCCATGCTCGAAGCAGGCCTGGTCCGCGCGAAAAACACTTCAACCCAGTGTCTCAAGAATATCGGCCTGTATTCGATTGCCGGTCTGATGTTCTGGGTGATCGGCTATAATATCGCCTATCCCGGCTTTGCCGAAGGCAGCCTTGGCCTGATTGGCGGCTTTACCGGGATTTACTCAATGCAAGAGGTTGGCGCTGCTGATCTCGAAACGGGTTACTCGGTCGCATCCGACTGGTTCTTCCAGATGGTATTCTGCGCAACGACCGCTTCGATTGTGTCGGGCACCGTTGCAGAGCGCGTGAAGATCGTTCCGTTCTTCATTTTCGTCACCATCCTTACCGGCATCATCTATCCCGTCGTAGTCAGCTGGGAATGGGGTGGTGGCTACCTTGATACCGTTCATGGGTTCAGCGACTTTGCCGGCTCCACGCTGGTCCACTCAACCGGTGGTTGGGCGGCTTTGATGGGCGCAATCATCATCGGTTCGCGTGTCGGCCGTTATGGTCCGGATGGTAAGGTCAACGTGTTCCCGGGGACCAACATCCCGCTGGCGACACTCGGTACGTTCATTCTCTGGCTCGGCTGGTTCGGCTTTAACGGCGCATCGCAGCTTGCGATGGGTACTGTTGGCGATGTTTCGGACGTGTCGAAGATCTTTGTGAACACCAATATGGCCGCTGCTGGCGGTGTGGTGGTCGCGATTATCCTGACCCAGGTCCTCTACAAAAAGGCCGATATCACCATGGCGCTTAACGGCGCGCTGGCAGGCCTCGTCTCCATCACAGCGGAACCACTCGCTCCATCTGTCGGCCAATCAATTCTGATCGGCGGCATTGGCGGTGCGATCGTGGTCTTCACTGTACCACTGCTCGACAAGTTCAAGATCGACGACGTGGTTGGCGCCATCCCGGTTCACCTGTTCGCAGGTATCTGGGGCACGCTGATCGTTGCTTGGACTGGCGACGCGACGTTCACGGGCCAATTGGTCGGCGTTCTGCTGACAGCAGTCTGGGTCTCCGGCGCATCCGCCATCGTCTGGCTCGCTCTGAAATACACCATCGGTGTGCGGCCGAGCGAAGAAGACGAAGTCAATGGCCTCGATAAGGCCGAGATCGGCGTCGAAGCCTACCCTGAATTCGCGAGAACCTAAGCTCTCGCATCACAGTTTGGCGGGGGAAGACTCTCTCCTCTCCCTCTTCCCCCGCCTCACAGCGTTCCTCCTGCGAACGAACAAACTGATAAGGGCCGAAGCGGCATAACCGCTTCGGCCCCTTTTTTGTCTGTGGAAGTATCCCAACGTAGCCTTCCAGATACGCCGAAAGGCCAGCAAGCCCGCGCTATCGTTTCACTCGGCCGCTTTGATAAAGTCCGCGCAGCGCTCACCGATCATGATGCTGGGCGCATTGGTGTTACCGCTGACGATCTTGGGCATTACACTCGCGTCTGCGATCCAAAGCCCTTCAAGGCCGCGCACTTTCAATTGTGGATCGACCACCGCGTCCTCGTCTGCGCCCATCCGGCAGGTGCCGACAGGGTGATAGACAGTGTCGGCGCGGTTGCGGATCATTTCATCAAGCGCAGCGTCATCGTTTAGATCAACCGGATAGCGATCCGTGGGCCCATAAACCTGAAGCGGCGGAGCCTCAGCGATGCGATGAGACAGGCGGATGCCTTCTCTCAGCACAGCGATATCGCGGTCATCATCGAGGAAATTCGGATCGATCACCGGCGCCGCTGCTGCGTCATTGGACCCTAAACGGACAGTGCCCCTGCTTTCAGGGCGCAGCACACAGGCGTGCAGCGAAAAGCCATAGCCTTTTACATTCTCGCGCCCGTGATCTTCGAGAACTGCGGGGACGAAATGCCACTGGATATCGGGCGCGGGCGCGCCGTCTGTGACCGTCCAAAACCCGCCAGCCTCGGCATAGGGCGTTGTCATGGCGCCGGTGCGTTTGCGCCGGTGTTCCACGATTGCGCCGGCCATTTTAAGCGTCCCTTTAAGCGTGCCGCCAATCGGAACGTCGCTTTCGGTTTCCCAGCCGGAAACATAGTCGATGTGATCTTGCAGGTTCTCGCCAACTTCGGGCCGGTCGAGCACCACATCGATCCCATGTTCTTTCAAATGCTGTGCCGGACCAATGCCGGAAAGCATCAGGATTTGGGGTGAATTGAATGCACCCGCAGACAGGATTACTCCCTTACGCGCATAGATCATCTCGCTGCGTTTGCCGCGTCGCACGAGAACGCCGGTGACCCGCCCGCTTTCAACAACGAGTTTTTCCACCAGCGTATTCGTGCGAACGGCAAAGTTGCCCTGATCACGGATCGGTTCAACATAGGCGCGTGCGGCGGACCATCGTTCACCGTTGCGCTGTGTTACCTGATAGAGGCCAAAGCCTTCCTGTCTTTCGCCGTTAAAGTCATCGTTGGGCCGCATTTGCAGAGACGCCGCGCTTTCGACAAATGCGTGGCTGGTGGGGTTCGGTGATCCTTGATCGGATACGAACAATGGCCCTCCGCCGCCGTGAAAATCATCGCCGCCGCGCTCGTTCGATTCGGCTTTTTTGAAATAGGGCAGGACATCATCATATGACCATCCGGTGCAGCCTATGTCTGCCCAATTGTCGTAATCCCATTTGTTACCGCGAATATAGACCATCGCGTTGATCGCGGAGGACCCGCCAAGCCCTTTGCCGCGCGGCTGATACCCGATGCGCCCATTCAGGCCTTTTTGCGGAACGGTATCGAATTTGTAATTCGAGGAATTGCGGATGAACGGCATGAAGCCCGGCGTTTTGATCAGGACATTGTCATTCCGCCCCCCTGCTTCGATCAGGCAAACGCGGCGGGTACCATCCACGGCAAGGCGTCCGGCAACTGCGCTGCCGCCGCTACCGCCACCTATGACGACGTAATCGAAACTCTCCATAATATCTCCTCTGGGGAGAAAGGACTAAGCCGCTTCGCCCGGGTCTGCAATCAGGTTTCTTCGCGCAACTGACTCTGTCTGGTTGATCTGCCCTGTTCTTGCCCGCCATCGCTGCCGGATTGTATCGGATGTATCGCGCGATCCATCATGGCTCCAGCCGGGTTCACGCAACAAATAGGACAGTTTGTGCTTCCATGGTGCGCGCCAGATATCGCCGATCATCCCGATCCATTCATGGAACACCGCCCAAAGCAGGTTAAAACTGCCGAGCTGTTTGATGATGCCATACCGGATCTGCTCGTCATCGCGCTCCGCTTCAAACGTGCCGAACATTTTGTCCCAGATGATAAAGACGCCTGCGTAATTGCGATCGAGGTAACGCGGATTGGTGGCATGATGGACCCGGTGATGACTGGGAGTGTTCATCACGGCCTCAAACCAGCGCGGCATTCGGTCGATAGCTTCGGTATGGATCCAGAATTGATAGATCAGATTGAATCCGCCGCAGATCGCAATCATCACCGGATGAAACCCGAGCAGGATCAGCGGCAGAGCAAACAGCAACCCGAAAGTGAACGCGCCCGTCCAGCTTTGGCGAAGCGCGGTCGAAAGGTTGTAATGCTGGCTTGAATGATGATTCACGTGGCTGGCCCACATCCAACGGATCCGGTGGCCTGCGCGGTGAACCCAGTAATATTTGAGATCATCAAGCACAAAACACAGCGGCCACGCCCACCATATCGACCACCATTCGGTGCCGAAATCGAACACGCGATAATCGTATGCCGCAATGAAGAGATAGATCGCCAATCCGCCGAATAAACCGCCAGCCACTGTCGATCCCAGACCAAAGGCGAGGCTAACCAGCGTATCGCGCGGCTCATAGGCTTGCGGGGAGCGAAACTTCGCCCAGAGCATCTCTGCAAGGACGGCAATCACAAACAGCGGCACAGCATATTGAGTGGGCGAAAAATCAGGCATTGCTGGACCCATGTAGCCGATTGATCGCCTCCGCCCAAGATGCAGAATCAGGATGCGTAATCGAGACGGTGCCGAATCGCGCTTCGCCGGTTGTGATTGTAATCTGGTCTTCGCAGGCCGCAGCGCTCGATATGTCTGTAAGAATACGCCCGGCGAATTGATTGCCGTGGCGTTTGATGACCATGATCTCACCCGCTTCACCAAGGAGGATCGCGCCGGTTCCAGCGGAGCCGATTGCTATCTCTACCGCTTCAAAACCATCCGCGATTTCTCCGGCGACCCGGCGCGCATCCGCATCATTCGCAAGCACAGGTGCGCCGCCCAGTCGCAGCACATAAGCCAGCCCAGACAGCGCCAAAATCGCGATCAGTGAAACGCCAAAAGTCAGTATTTGCGGATGGATTTCCATGTTGATGCAGGATTGGCATGCGGCTCGCTTTGCGGCAAGCACACCGCAACAGGAGATTGCCATGAAATTGCCGTTCACGCCTTTTGCCGCCGCTGCAACTGCTTTGCTGATGGGTGCTGCGCCGCTTTCTGCTGATGATCATTCCGCAGGCGGGGTTGATCCGGCGGCGTTGGTGGCCGCCGATGCGGCGCGGACGCAGCGCGTTGCGCAGCAGCTTTGGGATTATGCCGAGCTTGGTTATCTCGAAACGCGATCAACCAGTCTGTTGCAGAGCGAACTGGCGGCAGCAGGTTTTCGAATCGAAGGCGGCATTGCCGATATTCCCACCGCGTTCCTGGCGGAATGGGGTGAGGGTGGCCCTGTCATTGCGATTCTGGCGGAGATGGATGCATTGCCCGGCATCAATCAGTCCGCCTCTTCTGTCCGTGAGATTATCGAAGGCAAGAATGCAGGCCATGCCTGCGGACACAATCTGTTCGGCGCCGGGTCGCTCACGGCGGCGATTGCGGTGAAGCAATGGCTGGAGGCCACCGGAACGCCCGGCCGCATCCGTTTCTACGGTACGCCAGCCGAGGAAGGGGGATCGGGAAAGGTATATATGACCCGCGCGGGCATGTTTGATGATGTCGATGTCGCGATCCATTGGCATGCCGATGATGAAAACAGCGCCGCAGCGCAGACAAGTCTCGCCAATCGCTCGGCCAAATTTCGTTTCAAGGGGGTATCCGCCCATGCTGCCGGCGCGCCGGAGCGCGGTCGCAGCGCGCTGGATGGTGCAGAGGCAATGAACATGATGGCGAACATGATGCATGAACATATGCCGCAGGATGCCCGGATGCATTACGTCATCACCTCTGGCGGAAATGCACCCAATGTCGTGCCCGACTTTGCCGAAGTGTTTTATTATGTCCGGCACCCTGATCCCTCAGGCGTTGAGGAGATCTGGACCCGGTTGGAAAATGCCGCAAAGGGCGCTGCAATGGGCACCGGGACCGAGGTTGAATGGGAGGTCATCCACGGCAACAATCCGCTGCTGGTTAATGAAACGCTGGCCAAAGTGATGGATGCCAAGCTGCGCCAGATTGGCGGGATTGAATACACCGCAGAAGAGCGCGCGTGGGCTGAAACGGTGCAGGCATCCCTGGGAGACGCTGCCAAACCGCTGGAAAGCGCGGGCGAAGTTGGGCCTTATGAAAAAAGCCTCGGCTACGGCTCGACCGATGTGGGCGATGTATCATGGGCCACGCCAACAGTAGGAGTGCGAACGGCCACATGGGTGCCCGGCACCAGCGCCCATAGCTGGCAGGCGGTCGCAGCCAGCGGGCACTCAATCGGACACAAAGGGACACAAGCGGCTGCGAAGTCGATGGCTCTGATGGCTGTTGAGCTGTTCACCAATCCAGAGCTTCGCGCCGAGGCCCGCGCAGAATTTGATGCAGCGCGCGGAGAGAATTACGAATATCGTTCGCTGCTTGGTGACCGGGCGCCGCCGCTCGATTATCGTAAATAGGCGCGATTACGGCAGTCCGGCATGTGCCGGTTTTGGGCGGTGTTTATCCCTTGGATTGCTGGGCCAGCATATCGATAGTCGGGCGAACCGGGGCTACGGAATATCCAGCCTGTTCGACTTCGGCCTCGATCACTTCGGGATTTTTTCCCAATTTCGCCTGAGCCAAAGCCCACAGGAGTGAAGAGCGCGTTCCGCTCCTGCAATATCCCAGCACCTTAACAGCCGTTTCGGGGCCACCTGCTCCGGTTATCGCATCGACGAGTTCATCGATCTGAGGCAGGCTAAACCCGGCATGGGTGATTGGGATTTCCAGAAAGCCAATCCCGACTTTTTCGGCGGCCTCGCGAATGTCCTGACCCTGCGCCGCGCCTGGATCCTCTCCGTCAGGGCGATTGTTCACGATCAGCGCAAAGCCATCGGCTTTTGCTTTTTCAACATCGGAAATATCGATCTGTTCGCTGACGTAGAAGGTGTCGGTCAATTTGCGAAATTCAGTCATGCTCTGGTGCGCCTTATAAAGATCTGCGTGTGCGCTACGCGGCCACGCGCTCGATTTCAAATTGGTAGTTTCATATGGAAATCAAAAAAGTGGTTCGAAAAAGCCATAATTTCGGGTGAAAAGAACGCCGCGAGCTAAATCATTCGCAAAGCAAGGCTATCTGCGCTATGTAACGCGCAAGAGGGTGATTCCGATCCGTCGAAATCTGCCCGCGTTTGGTACAGATCACTGTCCTTCTTTACCGGCGTTTGAAAGTTTGGACAGTGTGACAAGGTACGTACGGAATTATGGGTTACGATAGGGGACGTCGGCGCGGTCGGGACAAGCGCGACGGATTCGGCGAGGACAGTTTTGATCCTTTTGGTGGCGGTATGGATGGATATTCCCCGCCCAGCGATTTTGGAAATGATCGCGGCGGCGACCGTTACAGCGGCGGTGGCGGTGATCGCGGCGGCTCACGTGGCGGCGGCGACCGTTACAGCGGCGGTGGCGGTGATCGCGGCGGCCCACGTGGCGGCGGCGACCGTTTCGGCGGTGGCGGCGGCGGCGGTGATCGCGGCGGCGCTGGCGGCGGCGGCGGTTTCAATCGCATGCCTGCTCAGGTTGTCGGCACTGGCAAAGGCACCGTAAAATTCTTCAACGCTCAAAAAGGCTTCGGCTTCATCGCGCAGGAAATTGGCGGCGAAGATGTGTTTGTTCACATCAGCGCAGTCGAGCGTGCGGGTCTTGAAGGTCTTGCCGAAGGGCAGGAGCTGGAATTCAATCTGGTCGATCGCGGCGGCAAAGTATCCGCTCAGGATCTTCAGGTTGTTGGCGATGTTATCGCCGCGCCTGCAGCAGAGGCTCCGCCTAAGCGTGAATTGACCGGAGAGAAAGCAACCGGCACTGTTAAATTCTTCAATTCGATGAAGGGTTTCGGATTTCTTGTACGCGACGATGGCCAGCCGGATGCATTTGTGCATATCAGCGCAGTCGAGCGTTCAGGCCTCACCGAAATTGCTGAAGGCGAACGGTTTGAATTTGATCTCGAAGTGGATCGACGCGGGAAACACTCTGCGGTCAATCTAGTGCCGGTTCAGGGGTAACCCCTCAACATTTTCAGGCCGTTTGACCAAGCGAAAGAGCGGCCCTATCTATTTCGAATGGCGGCTCAGATATGGGCCGCCATTTGCTTTTGAGCCCGGTTTTAAATTTAGGAACCACCATATGTCGATTACACCGCTCATGCCTGTTTATCCGCGCTGCGGGGTCCGCCCTGTTCGGGGTGACCATTGCCATCTGATTGACGAAGACGGCACGCGCTATCTCGATTTCGCCAGCGGTATTGCCGTGAATTTGCTGGGTCATTCGCATCCCGGCCTGATCGGGGCGATCCAGAAGCAAGCCGAACAGCTGATGCACGTGTCCAATCTGTATGGCAGCCCGCAGGGCGAAAAGCTGGCTCAGCAATTGGTCGACAACAGTTTTGCCGATGCGGTGTTCTTCACCAATTCCGGGGCGGAAGCGGTCGAGACAGCGATCAAATGCGCCCGCGCCTATCACCAGAATGCAGGCGATGAAGGCGATGCCAACCGGTTTGAACTCATCACGTTTGCCAATGCGTTCCATGGCCGGACAATGGCAACGATCAGCGCTTCGAATCAGACCAAAATGCATCACGGCTTTTCGCCGCTGCTCGAAGGGTTCAAATATGCCGAATTCGATGATCTTGAATCGGCTAAAGCCTTGATGGGCCCCAACACCGCTGGTTTTCTGGTTGAGCCAATTCAGGGCGAAGGCGGTATTCGTCCGGCTTCGGTCGAATTCATGAAAGGCCTTCGCGATCTGGCTGATGAGCATGATTTGATGCTGGTGCTGGATGAAGTGCAGTGCGGTGTCGCACGAACTGGCAAATTCTACGCTCACGAACATTACGGGATTAACCCCGATATCCTGGCTTCGGCCAAAGGTTTGGGTGGTGGTTTCCCTCTCGGCGCCTGCCTCGCCACTGAAAAAGCGGCGCGGGGCATGACATTCGGAACCCATGGTTCAACCTATGGCGGCAACCCTCTGGCCATGGCCGCAGGCAGTGCCGTCATGGATGCAGTCGCGAATGAAGAGTTTCTCGCCGAAGTCACTGAAAAAGGCGAGCGGATCCGGTCACGACTTGAACAGTTCATCGGCAATTACCCCGACCTGTTCGAGCTGGTCCGCGGTAAAGGCCTGATGCTTGGTATCAAGATGAAGATCGAAAGCCGTCCGTTCTTTGTCCATCTGCGCGATCATCATCAATTGTTGACTGTCGCCGCCGGCGATCAGACCATTCGTGTGATCCCGCCTCTGGTAATTGGCGATGCGGAAATCGACGAATTCTTCGATAAACTTTCCGCCGGCGCTGCGAGCTTCAAGGTTCCAGAGCCCGCGTAATGGCGCATCATCACTTTCTGGATCTCGGCGATGCCGGGTCAAACGCCATTGCTGCCATGATCAATGATGCGATTGATCGAAAAGCGGCGCGAGCAGGCCGTGCCAAAGGCGCAGCCGACCCGGATCGCCCGCTTGAAGGCCGCGTGTTGGCTTTGGTGTTTGAGAAAAATTCGACTCGCACCCGCGTCAGTTTTGACATCGCGATGCGGCAGCTCGGCGGAACCGTTTTGTTCCTCGAAGCCGGCTCAAGTCAGCTTGGGCGCGGCGAAACGATTGCTGATGCAGCTCGGGTGCTGAGCCGGATGGTTGATGGCATCATGTTCCGGACGGATGATCACGCCAAGATCGAGGAGATGGCCAAATATGCCACCGTGCCCGTAATCAATGGCCTGACCGATCGATCGCATCCCTGCCAGATCGTCGCTGATCTGCTAACAATTATCGAGCACGGCAAGTCGCTGCCAGGCCTCGAAGTGGCGTGGTTTGGCGATGGCAATAACGTCCTGCATTCTATCCTTGAAGCTGCGGGTTTGATGAAATTCAACGTGCGGGTGGCAACGCCGGCAGGGTTTGAACCTGATCCCGAATTCGTAGATCTGGCGCGGGCCGGGGGAGCAAATGTCACGCTGACGCAGGATGCAGGCGCGGCTGCCCGCGAAGCCGACGTGCTTGTGACCGATACATGGATATCCATGGGGCAAGCAGACGGTGACGCGAAACGCAAAGCCATGGCGCCATATCAGATCGATGCCGATTGTATGGCCGCCGCCAAATCTGATGCTATCTTTCTCCACTGTTTGCCGGCGCATGTAGGCGAAGAAGTGAGCGAAGACGTGTTTGAAGGGCCGCAATCAGTCGTCTTTGATGAGGCTGAAAACCGCATCCACGCGCAGAAATCAATCCTGCTCTGGAGTTTCGGCCAGTTGGCGTGAGGCCTGCGCTTTTCGCGTCGAGGGGGCTTACACGGGCAAGGGATCGACACCATATGGCCGCATATGGAAACGCAGACCGAGACATTCTCCGATAAAATCCTGGGCTTCACCTTGCCTGCGCGCAACGCGCGTGCTCGCAGCGTGCGGCTTGATGCGGTCGTCCAGGAAGTGCTTTCGGCGCATGATTACCCGCCGCCGATCACACACTTATTAAGCGAGGCCTTGGTCCTCAGCGCGCTTATGGGCGGCCTGTTAAAAGGCGAAGAAGCCCAGCTGACCTTGCAGGCGCAAACGTCAACCGGAGTTGTGTCATTATTGGTGTGTGATTTCCGCGCGGGTGCTTTGCGCGGCTATGCCGATTTTGATGAAACGCGTCTTGCCGGGCTCGGTGCAAACCCATCTTTATCAGCGCTTTTTGGCGACGGGTATCTTGCAATAACTTTTGAAACGGGTGCCGGGCAAAGGTATCAAGGGATTGTGCCGCTTGAAGGCGAGACCTTGGCTGAGGCATGTGAAGCCTATTTCACGCAATCCGAGCAAATTCCGACGATGATCCGCGTGGCGAGCCTTGCGGGAGCAAAGGGCCAGGTTGCAGGCGGCCTTTTGATCCAGCATCTCGCCGATGGCGAGGAAGGCCGCGAGAGGCTCCATGTCCGCATGGATCATCCTGACTGGGAGCATGTCTCAGTTATGGCGTCCAGCATCAGCCATAATGAACTGGTCGATCCGGGCCTCTCTCTCGAGGGCATCGCCTGGCGCCTTTTTCATGAAGAAGATGAAGTGCGGGTGCAACCGGGCCCGGTGCTGTCACGCGGATGCCGCTGCAGCGCGGAGTATTACCAAAGCGTCATTTCGCGCTTTCCGGCCTCGGAGCAGAAGGACATGCGCAATGAAGATGGCAAGATAGTGGTCGATTGCGCATTCTGCGCTCGTGCCTTTGATCTCGAACTCTAACAATTCACCGCTATTCAGCAACGGCTCATCGGAATAATGCAATTTTATGCAAGCGATGCTGCACAAATTAAGGCGATACCATTCAAATGACAAAGCTTGTCCCCCCAATGACTAAGCCGCTGGCGCTGCTTATGGGCGTTGGAGCCTTGGCATTTGCTCTCCCCGCGGTCGCCCAAACTGACGGTTTGGCGATGCTGGTGAATCTCACGAAAGGTGAATGGACCGTTAAGTATAGGGACGGTTCGCCTGCGCGTAAAATATGCGTCCGCGACGGTCAGGAGCTGATCCAGCTGAAGCATCCCGAAATCGGGTGCAACCGGTTCGTTGTGGAAGACGGAGCGGCGCGCGTTACTGTTCAATATACGTGTACTGGCAATGGATACGGCCGCACCTCTATCCGGCGGGAAACCGGTTCGCTGGTGCAGATTGAGAGCCAGGGAATCGCTTCGGGAACACCGTTTCAGTTCGCGGCTGAAGCGCGTAGAACAGGAAGCTGTTGATTGCTTAATACCTGTTTGGGGCTAAGCGGGTGGTCATGAACCAAGCGACAAATATCCCCACCGCTATCGTCCTCCTATCGGGCGGGCTCGATTCCATGGTCACAGCAGCCCTTGCGAAGGAGCAAGGATTTCAGGTGCGCGCTCTGTCAGTGGACTATGGCCAAAGGCACAGACTGGAATTGAAATCTGCAAAGCGCATTGCTGAGAATCTGGATCTCGCAGGCCAAGTGGAAATCGGGTTGGATCTGCGCGCCTTTGGCGGCTCCGCGCTGACAGATTCGATTGACGTGCCAAAGTCGGGCGTGGGATCGGATATCCCAGTCACTTATGTGCCCGCCAGAAATCTCGTCTTCCTCGCGCTTACGACGGCTTGCGCAGAAGCTGCGGGAGCGCGTGATGTTTTCATCGGCGTGAACGCTCTGGATTATTCTGGCTATCCAGACTGTCGCCCCGAATTCATCGAAAGCTTTACCGAAACAGCACGCCTTGGAACAAAGTCTGGTGTTGAGGGACGGCCTTTCACAATCCATGCGCCGCTCCAGAACATGACAAAAGCCGATATCGCTTCGGAGTGTCATCGTCTGGGGCTCGACCCTGCATGGAGCTGGTCTTGTTATGATCCTACAGCAGACGAAATGGCGTGCGGACTGTGCGATTCCTGCCGCTTGCGTAAAAAGGGTTTTGCCGAAGCAGGAATAAACGATAGCACGGCGTACGCGGCATAACGCAACCACAGCGAAGGCCGGAAAATCATAATTGTGGGTGAGGGGATCGAACTTGCAACAAGCGCAAACTGCCGAGCATGAGCAGGAGCAGGGTCAGGTAGAACAGCCTGTGCCGGCCTACAGTTGGTACGCACTCAGCGTGCTGGTGTTGATCTACGTGTTGAACTTCGTGGATCGACAGATTCTCTCGATCCTGGCGAACGATATCAAAGCAGACCTAGGGGTAGATGATGCCTATCTAGGCTTCCTTTACGGCACAGCCTTCGCGATTTTCTACGCGTTGTTCGGGATTCCGCTCGGCAGGCTTGCCGACAGTTGGAAGCGGGTACGGCTGATGACTTTAGGGCTTGCCTTATGGTCGGCGATGACAGCTTTTTCGGGCTTCGCCCGCGATGCGGCAACATTGACCGTGGCCAGAATTGGTGTGGGGGTCGGTGAGGCTACGGCTAGTCCATCGGCATACTCGCTTATATCAGATTGGTTTCCAGCGCGATTGCGCGCCACCGCGCTCGCTATTTATTCGTCAGGGCTTTACATCGGCGGCGGAGTTTCGCTCGCCATCGGCGGCCTGATTGTTGATAATTGGAACAGTGCTTTCCCTCAGGGCGATCCGATGTTCGGCCTTGCCGGTTGGCAAGCCGCATTTATTGCGGTGGGTATCCCTGGGCTCCTTTTGGCCGTTTGGGTTTTTACACTGAAGGAGCCAGTGCGCGGGGCTATTGATGGCCTCCCCACTGAAGAGGATCCACACCCCTTTCGTGGATTTGTACAAGAGCTTTATACAGTCATACCGCCATTCACATTTGTGGGTGCGGCGTCACGCGGTGCAGGGGCCTTGGCGATCAATATCGCGGTCTTTGTGGGTTCATTGGTGCTCGCGCATTTCATTACCGTTGGCCTTGCTTCTGGCGAAGGTGTTATTGTCGCAGCGTTGGGCACTCTTATCGGGGTTAGTTTGCCAGCGATCACTGACCAGTGGTTCTTGTTGGCAATTGGATATTACGCTGTTTTTTGTTGGGCGAGCGCCCTTCGCCAGCGTGACTTTCCCACGTTTGCATTGACTTGGGGCTCGCCCGCATTTCTTTGCACGATCCTGGGGTATGGAACCGTGGCATTTATGGCGTACTCGGCTTCCTACTGGGGTGCGCCATATGCCGAACGTGTGTTTGACGTCTCGAAAGCAGAGCTCGGCTTCTGGCTTGGGGGTGGCGGTGCTGTTGGCGGCTTTCTAGGTGTGATCCTCGGTGGCCGGATGGCAGATACGCTGTATCAACGATCACAAAGCGGACGTATCTGGGTGGTCCTATTTGGGCTATTGAGCCCGATACCATTCGCGGTCGTTCAGTATACAACTGAAAGCTGGGCTTTGTTTTTGGTTTTGAACGTTGTGGTGGGCGGTTTGGCAGCATCAGCTCTCGGTGCGGCAGCCGCGAGTAGTCAGGCGCTTGTTCTGCCGAGAATGCGCGGAACGGCGACAGCTACGTTTTTCTTAGCAACGACTTTGGTTGGGCTTGCGCTTGGCCCATATATGGCCGGTTATGTTTCCGCTCAAAATGACGGTGATCTAAGCGCTGGCGTACTTTCAACGTTGTGGATCACTCCGGTTGGGCTCGTCCTGCTAATCTCTGCACTGCGATTGGTACCAAAAGCCAATCAATCAGTGGTCGAGCGCGCCGCCGCAGCCGGAGAGCCAGTGGCGACGACGCGTTCAACGCCTTGAGGGAGGTTAAGAGGTTTCTTCCAACACGCCGCACGCTATTCGAGGCCCGGCTGCGCCAGCTGGGTCTGTGGTGTAGTCGTCTGGACCGTCATGGATCATGACTGCAGTTCCATCTTCGTCGAACATGAAAGCAAGAACCTCATCTGCGTTGCCCTGAATCGTACGAGTAACGCTGACAGTGCCATTCGCAGTGATTGATATATTTTCAAAATCACCGAGATGTTGACCACCATCGCTCAGCTTTCCATGCGATTTATCCATCGGATTGAGGTGGCCGCCTGCTGATTTGAAATCGGGCGCGTCGCATAGTCCAACGGTATGGAGGTGGAACGCTTTTTCGCTTGGTTCCAAACCTTCCAGCTCTATGTTCAATTCGAGAACCCCATCATTACGCGACAGAGTTACGGTGCCCACGGGATCACCAGCTGCGGACGATAATGCCGCTTGGGCGATTAACGGGATTGAATCGGGTTCTGCCAACGCAGCTGCTTGACTTGGCTCATCAGAGGGTGAGCAAGCACTGATAACTAGCGCGGCTACTCCAAGTGTAATTGTCGATCGCATGAAACTCCCTTTTCTCATATCTCTGGCACAAATGAAAAAGGGGCCGGATTGCTCCGGCCCCTAAATTCTTAATTAAGCGAGAAGCTCAAACTTACATGCCCGAACCCGGACCGTAAGAAACTTCAACGCGGCGGTTCTGCAGTTCGCGTACGCCGTCAGCGGTTGGAACACGTGGCTGTGATTCGCCAAATGCTTCGCTGCTGATGCGACCATCGGGGATACCGCGGCCGGTAAGGTAACCGCGAACCGAAGTGTTCCGACGCTCTGCCAGACCCATGTTGTAGGTTACGCTGCCCGAACGGTCGGTGTGACCTGCGAGCATAACGTTAGCCGTGCCACAGTTCGCATATGCTGTGACTGCGTTGTTAAGAACAGTCGCTGCTTCCGCGGTGATGTCCGATTGATCGAAATCAAAGAACACGATGTACGGGCCAGTGTTGCACGCCGGAGCCGGTGGTGCCGGTGGTGCCGGCGGTGGCGGTGGCGGTGGCGGCGGTGGTGGCGGTGGCGGTGGCGGAGGCGGTGGAGCCGGCTCATCACCACCGAAGTTGTACGTCAAAGTTCCCAGAAGAGAGTGCGACGTAGCATCGGTTTCGAGCGAACGGCCAAAGTTGTCGACCAGTTCGATGTTAGGAGCGTTGAAGTAACGGTAGCGCAGACCAACATCCCAGCTATCGCTGATCGGGGCACGGATACCAGCAAGCAATTGCCAAGCGAAGCCTGTGTCCGAATCATCAATGACTGGTGTGAGGTTCGAGAATACCGCAACTTCGTAGTCGGAGCGGGCTACGCCAACACCACCACCAGCAAAACCTTGAATGCCGTCGTCTGATCCGAAATCAAACAGGCCGTTGACCATAAAGCTCAACGAGTCAAAGTTGCCGCCGGCCGCAGTAAAACTTCCTGGGAGCAATTGGTTTGGTACACTTGGGACAGCCGCAAAGCGATCAACCCCTGCTGTCCGGTAGCTGGCTTCAGCTTCGAGGCGAATAGCGCCGAAGTCATAACCAACGAGACCGCCGAAGTCGGAACCGGTTTCGAAGTCTGCTGTGTAGTTGTCGTCGTTGCCATCCACTTCGATGGAAACGTCTTCGACGATCATGGGACCGCCACCGATTTCCACATACCATTGGCCGTCACGGGCCATGGCAGGTGCGGTAAGCGCGGTCGAAGCCATCGCCATACCTATGATGAGATTGCGCATTATTATTTTCCCCTTTTTATAGGATTGAGGCACTGGCTGTCTCTAACTTCTCGGCAAAAAAGTGGCAAGCGATCAATCGCTCGAAACTGTTGCAAGAATGCCTCTATAGAGGGATCAAACCTGAAAAATTGAGGGAAGTTGCAATTTGAGATGTAAATTCCGACCAGATTGGCGTGATTCGCTAGGCAGAGGTGGGGAAAATCCCTGCATTTCGAAGTGCTTGAGTCAGAGCTTCGATTGCAGCTCTCGCTTCAGTGTCGATTACATTCCCCCCGACCGGCGACTCAGGCTCCATCGCTTTTACCCAGTTCGACTTAAAGACCCAGAACTGGTTCGTTGACCGATCAAAGACCCGCATGCCTTTTTGCGGCGCGATGAACACCCATGCGCCCGCTACTTTCAGAGCAATTTGGTTTTCTCGTTCAGCCCATTCTCCCGTTGGAGAGCTGTCAATTCGATAGCACTTGCCGTCTGTCGTTTCGGCTGGCGGTGCGCCTAAGCTATCTTCAATTGCGAAAGGCAGTAGCCCCCATGTGATCATCAAGTGGGTGCATGGCTTTGATGTGGATGATCCCCGGCCACCCATCTTCATCTTCTATCGGGATACGGACAGTGTTGGCCGCGACAGCATATTCATACGCGCACGGCCAGCCATCGCTGCCTGTGATGACTTTCACTCTGTCAGGGCGAAGTGCGAACAGCTCAATCGGCCTTCCGCTCGCATCCTTGATGATTTGGACGAACCCATTGCCATGCAACAGGACATGAGCCGCAAGTGTCTCGATAAACGGTTGGCCAGCGCTTGTGGCGGTGACAAGCGAGGCAAGATCGTTGTCGCTTGCAGATAATGGTGCCTGTGCAATTCCTTCGGCCACGATGCGCACTGCGCGTTGGGCTACGGGGTTTGTCAGAAAGCCGGTTTCGACCGCGCTTTCATAGCGATAGGCGCGGCTGCTGCCTCCGCCGTCAAATGCAGGCATCCACTCAGTAAAAAAGCCAGGCGCAAGAGGCACGCGGGCTTCCTCCCTGCCTTTGAAGGCAGAGAGCAGGTTTTGAAACAAGGCCATGAATAATCCTTCGTCTTAAAGCGTCTGTACGCGCGGGCTGATCGTGGGGGTCAGCATCAATTCACTCATTGCCCAGACAAGCGCATCGGCGCGGTCGGGGCTGCGGCCTGGTCCGGCGTAATCACCGCCCAGCATAAAACCGCACATTTGGTCTTCGAGTTTCCCAAATTGACCGCAATGTGCGGCCCGTCCTGCGGCATAAAGCGCCGCCACAGGTTCAGCGCGGGCGACTTTCCCGCGGCTTGCATGCACCAGCTTTACCGGCAGGTTTGTTTCTGCGGCGCGCAGAACGCTTTCGACCATGGCTCCGCCTTGATTGGCTTCGGCAATGACACGATCCGCGTTCCATTCACGTGCAGCAGTGGCGACGGCCTTGGCCCATTGATCAGGCTGCGCTTTGGCAACAGAACAATCTGCCAGAACTCTGGCTTTGCCATCCAATCCCAGAGCGGCGGCTATAATCCCGCATTCATCACCTGATGCGGAAACCGGTGGGTCCACCGCGATCACAACTCTGCGGTGCTCGCACGGGCTGGCCGTTTCGCGGCATTGCTCAATCAGGCTCCGGTTCCACAGCGCGCCTTCGATATCGGTCACAAGCTCGCCGCCGATTTCCTGCCGCGCTAGCTGGCTACCGGCATATTCGCTTTCGATCGCATCCAGAAACCGCGCTGGCAGATTATCGGCATTATCGTAGGTCGATCCGCGAGTGACGTGTGCACCGCCGCTGCCTTCGGTCTTGATCAAACGCTGCACCAGCGGCACAGCGCGGGGCGTGGTTGTGACCGCAATTTTCAAATCATTGCCAAGACGCAGCCCCATTAACAGATTGTCCCAGCACCGCGTTGCCCGGTCCGCGCCAAGCGGCCATTTGCCGATTTCATCGCACCATGCATGGCTGTGTTGCGGCCCGCGCAAAGATTCTGGCTCTGCTGCGGAAAACAATTGCGCTTGCGCTCCGTTTGGCCAGCGAAGCCGCCTAAGCGATGCCTCGAATATAGGCGCGCGATCAGGCGGACTGCTGGCGATGATGCCGCTTTCCCCTTCGACCATAACTGCGCGCGCCTCTGCGAGAGATGAAGAGACCAAAGCGATGCGAGCGGTGCAATCGCGCTCAGCGATTGAGCGGACCCATTCTGCGCCAGCCCGTGTTTTGCCAAAGCCGCGGCCCGCCATAATAAGCCAGACGCGCCAGTCTCCGTCCGGCGCAAGTTGCGCTGCGCGCGCGGACAAGCCCCAGTGATATTCAAATTCCGCCCGTTCGGCATCGTTAAGTGCGTCTGCAATCCGTTTACGAACCTCAGCTGGCTCTGCGGCGAGCCAATCAAACGCCAGGTTCACGGATTGGACCCGGCGCGCTGTTTCTCGGCTCTGACCTTTTCCCTGATCCGTTCGACTTTGCGGTCAATGGAGGCGCGGATTTCGGCAGCGCTGACATTGCGTTGTTCGGCCTGAGCGCGGACGGCATTGTCGCGATGTGCGTTAAGCAGCCGGATGGCATTGGCAAAATCATATTTGTCGGCAGCTTCAGTCTGCTGATCTCCGCTACGAAGTCGGCGAAGGACTTCCATTTCAAGGTGCACGTACCCTTCCCACAAAGCATTGAGCCATTGGCGGGCAAATTCGGGTTCTTCGCGGCGAACCTTATAGGCGCGGCTTGGATTGATCCCTGCTTTGCGCGCAGATTCGGAAACATTCGAACTCTCGGCAAGGTAATCGAGGAAGAGGCCGCGCCAATGCCGATTCAGCCCGGCCTCTTCGCCTTCTCGCAATTGCTTTTTAATCTTGGTGCGCGGGCGGCCTTTGGCGGTCATGCTGGGTCTCCGATTCAGGCAAGAAAAAAGGCAGCGCCCCAAATGGGTAGCTGCCTGCTGGCGAGTCGCTATTTCTTGACTATGCCCCTCTCTAACCAAAAAGCGTGACGATGTCAATATAAAAGTGCCATATAGGTTAATTATTGATCCTTGCGCCTCTTGAGGGCCTCCTCTAATCGTGCTCCCCACAATCAGACAGGAATATTCAATTTGGCTTGGCTGCGCGCGTTATACGAGTGGACAATGGATAAGGCTGCGCACCCAAAGGCGGTGTGGTGGCTGGCGTTTTTCTGCTTCATTGAATCGAGCTTTTTCCCGATCCCGCCGCATCCATTGCTGGGCCTCATGTGTCTGGCAGAACCGAAAAAGGCTATCCGATTTGCGTTTGTGGCAACCGTGTCATCGGTGCTCGGCGGATTGTTCGGATATGCGATCGGATACTTTCTTTATGAAGCGATCGGTGCCTGGGTAATCGGCTTACTTGGTCTGACTGAGAGTTTTCCGGTCGCGGCCTGTTATATCCGCGAGCAGGGCGGCCTTGCCGTGTTTTTCGCAGCAGGCACACCCGTCCCGTTCAAATTGATGACGATCACGGCCGGCTTTATCGAAATGAATCTGCTGACCTTCCTTATCGCCGCACTGGCGGGAAGGGCCATGATTTTCATGGTGGTGGGCATCCTGTTTCAGGTCTTTGGCGCACCGATCAAGGCCATCATCGACAAATACCTTGGTACAGTCACCACCGTCTTTGTTGTTCTGGTCGTCGGCGGGTTTATCGCCTTCACCCAGCTGGCAGGAGGCGATGACGACGGTGTTTCGGAAAACGCTTGCGACAGCGCCACCGAAGTGCGCGGTGAATAAACCCTAGCGGCCGGGTCTAAGAGATTATCCCGACCGCTTTGCCAGCCCGTTCAAACATCTGAAGAATGGTTTGCACTTCTTCTGCCGAATGCTCAGCGCACAATGAGCAGCGCAGTAAGGTCATGCCAGCCGGCGTCGCCGGTGGACGCGCGAGATTGACGTAGAGGCCTTCCTTCAGGAGAGCCTCCCACATCATCGCGCCCTGTTGCAGATCGGGCATAATAACCGCGATGATCGCGCTTTGCGCTTCGGGTGTGCCGATATCAAATCCGAGATCACGCAAACCTTTGTGCAGAGTTTTCGAATTCTCCCACAGATGCGCGCGCTTGTTCGAGCCGTGCATCAGTTTGCGAATTGATGTCGCAGACGTTGCGACTACGCTGGGTGGGAGGCTGGCGGTAAAGACATAAGGCCGACAAACAAGGCGCATGATGTCGAACTTCGGATGGTTTGAAACGCAAAAACCGCCGACGGTTCCAACACTTTTCGAGAATGTGCCGATGATGAAATCACAATCATCCATGACACCTTGCTCTTCAGCAACACCGCGGCCATTCTCGCCAATAAAGCCCATGGAGTGCGCTTCATCGACAAGCACCATGGCGCCATACTTCTTGGAGACAGCAACCATCTCTTTCAGCGGCGCAACGTCGCCCATCATTGAATAAACGCCTTCAAGAATAACAAGTTTGCCCGCGCCTTCCGGAATGCGCCGCAATCGTTTTTCTAGCGCTTCTACGTTGTTGTGGCGGAAGGGTACGATCTCAGCGTTGCCCATGGCACAGCCATCATAAATCGAGGCGTGACTGTCGATGTCGAGAATGACATAATCGCCTTTGCCAGCGATGGTCGAAATTATCCCGAGATTGGCCTGATACCCGGTCGAAAAAACCATGGCATGATCCATGCCGTAAAATTCTCTAAGCGCGTCTTCGCACTCCTTGTGCCCTTGAAAAGTACCATTCAAGACGCGGCTTCCGGTGGTACCGGACCCGTAATCGGCCAACGCCTGCTTTCCCGCTTCAAGAACGTCGGGATCGAAGGTCATGCCCATGTAATTGTAGGTGCCTAGCAAAATAGTGTCGCGCCCGTTGCATATCGCACGGGTCGGCGACAATACCTTCTCCATCACCAGATTATACGGGTCTTCAACACCGCTCGCGAGCAATGTCTCACGGGTCTGGATGATATCGTCGAATTTCGAAAACAGATCGCCTGCCGGCGCGGTAACAGTATCAGTCATGGGCAAAGCCTTTATCAGCTATCCTGCAGTTTGTGCACCGCTGAGACGAGCAGTCCGTAATTTTCGATCTCTGCCTGTTGATTCATGCTGATGATGATATCGAATTCATCTTCGATCTCAGCCACGAAATCCATCACAGTGAGACTGTCGAATTCGAGGTCATTGGCAAAGGTGGTCGCTGCGCTGATTTCGACGCCTTTTTTGTTGAAAGGCTCGATAAGTGCGCGGATCCGTGTGTCGACTTCGGCTTCGGTCATAATGAAACAGTTTCTTTCGATTTGAATATCAAGCGCTGCATTAGATAGCGTTACGGCTGCAAAGCGGCTGTGGATGCGCCTTGTCAAGTTTTCGCGCCGCTGGCACATCGTCTTGCAGATGTGATTTGGGGGTGAAATACCGTGGCGCAAGACAAGAGCGATCGGTCGGGACAGGTTACGGGCCCGGTTGCAGGGCACGTTGCGGGGCACGTTACCGGCGACGGCGAAGAGCCAGCGGTTTATTCTGCCAACGCCATTCATCTGGTCCGAACGGCACAATTAAACACGCTCACTCTGTCGCAAATGGCCGATCAAAAGGCGAATATCCTCATCGGTGCTACATTTGTGGTATTCTCGTTGTCGGTGACGCGCCTGCTGGGCAGCGAGATCACATTGGCGACGGTATGTTTGGCGCTGACAGCCTTTGTCTCTTCGCTGTTCGCGGTTCTTTCAGTTTTGCCAACAACGAACCGAATGGATCCCAAAAACAAAAACTTCAACATCCTGTTTTTCGGACATTTCACCGGAATGGACGAAGAGCAATGGAAGCAAAAATTGCTGACAGAGTTCCAGGCTGATGAGACGGTTTACCGGGCAATGCTGCGTGATGTGTACCAGAACGGTCAGGTGCTTTACGGAAAGAAATACCGCTATCTTGCCTATGCATACCGAATTTTCCTGAGCGGCCTGTTCGTGACCATGGTCGTTTATGCCAGCGAGTTCGCGATATCGCTGCGTTAGACCGGTAACAGCTCTTTGACCGCATTCATGAACGGCATGATCGAAACAGGTTTGGATAAATAGCCAGAGGCCCCCGCTGCGCGAATGCGCTCTTCATCGCCCTTGGCCGCAAAGGCAGTAACAGCCAGCACCGGAATTTGCGCCAGAACCAGATCGCGCTGCGCCGCTTCGATTAGGTCAACGCCCGAAATACCCGGCAATTGAATGTCCATGATGATCAAATCCGGGTTTACCGAGCGCGCCGTTTCCAGCACGCTTTCACCGTCAGCAACAGGCTCCACTTCGAAACCGTTGGCCTTCAGAACGTCGCAGAACAATTTTCGGTTGAGGTCATTGTCCTCGACAACCATTATTCGCTTTGCCACTGCTCACCCCGATCCATCCAGTTTCCTCAACCTAACCTGACCAAGAGGCTGCTACAATCCCGCTTATGGACGATCCTACACCCCGCTCTGCGCCTTTATCCTCTACCACCCTTGCTCTGGCTGTGCTGGGCTGGGTGCTCGAGAATGACGAGCGCGCGGAACGATTCCTCAGCCTTACGGGTTTGACCCCTGACACTTTGCGCGCCGGTTTGGATAATCCGTCCATTCTGGCGGCCCCGCTCGATTTTCTTGCCAACCACGAACCCGATCTGATCCGCGCTGCCGAAGCATTGGCCGTCACGCCAGAGGAATTGATCGCGGCACGTCAGGAGTTATCCCAATGAATCGCCCGCTAATTATATCCGATTGCGATGAAGTGCTGCTGCACATGGTCGTTCCGTTCAAAGAATGGCTGGAGGAAAGCCAGGGTATTATTTTCAACCTTGATGGCGCGAATTTTGCCGAGGCGCTGCGCTGGCAGAAAAGCGGTACTTTACTTGAGGCGCACGAGGTGTGGCGGATGCTGGGCGGGTTCTTCGATACTGAAATGAGCCGGCAAATGCCGATTTCCGGCGCTGTTGAGTCGATCAACACGCTGGCGCAGCATGCCGATATCGTCATCCTCACCAATCTGGTTGATAAACGCCGCGAGATGCGCGCCGAACAGCTGGCCGAACACGGCATCCACGCGCCAGTCTACACCAACCAGGGGCCAAAAGGCCCTGCGTTGCAAAAAATCGTAGAGGAATTGTCGCCAAGCCGCGCCTTTTTCATCGATGATTTGCCGCAGCATCACCATTCTGTGTCGGAAACGACGCCTGACGTGGTGCGTCTGCATATGTGCGGCGAACCAATGGTCGCTGGCGCGATCGATTGCGCGCACAAGGCCGGACATGCCGATGCCCGGATCGACCGATGGACCGAAGCGTTGCCATGGTTGATGACAAAACTGGAGGAAACCCCCGCATGAGTATCGAAGCGCGTTTGAACGAACTCGGCATTGTGCTGCCCGAAGCGGCCGCCCCCGTGGCAAGTTATATGCCGGTGGTCGTGCAGGGCGGTTTTGCCCATGTTTCTGGTCAGCTGCCGTTTATCAATGGTGAGCTCGCAACGGGCCGGTTGGGCGAAGACGTAGACCTCGAAGGGGGCATGGCAGCAGCGCGCGCCTGCGGGTTGATGATCCTTGCGCAGTTGAAAGCTGCTGGCTTGCTCGAACAGGTCGAACGGGTCGTGAAGCTCGGCGCATTTGTTAGCTCTACAACCGATTTTACAGATCAGCCCAAGGTCGCCAATGGCGCATCGGACCTGATGTTCGAAGTCTTCGGCGAAAAGGGTCGTCATGCCCGCGCCGCTGTGGGCGTGCCTGTCTTGCCGCTCGGCGCAGCGGTTGAGGTTGATGCGGTGATTGCAGTTTCTGAATGAAGACACCCCGCGTCCCAGACTGGCTGACTGGTTGGGAATATGCCCATCGCGGATTGCACAGCGAAGGCGTGCCGGAAAACTCTCTCGCCGCAGCGCAGGCCGCGATTGCAGCAGGCATGGGGATCGAATGCGATATTCAGCGCAGCATGGATGGCAAGCCGATCGTGCTGCATGATTGGGACCTCAAACGGCTTACAGGCCTCACCGGTGCGACGGGTTCTCATTCAGCCGATCAACTGCAGCAACTACGCTATATCGGGTCTGACGAAGGGCCGGTTGCGTTCGATGATTTGTTGCAAATTGTTGCCGGGCGCGTCCCCATCCTGATCGAAATCAAGTCAAAGCCCGGATATGACGTTGCGCCTTCGTGCAAGGCGGTGGCCGCTGAGTTGCAATCTTACCATGGTGACTTTGCAGTGATGAGCTTCGACCCCGAAGTAGCCATCTGGTTTCGCGCACATGCACCAGAGATTCTTGCAGGATTGGTTATGCGCGAAGACGACATCGGCTATACCCCAACAGAGGCAGAGCGGCTGGCGGCTTTCGAAGCGGCGCAGCCTGATTTTCTGGCCTACCACATCGAGGCGCTTCCTAATGACTGGGTGGCCGATTTGCGCGCAGCCGGTTTGCCGATCCTCAGCTGGACTGTGAATTCATCTGAGACCCGCCTGCGTGCATTGGCGCAGGTTGATGCTCTGATCAGCGAAGGCGCGGGGCTGCCATGAAGGCAGGTGACCCGCCCAAAGACGAGCTGACAGTGCGGCTTGCCCCCTCAGTTGGCTCGTTCGGGCGCGATGAATGGAATGCCCTTGGCGGGACGGATAACCCTTTTGTCAGTCACGAATTTCTCACCGCCATGGAAGATTCAGGCAGCGTGGGTAAAGGCACCGGCTGGGACCCTGTGCCAATCGCAATCACTGATGCCGCCGATACCTTGCTTGGTGCCATGCCAAGCTACGCCAAGGGCCACAGCCAAGGCGAATATGTGTTCGACCATGCCTGGGCCGATGCGCTGCACCGCGCAGGCGGGCAATATTATCCAAAGCTGCAAATCGCCGCGCCTTTTACGCCTGCTAACGGCCCGCGTCTGTTGCTCTCCGACGAGAAGCTCGCACCGCATTTGCTTAAGGGAGCAGAAGCTGTCTGCCTGCAAAACAATCTTTCCTCGGCCCATGCGACATTCGTTGATTCGGGCCAGATACCCCTGTTCGAAGCCGGCGATTGGTTGATCCGCGACGATATCCAGTTTCATTGGATCAACCGGGATTACGACAGCTTTGATGGCTTTCTAGGCGCGCTTACCTCTCGTAAACGCAAGGATTTGCGCAAAGAGCGCGCCAAGGCGGTCGAAGGATTGCGGATCGAACGGCTTAGCGGTGATGATATCAAGCCGCAGCATTGGGATGCGTTCTGGATTTTCTATCAGGATACAGGCGCGCGCAAATGGGGCACGCCGTATCTCACCCGCGAGGCCTTTGATCTGCTGAGCGAGCGGATGGGTGACCGTATGGTGCTGATCCTGGCTTACGCCGATGATACGCCAATTGCGGGCGCGCTTAATTTTGTCGGGTCAAAAGCGCTTTATGGCAGATATTGGGGATGCACGCAGGACGTGCGCTTTCTGCACTTTGAGCTGTGCTATTATCAGGCGATCGATATCGCCATCGAGATGGGTCTGCCACGGGTTGAGGCAGGGGCACAGGGCGGGCACAAATTGGCCCGTGGATATGAGCCGGTGCAGACACATTCAGCCCATTGGCTCGCTGATCCCGGCTTTCGAGCTGCGGTTGCCGATTTCCTCGAGCGGGAACGGCAAGGCGTGGCGAGTGACCAGCTGTTGCTTGATGAGCGCACGCCCTTCAAGACAGAAACTTAAGCCGCTTTATAGCGCTCTTCGGCCAACCATTGCCGCGCGCGGCGCTGGGCCTCGGCGATTTCGCGAGCGGTCATTTCGTCAGAGACATCCGCACGGCACCAGCCGGCTTCTTCATGGCCGCGTGATGCAGCAATGTTGAACCATTTATGTGCTTCGATCAGATCACTGACCACGCCATTGCTACCGGTTGAAAAGACGACGCCCAGATCAAACAGGGCGTTGATGTCACCATCCGCGGCTGAAGCGAGGCATTGCGCCACAACCGTATCAATTTCGGCGCTGTGGGCTGTTTCGTATTCGCCCCCGTTAAGCGGTGTAAGTTTCATTTTTCATTCCCCGTTTCTGTTGCAATCCGCCCCCTCGCGGATCGGGCAACCACAGAAGTCGCGGATCATGGTCAACAAATAGTTAACGCCGATGAACCTTTTACAGGATTTCCAGAAAGGCCTTTCCCGTCAGGTCAGAACGGCTGATGAATTCAGCTCTCGGTGCAAAGCGGCTTGTGCCTGAGCACGAGCTTGCCTATAGGCCCGCCAAGCAGTGACAGATTGGGGTTTTGAGCATCGGCAACATTTCAGGTGCTTGAATGGGATAGTCTCGCGTGAAGTGATTGGGATAAGAGGATCACATGGCCACGGCGGCGTCTAAAGAAACAGAGATTCTCAGGAAAGCGAAGAGTATGCTCGCGCCGGATTACGTACCGAGCGAAGACGAAGAGTATATGAACGCGCAGCATCGCGCCTATTTCCAGATGCTGCTTATTGAATGGAAGCAATCGATCCGCGATGCCGCGGACCAAACGCTTCAATCGCTGGCTGATGGACCCATCCGCGAGGCCGATCTGAACGATCGCGCTTCGAGCGAGACGGATTGGGGTATCGAACTGCGTACCCGAGATCGCCAACGTAAACTCGTCTCCAAGATTGAATCCGCGCTCCGCCGGATCGACGAAGGCGAATATGGCTATTGCGAAGTGACTGGCGATCCGATTGGTCTCAAACGTCTGATCGCGCGCCCGGTCGCCACCATGACCGTCGAAGCCCAGGAAGCGCATGAGCGGCGCGAGAAAGTCTCACGCGACAAATAACTGCGCTGAGCATTGCGGCCATATGTCACATGCGCCTCAACCCATCTCGTCTCAGTTTGGGACGGGTGCTGCTTCCTTCTGTGCTGACATTGTAAAATTTACGAAGCGTTTACCTCGAATACTTAGCTCGGATGCCGGTCGCTTCATGTCCGTTACGCCATGCCAGTCATGATCAGGGCGACCGATCGGTTAATTTTTGTGCCAAGGAGGCAATCCTACGATGTCAGGTGTTGAAACAAGAACGGTGTCACGCGACAGCCTGTTTTTGCTCGCCGGTATTCGGGTGGAGCAGGACGACGAGGTGCATAAAGTGCGCGTCCGCAATCTGTCTGATGGCGGAATGATGGGCGAAGGGACAATCCGGGTTCAGCGCGGCAATCGTCTGGAAATCGAGCTGCGCAATGTCGGCAAGATCGAAGGATCGGTCGCCTGGGTCCAGGATAACCGTTTTGGCATCGCTTTCGATGAAGAGATCCGTTCAAATTTGGCGCGCAAACCAGCGAGCGAGGGCGCTGCGAGCGAGGCTCCCGCCAGCCAGACGTCTTGGGCTCACCGGGCACCATCGGCACCCAAGCCGGAAACCCTGCGCAAAATCTGAAACTTCTGTAACCGATATAGGCCGCGGCGCTGGCCTCATTGCGCGGGTCTGCTAATCAAGTCCGCGTGAAGCACTTATTTTGCCTGCTTGCGCTCTCGATAGCGCTTGTGTCCTGCGGACCGTCAAGCGGTTCCGGGCCGGTTGATGTCGCCATTGTCGGAGATACAGACAGCATCTTTCAACAAGGGGTAAGGCTGTCCTCCGCCGCGCAGCATGTCCGCGCTGCGTCGTTCGAGGGTTTGGTCGCGCTCGACCCGGCCGGACAGATTGTGCCTGCTATTGCGGAACGCTGGATCGTGACGGACGACGGGCGCAGCTATATCTTCCGGCTGCGCAACTCCGATTGGCCGGATGGCGATGCGATATCCGCCCGCGATGTCCAGATCATATTGAACGATATTATCGCCAGACTGGAAGGGACCTCGCTCGGTCTGGATCTGGCGAAGGTCGTTGAAGTCCGGGCCATGACTGGACGCGTTATCGAAGTGCAATTGTCCAGCCCGATGCCTGAATTCTTGCGCTTGCTTGCCCAACCCGAAATGGGATTTGTCAAAAATGGTGGCGGCGCCGGACCGATGATTGCCTCCCGCGAGGAAAACGAGCCGTTTGTCAGGCTCAATGCGCTTCCGCCGGAGGCGCGCGGCTTTCCTCCGCGCGAAAACTGGGAAGAATTGGCGCGGGCCATTACGGTTCGCTCTTTGCCCGCAGAAGCAGCTGTTGAAGCCTTTGCCGAGGGTGAGATTGATCTGCTGCTGAACGGGCGGCTATCCAGTTTCCCTCTGGCGCAGCTTGGCCCTCTGTCGCGAGGCGCGGTTCAGGTTGATCCATCGCTTGGCCTATTCGGCCTTGCGGTGCGCAGTGATAGCGGGTTTTTGAGCGATCCGGCCCGCAGAGAAGCGTTATCGATGGCGATTGACCGGACAGCGTTGATTGAACCGTTCGGCTTGGGCGGTTGGCAACCAACGACGTGGATCATTCCGCCGGCGTTATTTGCTTCTTCGCCCTATCCGGAAACGCGCTGGAATGCGCTGTCTTTCGAGGACCGCCGAACGATCGCCGCGCAAAGGGTTTCTGCATGGACAAGCGCGGCCGGTGAGGCGGCAACTTTGCGCATTGGTTTGCCCGCTGGTCCGGGCAGCGATCTGTTGTTTGAGCAATTGGACGCGGCATGGACCGCGATCGGTGTGAATGTTGAAAAGGTCGCACCCGGAGCAGGGGCAGACCTCGAACTGCGCGATCGGCTGGCACGGTATTCCTCGCCGCGCTGGTTTCTCAACCAGTTTAATTGCGAGCTCGAAATCGGATTGTGCTCATCGCGAGCAGATGAATTGGTCCGCGAATCGCTGTCGCAAAACGATCCTGTTCTTAAGGAACAATTGCTGGCGGAGGCTCATGCGCAGCTTATCGCGCAGGAAGTATTCATTCCCCTTGGTGCGCCGGTGCGGTGGGCATTGGTGCGCGGTGCAATTGACGCTTATCAGGCTAATCCGTGGGGCATTCACCCCTTGTTCCCGCTATCTCAACCTACCACATAACCCTGACAAGGAGATCGCATGGAAAGCCCTGAACGCCCGCAAACGCTCAGTCTGCAATTGCCGACAGGCACCGATCCTGCATCAATCCGGGCGCGGGTCGAAGCGGTTGAATTGTTGCTGGAGCGCAGTTTTCGGATCCCCGGAGTGAACGTGCCAATCGGTCTTGATGCGATCATCGGTCTGGTCCCTGTGATCGGCGATTTTGTTACCACGGCGCTGGGCGCATATATCGTCTGGGAAGCGCGCAATCTTGGCCTCTCTAAATGGCACCTTACGCGGATGGGCGCGAACGTGGCGTTCGATACGGTGCTTGGCCTTGTTCCAATCGTTGGCGACGCAGCGGACTTTGTTTTCCGGTCGAACACCCGCAATTTGCGGATCATCAAGAAACATCTCGACAAACATCATCCCGAAACGCGGGTGATAGAGGGGTAGTTTGCCTCAGCGTGTCACGGCGCTAAAGCAGCGCAATGGCAAACACCGTCACCTATTCGAGTTATCTCGATCTCGACAAGATTTTGGCAGCGCAGCACCTTGGATCGGGTGCGCATGACGAGATGCTGTTTATCGTGGTTCATCAGGCCAGTGAGCTGTGGCTTAAACTGTGCCTGCACGAACTGACCGAAGCGCGCGATTGTGTGGAGCGTGATGATCTGCGCCCTGCTTTCAAAATGCTTGCCCGTGTCGCTCGCGCACAGCAGCAACTTATTCAAAGCTGGGACGTGCTCAGCACAATGACCCCGCACGATTATTCAAAGATCAGGCCGCATCTTGGCGCATCGAGCGGGTTCCAGTCGCCGCAATACCGGATGATGGAATTCATGCTGGGCGGGCGCGATGAAAAGCATATCGGACTGCATCGGAAAACGGGCGATTGGGCCGATCGGCTTGCCCACGAAGTGACCCGCGACAGCTTGTATGACAGCGCTATCCGGCTTCTTGCGCGGCGCGGATTTGCCATCGACTCTAGCGTGACAGAACGCGACCTGAGCGGGCCTTATCTCCACAACCCCAGCGTAGAGGCAGCATGGGCCGCCATCTATCGCGATCCGCAGCAATATTGGGATCTGTATGAGCTGGCTGAAAAGCTGGTTGACCTAGAATACCATTTTCAACGCTGGCGGTTTGGTCATCTTAAAACTGTTGAGCGGATTATCGGGTTCAAGCGCGGCACCGGCGGCACGCCGGGTGTTCCGTATCTCGAAGGTGTCTTGAAACAGGCATTCTTTCCCGAGCTGCTGAGTGTAAGGACCGCGATATGACCCGCCGGATCTGGGATATTTCCCAAAAACTGCACCCCGCTCTGCCGGTTTGGCCTGGCGACACCGCGTTTGCGCACCAACGCACATGGCAGATGGAAGCGGGCTCTCCTGTCAATGTTTCGGCAGTGACAATGTCCACGCACACCGGTGCCCACGCCGATGCGCCGCTGCATTATTCGCAAACCGCGCCTGACATCGCCGAGGTCGCTCTTGATCCGTATCTGGGTGAGTGTCTGGTGATTGATGCGCGCGGGGTTGGCGCGGAAATCGAAGTGGGCGATCTGCCGCATCTGCATGGTGCAGACCGCGTCTTGTTCCGCACTTTCGAAAAGTTTCCGCACGATGTCTGGGATGATGACACCGCTGCTATTGCGCCTGAAACGATTGAATGGCTGGCGCTGCAGGGGGTCAGGCTGGTCGGGCTGGATGGCCCTTCGATCGATCCGCAATCCTCCAAAGAAATGCTCGCGCACAAAGCCGTTCTGAAACATGACATGCGTGTACTCGAAGGCTTGGTCCTCGATGATGTGCCAGAGGGGCGGTATGAACTGATCGCGCTTCCTCTTGCTATAATGGGGGGTGATGCGTCCCCCGTCCGCGCGATTTTGAGGGATCTGGCATCATGATGACGCGCGCATTTGAGCTCGATGCATCCGACCCGCTTAGCGATTACCGACAGCGCTTCACGCTGCCTGATGGCGTCATTTACCTTGATGGAAACTCGCTTGGCGCGCTGCCCACAGCCACGCCGGCTGCAATGGCGCGCGTGGTGGAGAATGAATGGGGCGAAGGTCTTATTCGGAGCTGGAACGATGCCGACTGGTTTGAAATGGGCGGACGCATCGGCGCGAAAATCGCACCTTTGATTGGCGCACAACCGGATGAGGTGATCGCCTGTGACACGGTTAGCGTGAACCTGTTCAAACTGATTTCGGCAGCGCTCGCCATGCGTCCCGGTCGCAAGGTCATTCTGTCTGAACCGGGCAATTTCCCGACCGATATCTATATGATCGAAGGGTTGGAGCGTCAGGGCCTCGCCGTCCAGCGGCTGGCCTCGCGCGGCCGGATTACGGAGGCGCTGGACGATGATGTCGCGCTGTTGATGTTGACCCATGCGCATTACAAGACAGGCGAGCTGTTTGACATGGCCGCAATGACGAAAGCCGCGCATGATGCGGGCGCTTTGGTGCTTTGGGATTTGTCGCACAGCACGGGCGCAATGCCGGTCGATTTGAACGGCGTTGACGCGGATTTTGCGACGGGCTGCGGATACAAATATCTATGCGGAGGGCCCGGAGCGCCTGCTTTTGCCTATGTCGCAGAGCGGCATCATGCGGGTCTGGCACAGCCGCTTACCGGGTGGTTTGGACATGCGCGTCCCTTTGCCTTTTCCGACGAATACGAGGCCGCCCCCGGCATAGAGCAATTGCAATGTGGTACCTCGCCGATTCTGGGGCTTGCCGCTTTGGAGGTGGGTGTCGATCTGATCGCGGAGATCGGTGTGGACCGGCTTTATGCCAAGTCTCAGGCGCTTTCCGAGTTCTTCCTCGAATGTATGGCCGCGCACGGTATGAGCCTCGAGCTTGTCAGCCCGTCTCAAAGCGATGAGAGAGGCAGCCAGCTCAGCTTTCGCCACGAGAATGCCTATGGCCTGTGCCAAGCATTGATCGCGCGCGGCGTAATCGGCGATTTCCGCGACCCTGATATTTTGCGCCTTGGTTTTGCGCCTGCTTATCTGCGGTTTGAAGACATGGCCGAAGCCGCGCGGCATCTGGCTGAGGTGTTTGCAGGCGAGGAATGGCGACGCGAAGAGTTTAACCGGCGCGCTGCGGTGACTTAACCTTTAATCATCAAAGTCATTGGTCAGATGGATCGTCCAGAACCGTTCCATATGAAGATAAGTCATCGAAGCGGTCCAGGTGACCATGACCAGACCATTGAGCGCTTCCAATCCGCTCAACAAGCGGATTTCGCCAGTTGGATAGATGTCTCCGATACCGAGCGTCGTATAGCTGGTTAGCGAGAAATAGAATGCATCATTGAGCGCGCCTGAATCGGGCCCTGCAATCGTTCCGACCGCAAACACATTCTCGAGCAGCAGATAACCCCCCGCATAAAGCGTTACGTGCAGCACATGAGAGAGGATCGCAGCCGAAAGCATCATCCAGAGACGCACCCTTGGATTAACTTCAAGGTCGTTTGCGCCGAGCGAGGTGTGCCGCAAAATCTCATAATGGATGAGAATGGTTGCGGCGATCAGCAAGGCTGCAAGTACGAGCGTAGTCATTTGAATAAACTTGAACCGATCTGTGCCCGGGTCAAGCGGCCATTATCGGCAGGTTCCGGCTTACGCTTCCAGCTCGATGTCCCAATACAGCCAGTCGCGCCATGTTTCGTGGAGGTAATTTGGCGGGAATTGTTTGCCGAATTGCTGCAATTGCCAAGTGGTCGGGCGAATTGGTTTCATCTGCACAGGCATGGCGGCCTGTTTCGGCGTGCGGCCGCCCTTTTTCATATTGCACGGAGCGCAAGCGGTGATGATGTTCTCCCACGTGGTTTTTCCGCCGAGACGGCGCGGGATCACGTGATCGAATGTCAATGTGTTGCCGCCGCCGCTGCCGCTGCCGCAATACTGACATTCAAATTTGTCACGCAGAAACACGTTGAAGCGGGTGAACGCGGGAAATTCGCTTTGCTTTACATATTGGCGAAGCGCGATGACGCTCGGGATTTTCATGTCGAGGCTGGGCGAATGAACCTCACGGTCATAGCTCGCAACGATATCGACCCGGTCGAGGAACACGGCTTTGATTGCAGTTTGCCACGGCCATAGGCTGAGCGGATAGTAGGATAGCGGAGTGTAATCCGCATTGAGCACCAGCGCAGGACAACCGGCAAGGTTGCGCGATGGATCTTCCTGAGCGCTGCGGAACTTTGCCGCTGTTTCGATCAGTTCGCTTTTGAACACGCCTTGCGTTCCTCCCTGATTGGTTTGAACATGGCTTGGCATGGCCGTGAGTCAAAGCCACGGCAGTGCGTATATCCACAGGGAAAATCTGCTTATCACAAGTGGATGGCGCCGGAAACGCCGCTGTGGCAAAGCGGTTCGGGTGAAAACCGTCACCCGCTTTGCCCCGAGCCCCAATGGCAATTTGCATATGGGCCATGCCTATTCGGCGATTTATGCGCATGATCTGGCGCGGGATGCAGCAGGGCAATTTCTGCTCCGGATCGAGGATATTGACGGTCCGCGTTCGCGCCCGGAATTCATCGATGAATTCCGCCGCGACCTTGAATGGCTGGGGCTGGAATGGGACGAGGTGCCCGCGCAATCGACCCGCATCGACAGCTATAATGAAGCGGCCGCCAAACTGGAGGCGGGCGGGTGGCTGTATCGCTGCAGCTGCACCCGAAAACAGATCGACGCATTGGAGCCGCGGCGAGGGGCGGACGGGCTGAGCTATCCCGGATCTTGCCGTAACACCCCGCATCCGGCGGACGAACCCGCTGCGCTAAGGCTGGATGTCGAAAAAGCCATGGATTCGCTGGGCGAGCTGGTCTGGACCGATGAGGTTGCCGGATCGGTGGTGGCTGATCCCCGCGAATTTGGCGATGTGGTGATTGTACGCAAAGATTTGCCGGCAAGCTATCATCTGGCCGCGACGCTTGATGATGCCGCAGACGGTGTAACGGTTGTGACGCGCGGTAAAGACCTATTCGCGGCGACCCATGTGCACCGGATATTGCAGGAATTGCTCGAATTGCCGGTGCCGCATTGGCATCATCACCGATTGCTAATGGATGATGACGGGCAAAAGCTGGCGAAGCGGCGCGGCTCGCCCGCTCTCAAAGACCGGCGCGAAGCGGGTGAAGACGGTTTGGCGCTTGCCGAGCAATTGCGATTGCAGAAAAATCGATCTGGAACTTAGCGCGCAGGTGCCCATTTAATCGGTATGAACTATTTTCTTATCGCTGTGCTCGTGGTGCTGTGCATCATGGTGATCGTCTCGCTAGTGCGCGGGGTGGTTGCATTTCTCCAAACCACTAAAATCGACCTTGAGACAGGTGAGGGCGAAACCGCGACCGACATGCAGCTCTTGCAAAACAAAGCCATGTTCGCGCGGATCAAGTATCAGGCGCTGGCCATTGCAGTCGTTGCCATCATGCTCGCTGTGGCGCGCTGAGTCGCCTGATGGTCAAGCTCAACAAGATATACACGCGCACCGGCGATGATGGCACAACGGGCCTCGTTGATGGATCGCGCTGTCCCAAACATTCGGCCCGGATCGCCGCCATTGGCGAGGTTGATCTGGCCAATAGCGTTATTGGTCAGGCCATCTGCGCCATCACAGACGAGGCGCAGCGCGCCGTATTGACGCGGGTTCAGAACGATCTGTTCGATCTGGGTGCCGACCTTGCGACACCTTCCGGGGATGGCGATTTTGCGCCGTCTGAAATGGTTTTGCGAATGGTGCCCGATCAGGCGACATGGATCGAAGAGCAGATAGATGGTTTCAATCACCGGCTCGAACCGCTGACCAGCTTTGTCTTGCCCGGTGGCAGCGAAGCAGCGGCGCGCGTGCATGTCGCGCGGGCGACTGCGCGGTCCGCCGAACGTGCGGTGACCGCGATGGCAGCGGAGACCCCGGTTAATCCCGCAGCGGCGGCGTATATCAATCGTCTGTCCGATCTTTTGTTTGTGCTGGCCCGCGTCTTGAATGACGATGGCAGGGTCGATGTGAAGTGGGTGCCAGGCGCCAACCGCTAAAACTGTCCGCTGGTATTTGCCTGTATCCGCCGCTAACAGGCGCGAAGATACAAATTGCTGCACTTGCGAAGTGCACCGGGCAAAGGAATAAGACCATGCGGAATATCGCTGTAATCGGTGCCGGCCAGATGGGGACGGGCATTGCCCAAACTGTCGCTCAAAATGGCATGAACGTGATGCTATCGGATGTTGACCTTGCGCGTGCCGAAGCGGGCAAAGCCGTGATCGAAAAAGCGCTTGTGAAACTGGTCGGGCGCGGAAAAATCGAAGCCGATGCCGCTGAAACGGTGCTCACCAAGATAACGCCAGTCGCCGATTATGCGCCGATGGCAGACGCAGATATCATTATCGAAGCCGCTACCGAGCGGGAAGAGATCAAGAACGCGATTTTTGAAAGCGTCGGCAAAGTGCTTTCCGCAGATGCCGTGATGGCATCCAACACCAGCTCGATCCCGATCACCCGCATGGCGAACCATTCGCCTGACCCCGCGCGCTTTATCGGTCTGCACTTCTTCAATCCGGTCCCGGTCATGGGTCTGATCGAAGTCATCCCTGGCCTTGCCACATCGCAAAACACGACCGACCGCATAACCGCTTTTGCCGAAGGATTGGGCAAGCAAGTTGTGCTGAGCCAGGACGAACCGGGATTTGTGGTCAATCGCATCCTTCTGCCGATGATTAACGAAGCGGTGTTCGTGCTTGGCCAGTCAACCGCAGGGATTGCGGATATCGATAAAGGCTGCCGGCTTGGCCTGAATCACCCGATGGGGGCTTTGGAACTTGCAGACTTTGTAGGGCTGGATACGTGCCTCGATATTATCAACGTGCTGTATAAGACAACGCGGGATACCAAATATCGACCCGCGCCGTTGTTGGTGAAATATGTCGAAGCGGGCTGGCTTGGGCGCAAAACGGGACGCGGGTTCTACGATTATACTGGGGAAGTACCGGTCCCCACCCGGTAAATCGGGTGAGTATGCGCGAAGAGATTATTCGTCGTCTTCGCCGTCTTTTTCACTGCCTGCCCATCCGCCAAAGCTGGCTTCTCCGTCACCTTTATCCTGATCGCTCAGATAGGCGTCTTTCTTCTCTCCGCTGGCGTCAAAGCCGCCGAAAACTTCCGGTGTCGGGTCAAACCCCTGCGCATCATCGATCAGCTCGTCATCAGTGGCAAAACGCATGATGACGTCTTCTGTCTCGGGGGATGCCGGTTTGCTGCGCTTTGCGGGTGTACCGATTGTGTCTTGTTCCGGGCCAAGATCACCGAATTTACGCCCGGCAGCCCGATCCTGCGCTGTTTCACCGTCGCCGAATGTCTCGACAGTTTTGTGCAAGGTCCCCGGATCATCCTCGGTCCCGACAAACAACGCGACACTCACCAATGTGATGCCGACATAGGCGAGAGCCGCCTTGGGATTCTGAAACAAAGCCTTCATAGCGTTACGGCAATAAGGCCAAGATATTAAGTTTCGGTGGAGATCACTTCACGCTTGAGATCATACAGCAGATCCAGCGCTTCACGCGGGGAGAGCGCATCGAGATCGGTCTCGCTCAACCGCGCTGCAAGGCTGGCGTCTGGCGATGGTTCGGGCTCCACCGTTTGCGCAGCGGCGGCGAAAAGCGGCAGCTCTCCCAGACCGGCGGCGATCCCGCCCGTTTCCGATCGGGCCTGTTCCAGCTTGGCAAGCACTTGCGATGCGCGCTTGACCACGGCATCCGGCACTCCGGCGAGTTTAGCCACAGCAAGGCCGTAAGACCGGTCAGCTGGCCCCTCTGACAATTCGTGCAGCAGCACCAGATCGCCCTTCCACTCGCGCGCGCGGACATGGTGCAGCGACAACGCCTCGCATGTCTCGGCCAGTCGCGCGAGCTCATGATAATGGGTTGCGAACAGGCACCGGCACGCAATGCGCGAATGCACCGCTTCGACCACGGCCCATGCCAGCGCCAGACCATCATAGGTCGAGGTTCCGCGCCCCACTTCATCCAGAATGACAAAACTGCGAGTTGTCGCTTGCGCCAGAATGGCAGCGGTTTCGACCATTTCGACCATAAATGTGGAGCGCCCGCGCGCAAGGTTGTCTGACGCGCCGACGCGGCTGAACAGACGATCAACCAGTCCGATTTGCGCCGCTTCGGCGGGCACAAAACACCCCGCTTGCGCCATGAGCACGATCAGCGCATTCTGCCGCAGAAAGGTCGATTTGCCGCCCATATTGGGCCCGCCGATCAACCACAATCGATCATCGGGCGCGAGCGCGCAATTGTTCGCCACAAACCGCTCACCTGTCTTGGCCAATGCGGCTTCGACGACGGGGTGCCGTCCGCCGGTAATGGTAAGGCCGGGCTCCTCTGAAATGGTGGGCAACGCCCATTCACCTTCGGATGCACGCTCGGCATTGCCTGCGGATACATCGATCCGCGCCAGCGCCGCAGCAGTCGCAGCGATGGCTTGACGCGCGGCGGTAACTTCCTCGGTCAATTCTTCGAAATGCGCCTCTTCTGCGGCGAGCGCGCGCCCGCCTGCTTCTGAAATCCGCGAGGCTTCTTCGTGCAGGTTAAGCGAATTGAACCGCACTGCGCCTTTCATCGTCTGCCGGTGGGTAAAGCCGCTGGTCGCGTCCATCAGCGCATCGGCATGGCGGCTGGGCACTTCGATAAAGTATCCCAGCACACCGTTATGCTTGATCTTGAGCGAGGCGATTCCGGTTTCATCGCGATAGCGCGCTTCCATCGCGGCGATGGCGCGGCGGGCATTGCCGGATACTTCGCGCAGGTCATCGAGGCTGGCATCATAACCATCAGCGATATAGCCGCCATTGGAACGCTCGGTCGGCGGAGAAGCCACCAATGCGCGCGCCATGTGATCCACCAATGCTCCGTGCCCGATCAGCCGGGGAAGCAAGCTGTCAAGCAAGGCTGGGCGATCCGTTTCGAGCGAGAGGCGTTCATACACTCGGCTTGCTTCGCGAAGACCATCGCGCACCTGACCAAGATCGCGCGGGCTACCGCGTCCCGCAACAATGCGGCCCAGTGCGCGGCCGATATCGGGCAAAGCGCGCAACGTATCGCGCAGATCCGCCCGCTCAATCGGTCTCTCACGCCAGAACTGCACCAGCTGCAAACGGTCCTCGATGGCTGCCTGGTTGAGCAACGGAGCGGAGAGATCTTCAGCGAGCAAACGCGAACCCGCGCCCGTCGCGCAGCGATCGAGCGACGCGATGAGGCTGCCGTTGCGCCCGCCAGTTGAGCTTTCCAGAATTTCAAGACTGCCGCGTGTTGCCTCGTCCATGGTCATACCGGATGCACTTTCACGAACCACCGGAGGCAGCATCAAAGGCAGCGCGCCGCGCCCGACATGGTCGAGATAAGCAATCAGGCCGCCAGCGGCCGCCAGCATGGCGCGCGAGAAAGTGCCAAACCCGTCCAGCGTCGCGACACCATGCAGCGATTTGAGCCGTTCAGCCCCGGCATCGCTGGAGAAGGTGCTGCGCGAATGATACGTCAGCTCGTCCGGGCCCAGCGCCCAGTCTTCGGGCGCAACAATTTCGGTCGCGCCGATCCGGGCCAGTTCTGCGCCAAGCATTTCGGGCGAACATTGCTCCAGCGCCATGGTGCCGGTGGAGATATCGATGCTGGCAATGCCGATTGTCCCGCGCACTTCGGCCAGCGCGGCCAGCAGATTGGCCGCGCGCGGATTCAGCAGCGCTTCTTCGGTCAGCGTTCCGGCGGTGACAAAGCGGACGATGTCGCGCTTTACCAGCACCTTGGATGAAGGTTTGCCTTCGCGTTTCGCGCGCTCTTTGGCTTCGCCCGGTGTTTCGACCTGTTCGGCAATGGCCACCCGTTGCCCTGATTTGATCAGCCGGGCGAGATATCCTTCGGCGGCGTGCACCGGTACCCCGCACATCGCCACTGGCTGGCCATCATGTTCACCCCGCGATGTCAGTGCGATGTCGAGAATATTGGCGGCAACCTTCGCATCATCGAAAAACAATTCGAAAAAATCACCCATTCGATAAAACAACAGTGATCCCTCCGCCTCTTTCTTAAGAGCGAGATATTGCTGCATCATTGGGGTTGCGGTGCCAGCCATCTGACCGGCCTAGACAGGCTAGAGCCGATTCGGAACGGCTTAGGGCAGGGTTTCCCCTATCGTTTGCGTTTCGGTGCCGCTAAACGGGCTGCGAATGAATTTTCTGCGACTTTCTGGGGTAAGGGAACAACCACATGGCTGACGATCGAAAGAGCGGTTTTACGACGCGCGAAGCATTGTTTTATCACGAAACGATCCGTCCAGGAAAACTGGAGATCGTCGCGACCAAACCGATGACGTCGCAGCGCGATCTGAGCCTCGCCTATTCGCCGGGTGTTGCCGCCCCGGTCGAGGCGATTGCGGCGGACCCATCGCTGGCCACCCGCTACACCGCAAAAGGCAATCTTGTGGCTGTGATTTCCAATGGTTCAGCCATCCTCGGCCTTGGTAATCTCGGCGCGCTGGCGTCCAAGCCGGTGATGGAAGGCAAAGCGGTGTTGTTCAAACGGTTTGCCGATGTCGACTCGATTGATATCGAGCTCGATACCGAAGACCCCGAAGCTTTCATCAATGCCGTCGCGCTGATGGAGCCGAGCTTTGGCGGGATTAATCTGGAAGATATCAAAGCGCCAGAATGCTTCATTATCGAAGCCGCCTTGCGCGAGAGGATGAACATTCCGGTCATGCATGATGACCAGCACGGCACAGCGATCATCACCGCTGCCGGCCTGTTGAATGCGTGCCACCTGACCGACCGCGATATCAAAGATGTAAAAGTCGTTGTGAACGGGGCAGGGGCCGCGGCAATCGCCTGTACCGCTTTGATCAAGGCGATGGGCGTTTCCCATGAGAATGTGATCATGTGTGATCGCAGCGGTCCGATTACACCCGGCCGCGACAATGTCGATCAGTGGAAGAGCGCGCATGCGGTTCAGACGAGCGCGACGACGCTTGAGGAAGCGCTGGACGGAGCCGATATCTTCCTCGGCCTGTCGGCGGCAGGCGCGCTTAAGCCGGAATGGGTGAAGAAGATGGCGGACAAACCGATTATCTTCGCAATGGCCAATCCCGTGCCCGAAATCATGCCAGACGAAGCCAAAGCGGTGCGGCCCGACGCGATTATCGCCACCGGCCGCAGCGATTTCCCCAACCAGGTCAACAATGTCCTTGGCTTTCCGTTCATCTTCCGCGGCGCGCTTGATGTGCAAGCGACAACGATTAACGAAGAAATGAAAGTCGCCGCTGCGCAGGCCATCGCCGAACTCGCGCGTGAACGTGTGCCGGAAGAAGTCGCCAGCGCCTATGGCAAGAACCAGAAATTCGGCACCGACTACATCATCCCTGCGCCGTTTGATCCGCGTTTGATCGAAGTGGTGTCCTCCGCTGTGGCAAAGGCTGCGATGGATTCGGGCGTTGCCAAGTCAGAGATCGCCGATTTTGACGAATACCGCACCAAGCTGAAATCGCGCCTCAACCCGACCACGTCCGTTCTCGCAGGCGTTTACAACGAAGCGAAGGCCAATCCGAAACGGATGGTGTTCGCCGAGGCTGAAGAAGAAGTCATGCTGCGCGCGGCAATCCAGTACCGTGATTTTGGATATGGCACGCCAATCCTTGTCGGCCGGACCAAAGCCGTGCTCGATAAACTGCATCAGCTTTCAGTGTCCGATCCCGGCAGCTTTGAAATCCAGAACTCGGCCGATAGCGAGCATGTGCCCGCCATGGTCGATTACCTTTACAAACGCTTGCAACGCAAAGGGTATACCGAGCGGGACGTGCGCCGCCTGGTCAATCAGGAACGCAATGTCTTTGCCACACTGCTTGTCGCGCTGGGCCACGGTGATGGCATGATTTCCGGTCTCACGCGGACCTTCGCGCAAACTGTGCGTGAAGTGAACATGGTGCTTGATAAGAAACCGGGCGCCCTGCCGTTCGGTATTCATATGATGATCGGCAAGAACCACACGACATTCCTTGCAGACACCACCATGAACGAACGGCCCAATGCCGAAGAATTGGCGCATATCGCCAAGGAAACAGCGGCAGTGGCCCGCCGGATGGGCCACGAACCGCGTGTCGCGTTCCTGTCTTATTCCACCTTTGGCAATCCTTCGGGTCAGTGGCTCGGCAATATCCGTGAAGCGGTCGCTATCCTTGACCGCGAGGATCCCGGTTTTGAGTATGAAGGTGAAATGGCACCCGATGCCGCGCTCAATCCCAAAGTCATGAAGCTGTACCCGTTCAGCCGCCTTTCCGGGCCTGCCAACGTGTTGATAATGCCCGGCCTGCAATCGGCCAACCTTTCGGCCAAGATGCTTCGCGAGCTGGGAAGCAACGCGACAGTCGGCCCGATGCTGCTGGGTATGGATAAGCCGGTTCAGATCGTGCCGATGACGGCGCTGGCTCCTGATGTGTTGACTTTGGCGGTGCTCGCCGGTGCGGGCGTAGTCGTCTGATCCGGGGATGGGCGGGATTGCCAGCCAGCGTGACCGGTTTTCGATCCCTGCCGATGTCCATTATCTCAATTGCGCTTATATGGCGCCGCTGTCGCATGGGGTTCTTTCTGCGATGGAGGACGCGGCGCGTCTAAAGGCTGAACCGTGGAATTTTAAACCGGCGGACTTCTTCGCCGTTTGCGAACATTTCCGCACGCGTGCGGCGAAGGTGGCACGGGTCAGCGCGGATAATCTCGCAATTGTCCCCTCCGTTAGCTACGCGCTGGCGCTCGCAGCGAAAAACCTTCCGCTCGCGGCCGGTCAGCAGATTGTCACGCTTGCCGACCAGTTTCCCTCCAACATATATGTGTGGCGCGACTTGGCCGAGCGGTGCGGAGGCACAGTCATTGCGGTCCAGCGTGATGATGACGCGGCCTGGACCGAAGCGGTTCTGGACGCGATTGGGCCAGACACTGCGATTGTCGCCGTGCCGCATTGTCATTGGGCCGATGGCCGGATCGTGGATTTGACGGCGGTCGGTGCAATGTGCCGCTCGGTTGGCGCGGCGCTTGTGCTGGATCTCACGCAATCACTTGGAGCGATGCCCATTGATCTGGCCGAGGTCCAACCGGACTTCGCGGTTGCTGCTTGCTACAAATGGCTGATGGGTCCGTATGGTATCGCGATGCTGTATGTTAACCCCAAGCATCATGCGGGCGAGCCATTGGAATACAATTGGATCAATCGCGGCGGGTCAGAGGATTTTACCCGTTTGGTGGAGTATCGCGACGATTTTCAGCCAGGTGCCCGGCGGTTTGACATGGGCGAGAAATCCAATCCGCCGCTATTGCTGGGGGCGAGCGCCGGGTTCGATTTCCTGCTCGAATTCGGCGTGGATGCCATCGCTGATGAGCTTGGACAGCGCAGCAATGCCATTGCAGCGGAGGCAGCGAAGATCGGCCTGACCGCTGCCGATATCGGGATCCGTGCGCCGCATTTTCTGTCTCTGGGATTCCAGGATAAAATGCCGGCCGGCCTTACGGAAAAGCTCGCGGCTAAACGGATATTTATCTCCCAGAGAGGGGCGTCGCTGCGCGTTACGCCGCACCTTTACAACACCCCTGCCGATAGCGCAGCGTTGATGGACGCCCTGCAGTAACTGGAATCTGCGACTGACAACAAAAAGGCCCGGCGTAATGCCGAGCCCAATTGGGTTAGTTTTCTGGTTGCCGCGAGTTACGCGGCAAGAGCCTTTTCATTGACTTCACCTGATGCGATCTGCGTCATCCGGCGATCACCCTCATATGTCTCATTCAGACAATTGCGGAGGGTTTTGACGTCGTTTTCAAGCTCGAGGCGACCTGCAAATGCTACTGCTGTGCCATATCCGGCGAGAGCATAGTGCACCATGCGCTGATATTGCGAGATGATTGATGCATCGCGCACGTCGCTGTCGGTGATGTCTGCGTTGATGGCGTGGGCTTTGGCTTCTTTAACGAGGCCTTCCATGCCTTTGCAGAATTCGCCGGTCGGGTCGGCTTTGTGTCCAGTGATCAGGTTTTTGACCTGTGCCATGCCGTCCTCGATGCCTTTGACACCGTCATCCAGTGCGCGGGTCAGATCCGGTGACGTGGCCGCATCGCGAAGCTTTTTCGTTGCCTCAAGCGATTGGCGGTTGGCGCTGTAGATGTCCTGCAGCTGGTCAATATAAAGGTCGGTGAGAGTGCGAATAGTCATTGTGCAAATCTCCCTTTCTGTTTCGTTTGCATATACCCTACCAATGGGCGGCGCAGGAAATCGTTCCAAAAAACTATTTGTTTTCTGTACGTTATTCGCTGAGTCATGGCTCAGCTGCGATGAGCCGAGGGTCTTGCGCCGTGGTTTAGGCGAGCCGTTGTTCGATCGGTACGTAATCGATATCGTATCCGAAATACCGCGGGCTGAAGACGTCCAATCCAGCCTCGCTGCGCCATAGCGGGTCGCAGCGAAAACCGAGCGCGGCGACAGTCTGGCCGCGTGAGTAGCCCGGATTCACAATACCGTCTGCGCTGTCCAGATCGACGATAGTTATCAGATCGGGGCAGGTGGCAATCACCGCGCCATTGCGGCGTGCCACAAGATGCTCGTTCTTCACATCAGTCTGGAATGTCTGCCCGGCAAAGGCGCCGTTTCCGGCGACGGTTACGGTGCCGATCAGAAATCCGTCTTCGTCTTTCCATGAAAAACCCGAGACCGTTCCAGTGAAAAGGAGATACCCGTCTCCGGCGGCGCGCGCGGCTTCGATCGGGTTGCCGCCAGCTGTTTTTGCTTCACGAACCGCTCGGCCGATATTCTGTGCAAGTGTCAGACTGTCAGTGACCAAAGTGCCGGGTTTCTTCGCCTGCGCGCCGGTGATCGGGCTGTCTGTGACCCCGCATTCCCGGCTAACTACGGCGATGCTGCGCAAAATATCCTCTGCGCGCGTCGGATCGCCCAACTGGCCGACAATCATCTCGTCCCCAAATGGGGTTGCTGCGCCGATCGGTGTCAGCGGCAGGCCTGCGACCTTAACCGAATGCTGGTTGATTTCCGGCACCGCGCGCCCGACCGTATCGGCATCAAGGGCTGGCACACCTAATCTGGCGGCGGTCGATAGCCCTTCGGCCAGGCTAAGGGGCCCGATCTCACCCATGATCACCCCAGCGAATTTTTGTCCGATATGTTTTTCCAGCGCTTCGAATGCGGCCTGCACCGGCACTTCCACCGGATTTTCAACCGCATTCAGCTTGGCCTGCATATCCTCGCTCGTCTCTGCGAGGCTCGCCAATCCATATGGGCAGGCGACACGGTCTGTATCGGATAGCGCGCTGACAGGTATCATGGAGAATGTCAGACCCGCTGCAAGATCCTGTGCGATCAGGTCGCGCGCTTCGGAAAGGCTGCCGCCTCCGCCGGTGCCCAGATACGAGCTGCCGAGCAGCGCATCTTCCAAAGCGGTCTTATCCAGAACACGGGCTCCGGCGATGCTGGGGCGTTCGCCATCGGCAGGCAATTCGCGGCACGCCGCCAGCGTGCCTGCCGCTACTGCCAAACCACCCAGAAATTGCCGCCGTGATGCCATGTCTTTGTCCTTTTAGTTCTCTGGTTCAGAGACTGACGCGCTCCGGTCATCAATGCAAATTTACAGTCTCCGGAAGCGAAAATACCAGACTTCGTGGCCGAACGTGTTGCGCGCTTTGTATTCGTAGCGCGTCTCGCACCATCCGCTGGGGCGGTTTTGCCAGTCTGCGGGGCCTTCGACAATCCATTCGAATTTGTCGGTGTGACGCTGCATCACCATCAAGGCGTGGCGCAGATAGATATCGTGATCGGTGCCAAACCGGAATTCGCCGCCAGGCTTCATTTTCTGTGCGATCAGCGCGATGGGACCGTCATTTACCATGCGCCGTTTGGCATGCTTGTTCTTGGGCCAGGGGTCAGGGTGGAGCAAATAACACATCGTAAGCGCGCCATCGGGCAGCCGCTGCAGCACGTCGATGGCATCGCCGTGGTGCAAGCGGATATTGGCGAGGCGTTCATCATCGACATGACCAAGCGCCGCTGCGACGCCGTTTAAAAACGGTTCCGCTCCGATAAAACCGTGATTGGGCAGCAGATCAGCGCGGTACGCGAGATGTTCCCCGCTGCCAAAACCAATCTCCAAATGCAGCGGGCAATCTTCTCCGAACAGCCCTTCGGCGGTAACGGGGCCCTCTGCGGGCACAGCAATCTTTGGCAGCAAATCATCGACCAAACCCTGCTGGCGGCCGCGCAGCGGTTTCCCGATGCTGCGCCCGTACATCCGGTTCAAGGTGGTGGGATCGCCCTCTTTAAAAGCACTCATGCCGGGCGCGGTAATGGGAGAGGGCGGTGCTTGTCCAGACCAGATCGGGGGTTGAGGCGGCCCCTTCTATGCCGCTAGGGCGCGAAACCATGCAAGCTTTGATGGAATTTTTCGCCCAGCAACCCCTTTGGTTGCAATCTTTGATTGGGCTGGTGCTGCTCGCGCTGGCTTCGTTGACCGTGAATTACGTGCTCAAACACGTCATCTTGCGGGTGCTGGCGCCGTATCTCGATACCAAGACGAAAACGAGTGACAAGGCCGCTGCGTGGCTTGCAACGGCGGCACCTTTGCTTGTGATTTCGCGCGGAATTCGGCTGGTCCCGAATTTGCCGGAAGAGGTGTACACTGTCATCACCAATGTGGCGCAGGCGTTGATCGTCGTGTCGATTGCGATGGGTGTCGTCAAAGCGCTGACCTATGCCAATGAGCTGTATGAACGCCTGCCGCGGTCGCGCAATCGCCCGATCAAAGGGTTTGTGCAGGTCGTAAAGATCCTTGTTCTTTGCGGCGCTGCGATTGTCATGATCTCGGTCTTGATCGATGAATCGCCGTTTTTACTGCTTTCGGGTCTGGGCGCGATTACTGCGGTTTTGCTGCTCGTGTTCAAGGACACAATCCTGTCGCTCGTCGCAAGCGTTCAATTGACGTCCAACGATATGCTGCGTGTAGGCGACTGGATCACCATGCCGAGCATGGATGCCGATGGTGATGTGATCGATATTTCTCTGCACACGGTAAAGGTTCAAAACTTCGACAAGACGATCACGACGATCCCGACCCACCGGCTGGTATCGGATGCGTTCCAAAATTGGCGCGGCATGGCGGAAAGTGGTGGTCGGCGGATCAAGCGATCAATCACGATTGACCAGAATTCGGTCTGTTTTCTGTCGGACGAGCAAGTCCTGGGCCTTAAGAAATTCCGCATTCTCAAACCCTACCTCGCTGCGAAGCGTGATGAGATCAAGAATTGGAACACGCGCGAATTGTCGAGTGAAGAGGCTGTCCCGGTTAATGCGCGGCGGCTGACCAATCTCGGCACGATGCGCGCCTATATGCAGGCCTATATCAGCTGGCACCCTCAGATTGGTGACGATTTCCTGATGATGGTGCGGCAATTGCCATCGGGGCCGCAGGGTGTGCCATTGGAGATTTACTGCTTCACCAACACGACTGCGTGGGAGCAATATGAAGGCATCCAGGCGGACATATTCGACCACCTGATCGCGATTTTGCCTGAATTTGGCTTGCGCGTGTTCCAAGAACCGACCGGCGGCGATTTCGCGGCGCTGGTGCGCGGCGCATAAGAGTACACCCGAAACGCCATCGGCATTTCGGGTGCTCCATTATTCAAGCTTGTGGTTGCCACGCGGTGAGCGCGCCGGGCAAATAGATTAAGCCGCTTCGGCTTCTTCGTTTGGATCGCGCAGCACATAGCCGCGGCCCCATACGGTTTCGATATAGTTTTCGCCGCCGCATGCATGGCTGAGCTTTTTGCGCAGCTTGCAAATGAAGACGTCGATAATTTTGAGTTCCGGCTCATCCATTCCGCCATACAGGTGGTTGAGGAACATCTCTTTGGTCAGCGTGGTGCCTTTGCGCAGTGAAAGCAGCTCAAGCATCGCGTATTCTTTGCCGGTCAGATGGACCCGTGCACCGTCAACTTCGACAGTCTTGGCATCAAGGTTCACGGCCAGTTTGCCGGTGCGGATGATCGACTGGCTGTGGCCTTTCGAACGGCGCACAACAGCATGAATGCGGGCAACCAGTTCTTCACGGTGGAACGGCTTGGTCACGTAATCGTCGGCACCAAAGCCGAACGAACGGATCTTGCTATCCATTTCGGCAATGCCCGACAGGATCAGAACCGGCGTTTGCACCTTGGCAACGCGCAGCTTCTTAAGCACGTCATAGCCGTGCATATCCGGAAGGTTAAGGTCGAGTAAAATGATATCGTAATCATACAACTTACCCAGATCGAGGCCTTCTTCGCCCAGATCAGTTGAATAGACATTAAAGCCCTCGGTGGTGAGCATGAGTTCAATCGCTTTCGCGGTTGTTGGCTCGTCCTCAATCAACAGCACTCGCATTTCTGGTCCCCTAAGTTGCCCCGAAACGTGGCAGGCTCACCGCTTTGGTAAGCTGTGGTTGGTAACGCCTCGGTAAGAGGTGTTGTCATGTATTAACCACACAAGGTCTGAACGGAAAAGGTTAACGCGCCGTAAATAGAAGCCTTAAAAATTTGTGAGTCTTTGATGCCACAGGTCTTTTTTGTGTCGTTAAAGCCGGGGTCTGCCTGAAAAGCCGGGCTTGTGCTTGAACTCGGGCGAACAATTCTGGTCTGGCTGCGCGGTTCAAAACCCGTTCAATTTCTTTGCCCGCCGTCTTTGCGCGCTCGATCCGATCCCGATGGCTTCGCGGTATTTTGCGACTGTGCGCCGGGCGAGATCGAAGCCTTCTTCTTTAAGCAGGTCGGCCAGTTTCTGGTCTGACAGTACTTTTTTCGGATCTTCGGCATCCGTCAGCGCTTTGATCCGCGCTTTGATTGCTTCGGATGATGCGCCTTCGCCGTCGCTTGATCCGACCCCGCTGGTGAAGAAGTATTTCAGTTCAAAGCAGCCGCGATCGCAATGCAGGTATTTGTTGCTCGTGACGCGGCTAACCGTGCTTTCGTGCATGTCGATCTGTTCTGCCACCTCGCGCAGGGTCAGCGGGCGAAGTTCAGCAACGCCGCGGCGGAAAAAGCCGTCCTGCTGCTTAACGATTTCAGCGGCAGTTTTAAGGATAGTTTTTTGCCGCTGGTCCAGCGCGCGGATTAACCAATGCGCATCGGCCAGCTTTTCCTTAAGCCAGCTTTGCGCTTCTTTATTAGGTGATCCCTGATTGAGCTCTACATAATAATCGCGGTTCACGATCAGGCGCGGCAGGGTTGCTTCATTCAATTTGATGTCCCAGCCGCCGTCGTCTTTTGCGCTCAGCAAAACATCAGGGACAACCGCATCATCGCTGGTGGGGGCAAAGGCTAGGCCCGGTTTCGGATCGTAGCTGCGCAATTCGCCCAGCATATCTCCAAAATCTTCATCATCGACCTCGCAAAGGCGTTTCAGCTTTTCGACCTCGCCGCGCGCAACCAGATCGAGGTTATCGATCAGTTTCGCCATACACGGATCATATCGGTCGGCCTCACGCGCCTGCAATTCGAGACATTCCGCCAGACTGCGTGCGCCAACACCGGTCGGATCGAGCATTTGAACAACGGTCAGACCGTCCTCGACTTCATCACGCGTCACCCCGAGGTCTTGCGCAATCTCGCGCAGCCCTCCGCTGAGATACCCGGCATCGTCGAGCAGACCGATAATGTGGCGCGCGATAAAGGCTTCTTTAGCGTTGACCGCAATCGCGCCGACTTGATCATTCAGGTGCTGGCTTAAAGTCGTTTCGGAAGCGCGGGTGGCATTAATGTCGGGGAATTCATCGCCCGCAGAATAACTCGCCGCCGAACCCCATTCGGCATCTCCCGATGCGCTCGCCGCTGATGATCCGTCGCCCGTATCGCGGTCCCTGTCGAGCGCGCCCGTATCCAGATCAAGCGGAGCCTCGCTTTCGCCTGCCCCCTGCGCCATCAACTGGTCACTGGTTAATTCTTCGCGCGGGATATCGTCGGGTTCGCCTGCGCCTTTATCTTCACTCGAAACAGATCCCGCCTCAAGCAGCGGATTGCTGTCCAGCGCATCACCGATGAAGGTTTCGATTTCAAGATTGGACGCCGCCAGCAGCTTGATCGCCTGCTGCAATTGCGGCGTCATCACCAATTGCTGCGATTGGCGAAGGTCCAGTCTGGGTCCGAGCGCCATCGTGCTGACCGTTAGAGCGTGAAACTCTCGCCAAGGTAGAGACGTTTGACGTTCTCATCCGCAACGAGGTCTTGCGGAGTGCCCGCAAACAGGACTTGCCCGCCATAAATGATGCAGGCGCGGTCTACGATATCCAGCGTCTCGCGCACATTGTGATCTGTAATCAGAACGCCGATCCCGCGCCGTTTCAGATCTTTTACAAGATCGCGAATGTCGCTGATCGAAAGCGGGTCGATCCCTGCAAAAGGTTCATCAAGCAGCATAATGGAAGGCTTTGCCGCAAGCGCACGCGCAATTTCGCAGCGCCGCCGCTCACCGCCCGATAGCGCCATTGCCGGGCTTTCCCGCAGACGCGTGAGCCCGAATTCGCTCAGCAAACGCTCCAGTTCGGCGGCGCGCGTATCGGCATCGGGCTCAACCATTTCCAGCACGCAGTTGATATTCTGTTCAACCGTCATGCCGCGAAAAATGCTGGTTTCCTGAGGCAAATAGCCGAGGCCAAGGATCGCACGGCGATACATCGGCAGTTTCGTAACATCCTCACCGTCCATCAGGATACGGCCGGAATCTGGCTTAACCAGGCCCATGATGGAGTAAAAACACGTCGTCTTGCCTGCGCCGTTCGGCCCAAGCAGGCCGAGCACCTCGCCTTTGGCCACGCTAAGCGAGATGTCGGTCAGTACGGCGCGTTTGTCATAACTTTTGGCGATGGAAACAACTTCAAGCCCGCCCTCGGGCAACTCAGCGGCGGCGTCCGCGCTGAATTCAGGGCTTTCGGTCAGCTCTTCGAGGGTAGGAGACTCGCTCATGGATATTAGCTTTAGCAGCCTCCCGTTAACAGAAAAGGGTGTCTGGTCCGTTTTGGCAGGATTTTTGCTTTAAACCCCATTCAATCCGTCAACGACAAACGTTCATCGACGAGAATATCAACGATTACGGCGGTTTGTTCCGGATTCGCGATTGTGGCGCATGATCGTTTCGGGCGTTGGTTACCGCGCTTGCCAGATGCGTGTGTCTTTGAGATACTACTGCCATAATAACACAAACCGTTGGGGAGCGGTATTATGGCAAATCACGAAACGCAGGCTGCAGTCCAGACCGGGACGGAAGAACGGGGGACCGACTGGCGCAAATCGATCAGCGATCATGTCGCTTACGCATTGCTGACCTACACTGGCCTGCAAATCTTCGTCACGGTGAAAGCCCTTTCCGAAGGCCTTTCTTCCATTTTGCCTTATTTCGCTTTGATTGTGCTGGTTGCGGCCATCATTCCGGCGTGCCGCTGGTTTGAAAAACGCTGGCAGGGACTATCGGACCAGGAAGCTTCGGATCCCGCCTATGCGGGTGCATTCCGGCGCGATACGATTTTGCTCTGGTCGCTTGCAATTGGATTGCCGCTCTTGCTGACCGGCATCTTCAAAGCGCTCTTTTCTGTAATGTAAAAGGTGAGCGGGCGGCCATTGCCCCGGCTCACCTCAAACTCACACGCTATTTTAAGGCAGCCTTTTCCCGCTCGATCGCTTCAAGGACGATCTGGCGGGCTTCTGCGGCATCGCCCCATTTACCGATACGGACCCATTTTTCGGCTTCCAGATCTTTGTAGTGTGTAAAGAAATGTTCGATCTGTTGTAGAATGATCGACGGCAAATCTTTGGTTTCGCCTACATCGGAATAATACGGGAATGTCGTATCCACGGGTACGCAGATCAGTTTTTCATCGCCGCCATGCTCGTCTTCCAAGTTGAGAACACCAATGGGGCGCGCGCGGACTACGCAGCCTGCGATGAAGGGTGACCGGGCGATAACCAACGCATCAAGCGGGTCGCCATCCGGTGAAAGAGTGTGCGGGACAAACCCGTAATTCGCCGGGTAGCGCATTGGCGTGTGCAGGATCCGGTCAACGAACAGTGCGCCCGATTCCTTGTCGAATTCATATTTCACCGGTTCGCCGCCGGTTGGCACTTCGATAATGACGTTCAGAGCTTCTGGCGGATTTTCGCCAGTTGGAATTTTGTCGATACGCATGGGCCAAGTTCCTATTTTGGTGTTTCGCCCCTCTCCGCAAAGGCGTATTCGGGGCCGATAGCTTGCTCTCGATATTGCGGCAACCTTCTGTGTGCCCTAATCGCACCGTCAAACATCAGGATTGATATGAGCAAGAACACTCCCAAAGCCATTCGCGGCACTCAGGATATCTTCGGCGCAGACGCGGAGGCGTTTGCCTTTGTGGTCGAAACATTTGAACGCGTGCGCAAACTTTATCGCTTTCGCCGTGTAGAAATGCCAGTTTTTGAAAAGACCGAAGTGTTCAGCCGGGCGATTGGCGAAACCACCGATGTTGTCTCGAAAGAGATGTATTCGTTTGAGGATCGCGGCGGGGATTCGCTGACGCTTAGGCCTGAATTCACGGCAGGCATGGCGCGCGCATATCTGACCAACGGTTGGCAGCAGCACGCGCCCTTAAAGGCTGCGACGCACGGCCCGCTGTTCCGATATGAACGCCCGCAAAAGGGCCGCTATCGCCAGTTCCACCAGATCGATGCCGAGATTATCGGCGCGGCTGAACCACAGGCGGATGTTGAATTGCTCGCCATGTCCGATCAGCTTTTGAAAGAACTGGGTATCGAGGGCGTAACGTTGCACCTCAACACGCTCGGCGATGCCGATAGCCGCGAAAAATGGCGCGCTGCGTTGATCGAATACTTTCGCGCAGTCCAAGGTGAATTGTCCGAAGATTCGCAAGAGCGGTTGGAGAAAAATCCGCTGCGCATCCTCGACAGCAAGGATCGGCGGGACCAGCAATTCGTGGCCGGTGCCCCCAAGATTGACGATTTTCTGACCGAGGAAGCCACCGCATTTTTTGAAGCGGTCACCAGCGGATTGGATGCAGCGGGCGTAAAATGGACCCGCGCCGAAAGCCTTGTGCGCGGGCTCGATTATTACCGCCACACTGCGTTTGAATTCATTCCCGATGAAGGATCAGCCGCGGCAGACGCATTGGGCGCGCAAAGCACAATTCTGGGCGGCGGGCGGTATGACGGCCTGATGGAAAGCCTCGGCGGCGCGCCAACGCCTGCGGTCGGCTGGGCTGCGGGGATTGAGCGGCTGGCGATGCTGGTGGGTGAACGCAATGCCGCGCGCGCCGATGTTGTCGTGGTGGTTGAGGATGATGCAATGACTGCGCAAGGTCAGGCCGCCGTAAGCGCCATTCGTCATGCCGGCCTATCAGCCGAATTCATCGCATCCGGAGGGAAGAAAAAGCGATTCGATAAAGCCGTAAAGGTCGGCAGCCGTGTCATATTGGCCATGAGCGATGGAGAGCGCCGATTGAGGTATGACGAGAACGCATCGAAGAAAGACGAGCTAGCGGAAAAGCTCCGCGAACTGGGTCTCGACTGATGCAAATTCCTGCCACTCGCCTTGACCAGATCGCCAATCGTTTTGCGGAGCTGGAGGCGCGCATGGCGTCGGGCACTCTCGAAGGCGACGCCTTCGTTCAGGCAAGCCGCGATTATGCCGAGTTGGAGCCGGTCGCGAAAATCGCCGCCGAGGTGAAGGCTATGCGAGATGAGGTCACCGGTCTCGAAGAAATGCTGGCCGATTCCGAAATGAAAGCGATTGCGGAAGAAGAGCTGGCCGCGATCCGCGAGGCTCTGCCGGAAAAAGAACGGAAACTGGCCCTCGCCCTGCTGCCGCGCGATGCCGCCGATAGCAAGCCCGCAATGCTGGAAATCCGGGCCGGGACAGGCGGCGATGAAGCGGCATTGTTCGCAGGCGATCTTTACCGGATGTATGAACGCTTTGCCGCCGAGAACGGTTGGAAGGTTGAGCCGGTCAATATGAGCGCGTCCGAAGTTGGCGGATTCAAGGAAATCGTGGCCAACATCACCGGCAATGGTGTGTTCGCGCGGCTCAAGTTTGAAAGCGGTGTGCACCGCGTCCAGCGTGTGCCGGTAACGGAAAGCGGCGGACGGATACATACGTCTGCGGCGACGGTCGCTGTCTTGCCTGAACCCGATGATGTTGATGTGAATATCGATCCGGGCGATCTCAAGATTGACACATATCGGGCCAGCGGGGCCGGCGGTCAGCACGTCAACACCACCGATTCTGCGATCCGCATTACGCATGAGCCGAGCGGTATTGTTGTGACCTGTCAGGACGGGCGCAGCCAGCACAAGAACCGTGAAAAGGCGATGCAGGTTCTGCGCGCGCGGCTCTATGAAAAAAGCCGCGATGAAGCACAGGGTGCCGAAGCCGAAGCGCGCAAGGCAATGGTCGGCAGCGGCGATCGGTCCGAGCGCATCCGTACCTACAATTTCCCGCAGGGCCGCGTGACGGATCACCGCATCGGGCTGACGCTGCACAAACTCGAAGAGGTGCTGGCTGGTCCAGGATTAACCGAGCTTGTCGATGCGCTGACGGCGGAGGATGAGGGCAAACGGCTTGCGGCGATGAACGAGTGAGTGTTGCCGATGCAATCCGCGCGGCCACCGCAAAGCTCACCTTGACGAGCGATACTGCGCGACTGGATGCGGAATTGTTGATGGCGCATGCCCTTGGCCTAACCCGGTCGGACATGTTGATCCGTGCGATGCAAGGCGAGATTCCGAGCGCGTTCAATGGGTTGATCGAACGCCGCGCAACACGGGAGCCGGTTGCGCATATCATCGGGGAGGCGGAGTTTTACGGGCGATCGTTTCGTATTTCACAAGATGTTTTGATACCGCGCGGCGACAGCGAAACGTTGATAGAGGCAGCGCGGGAATATGCTGGCAATGCCCGCCGTGTCCTCGATCTGGGAACAGGGTCTGGCGCGCTTCTGATAACGGCTATGCTTGAGCTGGGGATCGGAAACGGCGTCGGGGTGGATGCTTCAGGCGCAGCTTTGGCCATGGCGAAAGGGAATGCGAGCGCGCTGGGGCTGGATGATGATAGAGCCGAATTTCACCTGCGTGATTGGCGCGAAGCGGGCTGGGCCAAAGGCTTGGGGAGATTTGACCTTATTCTTTGCAATCCGCCGTATGTTGAAATCGACGCCGAGCTTGAGCCTGATGTGCGTGATTTCGAACCGGCGGACGCGCTGTTTTCCGGACCCGAGGGACTTGACGATTATCGCATTCTTCTGCCGCAGCTTGGCAACCTGATGTCTAAAAATGCCGTTGCGGTGTTTGAAATCGGCGCCGCGCAGCAACAGTCGGTTTCCGATATCGCATCAGCCTGCGGATTCACCGTTGAGGCGAGAAATGATCTCGCGGCAAGACCGCGCGCTTTAATCATCCGATGAAGAAAATGTTTACAGGGCTTGGCAAAAGCACTCCGGCTCGCTAATTCAGAACTAGGTCACCGATATGCGAAGGGCGCAGATCGCTGAACCAAGCTCCAAATTCGATGTCAGACGGCCATCAGGGCAACCCCTTGGCCAAGGCAGCGCGGAGCGCGCGTCAGTTTGGCGCAAAGACGAAAGGTCTGTTGGCCCCGGAGCATGTTTTAGAATGCACCACGGCCGCAAACAGGAAGAATTTCCTTGAACAACAATCGTAACAACAATCGTCGTCGCGGTCGCGGAAACCGCAACCCGCAAGGTGCGGCGAACAACCAGAACCGCATCGATAGCCGCGCACGCGGCAATGCGCCGCAGCTCCTCGACAAGTATAAAAAGCTTGCACAGGATGCGCAGCACCATGGTGATCGTGTCCAGGCGGAATATTATCTTCAATTTGCAGATCATTATTTCCGCGTGATTGCAGATAATAAAGCGCGCCAAGACGAAGCACGGGCCAAACGTAATGACGAGCGCGGCCCCTCTGGCGATGACAGCGATGAAGACGAAGACGGCGATAACCGCCGCCGCAACAGCAATCGCCGCCCGCGCGGACGCCGTGAAGACGGCGAAGACCAGCGCGACAGCAACCGGTCCGATGAAAACGACGCTGATGACGATTCCGATAACGAAACGTCAGAAGAAGTCGAAAAGCCAAAGCGCCGCGCACGCAAACCGCGCAGCGATGCGGACACTACGGAGAAGCCCAAACGCAGGAAGCCGCGCGCAAGCCGGCCCGACAAAGGCGACCGTGGCGGCGATACCGCAGCAGAGATCGACTCATCGGTTCTGCCACCGGCTATCGGTGTTGGATCGGCCAAAGACAGCGACGACAGTTTAGAAGTTGTCGGTTAAGCGTTAGACACTGCGCGAACCCGGAGCGGATTGATGCACGATCTTTCGCGCAGGGTGATCAAATTTGCGGATGACTGGCCGAAACTGACTGCGCTCCTGCTTGGTCTGATATCGGCCATGGGCTACCCGCCTGTTCATGGTTGGTGGATAGCGCTGCCCGCGCTGGCGCTCTTAATTGGACACCTTTATCGCGCGCAGACTTGGCGCTCGGCGTTTGGGCGCGGCTGGTTGTTTGGCTGGGTTCACCTGACTCTGGCGAATAACTGGATCGCCACAGCCTTCACCCATCAGGCGAAGATGCCGGAATTCCTCGGCTGGATCGCGGTGCCGTTACTCTGCGTGTATCTTGCACTTTATCCTGCGATTGCGGCTCTTTTTGCGCATTTGATTGCGCGCAGACCCGGAGTGTTTCGGTTTGGAGCCGTTTTGTCGGGTGGCTGGATCATCACCGAATGGGCGAGAAGTTGGGCTTTTACAGGTTACCCTTGGCCCCCACTCGGCCTGATCTTGCTAGGCAGTTGGCAATCACCGGGGATTGCGGGTCTTTTGCCCTGGCTTGGAACCTATGCGCTATCGGGGCTGACTGTTGTGATCGGCGCTGTCTTGTTGGCGTGTGCGATGCACAAACGGGCCGTGCTGCTTGCCGGATTTGGTGCGGCGATTGTGGGTGCGATGATGTTTCCAATTCCCAATCCGGATATGTCGCCCGATACGGCAACGCTGGGTGTGAACTATACTTTGGTACAGCCTTTGTTGACGCAGGACGAGATCAACGACCCGACAAAGTTTGAAGAACAATTTGCGCGTATAACCGATTTGACGATGCCGGGCCGAGACGGGTCGAGAGTGGTTCTTTGGCCCGAAAGCGCCGTGCCCGACTATCTCGAAGACGGCTATCCGCTGCGTTACTATGATCGGATGACCGTCAGCGGTGACCCAGATTTCGCCCGCAAACGGATTGGTTCTGTGATTGGGCCGGAGTCGAGCCTTTTGACAGGCGCAGTGAATCTCGATTTTCAGGAGAAAGCGGGCATTGTCAGCGTCGTAAGCGCACGCAATTCGGTGCTCGCTCTGAATGGTGCCGGTGATATTACCGGCCATTACGCAAAGGCGCACCTCGTACCTTACGGCGAATATTTGCCAATGCGGGGAATTCTGGAACCGCTCGGGCTCACCCGGTTAGTCGCTGGATCAATAGACTATAAAGAAGGCCCCGGCCCAGCCACGATTGATCTGGGTGAGCACGGCAAAGCGGGCATTCAGATCTGTTATGAAATCGTGTTCTCTGGCCAGGTTGTCGATCGGGCCAATCGCCCCGATTATATCTTCAATCCATCAAATGATGGCTGGTTTGGCATGTGGGGTCCGCCTCAGCATCTGGCGCAAGCGAGATTGCGCGCAATAGAAGAGGGTTTGCCGGTCCTGAGATCGACGACCACGGGGATCAGCGCGGTGATCGACGCGAATGGTATCGTGCGGCAATCCATCGCCTCTGGTCAGGCCGGTTCCGTTTCGGGGATTATCCCGCCAGCGCGCCGAGCGACGCTCTTTGCCACATACGGCAATGCGGTCCCGCTGGTCTGGGCATTCTTGCTAATTTTGATCGGTCTTGGGCTCCCAAGAATGCTTGCACTGGCTCGTCTCCAACGCTAGAGCGCTCTGCAAGACATAAAGATTTCCTTATATCTCTATAAGGACCTCGATCCGACTTACGACATTCCCTCGCGGAAACTCCAAGGAATTCTCATGCGCAGCGATTTTCTCTTCACCTCTGAAAGCGTCTCTGAAGGCCACCCGGATAAGGTTTCGGATCAGATTTCGGATGCCATTGTTGACCTGATGTTGGCCAAGGACCCTGAAGCGCGGGTGGCCTGTGAGACCATGACCACAACGCAGCGCGTGATCCTGTCCGGTGAAATTCGCTGTGCTCCCATGTATGATGAGCATAACGAAGAATGGGCGGTCAACGGCGCCTGGGCGCCTGGGGCCAAGGAAGAAATCGAACAGGCTGTGCGCAGCACCGTGCGCGATATCGGATATGAGCAGGATGGTTTTCACTGGAAGACCCTGACCTTTGAAAACCACCTACACGGCCAATCCGATCACATTGCGCAGGGCGTTGATGCCGGAGCCGACGGCTCCAACAAAGACGAAGGCGCCGGCGATCAGGGTATCATGTTCGGGTTCGCATGCGATGAAACGCCGGACCTGATGCCGGCGACACTCGATTACAGTCACAAAATTCTGGAGCGGTTGGCTGCCGATCGCCATTCCGGCGCAGTGCCATTCCTTGAGCCTGATGCGAAAAGCCAGGTTACGCTGCGTTATGTGGACGGAAAGCCTGTCGCCTGCACCGCCCTCGTTGTTTCGACCCAGCATGCCGAGGGTTATGACAAAGGCGAAAAAGAAGCCGAGCTGAAAGCGTATGTCAGAGATGTCGTCGCCGACATTCTGCCCGATGGTTTCCTGTCCGATGACACGCAATGGCACATCAACCCGACAGGCAGTTTTGTAATTGGCGGACCGGATGGAGATGCCGGGCTGACAGGTCGCAAAATCATTGTTGATACCTATGGCGGCGCAAGCCCGCATGGCGGCGGCGCGTTTAGCGGCAAAGATCCAACCAAGGTTGACCGGAGCGCGGCCTATATCACGCGTTATCTGGCCAAGAATGTTGTTGCCGCCGGTCTTGCGACGCGCTGCACCATTCAAATCGCCTACGCAATCGGAGTATCGGAGCCGCTTTCGCTGTATGTCGATACGCACGGCACCAATACTGCCGAATATGATGATGCAGCGATAGAAAAAGCGATCAAAAGCATCGCCAAACTGGGTGGATTGACACCCCGTGGCATCCGCACCCATCTGGGTCTGAACAAACCTATCTATCGCAAAACGGCGGCTTATGGCCACTTCGGCCGGGTTGCAGATGGTGATTTCTTCCCTTGGGAAAAGACTGACCTTGTCGATGATTTGAAGGCAGCTCTCGCCTAATCTGCTAAGCGCCGCTGATTATGGTGGCGATTGCAACTGAACCGGGCAGGCCCGAACGAATTACCGAGCTAGACGCGCTACGCGGGCTTGCTGTGATCGGCATTGTCTGGATGAACGTCTACATCTTCGCGCTCCCCTCGCAGGCCTATTATAATCCTGCTGTCTGGGGCGGGGAGGGTGCAGTTGATCGGATCATTTGGGCGACCAGTTTCGTTTTCATCGAAGACAAGTTTCGAACATTGTTCGCCATGCTTTTCGGTGCAGGATGCCTGATTCTTCTCGAGCGCGAGAAGGAGCGACCATGGCAAAGGCACTTTGCCCGCATGGCTGTTTTGCTTGCGATCGGGATTGCCCATTCAACACTGTTGGCAAACAACGATGTGCTGCGCGCATACGCCATGGCGGGAGCGGTGTTGCCATTTCTGGCGCAATTGTCCCACCGCGCGCTTTATGCGGTCGCGATTGGTTTTGTTGCAGTCCATGTTGGTGGCGGAATGGTCGCTTTTGGCAGTGTAGTGGTTGATTATTATGCTGGCCGCCTTGGCAGCGATGCGTCGCTTTTCGCGTTAAGAAACTTTGGTGATGATGCACCGGCTGTCCGAAATGCGCTTGAGCTTGGCCGGGAAGGCTTTGCAGAGCGGGTTGCGCGGCGCGCCGCTGGCATCCCGTCACAGCTCTGGGCGATCTCTGCATCGCTGCCGATAAATTTGGCAGCGATGGCGCTTGGCATGGCGCTATGGAAGGACCGGATGTTGGCGCGCGAATGGCGGACGTTTCGGTTGCAGCGGCTGGCGGCGTTCTGTGCGATTATTGCGATCCCTGCCTTGCTCGCGCTGGCGTGGTGGATTTCCTATGAAGGATTTCCCGGTTCGATTGTCGGCCCCGTTGCTCTGATCGTATCTGCGCCGTTCGATACATTGCTTGGCTTGACCTATGCTGCATTGGCGATGGCATTCTTTACGAAAAGCGGCCCTATAACAGGGATACTGGCCAATGTAGGACGGCTATCTCTTACCAATTATGTTATGACCAGCGTGATCCTCGCCGGGATATTTGCAAGCTGGGGGCTTGGTCTGTTTGGACAGGTTAGCCGGACGCAGGCCTTCATGCTCGGCTTTGTTCCGATTGCCGGCATGCTGATCTGGTCGCCAGCGTGGACCCGGCGATTGGGAAACGGCCCGCTCGAGCGGTTATGGCGTCAATTGGCGCGGCTTATCGCCTAATTGTCCTCGCCCAAAATCGGGGAAGGGCGATCAAGCGCGAGTTCAGCGTGTGAGAAAGTGAAGGGCGATCGCACTCCGGGCATACCGCCAAGATCGACGCGCAGACCGCGCGCGATCACCTGCGGGTCGCCGAACACTTCGTCGAGATCATTGATCGGGCCTGCTGGCACTCCATGCTCTTTGCACAAAGCCAGCAAGTCCGCCTTTGTCCGTTTGGATGTCTCGGCAGCGATCTCTGCATCCAGCAATGCGGCATTTGCGACGCGGCCCGCATTGCTTGAAAAATCGGGATTGTCGATCCAGTCCTGCCGCCCGAACAAATCAGCCAGTTTCACAAACAAGCCATCATTGGCAGGAGCCAGAATGACGTGACCATCGCTGACAGGAAACACTCCATACGGAGCGACCTGAGCATGCGCGTTGCCCATGCGCGGCGGGTTTTTTCCGGTGTTCAGAAAATAGCTCGCCTGATTGGCCAGAAGCGCGACAGAGCAATCCATCAATGACATGTCGAGGTGCTGCCCGCGCCCCTGAAACGGGCCAGCGCGCTCGCGCTGGAGCAAGGCCGCCTGAATGCCGTTTGCCGCCCACGTGCCTGTGGTCAGATCGGAGATTGAAATGCCCATTTTCATAGGCTCTCCGTCAGGCTCACCGGTGACCGACATGAAACCGCTCATTCCTTGAATTACAAAGTCATAGCCCGCTTCATGAGCGCGCGGTCCCGTTTGACCAAAACCTGTGATCGAACAATAGACGAGTCCCGGGTTCGGGGCCGAAAGGCTCGCGTAATCAAGGCCGAACTTCGTGAGGCTACCCGTCTTGAAATTCTCGATTACGACATCGGCATCCCGGCAGAGATCACGGACCCGCACAAGGTCGGCTTCTTCGCGAAAATCTGCGATTATTGATCGCTTTCCGCGGTTACAAGCGTGATAATAGGCGGCCTCGCGGTGGACCGTCCCGCCTGCGTCTGTCCTTTCAACCCAAGGCGGGCCCCACAGCCGGGTGCCGTCGCCTTCGGGGCTTTCAACTTTGATCACATCGGCGCCAAGGTCGGCAAGGATTTGTCCAGCCCACGGCCCGGCAAGCACGCGGGCAAGCTCAACGACTTTCAACCCCGCCAGCGGCGAATTTTGATTGCGGGGCTGGTCCAGCCACATGGGATCAGACGCTCTCCAAAGCGATTTCAAATGCGCCGGTTGTCTTTGCCTTGATTTCCTCTGTGGTGATGCCCGGGGCAAGCTCTATCAGACGGAAGGGTTCCCCCTTTGAGGGACGCTGAAAGACGCCGAGATTGGTAATGATCATATCGACCACACCCGCTCCGGTAAGGGGCAAGGTGCATTCAGGAATGAACTTGGGACTACCGTCTTTAGCGTTGTGATCCATCACGACGATAATCTTCTTCACGCCTGCGACCAGATCCATTGCGCCGCCCATGCCTTTGATCATCTTGCCAGGGATCATCCAATTCGCGATGTCGCCGTTCTCCGCGACTTCCATCGCGCCCAGAACGGTCAGGTCAATGTGGCCACCGCGAATCATGGCAAAGCTGGTCGCGCTGTCGAAATAGGCGCTGTGGGGCAGCTCGCTAATGGTCTGCTTGCCAGCATTGATCAGATCGGGGTCAACTTCGTCATCATAGGGGAAGGGGCCAATACCCAGCATCCCGTTTTCACTTTGCAGCGTCACCAGCATACCTTCGGGAATGTGGTTCGCTACCAAGGTCGGGATACCAATGCCAAGATTGACATAATAGCCATCCTGCAATTCCTGCGCGGCGCGCGCGGCCATCTGATCGCGGGTCCATCCATTCACTTCTTGAGTCATTATTTGGGCTTTCCGTCTGGAGTTTGCATGGCATTTGGTGAGCCCGGCATCTCCGCCGGGGCTGTGTCGGTTGCATCGTTAACTGGTTGACCGGATTGGGTTTCTTGCGCGTCATCCAGCGTGTCGGAACCGATCAGAAACCAGCCATTGTTGATCAGTTTTTCGAGCCTGAATGCGGCTTCACGGTTTGAAAGATAATCATACAGTTCGTCAAAATCGCGCCGGTTGTCCCCTGCGATCGCGATCAAGCAGGTTTCGCTCGCGAATTCTTTACGCCGCGTTTGCTTGCGATCACCGGGATAGCGCATCAACAAAAGGGTGTCTTGAGCGTCGGGGTCTAGCCCGGAACGCGTCAAAGCGGCGCGAACCACGTCCGCATCGGCCGCAGAGTTGGCGGAGATCCACGCAATCTCAACCCCCTCGCTTCGCAGCACCTTAAGGCTCAGCGCGATCGAGGTTGATGTCGGCAGAGCTGACCGAGCCGTGAAAGTTTCTTGGCCGGGATCAAGATCAATAAGCACGGCAGGGTTGCGATCGCTGGCCGGTTTGCAATCAATGCGCCGTCCATCGAGAGATGCAGAATCGCTGAGCACCGCGGAAGGCAAAGGCTGTTCATTTTCCGAGAACAGATATGCCTGCTGTGTCGAATAGCGGATGAATTCATCAAGACGCGGGGATTGGCGCGACCGATCAGCAAATTCGGTGGCCGCTGGCTGAACAGCGAAAGGTGCGGCGCGTTGCGGGCCGTCTAAGCTCGGTTCGCCATTAGCGAGCGCGGCCTTGTTGTCGGGCAGACCTGGCAATGATTGTTGCTCCGCCTCGACCATGACGTTGCCGCGCGTTTCTGAACGAGCTAGCGCCCCTCCCGCGACAATCGGGATGACCGCAGCGACACAGCCCGAAAGTGACAGGCCCGCCACTATCAGAACAATCAAGGTGGGGGCGGTCAGGCGAATTAGGCTGTCTCCCGCTCCCGTGTCGTGCGGAATTCAATTTGCTTGTCGTAAGGTGCGCCCACAATCATGCGGTTCACAAACACGCCCGGAAGGTGAATTGCATCGGGATCAAGCGATCCTGCAGGCACGATTTCCTCAACTTCGACAACGCAGATTTTGCCGCAGGTGGCCGCAGGTTGGTTGAAGTTGCGAGCGGTCTTGCGGAACATGAGATTGCCCGTCTCATCGGCTTTCCATGCTTTGACAATCGCCAAATCGGCAAAGATGCCGCGTTCCATTATGTAAGTGGAATCGATCCCGTCGCGATCGGCAAAGACCTTGTGCTCCTTGCCCTCTGCTACCTGTGTGCCGACGCCGGTTTTGGTGTAGAATCCCGGGATACCCGCACCGCCAGCCCGCATTCTCTCCGCCAATGTGCCCTGCGGGCAGAATTCAACTTCCAACTCCCCCGCCAGAAACTGGCGTTCAAACTCTTTGTTTTCGCCGACATAGGAAGAGATCATCTTCTTGACCTGCCGTGTGCGCAGCAATTTCCCGATACCTTCATTGTCTATCCCCGCATTGTTGCTGGCAAAGGTCAGGCCGGTGGCCCCGCTGTCGCGGATCGCATCGAGCAGACGTTCGGGAATGCCGCAAAGGCCAAACCCTCCGGCTGCGATCAAAATATCATTTTTAATCACACCTTCGAGTGCGCTGGCCGCATCGGGAAAGAGCTTGCTCATAAAAAACACCTGTTCATTCAAACGAGAAAGTGCGGGTTTTTGGAACCCGATCTGGTTTGCGTGATTAAAGTGTCAAAAGCGCTGTGTCACGCATTGCGGTACCAACGGCGTCATGTTGCAGACCAAACGGGCCTTTCCCCAGGGTCTCTGCCAAAAAAATAGCCAGAAAATGCCCGGATGCCTAATTTGCAGGCAGATAATTTGCGAAAAATGCTACAAAAGTCAACCAATAGAACCAAAGATTGCAATTTTTGCAATAAACCATGCGCCTTTCGCACTTGCGAAAAGTGAGCAAGTGCAACATATCTCTTCGTGCCTTTTAGGCATCCTCTCCCAAACTTTTTTAGCCCGGCCTTTGTGCCGGGCTTTTTTTTGGTCTTGATCCTGGTGCTTGGCGTCTTCACTTGGGTTTTTGTTTGCCGCGCGTTCAACTTTTGCGCGCAGCAGGCTTTTTTCTCCGACTCGTATCTTGCTACGGGTGTCAGCGTGAGAAACGAATCGATGAGTTCGAGAGGAATATAATCAATGGCCGATGCTGATGCCGCCAACACCAGTCGTACTGCGCGTCTTCAGGTCGCCCCGGCAAGGCAGGAAGAATCGGGCCAAGGTATCGCCCGAATGCCGCGCTCCGCATTTCAAACCCTCGGGATCACCGAAGGCGATGTGGTCGAGATAAGGGGCAAACGCACCACTGCAGCAATTGCGATGGCGGCCTATACCGAGGACGATACTCTGGACGTTGTCCGGCTGGATGGATTGCAACGCGGCAACGCCGAAGCGGGCTCAGGTGAGCATGTTGAAATCGTCGCTGCCGAATCGCGCCCGGCCACGCGCGTCGTATTCGCTCCGGCACAGCGTGAAATGCGGCTGCAGGGCCCGACGCAGGCACTTAAACGCAATTTCTTTCGCAAGCCGATTGTCGCTGGTGATCTGGTCGCGACAACCGGGCAGCAACCGGTTCAAAATATGCCACCGGATGTACGCCAATTGCTGCGTGCGCCAGCCTATGCGCTTACTCAAATTCGCCTTTCGGTTGCTTCGACCAGTCCTAAGGGCATCGTCCATATTGACGAAAACACTGAAGTTGAGCTGCGCGCCGATTTCGAAGAGCCGCGCGATGCCCGTGCGGCAGTGAACTATGACGATGTAGGCGGGATGGAAGATACCATTCAGCAATTGCGCGAAATGGTCGAACTGCCTCTGCGCTATCCGGAATTGTTTACGCGACTGGGTGTGGACCCGCCCAAAGGCGTGTTGTTGCATGGCCCGCCGGGAACCGGCAAGACGCGGCTTGCGCAGGCGGTCGCCAATGAAAGCGATGCAGAATTTTTCACCATCAATGGCCCGGAAATCATGGGTTCCGGATATGGGGAAAGTGAAAAGCGCCTGCGTGAAGTGTTTGAAGAGGCAAGCCGCGCTGCGCCAGCAATTGTCTTTATTGACGAAATTGACTCGATTGCACCCAAACGTACGCAAGTGCCCGGCGAAGCGGAAAAGCGATTGGTCGCTCAATTGCTCACGCTGATGGATGGTCTTGAGGCGCGGGCCAATCTGGTTGTTATCGCCGCGACCAACCGTCCCGATGCCATTGACGAGGCCCTGCGCCGGCCCGGCCGGTTTGACCGAGAAATTATAATTGGCGTCCCCGATCAGGGCGGGCGCCGTGAAATTCTTGCAATTCATACCCGCGGTATGCCGCTCGAAAGCGCCGTCAATCTTGATGAGCTTGCTCGGGTTACGCATGGTTTCGTTGGTGCCGATATTGCTGCACTTGCAAGAGAGGCCGCGATTGATGCCGTTCGCCGGATTATGCCGCGGCTTGACCTGGATGAGCGGACAATCCCGCAGGACGTTCTCGAAGACCTATGCGTTACGCGCGAGGATTTTCTCTCCGCGCTTAAGCGGGTTCAGCCCTCGGCGATGCGCGAAGTTATGGTGCAAATGCCGAATGTCGGCTGGGACGATATCGGCGGTGTCGGTGATGCAATCGATAAATTGAAGGAGGGGATTGAACTCCCGCTCAAGAATCCGGAAGCATTCCGCCGCCTTGGCATTCGTCCTGCAAAGGGCTTTTTGCTTTATGGGCCACCGGGAACGGGCAAAACGCTGCTTGCAAAAGCCACCGCCAAAGAGGCGGAGGCTAACTTCATTTCGATCAAAAGCTCTGATCTTTTGTCGAAATGGTACGGCGAAAGCGAACAGCAGATCGCACGGCTCTTTGCCCGCGCCCGGTCCGTTGCTCCATGTGTGGTTTTTATCGACGAGATTGATAGCCTAGTTCCCGCTCGCGGGAGCGGCCAGGGCGAGCCTCAGGTCACAGGCCGCGTGGTGAATACAATTTTGGCAGAAATGGACGGGCTGGAAGAACTGCAATCGGTTATCGTCGTGGGCGCTACCAATCGGCCTACACTGGTCGATCCCGCCTTGCTCAGACCGGGCCGTTTTGATGAATTGGTCTATGTCGGCACGCCCGATCTTGAAGGGCGCGAGCATATCTTGCGCATTCACACGTCGGCCATGCCATTGGCAGGCGATGTTGATCTGGGCAAAGTGGCCAAGCAAACGGAGCGCTTTACCGGTGCGGATCTCGAAGATGTCGTGCGGCGCGCCGGTCTTGGTGCACTGCGGCGACTTGGCGGAGATGTTAGCGAGGTGGCAGCCCGCGATTTTGAGGATGCGCTGAAGGATTCGCGCGCCACCGTCACCTCTCGCATGGAAGCGGAGTATCGCAAGATGCGCGGCGAACTGAAGAAACGGGCCGCAGAAGCCAATCCGATCGGGTTCTTTGCTCCGGATACGCTGGAGCCTACCCGGGCAAAGAAGCACGATTGAACCCGGTTTAAGGCGCGGCGGCTTCACCTGCTTTGGGGTGGCCGCCGGGTACTTCGAGCCTGTGCCGGATCAGCGCATCGGGCATGTTTTCACGAAGCCAGTCCAGCATATGCTCACGCGTGGCGCAGCGCAGGGCAAACAGTTCGGCAATTGTGTTGGCGCTCATGGAAAGTCGCATCTCGATGCTTTCGGGATAAGCTTCCGTCATCAACATGGCGCGGTTACGGCCGTCGAAAAGTTCGTGCGCATCGACGAAGCGTTCAAATTCGGCGCGGATCGGTGCAATTTGTGTTGCTGGATCAAGGTGAAGCATAACGGGGCCGGTCAGTTGCTCATTACTGCGCGACCAATTTTCGAAACTTTCGTCGAGGAACCGTGATGTCGGGACGATGATTACGCGCTCGTCCCACGTTCTGACGGTCACAAACGACATTTTCATCTGCTCCACCCGTCCAACTTCGCCGTCAACCTTAACCAGATCACCCAGACGCATCGGTTCGGTCATAGCGATCTGAAGACCGGAAATCAGCGACTTGAGCGCCGGTTGCGCCGCTGCACCAATGGCCAAAGCCGCCAGACCGGCAGAGGCCAGCATCGTTGTGCCGATTGATTGAACCGATGGGATCGAAAACAACATCAGGCCAATTGTGATGACGATGATTGCAATGGTCGCAACTCGCGAAAGCACCGCAATCCGGGTTTTGCGGCTGCGCATGGCGACCGGATCCTGATGCACTTCCATCCGTGCTTCAAATCCGGCGGTAAAGGCCCGAACGACATTGTAAGCAATCCAGCCGAGCAAGGCGGGGCGCAAGAACTGTGCAAACGGTTCCCACAAAAGCCCAAGCTGTTCATCAGCTTGCGCCGCGATTGTTACGCCAATTGCGATAAAAGACCATTTGATCGGCGCGCGGATGCGGTCGATGAGAAGGTCATCAATATCATTATCGGACATATGCGTGATGCGGTTCACCACGCTGAAGACGATGCGATACGCGATATAGGCAAGGATTACGGAAACCAGCATGACGAGCGCTGAAATCGCAGCGTCATAAAGAAAAAGGTTCCAATCGATATCCCAGTTTGCGGGATTGATATCATTAAACATGAAAGGGGAATGTGCCTCTTGGATGTGAGTGATGCCGCAGTTTAGGTTTGCGGCGGGTGTTACCCAATCAATGCGCGGCATCCCAGGATGTGCCCGTCCCGATATCAATTGCCAGCGGCACGTCGAGCTTTACGGCGGGCAGGGCTGCTTCTGCCATCACGCGCTCGATCACATTGGACGCGGCAGAAACATCGCTTTCCGGCATTTCAAATACCAGTTCATCATGCACCTGCAACAGCATCCGCACGTCTGCCAGACCGGCATCTTTCAGTGCGGGCAACATGCGAACCATCGCGCGCTTGATAATATCGGCACTGGTCCCCTGGATCGGCGCATTGATGGCAGCGCGCTCGCTGCCTTGGCGTTCTGCCTGGTTCTTTGATTTTATGCGCGGGAACCATGTCTTGCGGCCAAACAAGGTTTCGGAATAGCCGCGCTCGCCCACAGTCTCCAAGGTTTCGGCAATGTACCGCTGAATTCCGGGAAAGCGTTTAAAGTATGTGTCGATCATCTCCTGCGCTTCGTCAGGCTCGACCTCAAGCCGCCCCGCGAGGCCCCAGCGCGAAATCCCGTAAAGGATCGCAAAATTGATCGTTTTTGCCTGAGCGCGCGTGTCGCGTGTGACTTCGCCAAACATTTCTGTGGCTGTACGCGAATGGATGTCTTCGCCCTTGGCAAACGCATCCTTGAGCGTGTCCACGTCGGCCATATGCGCAGCAAGCCTCAATTCGATCTGCGAATAGTCGGCGGCCAGCAGAATGTTGCCGTTTTCAGGGACAAACGCCTCGCGGATTTGCCGGCCCAGGGCGGTCCGGATCGGAATGTTCTGCAGGTTCGGATCGGTCGAGGACAGTCGCCCGGTTTGTGCGCCGACCAGACTGTAACTGGTATGCACCCGCTGCGTGTCCGGATTAATCGCCTCTTGCAGAGCATCGGTGTAAGTCGATTTGAGCTTTGAAAGCTGACGCCATTCGAGCACTTTATTCGCAATGGGCGCGCCGTCGCCAGCCAAACGCTCCAGCACACTCTGATCGGTAGAATATTGGCCACTCTTGCCTTTTTTGCCGCCTTTGTGACCCAGTTTGTCGAACAGGATCTCGCCCAATTGTTTGGGGCTGCCGACAGAAAACTCCTGCCCGGCAAGGTTATGAATCTCCCCTTCGAGACGCCCGATTTCCTTGGCAAACTCTTCTGAAAGCCGCGCCAATTGTGCGCGATCAACTTTGATCCCCTCACGCTCCATCTGTGCGACGACGGGGATTAAAGGGCGGTCAACACGTTCATAAACTCTTGTGCCGCCTTCTATGGCGAGGCGTGATTTCATGTGGTGGTACAAACGCAAGGTTATGTCCGCATCTTCCGCTGCATATTCGGTCGCGCGGTCCAGCGGCACTTCGCCAAACGGTATCTGTTTCTTGCCCGTGCCGCAGACTTCTTTGAAAGTCAGAGCGGTGTGACCAAGATGACGCTGCGAAAGCTCGTCCATACCATGACCGCCGCCCATTCCCTCGCCGCGGCCAGCATCGAGATCAAAGCTGATGACCATCGTATCCTCGATTGGCGACACCTGAAGATCATAGCGTGCAAGCACGTTCAGATCGTATTTTCCATTCTGGAACACTTTGGTCACGCTAGGGTCGGCCAGCATCGGTTGCAGTGTCTTTAGAGCGGCGCTGCGATCCAGTTGTTCGGGCTTCTCGGAAAGCAAGTCTGTGCCGCCATGGCCGAACGGAATGTAGCACGCATCATTCGGCCCAATGGCAAGGCTTACGCCGACCAGGTCCGCTTGCATCGAATCCAGCGAGGAGGTTTCGGTATCAACTGCCACCAGCCGCGCCGCAACCGCGCGGCGAACCCAATCTTCGAGCCGGTCCATCGTCTGCACGGTTTCATAAGCGCCGCGATCGATTGCAGGCATTTCAGGCAAGGGCTGGCGATTGCCTTCGACATCTCCAGCATCGCCTTGTGTGTCGGCTTTTGCCGGGTGGAGATTGTTGGCGCGCTCCGGGCTGCCATTGCCAGAGCCCAAGCGGCGCAGGAGCGATGTAAAGCCATGCTGCTCCAGAAAATCCGCCAGCGGCTCTTCGGGGATTTTCTCGATCCGCATTTCGTCGAGAGGTTGGGGAAGGTCGCAATCTTCCTTCAGTGTCACAAGTACGCGGCTCATTTCCGCATCTTTGCGCCCTTCGAGCAAGCGCTCTTTGAGCTTCGACTTTTTCATCTCGGGCGCAGAATCGAGCGCCGCAGTCAGCGACCCGTGCTCCGCAATCAGTTTGCTCGCGGTCTTGGGCCCAACGCCGTAAATGCCCGGAATGTTATCGACGCTGTCGCCCATAAGGGCCAGAACGTCGCCGACCAATTCCGGCGCGACGCCAAATTTTTCTTCGACTTCTGGAATGTATATCCGCGCGCTTTTCATTGTATCGAGCATATCGATGCGGGCACCGCCAACCTCTCCGATCAGCTGCATCAGATCCTTGTCCGAAGAAACGATGGTAACATGCCAGCCCTGCCGCTGCGCAGCGCGCGCATAGGAGGCAATCAGATCGTCTGCTTCCAATCCTTCTTCTTCGATACAAGGAAGGCTGAACGCCCGTGTCGCATCGCGAATTAGCGGAAATTGCGGGCGAAGATCTTCGGGCGGATCGGGCCGGTTGGCTTTGTATTCGGGATAAATATCGTTGCGGAATGAATGCGAACTTTTATCGAGGATCACCGCCAGATGCGTGGGTCCATCGGCAGCATCCAGATCATCGGCAAGTTTCCACAACATCGTGGTGTAACCATAAACCGCTCCCACAGGGGTGCCTTCGGGATTGGTTAGCGGCGGCAGTCGGTGATAGGCGCGGAAAATGTATGAGGAGCCATCGACGAGATAAAGGTGCTGTTGCTGTTCGGACATCCCGCCGCATTAGCACCGCGTGCCCCCTTGTGTAAGCCGGTTTGAGAGCTGGATGCTTCCAATCCCACGGTTAGAAATGTGACCATAATAAGGCCGAAATATGGCGACTTTGCCTCATTTTACTTGCATTGCCACAATCCGGCCATTATTTGGATACGCAGAGTCGGGGGTCAGACGCCGACTTTGGTGTGGGAGGGATCATTCGCCCGTACCTAAATCACTTGCTGAATAAGGATTATTATTATGCGTAAGATCGTTCTCGCTGCTGCAATTGCTACCTCTGCCCTTGGCCTCGCTGCTTGCGGCGAAACCGCTGAAAAAGCTGGCGAAATGGGTGACGCGATGGCTGCAGACGCACAGTCAGTTGCTGACGATGCGACTGCCGCTGCTGGCGACGCTGCCGATGCAACCACTGAAGCCGCTGAAGGCGCTGCCGATGCGACTGCTGAAGCTGCTGGCGAAGGCGCTGCTGCTGTTGAAGGCGCTGCTGAAGACGCTGCTGCCGCTGCTGAAGATGCAATGACCGCTGAGTAATTCACTCGCGGTTTGCACGCTCCGCTGCTGCGGAGTGTCAGACAAAGAAAAGGCGGTGCCGCGAGGCGCCGCCTTTTTCTTTGAGCTCTTTTCAAAGCCGAATAAGCTGTTAGCCGCCGCTGCGAGGCGCGCTGGTCCAATTTTGTCGTTCGTCTTGCCGGGTAGAAGCAAAGCCGTTGTACAAAGCGCGCGTGATAGCGGCGATGCGCTCGTCACGTTTCTTTCGCGCAGTGCCTTTGTTGCGGGCCTCGTCCAGCAGATTGGCGCTTTGACCGGTGACATAAATCGCCGCTGCAACCGCGCGACCATCGGGAAGGCGGAAGATGCCGATATCACTCGCTGTCCTGCTGAGGGTGCCGGTCTTGTGCGCAAGCCGCGCGCTTTCCGGCAGTGCTGCTGTCATCCGGCGCCGGCCGGTTGTCGTCTCTTCGAGCGCGGCCATAAGCAGTCCGCGGCTTTGTTGGCTGAGCCAGCGGCCCTGATAAATCCCTGCGATCAAAAGCCCCATTGTCCGAGGAGAGGCGGAATCACGGGGGTCAATCCATTCAACCGGATCATATTCACCGTCGTCCCGAACCAGTGTGGCGATGTCGCGAGACAGCTCAAAATCATCAAATCCCGCATCGCGCATCCAGGCATTAACAGCCTTTGGCCCGCCAACAACCCGAAGCAAGGCATCGGTGCAGCTGTTGCAGCTTTTGCTAATCATCAGACTGATCAGCTCCCACGCGGCGACATAATTGCCGGTGCGCACGGGCGCTCGACTGGTGGAAAATTTGGCCGATTTAACCGGTATCATCAACGGAAATTCATCTGACAATTTCCATTTTCCCTGGTCAACACCATCAAGAAAAGCCGCAGCTACCGCGACCTTGCTGGTTGATGCCATAGGGAACCGCTGATCGCCCAAGACCGAGATCTCTTTACCGGTTTCCAGATCGATTGCATACACGCCAATCCGACCTTGATCTCCATCGGCGAGCTGAACGATTTGTCTTTCGAAGGCGTCGGAATAAACCGCTTCAAAAGTCTGAGGGTTGCGGACATCAGTGCCGAATGCATTGTCGAAACTCGCCTGCAATTCATCGGCCTGCCGATCATCGGCATGAGCCATAACAGGTGCGGCAAACAGACTTAGCCCGGCGAGAATCGCGGAAACGAAGGGTATGCGTGGCTGTGTAAACATAGACAGTGATTACCCGAAATATGGTTGCCAGTAACTTAATTTCACGACTGTGATCGCGTTGACTCGTCGCGGCAAGCTTTCGTTTCACCGCTTGCGACGAATAGTGCGCAGTAAGCGGTTGGGGCCGCGCACAGTGTGCCGACTGTATGTTTTAGGAACCGTAAAGTATGTTATCGGTTCCTAATTGGTGTTGGTCGATCCTTGCATATCAAGGCTTGACTGACCCGCGTCGCACCGCTGTTTACCCAGCACTACGATTAATTACGGGGCTTTCATGACAACCACAAAAACCGCCTTTCGCACATCGCGTGCGTTATTCACCGCAATGCTGCTCGGCAGCACCGGGCTCGCCTTTGCACAGAGCGCGCCAATTGTGCAGCCTGGCGCACCAGGCCAAGCGAGCAAGACGCTCAGCGCAGATGAAGCAACCAAGCTTGCAGCGTCAAAATACACCCAGGCGGACGTGAAGTTCATGCAAGGCATGATCGTCCATCACCAACAAGCGGTGGCAATGTCCGAACTGGTCGGTGATCGCACGAACACAGAAGATGTAGTGGCCATTGCAGGGCGCATCCTGTCCGGCCAAGCCGATGAAATCGAATTTATGACGGAATGGCTTGCCTCCCGCGGGGAGCCCGCTGCCATGCCAGGGATGGCCGGTCACAAAGACCACATGCATCACATGATGGCCGGGATGGCGTCGCCTGAACAGATGGCTGCACTTTCAGCTTCAAAAGGCGCCGACTTTGACCGCCAGTTTCTTACCCTGATGATCGCGCATCACGAAGGCGCTGTCGATATGGTCGAAGATTTGCTGCGCCAGCCCGGCAGTGCATCGGATCCGATTCTGTTCCGTTTCATTGGCGACATCGAAAACGACCAAAGCGCCGAGATTGAGCGTATGGACAGCATGCTGGCCAGCCTTTCGGCGGATCCGCGCGCCTCTCTGGCTTCGGGATTCGACGATGCGGGCGAAGCGATCATGAACCTTCGCAAGGTCGCGAGCCTGCGTAAACCTGCCGGTTTCTTCGATCCAGACAATCCATCCGATCTGCGTGCGGTTGTCCCGCCACGTGAAAAGGAAGAGGCATCGGACCCTACGGCCGACGCAGTCGATGCAGTGGTTGGCGCTGTTCTTGGCGCGTTGAGTGGCGGTTCGGATGAAGAGGAGGCCACTCCGCAACGCGATGGCGAGGGCGAAGAAAGCCTGACCCAGTTCGCAGAGCGCACTCCGCTGCTCGACTTTGCCAATACGGACATGGCGTTCTTTGGCGATATCATGGTCGCTGGCAATTATCACGGCTTCAACCTCTATCGCTTGGGCGAAGATGGCGCGCCGAACCTGCTGAGTTCGGTTGTTTGTCCAGGCGGGCAAGGCGACGTCTCTGTCGTCGGCGATCTGCTCGTAATGAGCGTCGAGCAGACACGCGGCCGCGTCGATTGCGGGCTTCAGGGTGTCGAAGGCGACGTCAGCGATGAACGCTTCCGGGGTCTGCGTATTTTCGACATTTCCGATCTTGCGCGTCCGCGTCAGGTCGGCGGAGTACAGACCTGCCGCGGAAGCCACACGCACTCGATCGTCAGCGCCGATGATGAAAAGATCATCGTCTACAATTCGGGTACTTCGCGCGTTCGCGAGCAAGACGAACTGGCGCGCTGTATCGATAACCCTTCCGACAGCCGGACGGCCTTGTTCAGCATTGATGTTATCGAAATCCCGGTTGCAAATCCCGGTGCGGCACGCATCATCAGCAGTCCGCGCGTTTTTGCGGATCAGGAAACCGGAGAAATTGCCGGCCTATGGCTTGGCGGTGACAGTGGTGAGGGTACGCAGCGCACCTCTCAGACCAATCAGTGCCATGACATCACGGTGTTCCCGAGCCTGAATCTCGCGGCTGGTGCATGTTCAGGCAACGGCATCCTGATGGATATCACGGACCCGATGAACCCTGTGCGTATCGACGCAGTATTCGATAAAGGTTTTGCCTATTGGCATTCCGCGACATTCAACAATGATGGCACCAAGGTGATTTTCACCGACGAATGGGGCGGCGGTGGACGGCCACGGTGTAAGGCTTCTGATCCGATGACATGGGGCGCGAACGCAATCTACGATATCAAGGATGGCAAGCTCCAATTCCGCAGCCATTACAAGATGCCCGGACCACAGGGGGAGATGGAAAATTGTGTCGCCCATAATGGTTCGATCATTCCGGTACCGGGACGCGATCTGTTTGTTCAATCATGGTATCAGGGCGGCATCAGTGTGATGGATTTCACCGATAGCGCCAACCCGCAAGAGATCGCATATTTTGATCGCGGCGCAATCAATGATGAACAATTGGTCGTCGGTGGTTACTGGTCTTCATACTGGTACAATGGCCGTATCTACGGGACAGAAATCACACGCGGCATTGATGTCTTTGCGCTCCAGCCCAGCCAGTTTCTGACGGCTGCGGAAATCGCGGCTGCAGAGCAGGCATCCTATGCCAATACGCGCTTTAACCCGCAGACACAGACACAGGTAACGTGGGATGCCGAAGCAATCGAAGCCGCAGCATCAAGCCGCAAAGGCGGCTAACACCGGCATCTAGCCAGATACAAAAGGGGGCCGGAAAGCGTTACGCTATCCGGCCCCCTTTTTTGCGCATGCCGCTTATGCCGTTAGGCGGGATTTACGCTTGCGATCCATTGATCGACCCGCTGTTCTAGGATCGACAGTGGCAGCGAGCCAGCACCCAGAACCGTATCGTGAAATCCGCGAATGTCGAAATCGTCGCCAAGCGCCTTTTCGGCTTTCCCGCGCAGTTCCTGAATTCGGATCATACCGATTTTGTAAGAAGTCGCCTGGCCCGGCAGCACGAAATAACGCTGCACTTCCGAGCGCGCGACTGTTTCGGGATTGGGCGAGTTTTCAAGACAATATGCCACCGCCTGATCTTCCGTCCATCCTTTGGCGTGGATGCCAGTATCCACCACCAACCGGATTGCGCGCCACATTTCGCTCTGTAGTCGCCCAAACTCCGAATAGGGATCCTTGTATCCGCCCATCTCCTTGGCAAGCGCCTCTGAATACAGGCCCCATCCTTCTCCGAATACGGAAATAAAACCGCCCTGCGAACGGAACTTGGGGATCCCCTCCAGCTCTTGGGCAATCGAAACCTGCATATGATGCCCGGGATTGCCTTCGTGATACGCGATCGCCTCCAATGGTGGGATCGGCATCGCTCGCATGTCTGATAGGTGCGCGAAATAAATGCCAGGCCGCGAGCCGTCAGGCGTACCGGGGCGGTAATGCTGCGCCGCGCCATCCTGCTCACGGAATGGTTCGACACGCCGAACCTCAAGCGGGGCTTTGGGTAAGGTGCCAAAGAATTCCGGCAACCGTTTCGTCAGCTCATCGATGTGCATCGTCGCACGATCAATGTATTCCTGCGCGCCCGCTTCATCGTCAGAAAAGAAAAACTGGTCATCTTCGCGTGTGAAGACGAAAAACTCCTGCAAGGTGCCGTCAAAACCGGTCTGATCTTTGATCGCTTCCATTTCCGAGCGGATCCGCGCAACCTCGTTGAGCCCAATTTCGTGGATTTCACCAGCCGTCAACTTTGTGGTTGTCATCACCCCGAGGCTGTAATCATAAAAATCACTGCCTTTGGCGAGCTCGCTGACGCCTTGCGCTTCTTCGTCGGTGTTGGGCCGATCTTGCGTGAACCATTCAATCACCCGGCCATAGAAAGGAGCCATCTGTTCGATCAACGCGGTGCGCATTTCTTCGCGTAGCTCGGCGGCGCGCTCTTCAGTAATTGTGCCGTCGGCGACCAGCGTTGCAAGATGCTCCTCGCCGCCTTTCCAAAGCGCTGAATCTTCGCCGCTTTTGTCAAAGGGCGCTCCGCTGATAAGTTTCTGCGATTCCGCAATCACCGCATCATAGGCAAAACGAGGAGGCCGCGTGCCGGCCTCTGCGTTGCTTTGCGCGCGGACCAGCAATTGATCCAATGCCCTGCCAACACCTCCGATACGCGCAATAAATGCCGCCATGTCGCTTTCGGAGGCCACGGTATGCTGGCTTAAAAGGAAGCTAGGGAGCGCAGTATGGGTGCCATTCATCTGGGTCAGGATGTATTCGTGATCCGCATATTTCAGCGCTTGCTCCACCTGATTCTTGCGGAATTGCCACATATCCCAAGACAGCTTGGCTTCGTCTGACAGCTCATCGTAGTCGAAGTTCGCTTCCATTTCGGCCGTGGCCGCTTGCCACCATTGCACCTGCTCTTGTTGCGCTTCGAGGCTGAAATCGTCGATCTTGTCATAATCGGTCTTGATGCCAAGCGATGTCTGGCGGATCGGGCTAAATGCGAGCTCTTCCTGAAATTTCTGGTCAAACCAGCTGTTGAGGCATTCCGTTTGAGTCGTCGCGCATTCAAGCGTTTCGACCGTCGGGTTCAGAAGGTCGCATCCTGTTACGGCGACAGAGGCCAGTAACAATGCGGCGAATTTCGTTCTCATGGCTCAGGAGTTCCCCAATTTGTTATCGTTTGCCGTGACATTGGGGCAAATCGCAGAAAATGAAAAGCCACCCCGGTCGAACAATGGCGGGATGTCTCGAGTGATCGATCCGATCGGCCACGGTCATTGGGCGCGGTTAAGTGGATGGCATCGGCCGGTTCAAATCGAGCAAGCGCTGCACACGGTCATTCGGCTTTAGATTGCCCAACGGATAGTGATGACGGTGCAAGTCGCGCAGGCGGCTGATTTCTTCCGTTCCAAGACTTGCTTCGAACTCGTGGACGATCGCGCTCTTGCCCCAATGCGGTCTGACCTGATCGAATTGGGTCAACACCTCGCGCTGAAGCCGTTCAAGCCATGCGTAATCGCGGGTGTCGGCGAACAGATCGATTGCTGCTGTTGGCCCTTCGAAATTACCAGCAAAAGGCAGAGGTGACTTGTCGCTGAGCTCGCGCACACCGATCAGGCTCTTTAAAAAAAAGCGCAGCGAGCGCCATTTGTCGACTTCGAGCAGGATGAACTTCACCACCTCTTCGGCGCGATCAAGTGGAACGTGGAAAGCAAGATTGTAGGCTGTGTGCGTGGTCGAAAAAAGGCCGGTCAGGATATCCGGAGAACGCTGGCTTTTCAGAAACGGCTCGGGGTCATAGAGGTAATCGAGATCGCGCGGATCGGTAATTGTCCGGCGATGACTACGGATATTGAGCCTGTCTGCGAGGCGCTGCAGCGGCCTTCGCAACGCCGGCAACAGCCGGTCAATGGCCCAATATCTCTCGATAATGAAGGTCGCAATCCCGGCCCAGGACAGGATGTTGGGGCGATGCCGTTTCTTGGCTTTGCCTGTTTTTGCCTGCCGCAATGTGTGCAGCATGATAAGCGGATCATCAGGATCGCTATACGGGACCACGGCCCAAGAAGTCGCGATGGATCCTTTTTGCAGAGCGTTCTTCTTTGAAAGACGGGTAATCCATGCGTCTGACTGAAAGCTTTCAAGCGAGGCGGCCTCCAGGGTCACGCTGATGATTGGGCCGATGGTACCGAAAGACAGGATCGCATAGCGGAAACTCGGATCGCTGCGGTTCAGTGCGACGATCTTGCCTTGGCCATCAAGGAACGTCAGTTGTGTGACGGCGTCGGCCATCGTCGCTTTCGCACCATAGCCGTGCGTGCCGGTGACGAGGGCGCCTATCACAGTTTGGGCCATGTAATTGCCGCTGTTAAACATCTTGAGATCATATTCGAGCAATTCACGTTTAAGTTGCTCGATAGTTGTCGAAGGCCCGCATGTTACAGTCTTCGCAAGGGGATCAACGTCGCAGAAATCCAGCGTCGATTTTCCCATCAGCACAGCATTCAGGCTGGGCGCGACCTGCACCCCATTATAGCTGTGAGATTGGCCGATACAGCAATATTCGTTGTCGCGAACGAAATCTGCCAACGTCTCTTCAGAAGTGAAGCGGTGCGGCGTTATATCGCCGAAAAATACCTTCATCCAAGAGTACACTCGGATTGTGGATTTTTTGGCATCTATCTGATGCGCGTTTGGTTCACGTGCCTTGTCATCCAGTGCCGCCATCACAATCCCCCAATTGCATTTGGGGTAATATTCAAGCGCTTAAAGCAATAAGGCAATCGTTTTATTGAGATATTCGCGAAATGCTCTGCTGATTTTGCCGATACCGCAGCCGTAGAATCAATAAAGCCCCGCCGGACCGAAATCCGACGGAGCTTTATATAAGCGTTCAAGCTGGCAGCTGGTTTAGAAACCCATGCCGCCGCCCATGCCGCCCATGCCGCCCATATCGGGCATTGCCGAGCCGCCTGCGCCGTCTTTTTCCGGAGCGTCGGTGATCGCCGCTTCGGTGGTGATCAGCAGGCCGGCAACCGAAGCTGCATCCTGCAGAGCAGTGCGAACGACCTTCGTCGGGTCGATCACGCCGGCTTCCACCAGGTTTTCGTAAGTGTCGGTCGCAGCGTTGAAGCCTTGCGTCTCGTCGCCTTCGCGCAGCAGGTTGCCAGAAACAACAGCGCCATCATGACCTGCGTTTGCAGCGATTTGACGGACAGGTGCCAGGATTGCACGGCGAACGATGTCGATACCGCGGGTCTGGTCGTCATTGTCACCTTTGAGGCCTTCGAGCACCTTCGATGCATAAAGAAGCGCAGTACCGCCGCCAGGGACGATGCCTTCTTCAACAGCAGCGCGGGTAGCGTGGAGAGCGTCATCAACGCGGTCCTTGCGTTCTTTCACTTCGACTTCCGAAGCGCCGCCGACCTTGATCACGGCAACGCCGCCAGCCAGTTTCGCGAGACGCTCTTGCAGCTTCTCACGGTCATAGTCGCTGGTGGTTGCTTCCATCTGGGCCTTGATTTCGCCAACGCGGGCTTTGATGTCGTCTGCCGAACCGGCACCGTCGACGATGGTTGTGTTGTCCTTGTCGATGGTGACGCGCTTGGCTTCGCCGAGCATGCCGAGAGTGACGTTTTCCAGCTTGATGCCGAGATCTTCGCTGACCATTTCGCCTTTGGTAAGGATCGAGATGTCCTGCAGCATCGCCTTGCGACGATCGCCGAAACCCGGTGCCTTAACCGCTGCAACCTTAAGGCCACCGCGCAGCTTGTTGACCACGAGGGTCGCGAGCGCTTCGCCTTCGATGTCTTCAGCGATGATGAGCAGCGGACGGCCGCTCTGCATGGCTGCTTCGAGTACCGGCAGCATGGCTTGCAGGCTGGACAGTTTGCCTTCGTTGATGAGGATGTATGGGTTTTCCAGCTCCACCGTCATCTTGTCAGGGTTGGTGATGAAATATGGGGACAGATAACCACGGTCGAACTGCATGCCTTCGACAACGTCGAGTTCAAATTCGAGGCCCTTGGCTTCCTCAACGGTGATGACGCCTTCTTTGCCGACTTTTTCCATGGCTTCAGCGATTTTCTCGCCAACTTCACGGTCGCCATTGGCAGAGATAACGCCAACCTGAGCAACTTCAGAGGAGCCGGATACTTCTTTTGAACGACCGACGAGGTCAGCAACAACCTTGGTTACTGCAGCGTCGATGCCGCGTTTCAGATCCATCGGGTTCATGCCAGCTGCAACGGCGGTCATGCCTTCGCGAATGATCGCCTGGCCCAGAACGGTTGCAGTGGTGGTGCCGTCACCGGCGAGGTCGTTGGTTTTCGACGCAACTTCCTTGAGCATTTGTGCGCCCATATTTTCGAACTTGTCGGAGAGTTCGATTTCCTTGGCGACGGTAACGCCGTCCTTGGTGATGCGCGGCGCGCCAAAGCTTTTGTCGATAACGACGTTGCGGCCTTTCGGGCCGAGCGTCACTTTAACAGCGTTTGCGAGCGTATCTACGCCCTTGAGGATGCCTTCGCGGGCATCGCGGCCGAACTTTACGTCCTTAGCAGCCATGATTGTTTCTCCTGAAAAATCTTAAAAGTGGGAAAAGCGTTAGCGTTCGGCTCAGCCGATTACGCCCATGATGTCGCTTTCCTTCATGATCAACAGGTCTTCACCGTCGATCTTTACTTCGGTGCCGGACCATTTGCCGAACAGAACGCGGTCGCCCGCGCTCACGTCGAGTGCGATGCGGTTACCGCTGTCGTCGCGGGCGCCTTCGCCAACAGAGACGACTTCGCCTTCGCTTGGCTTTTCCTGGGCTGAGTCTGGGATGATGATGCCGCCAGCGGTTTTCTGGTCGGCTTCGATGCGGCGGACCACTACGCGGTCGTGCAACGGACGAAATGCCATAATCGATGACCTTTCAAATGAGTTGATGAGTGTCTATTGGCACTCTCCGCTTGAGAGTGCCAGCAGGCCGGATGTGGTTGTGAGGGAAGCCTGAGTCAACAGGTGCCTCGTGAATTTTTTTTAGAAAGTTCGCAGCTGGGTCAGACCGGATGATGGATCGCCGGGTGACGGGTCAAAGCGAGCTTCTCTCGCCGCACCCATCGCCACGTCAGCAGGATGGCTGCAGAAGCAAGTCCAACCGCGAGCCCGATCCACACCCCGACGCCTTCCAGCGGAGTGAAAAACCCGAGCGAGATCGAAAGGCCGATCCCCGGCACCCAATAGCTGAAAATCGCGATCCACATCGGCACGCGCGTATCCTGCAACCCGCGCAGTGCGCCGGCCGCAACGGCCTGCACGCCGTCCACCAGTTGAAAAGCAGCCGCAAGAACAAGGTATTGCAGTGCAAAGCCGACCAGCGCCGCGTTCTTGGCATCGTAAGGGTCAACGTAAATGGACAGCAGAGCGAACGGGGCGAGCACCATCGCGCTAGCGGTGATGGCCATAAAGCCCGTGCCAATCGCCATCGCGACCCAGCCTGCACGTTGAACGCCGATCGGGTCGCGCGCTCCGAAAAAATAGCCGACGCGGATCGTGGCAGCCTGACCAACACCGAATGGAATTTGAAAAGCGAGCGCCGCCAATTGGAGGGCAACCGTGTGCCCGGCCAGTTCTGCTGCGCCGAAACGCCCCATAAGAAACGCGGCGGCGCCGAAAATTCCGGCTTCGGCGCTGACAGTCAGCGCAATGGGCGTCCCGACCCGGGTGATTTGCCAAAAACGCTGCCAGTCCGGTCTCCAGAACCGGTAGAATATGCGGAACCTCGCGAGCGCCGGATCACCGAGAATAACGATCACATAGACAGCCAGTGTAAACAATGACGTGATGATTGTAGCCACGGCTGCGCCCGTCAAACCCAATTCCGGAGCGCCGAAATTGCCGAAAATAAAAGCATAATTCGCAGCAGCATTCACAAAGATGCCAAGGCCGGTGATCGCCGTCGCAAAGATCGGGCGACCCAACGCTGACACATAACTTCGCAGCACCCCAGCAAGGAGCATGGGCACCATCGAATAGATAATGACCAGATTGTATTCACGGGCGAGCGTGATGATCGCAGGCTGTTGACCCGTCACCTGCATCAATGGTTCAAGCAAAAGGCATATGCCCATCCCAAGAACACCGGTGATCACGGCCAACCACAAAGCCATTCTGGTCGAGCGGCGAACCGGCCTGAACGATGGTGATCGCGAGCCAATCGCTTCGGCAATCAAAGGGGCAACCGCACCGGTAAGCGCTGTCATCGCCCACAGAACAAGGCCGAAAAGCGACACAGCCAGTGCAGAGGCCGCCAGCGGTTCATCCCCAAGCCGGGCGATGAAAATCACATCCACGGCATAGGTCAGCATTTGCAGCAGGTTCGCCAGCGCAAGCGGCGTTGCCAGCAACAGCGTTGCCCGCAATTCCGATCCCCATCCGGGCGTTTCAAGAGGCGTAGTGTCGCGCATGAGGACGCCCCGAATAGGATCGTATGAACGGGTGACAAAGAGCAGAATGCATCGGCGTGATCGTTTTGCGTCCGCTGCGTCCCTTACAACACAGCTTGTCTCCGCTCGCGCGGTTCGTTTTTGATGCGATGCAAAATGAAAAAGGGCGGTGCCATTGCTGACACCGCCCCCTTCTGCGGGCGCTTCAAGACACCCACAAAATTCAGATCAAGATTACTTGAGCTCGACGGTACCGCCGGCTGCTTCGATCTTGCCTTTGATTTCTTCGGCTTCGGCTTTGTTAACGCCTTCTTTAACAGCCTTTGGTGCGCCTTCAACAAGACCCTTGGCTTCGGTGAGGCCCAGGCCGGTGATGGCGCGGACTTCTTTGATGACCTGGATTTTCTTGCCGCCATCGCCGGTGAGAATGACGTCGAATTCGTCTTTCTCTTCAGCTGCAGCTTCGCCGCCGCCAGCGGCTGGACCAGCAACTGCAACTGCAGCTGCGGCGCTTACGCCCCACTCTTCTTCGAGTGCGGTTGCGAGTTCAGCTGCCTCAAGGACAGTCAGCTTCGAAAGTTCTTCAACAAGCTTGGCAATATCAGCCATGATGTTCACTCCAATAAATACGGGGCGGATTTAAGTTGGTCCAACCCCAAAGTATGTTTCGTCTCTTGCGAGAGCGTCTCTTAAGCAGCTTTATGCAGCGTCTTTGGCGGCATATGCGCCAAATACACGAGCCAACTTGTTCGCCGGTGCGTTGACGACCTGAGCAACCTTGGTTGCCGGTGCGTTGACGAGACCAACGATTTTGGCGCGCAGCTCATCGAGGCTTGGCATCGAGGCAAGCGCCTTGACTCCAGCTTCGTCGAGCACCTGCGTGCCCATCGAGCCACCAACGATTTCCAGCTTGTCATTCGACTTTGCGAATTCGACAGCGGCTTTAGCAGCCGCGACAGGGTCTTCTGACCATGCCAGCGCGGTCGGACCGGAGAGATACTCTTCGATGCCGACGTAATCGGTGTCTTTCAGGGCGAGCTTGGCGAGACGGTTCTTCGCAACCTTATAGGAAGCCCCTGCTTCACGCATTTTTCCGCGCAGTTCGGTGGACTGATCCACCGTCAGGCCGAGATTGCGGGTTACAACAACCACGCCTACCTCGTTGAAAACAGCGTTGAGCTGAGCGACCGCGTCGGCTTTTTGCGAACGATCCATGCCTTACTCCTTCACTAATGGCCGCGCGGAAAGACCGTGCGACCGGCTCACGTTTCACCTTGCCGCTAACCGACAAGGCAAAGTCCGACGATGGGGAAGGAGGGTGTGCCGTTTAGCACGATTGCAACCGTAATGAATACGGCGCGAAAATCTCTATTCCCCGTCTAGGCTGGAAATTAAGAAGGCCCAATTGCCTTCACCAACGGTCTTGGACGGATGACTGTTTCGATAAAATCAAACCAGTCGAGGCGCGCATTTATCGTGCGCGCCCCAAGAGTCAAGTTTCTTGCGTGGTTACTTTGTGTCTTCGTAACTCAACAGGTCGCCTGGCTGGCAGTCCAATTCGCGGCAGATCGCGGCGAGCGTTGAAAACCGGATGGCCTTGGCTTTACCGGTTTTAAGGATCGATAGATTGGCGAGTGTAAGGCCAACCCGCTCCGCCAGTTCGGTCAAGGTCATCCGGCGTTCGTGCAAAAGATCGTCGAGCTTGACCATGATTGTTGCTCCTTCGTCGTCGGCTGGCATCACACGGTCCCTTCGAGATCTTCGCGCATCGCTGCGCCGTGTTTGAAGACTCTGGCAAGGATGAACAGAACAACCACCAGCAATAGACCGGTAAGATTAAGGCCTGCATCGACGGTCACTTTTTCGTGTCCGGCAGCATCTGCCCATGTTGCCACGATTAAGGCAAGGCCAGCCAGCGGGATCATCAAAACCTGAATTGAAAGCATGGTCCATGCCATGAAACTTAGCCGATCTGCATTCTCGGGAACGAACGGGTCTCGCTCGCCCACAGTGCCGATGATCGCGCGCAGTTTTCCGAAAAACAGAAACGCAAGCGCAACCGCGACAAGTATCAGCGCGAACAGCCCGATCAGCGGCATAATCGGCAGCTTAGTGACGATGTCAGCCTGTTCTGCAGTTATCTCGGAGTTGATTTCGTCCTGAAAGAAAATCACGACCGGGATCATGATGGCGACGAGCGCTCCGCCCAAGGCCAAGGCCCCCTGCATCAGGAATGTCAGCACCTTACCCGCCAGCAGCAATGGATCATTGAATTGGGTCTGCATTGTCTTTCCCCTTTCTGCCCTCGAATCAGGCAAGCGCGATCATCGGCGCGATGGTCGGCGAAGTGTGCGCTTGCGCAGCGGGGACGCTTATGATCGTGCCGATTGAACCGAGCGTGAGAAAAAGTGCAGCGCAGATGGCGAGTGATTGATTGAAAAGCCGGGACATATCGTTCTCCTTGATGTGTGATATTGTTTATCAATAATTACGATCTAGAGGCGATCCGATTTATTGTCAATCAATAATATTGATAAACAATATGTCCCTTATCGTTTTTCGAATTTCTGCATTGATGAGGGCTGCGGGTTTTGCGCTCCTCCGCATCCCCCTGTTGACGCCCGGAGCATCAAATCCTACATGGTCAGGACACGCCAGCTTCGAGAAAGACCGATTCATACGCGGGGATCGGTTCCAGAATAGAAGCGGCGATTTGCTATAATCGCGACGAAGAATGCAGCTGCATCCCGACCATTCGAGAGAGTGGGATCGAGGCATGTGGCTTGTTTTGCGTTGTAATAGCAATCATGTCTCGCGTGACGTGAAATCCCAATTGAGCGCGCGGGCATTCGTCTCGCGTGCGACCAACAAAGAGGCATATCTCTTCCATGGCGACCAAGGCAAAGGCCCTTAAAACCTCGAACAAGCTCCGCAGCCGCAAGGCGCAGGGCACCGCGAAAAAGCGGATCCGCAAAATTTTTGGTGACATTCACGAAGTCGTGGACATGCCAAACCTGATCGAGGTTCAGCGCGAGAGCTACGAACAGTTCCTGCGCTCTGATCCGTCGATCGATTATGTATCCGGTCTTGAAAAAACGCTGCGCAGCGTTTTCCCGATCCGGGATTTTGCTGGCACCGCTGAGCTCGATTTCGTTAATTACGAACTCGAACCGCCCAAATATGACACGACCGAGTGCCGCCAGCGCGGGATCACCTATGCCGCGCCCATGAAGGTGACGCTGCGCCTGATCGTTTTCGAAGTCGATCAGGAAACCGAAACCCGTTCCGTTCTCGATATCAAAGAGCAGGACGTTTACATGGGCGATATGCCGCTCATGACCGATAACGGCACCTTTATTATCAACGGCACCGAGCGCGTTATCGTATCCCAGATGCACCGTTCGCCGGGCGTATTGTTCGATCACGATCGCGGCAAAACGCACTCCTCGGGCAAACTCCTGTTTGCTGCGCGCGTGATCCCATATCGCGGCTCATGGCTTGATTTCGAATTCGACGCCAAAGACATCGTGAACGTCCGCATCGACCGTAAGCGTAAGCTGCCGGTCACTGCGCTGCTTTATGCGCTTGGTCTCGATAGCGAAGAAATTCTCCATCACTTCTACGACACGGTGACGTGGGAGCGTGCCAAAGACGGTTGGAAGATTCCTTTCAACGCCGAAAACTGGCGCGGCCAGAAACCATCTTTCGCGTTGGTGGATGCCAAGACTGGCGAAGAAATCTTCGCTGCTGGCCAAAAGATCAGCCCGCGTGCTGCCAATAAAGCTGCCAAAGATGGTCTGACCGAGCTCCTGCTGCCAACCGAAGAAGTTGTCAGCCGTTATGCCGCTCGCGATATGATCGATGAAAGCACGGGCCGCATTTACGTCGAAGCGGGTGAGGAACTGACGCTTGAGCATGTCGAAACTTTCGACAATGCGGGCATCGACAGCCTCGAGTTGCTCGACATTGATGAAATCAACACCGGCCCATGGATTCGCAACACGCTGGCGGTCGATAAGGCTGAAAACCGTGATGAGGGTCTGGAAGCCATCTACAAGGTGATGCGTCCGGGTGAGCCGCCGACCAAGGAAACCGCAGACGCCCTGTTCGAAGGCCTGTTCTTCGATGGCGAACGCTATGACCTTTCCGCCGTTGGCCGTGTGAAGCTCAACATGCGTCTCGAGCTTGATGCCGAAGACACCGTGACAACGCTGCGCAAGGAAGACATCCTTGCCGTGGTCAAGGAACTCGTCGGTCTGAAAGACGGCAAGGGCGAAGTTGATGATATCGACAACCTTGGCAACCGCCGCGTCCGTTCGGTAGGTGAACTGCTCGAAAACCAGTACCGCGTCGGTCTGCTCCGCATGGAGCGCGCCGTTAAAGAGCGTATGAGCAGTGTCGATGTATCGACTGTGATGCCAAACGATCTGATCAATGCGAAACCCGCCGTGGCTGCGGTTCGTGAATTCTTCGGCTCTTCGCAGCTGTCGCAGTTTATGGATCAGACCAACCCGCTTTCCGAAGTCACCCACAAACGCCGCGTCTCAGCGCTTGGCCCAGGTGGTTTGACCCGTGAGCGCGCTGGCTTTGAAGTTCGCGACGTTCACCCGACCCACTATGGCCGGATTTGTCCGATTGAAACGCCGGAAGGCCCGAATATCGGACTCATCAACTCGCTGGCATCATTCAGCCGGGTCAACAAATATGGCTTCATCGAAACTCCATATCGCCGCGTAGAAGACAACAAAGTCACTGGCGATGTTGTCTATCTGTCGGCCATGGAAGAGCAGAAGCACACCGTTGCGCAGGCATCGGCTGAGTTGAACCCTGATGGCTCTTTCGCCGAAGAGCTGATCTCGGCTCGTCAATCGGGCGATAACCTGATGGCTCCGAATGAGCAGATCACATTGATGGATGTTTCTCCGAAACAGCTCGTTTCGGTCGCGGCATCGCTCATCCCGTTCCTTGAAAACGATGACGCAAACCGCGCATTGATGGGCTCCAACATGCAGCGTCAGGCTGTGCCGCTTGTGAAAGCAGAGGCACCTTGGGTCGGTACCGGCATGGAAGAGACCGTGGCGCGCGATTCGGGCGCTGCGATTGCTGCGCGACGTGGCGGAATTGTCGACCAGGTCGATGCGACCCGGATCGTGATCCGCGCCATCGGTGATGTCGAAGCTGGCCAGTCGGGCGTCGATATCTACACCTTGCAAAAATTCCAGCGTTCGAACCAGAACACCTGCATCAATCAGCGTCCGCTGGTCAAAGTTGGTGAAACGATCGAAGCGGGCGATATCATTGCTGACGGTCCATCGACCGACATCGGTGAACTTGCGCTGGGCAAAAACAGCCTCGTCGCGTTTATGCCGTGGAATGGTTACAACTACGAAGATTCGATCCTGATCTCAGAGCGCATCGTGAAAGACGACGTGTTCACTTCGATCCATATCGAAGAATTCGAGGTCATGGCTCGCGATACCAAATTGGGTCCGGAAGACATCACGCGCGACATTCCAAACGTCGGTGAAGAAGCGCTCCGCAACCTCGATGAGGCGGGTATCGTCTATATCGGTGCAGAGGTGCATCCGGGCGATATTCTGGTCGGCAAGATCACGCCAAAGGGCGAAAGCCCGATGACGCCGGAAGAAAAACTTCTGCGCGCCATCTTTGGCGAGAAAGCTTCTGATGTTCGTGATACCTCGCTGCGCTTGCCGCCTGGTGTTGCCGGAACCATCGTTGAAGTTCGTGTCTTCAACCGTCACGGTATCGAGATTGATGACCGTACGCGGGCGATCCAGAACGAGGAAATCGAGCGTCTGCGGAAAGATGCCGCTGACGAACGCGCAATTCTTAACCGTGCGACCTACAACCGTCTGCGTGACATGTTGATCGGCCAGACTGCTTCGGCAACGCCAAAGGGTCTTAAGAAAGGCGTAGAGATCACTGCCGAATTGCTCGACGAAGTCGAGCGCCATGAATGGTTCAAATTCGCTGTGGCGGATGATGGCCGGCAGGCACAAATCGAAGCGATCAAGACGCAGTACGACGAAGCTGTCGGCGGGATCGATGCCAAATTCGCAGACCGTAAGGAAAAGCTGGAGCGCGGTGATGAACTCGCACCGGGCGTTCTGAAAATGGTCAAGGTCTTCGTTGCTGTTAAGCGCAAGCTGCAGCCGGGCGACAAGATGGCCGGCCGTCACGGAAACAAGGGTGTGATTTCACGCATTCTGCCGGTCGAGGACATGCCATTCCTTGAAGATGGCACCGCAGTTGACCTCGTGCTCAACCCGCTTGGTGTTCCATCGCGTATGAACGTGGGTCAGATCTTTGAAACGCATCTGGGCTTCGCCGCACGCGGGCTCGGCATGGATATCGCGGACAAGCTCGAAGAGTGGAAGCGCGCCAATCCTAACGCTGCAGAAGACTACAAGAACGTGAAGCCACCCGAAGCGGTCGTAGAACGTCTCAAGGATATCTATGGCGAACAGTATTTCGAAGATCTCGAAAGCCGTTCGGCAGAGCAGATCGTTGAGCTTGCAGGGAACCTCGCAGCCGGTGTTCCGATGGGTACGCCTGTGTTCGATGGTGCGCGTGAGCCGGATGTTTCGGACATGCTGGTCAAGGCCGGCATCGACAGCTCTGGCCAGTCGACTCTGTTCGATGGCCGGACCGGTGAAGCATTTGATCGCAAGGTCACAGTAGGCATCATCTACATGCTTAAACTGCATCACCTTGTGGATGACAAAATCCACGCCCGTTCGATCGGTCCGTACTCGCTCGTCACGCAGCAGCCGCTGGGTGGTAAGGCGCAGTTCGGTGGTCAGCGCTTTGGTGAGATGGAAGTCTGGGCACTGCAGGCGTATGGCGCCGCCTACACCTTGCAGGAAATGCTCACCGTCAAATCGGATGACGTCGTTGGCCGGACCAAGGTCTACGAAGCGATCGTCAAAGGCGATGACACCTTCGAAGCGGGCATTCCGGAGAGCTTTAACGTTCTCGTGAAGGAAATGCGCTCGCTGGGCATGAACGTCGAACTCACATCGCTTGGCGATGGCGAAGGCGGCGATGAGTGGCCGGAGGCAGCGGAATAGAGGGGGCGGGCCCAAATACTAACCTTTGGGCCCCTTCCACCTTCGCTACCCAAGAGATTTCACCCCCTGAGGGAAACAAGTCATGAATGAACTGACCAAATTCACCAACCAACTGGCTAAGCCGGAAACTTTCGACCAGATCCAGATCGGGATCGCATCACCAGAGCGCATCCGTTCGTGGTCGTTCGGCGAGATCAAAAAGCCGGAAACCATCAACTATCGTACGTTCAAACCTGAGCGTGATGGATTGTTCTGTGCCCGCATCTTCGGTCCGGTAAAGGACTACGAATGCCTGTGCGGCAAGTACAAGCGGATGAAGTACAAAGGCGTCGTCTGCGAAAAGTGCGGCGTTGAAGTTACCGTTACGAAAGTGCGCCGCGAGCGCATGGGTCACATCGAGCTGGCCGCGCCGGTAGCGCATATCTGGTACCTCAAATCGCTGCCATCGCGCATCGGCCTGCTGCTTGATATTCAGCTAAAACAGCTTGAGCGCATTCTCTATTTCGAAAGCTATGTGGTGATCGAGCCGGGCCTGACCCCGCTTGAGAAATTCCAGCTGCTGACCGAAGACGAACTGCTCGAAGCGCAGGACGAATATGGCGAAGACGCGTTCTCCGCCGATATCGGTGCAGAGGCCGTTAAGATCATGCTGATGGATCTTGATCTCGAGCAAGAGCGCGATGATCTGATGGAAGAGCTGGCGGTTACCAAGTCGACGCTCAAGCCAAAGAAAATCATCAAGCGCCTCAAGGTCGTTGAAAGCTTCATCGATTCAGGCAACCGTCCCGAGTGGATGATCCTCGAAGTCATCCCTGTAATCCCGCCAGAGCTGCGCCCGCTGGTGCCGCTGGATGGTGGCCGTTTCGCAACGTCCGATCTCAACGATCTGTATCGCCGCGTGATCAACCGTAACAACCGTTTGAAACGCCTGATTGAACTGCGCGCGCCGGACATCATTGTCCGCAACGAAAAGCGTATGCTTCAGGAAGCTGTTGATGCGCTGTTTGACAATGGCCGCCGCGGCCGTGTGATCACCGGTGCGAACAAGCGTCCACTGAAATCTTTGAGCGACATGCTCAAGGGTAAGCAGGGCCGTTTCCGTCAGAACTTGCTTGGTAAGCGCGTGGATTATTCCGGTCGTTCGGTCATCGTGACCGGCCCGGAATTGAAGCTGCATCAGTGCGGTCTACCAAAGAAAATGGCGCTCGAGCTGTTCAAGCCGTTCATCTACGCCCGTCTCGATGCAAAGGGTCTTTCGATGACTCTCAAGCAGGCGAAAAAATGGGTCGAGAAAGAGCGCAAGGAAGTCTGGGACATCCTCGACGAAGTGATCCGCGAGCACCCGGTTCTGCTGAACCGCGCGCCAACGCTTCACCGTCTTGGCATCCAGGCGTTTGAACCGGTTCTGATCGAAGGTAAGGCGATTCAGCTTCACCCGCTGGTCTGCTCGGCTTTCAACGCCGACTTTGACGGTGACCAAATGGCTGTTCACGTCCCGCTGTCGCTTGAAGCGCAGCTGGAAGCGCGTGTGCTCATGATGTCCACCAACAACATCCTGTCCCCGGCCAACGGTAAACCGATCATCGTGCCTTCGCAGGATATGGTCTTGGGCCTCTATTATCTCTCGATGGAGCGTCAGGAAAAAACCCCTGAGTTCCTCGAGAATGAAGACGGCACCAAAGTTGAAAAACTCCCACGTTTTTCTGACATGGCCGAAGTGCACCAGGCGCTGGAAACCAAAGCAGTCACGCTTCACACCAAAATTCTCGCCCGCGTTCCGCAGGCCGATGAAAAAGGCAAAGTGACGATGAAGCGCTTTGAAACCACGCCAGGCCGGATGCTGATCGGTGAATGTCTGCCGACGAACCACAAGGTTCCGTTCGACATCATCAACCGTCTGCTGACGAAGAAAGACATCGGCGACGTGATCGACGAAGTCTATCGCCACACCGGTCAGAAAGACACTGTGCTGTTTGCCGATGCCATCATGGTTCTCGGTTTCCGCCACGCGTTTAAAGCCGGTATCTCGTTCGGTAAGGACGACATGATCATCCCTGATTCCAAAATCAAAATGGTTCAGGATACCAAAGATCTGGTTGCCGGTTACGAACAGCAATATCAGGACGGTCTGATCACGCAGCAGGAAAAATACAACAAGGTTATCGACGCTTGGAGCAAGTGTGGTGATCTGGTTGCTGATGCGATGATGGCCGAAATCAAAGCCACGCCAATCGGCGAAGACGGCAAAGAAGCGCAGATCAACTCGATCTACATGATGAGCCATTCCGGTGCGCGTGGTTCGCCCGCGCAGATGAAGCAGCTTGCCGGTATGCGCGGTCTGATGGCCAAGCCTTCGGGCGAGATTATCGAAACCCCGATTATCTCGAACTTTAAGGAAGGTCTGTCCGTCCTTGAATACTTCAACTCCACCCACGGCGCACGTAAAGGCCTTGCTGATACCGCGCTTAAGACGGCAAACTCAGGCTACCTGACCCGCCGTCTGGTTGACGTATCGCAAGACTGCACGATCGTAGAAAACGACTGTAAGACCGAAAACGCGCTGGAAATGCGCGCCATCGTTCAAGGTGGTTCGGTGATCGCATCTTTGGGTGAGCGTATTCTGGGCCGCACCGTGGCTGAGGATATCGTCAACGCAGCGACGGGCGAAGTGATCGTCAAGGCTGGCACGTTGATTGACGAGCCAATGGTGAAAGAAATCGAAGCAGCCGAAACACAGTCTGCCAAGATTCGTTCGCCGCTGGTTTGTGAAGCCGATCAGGGTGTTTGCGGAACATGTTATGGCCGTGACCTTGCCCGCGGTACTCCGGTGAATATCGGGGAAGCTGTCGGCGTTATCGCTGCCCAGTCAATCGGTGAGCCCGGTACCCAGCTTACGATGCGGACGTTCCACATCGGCGGCGCGGCCCAGCTCAACGAAACTTCGCACCTTGAATCGATCTCAACCGGTAAGGTTGAATTGCGCGGCATGCCGACCATCACCGATAAAAAAGGCCGCATTCTGTCGCTCGCTCGTAGCGGTGAAATCGCTGTTATCGATGCCGAAGGCCGCGAACGCGAGATGCACAAGGTTCCTTACGGCACCGTGCTCATGTTCAAGGATGGCGACAAGGTCAAAGAAGGCGACCGTCTGGCTGAATGGGATCCGTTCACCCTGCCGATCATCACCGAGCAATCTGGTGTTGTGAAGTATCAGGACCTCGTCGAAGGCACCACGCTTGAAGAGCAAACCGATGACGCGACGGGCATTGCCCAGCGCGTTGTGACCGAAAACCGGGCAACCGGTCGCAAGAAAAAGGAAGAGCTGCGTCCGCGCATGACTCTTCTCAGCGAAGGTCAAAGCGAAGATGAAACCGAAGCGCAGCGTTATATGCTCGCTCCGGGTACGACGCTTTCGGTGGAAGACGGCCAGACTGTTGAAGCGGGTGACATCCTTGCGCGTGCATCGCGTGAAGCTGCGAAAACCCGTGATATTACCGGTGGTCTTCCCCGCGTTGCGGAACTGTTCGAAGCGCGTCTTCCAAAAGACATGTCGGTTATCGCCAAGATTTCGGGCAAGATCGAATTCGTTCGCGAATACAAAGCCAAGCGTAAGATTGCGATCGTTCCCGAGGAAGGTGATGCAGTCGAGTACCTGATCCCCAAGACCAAGGTGATCGACGTGCAAGAGGGCGACTTTGTGAAGAAGGGTGATACCCTGATCTCAGGTTCGCCGAACCCGCACGACATCCTTGAAGTCATGGGCGTTGAGGCGCTGTCCGAATATCTCGTCAACGAGATCCAGGAAGTTTACCGACTGCAGGGCGTGAAAATCAACGACAAGCACATCGAGGTGATCGTTCGCCAGATGTTGCAGAAGGTTGAAATCACCCATGGCGGTGACACAACGCTGCTTCCGGGCGAACAGGTTGATCTTGCAGAAATGCAGGAAATCAACGCCAAGCTGACCAAGTCAAAACAGCCTGCACAGGGCACTCCGATCCTGCTCGGCATTACCAAGGCGTCGCTGCAAACTCGCAGCTTCATCTCTGCTGCGTCGTTCCAGGAAACCACTCGCGTGCTTACGCAGGCTTCGGTGGAAGGTAAGAAGGACACGCTGATCGGTCTCAAGGAGAACGTGATCGTTGGTCGTCTTATCCCGGCTGGTACTGGTGCAGGCATGAACCGTATGCGTGTGACCGCATCCAGCCGTGACGCTGCGCTGAAAGCTGCTTGGAAGAAGCAGCAGGACAAACTTGCAGCGGCTAATGCTGTTGCGCCCGAGCCTGCTGCCGATCCGGTTTCCAGCGAAGAAGCCATGAAAGCAGCCATGGGCGGCGGTGCAAGCACCGACGAAACACCGGCCGCTGAATAAGACAGGCTAACAAAGACGAAAAAGCCCCGCTGCAGCATTGCTGTGGCGGGGCTTTTTGCATCCCGGGCCTTCACATTGTGCATTTCGCGCATCGTGATAGGCTCCCGGTCGAGAAACGAGGGGATGCGATATGAAGAAGTTTGCCTTGGCGATCGCCGCGATCAGCCTGATACTTCCGGTTCAATTGTGGGCGCAGGAGACGGTGGTTGTTACCGGTTCGCGGATTACTTCGTCAAACCCATATATGTGAATTCTGACTCGCGCGATGCATCCGTTCGTTCGGCAGAAGTCACCGCGATGCTGCAGGCTGCGATCGCGCGGGCTCAATCCCAGGCAATTGCTTTGGTGGCAGGTGATTACAAGCTTGCGCCGCTAACGCTCGCGGCCATGGACGATCTGACATTTGGCAGGGGAAACCGTCCAGATACGACCAGAGTGAAGATTTACGCACGGCTTCCGGTGGGTGGTAAATTCACAAGTGTGGATCAGGTCGATGAAGCAATCACGGCGTTCCAGAAATCTGTGCCTGCGACCGGTCGATCATACATCGAAAGCGGCCCGACCGATCTCGCGATCGATAATCCTGATCAATATCGAGGTGCCGTGGTGAAAGCGATTGCCGACGAATCAAAGCGTTATGCGGCCATGTTCGGTAGCGATTACGGGATCGAAATCCGCGGTCTCGATTCAGAGCTCTATTTCAAACAAGCGAGCCAGACCGAGGTGTTCCTGTATATCGAACACAATTTCGTGATTAAGCCGAAATAGGCGCGTCAGACGCACGGAATGCTTTAACTGCGCGCCAATCGGCGTATATCGGCGCGCATGACCATAACCCGTTTTGCCCCGTCACCCACGGGCCGGCTGCATGTCGGCAATATCCGCACCGCACTTCACAACTGGATGCTCGCTCAAAAAGCGGGCGGTCAGTTTATCTTGCGCATCGACGACACTGATGCTGCACGAAGCAAGGAGGAATATGTCGAGGCAATCCGCGCGGACCTTGAATGGCTTGGCATCGAGGCTGACCGTGAAGAGCGCCAATCGGAACGCCTCGACCGGTACGAGGCGGCTTTCAATTCATTGCGCGAAGCGGGCCGTATTTATCCGGCCTATGAAACCCAGCAAGAACTTGAGCTGAAGCGCAAAGTGTTGCTGGGCCGGGGTCTCCCGCCGATTTATGATCGCGGCGCGCTGGAACTCAGCGATACCGAACGCGCCCAGAAAGAGGCAGACGGTGTTCAGCCGCACTGGCGTTTTAAGCTCGATCATGATGAGCCGATCCAATGGGAAGACGGCGTGCGCGGCATCGCCAAATTCGATCCAAAGCTGCTTTCTGATCCGGTGATCCGGCGCGCCGATGGGTCGTGGTTGTATATGCTGCCGAGCACCGTCGATGATATCGACATGGGCATCACACAGGTTTTGCGCGGCGAAGATCACGTATCCAACACGGCTGTTCAGATTCAAATGTTCACCGCCATGGGTGCGGCGGTTCCCGCATTTGCCCATGAAGCCTTGCTGGTCGGCAAAGAGGGTAAGCTGTCGAAGCGCCTGGGGTCTTTGGGCTGCGACACGTTCCGTGAAAAGGGGATCGAACCCGAAGCCATTCTGGCCTTGCTGTCGCGGCTTGGCACATCACTGCCTGTCGAACCGATCACCGACCGCGATGTGTTGCTCGACACCTTTGATCTGACAACGTTCGGGCGTGCTCCGGCCAAGTTTGACGACGCCGATTTGGACCGGATCAACACGGCGATTGTCCACGGTTTGCCCTACGATGCGGTCAAACATCGCCTGCCCGAAGGCATGGACGAAGCCGGTTGGCATGCGGTGCAGCCAAACATCGCAATTGTCGATGAAGTATCCGAATGGTGGCGGCTGGTTACAGGCCCGATTGAGCAACCGGAATTCGAAGCGGAAGATAAAGCCTATCTGGCAGAAGCAGTGCAGGCGCTTTCATGGAGTGATGATCCATGGTCCGGCCTGACTTCAGCGTTGAAAGAAAGCACTGGCCGGAAAGGCAAGGCATTGTTCTTGCCGCTGCGCCAGGCTCTTACGGGTATGAATCACGGTCCTGACATGGGCGAATTGCTGCCATTAATTGGTGAAGCCGAGGCCAAAGCGCGGCTGGACCGCGCCGCATCATGAGCAATACCGGTTTAGCCCGGCAGCTCTTCACAGCTTTCGCCGCAGGCGATGCCGATGCTGCCCGCGCGGTCTGTTCGCCGGATATGACGGGCAGCCAGAATGGCGGTCCGGCCATGGGTCTGGAAACCATTTTACACTTTGCAGTCGCAGTCAAAAATGCGGCCCCTGATTTCCGCTATGAGGATATCGTCTGCTCCGCGACAGAAACGGGCTTTGTTGAAGAACACCGCGTTCGGGCGACGTTTGGCGATGGTAGCGAGCTTGATCTGCTGGTGTGTATCGTCGCCGATGTGCAGCACGGTAAAATCTCGGCACTGCGCGAATACTTCGATACAGCAGCAGCCGCTGCCTTGGGAAAGGCGCTGGGCCGGGCCTGATCCAGGCACCGACCCTCTCCCTTTATTCTTCGTGCTTGTCCAGTTCCGCCCCGGTCAGGGTTACGACATGCAGTAGGTTGGTTGAACCCGGTGTTCCAAAGGGTACGCCAGCGAGCACAATCTGCTTTGATCCCGCTTTACCAAAACCATGCCGCAGAGCCATGCGTTTGCCCTTGGCGATCATCTCTTCAAAGCTGCCGATGTCCTTTGTTGTGACGGCGTGTGTCCCCCAAAGCAGCGCGACCCGCCTTGCAGTGCGAATGGATGGAGTAAGCACCAGCACCGGCGTATCGGGCCGTTCGCGGGCAACGCGGCGCGCAGTGGAGCCTGAATCTGTGAAAACGGTGATGGCGCTGATCGAAACGGTGTCGGCAATCGTCATACAGCTATGCGCCAGTGCATCGGATGTTGTCGCATCGGGCGGCGTCTCAAGGAACCGTACCCGTTTCAGGTAATCCTCATCACTTTCGACCTGACGCGCGATGCTGTGCATCATGGCCACCGATTCCTCAGGCCATTCGCCCGCTGCGCTCTCTGCGGAAAGCATGACAGCATCGGCGCCGTCATAGACGGCATTGGCAACGTCGGACACTTCGGCGCGGGTCGGGATCGGGCTTTCAATCATCGATTCCAGCATTTGCGTTGCGACAATTACCGGTTTGCCAGCGCGGCGCGATGCATTGACGATCTTCTTCTGCAAAGGCGGAACCTCTTGCGGTTCCAACTCGACACCCAGATCGCCGCGTGCAACCATGATCCCGTCGGACAAATCAATAATATCCGCGAGCCGATTGACTGCCATTGGCTTTTCAATTTTTGCGCACAATGCGACCGATTTGCCCCCGTGTGCGGTTACCAATTTACGGGCTTCGGCCATATCATCGGGGCGTTGGACAAACGAAAGAGCGATCCAGTCGGCCCCGTGCTCGACCGCAAAGGCCAGATCTCGGCGGTCTTTTTCGGTCAGCGCGGGGATCGGCACTTCGGCATCGGGCACGTTCACCCCTTTGCGATCCGAAATGACCCCGCCAACCTCGGCGGTGCAGAAGATGCGGTTCTCATCCGCTTCCTTTACCCGCAGCCGAATTTTGCCATCATTGATCAACAGGCGCTGTCCGCGTTCCATGATGCCGAATAATTCAGGGTGGGGCAGGCAGACGCGGTTATCATCGCCGGGCGCTGGATCACGGTCTAGCGTGAAATGCGCCGAATGTTTGATAATAGCCTTGCCGCCTTGGAAAGTGCCGACGCGCAATTTTGGACCCTGTAGATCGGCGAGGATCGCGATTGGTCGGTGAAACTCTTTTTCCAGCGCACGTATCGCCGTGATTGCCTGCGCATGATCGGCGTGGTCACCGTGGCTCATATTAACGCGGAACGCGTCTGCCCCCGCCTTGAAAAGCCTTCGCAGCATTTCGGGCGAACGGCTGGCTGGGCCAATCGTCGCCAGAATCTTGACCTTGCGACCGCGCGGGTCGATCCGAGTGTGATCGCGTTTTGCCATCAATTCCCTATCCATTGTGAAGGACTGCTATGGCATGGAAGTATTGCAACTCAAGGAATAGTCACATGCAAAATCATTCTGCGGATACGAATTCAACCGATCCCCTCGATATGCTCGATGATGCGGTCGCTGCGGCGGCTTTTCGCCGCACGGTGCGCCATTTGCGCCACCGTCACGATGCCCAGAACATCCAGCTGATGGGTCTTGCGGGGTTTTGCCGCAATTGTCTGGCGGACTGGATCCGCGATGCCGGTTTTGAAGGCGACAAGTCGGCAGCGCGCGAAGTGATTCACGGCATGTCCGCTGAAGAATGGAAATCGACCCGTCAGAAACCGGCTACCGATGAACAAATCGCAGCAATGGAAGCGAGTTTGGCGAAAAACAAAGCTGACCTGCTTTAATTTGCCCCTTTTTGAGATTGCACCCTTTCGCGGCTGCGAGGCTGCGCGTATCCGGTGCATCGACTGATTCTCAATCCACCGGAGACCTGACGAAATGGCTGAAGCCACCGATGATCGCCTGCGCCTTTTGATCGAGCGCATCGAACGCCTTGAAGAAGAGAAAAAGGGTATCGCAGACGATATTCGCGATGTGTATGCCGAGGCGAAAGCCGTTGGTTATGATGCGAAAATCATGCGCCAGATCGTGCGTCTGCGCAAAATGAAGCCGGATGATCGCAGCGAGCAAGAGATCATTCTTGAAACCTATAAAGCCGCTCTCGGCATGGGTTAAGCGCGCGCATCCGTTGATTCATCCTCTTTGTGTCTTATGATGATAAGACAGCAATCTAGAGAGGAATTATCAATGGCAGGACCATGGAAAGACGCGCGCAGCGTTATCGTCAGCACCACCCCCACGCTTGAGGGGCGCCCGATCCAGGAATATCTCGGCGTTATCACGGGCGAAGTGATCGTTGGCGCCAATGTGTTCCGTGATCTTTTCGCCAGTGTGCGTGATATCGTGGGCGGACGCTCTGGTAGCTACGAACGCATTCTGGCTGATGCCCGCAATCAGGCGATCGAGGAATTGCAGGCCGAGGCGGCGAGCCGCGGCGGCAATGCGGTCGTTGCCATTGATCTTGATTACGAGGTGATCGGCGCGAACGGTTCGATGCTGATGGTGTCGGCCAGCGGGACAGCTGTCAGGGTCTGATCATGCTCCGGCCTCGCTAGCCATTGCGAGCGAGGCGAGGCCGATGGCAATGCCATTATGCAGGGCATGAATGGCAATCGCCGTCCATAACCCATAATGCACGCGCAAATAGGCCGCGATCGACCCTAGCACGAATTGCGGCAGCACGAGCGGCAGCAGGACAAAGAATGATCCTTCTGTGTAATTTGCAAAATGCACCAGCGCGAAGGCGGCACTGCTAAGCCAGAATGCGCCGGGAAAGATTGTTTTGAACCAGGCCGCCGGGCCGCTTTTCCAAACCGCGATCATGGCAATCAGTGACACGGCCAGTCCGCCAAGTATCGCAAGGCCTACGCCAATCTCGGCCGCTTCGCCGGTGCGCGATACGCCCAGAAAAGCGGCGATTACGCCTGCGATCAGCATGATCGGGATAACAATCAGATAGCGCGGCCTGCCCGATAGCCAGCTGCGGAAAACCAGCTCTTCGATCAGCGGCGCGCCGATGACGATGAGAAAGACCGTGCTCAGGTTAAGCTCAAGCGTGGCGTTAAGGTTTTCGGGAAGCTCAACCCCGACTGCGACGAGGGTCAATAATCCGCCGAGAAATACGAACAGAAAGATCAGGTCCAGGCCCAGCAGCCGGGCAACTGCTACACCGCCAGCTCGCATAGGGGCGCGCGCCTCTGGCAGTACGGGGCGCTTTAAAAACTCGGCAAAGGCGCGCCATTCGGCGCGTAGGGTAACCGTGCTCAGCTGCGCAATCGGGGCATTGACGCCTGATCCTGATGCAGAGCCCGAAGTTGGACTTGTGATTTCACCTGTCATGCGGCTAATGAACCCCTATATTTTCAGCTCCGCTATATTCCATAACGGCTTACAAAGAGTTCCCATGGCAGGCCATTCCAAATTCAAAAACATCATGCACCGCAAAGGTGCGCAGGACAAAAAGCGTTCGAACCTGTTTTCGAAACTGTCGCGCGAAATCACCGTGGCGGCGAAAATGGGTACGCCTGATCCGGATATGAATCCGCGTCTGCGACTGGCGGTGAACACCGCAAAAGCGCAATCGATGCCGAAGGACAACATCCAGCGCGCGATTGATAAAGCGACCGCCGGTGATGACGAGAATTATGAAGAAGTTCGCTACGAAGGCTATGGTCCCGGCGGCAGCGCGATCATCGTGGAAACGCTGACCGACAACCGCAACCGCACCGCCACCGCTGTTCGCACGGCATTCAGCAAACATGGCGGCAATCTGGGTACCGAAGGGTCTGTGCAGCACGGCTTTGAACGGCTTGGCCTGATCGAATATCCTGCGGATGCGGGCGACGAAGACACTGTGCTCGAAGCGGCAATGGAAGCAGGCGCAGAAGATATCGAAAGCTCGGAAGATGGTCACACGATCTGGACCGCTGCCGATGATCTGCATCAGGTCGCAAGCGATCTTGAGAAATCTCTGGGTGAAGCATCGAATGTGAAGCTTGCTTGGAAGCCCAACATCACCGTCGACATGGATGAGAAAGGCGCTGGCACCCTGCTTAAGCTGATCGATGTTCTTGATGATGATGATGATGTTCAAACCGTGTGGGGCAATTACGAAATCAGCGATGAAGTGATGGACAAGCTGGACGCGTGAGCTGGCGTGAGTGGCTGTTCGCGGCTGCTCTCGGCCTGGCGTTTCTGACCGCTGCTGTCTGGCGACTGGGATTTAGGATCGGTCTGTGATTATCCTTGGCCTTGATCCATCGTTAAGCTGCACCGGCTGGGGCGTAATTCGATCCGAAGGATCGCGCATCGCACATATTGCCAATGGTCAGATCAAAACCGTCGCCAAGGCGCCGATGGTTGAACGCCTGCACCAGCTGCATGAGGCGGTAAGCGCGGTAATCACCGCACATGCGCCAGACCGTGCGGCTTGCGAAGAGGTGTTCGTTAACAAGAACCCGCAGTCGACGCTTAAACTCGCGCAAGCGCGCGGGGCAGTGCTGGCCGGATGCGGGGCCAAAGGATTGATCGTGAGCGAGCACGCTGCACGTCTCGTCAAAAAGGCCGTTGTCGGTACCGGCGGGGCAGACAAGGCGCAGGTTCAGGCAATGCTTAAAGTGTTGTTGCCGGGTGCCGATATCGCTGGCGCCGATGCCGCAGATGCGCTTGCCGTGGCCATCGCAGATGCGCATCTAAGCAAACAGTTTTGAAAAACGAAAAGAGTCCTTGCATGATCCATCTCTATGGAATTCCCAATTGCGACACTGTCAAAAAAGCGCGCAAATGGCTGGATGCGCAAGGCAGGGATTACGCCTTTCACGACTACAAGAAAGAAAGCCCCGATCCGGCCAAGGTGAAGGAATGGATCGCGGATAAAGGCGTCGATGTCGTGCTCAACAAACGCGGCACCACATTTCGCAAACTGTCCGATTCTGAAAAGGCGGATGCGGCGGATAGTCACAAAGCCGTAAGCTTGCTGGTTCAGCACCCTTCAATGATCAAGCGTCCAGTGGTCGAGCATCCGAATGGCATTCTGGTCGGTTTCAAGGAAGATGAATGGTCCGCAGTATTATCCTGAGCGCCTGTGCGCTCGCCCTCGCATTTCCGGTATCTGTCATGGCTCAGAATGATCCTCTGGTAATCGCGCACCGCGGTGCGAGCGGGGAACGGCCCGAACATACGCTTGCGGCCTATGAGCTATCGATCGAGCTTGGCGCCGATTATATCGAGCCTGATCTTGTTGTGACCAAGGATCTGGAGCTGGTTTCGCGGCATGAAAATGAATTGTCCGGTACAACCGACATCGCATCGCGCGAAGAATTTGAAGATCGCCGCCGCGACAAGATGATCGATGGCCAGCGCGTTGCAGGCTGGTTTGCCGAAGATTTCACCTTGGCAGAGCTGCGCACGTTGCGAGCAAAGGAGCGCGTGCCCAGCTCCCGGCCTGATAACACCCGCTATAACGGGCTTTATCAAGTGCCCACGCTGGCGGAGATTGTGCAGCTGATCCGCGCGAAAGAGGCCGAAACCGGCCGCCGGATTGGCCTCTATCCGGAGCTGAAACACCCGACCTTTCTATTGGAAGATGCCGGAATAGATATTGTCGATCTGGTGCTGCGTGCCTTGCGCGATCTGAATATCGAACCGGACGATCCAATGTACATACAAAGTTTTGAAGTGGGTGTGTTGCAACGGCTTAATCAGCGCAGCGATTACAAGCTGGTGCAGCTGATCCATCCAGATGGCGGCCCCGCTGATGAACTGGATATGCGCTATGCCGAAATGGTGACGCCGACTGGTTTGACCGAAATTGCCGAATATGCAGACGGCATCGGCCCGTGGCTTGGTTATGTAATTGATCCGGTGACGATGGAGCAAACCACTCTTGTCGCGGATGCTCATGCGCTTGGGCTGAAAGTCCATCTCTGGACGTTACGCAAAGAAAACGGATTTTTGCCTGCCGCGCTTCAGGCCGAAGGGGGACCGTCGGCGGATGGACAATACAAATTGCTGTGGGCCAAGGCGCTGGCTAGCGGCGCAGACGGGTTCTTCACCGACAATGTCCGTGAATTTATCGAATTGAAGGCTGAGTGATATTTAACTCTTAAGCCGCGCGCTCAGGATGTAATTGAGCGCGTCATTATCCGACAGGTGCAGCCCTTTACCGATTCCATAGGCAATTCCGCGCTGCTGTGTGATTTCAAGCCCGACTTCGGAAAGCAGATCTGCGAATTCGTCTGGCGTGATGAAATCGCTCCAATGGTGCGTGCCTTTGGGTACGTATCCAATCGCTTCTGCTGCACCGACCAGCAGGATGCGCGATGCAGCGGTGCGATTGGGTGTCGACATGATCAGCAGGCCGCCGGGGGCAATTCGCGCCGCAACGTCCTTTAGGAAAGCACGCTTGTCCGCGACATGCTCGATAACCTCAAGACACGTGACCAGATCAAACTGTCCAATGTCGAGGCTTGCGACCTCCCCGGCCATATACCGGATATCCAGACCGCTCGCCTCTGCATGGGTGGCTGCGACAGAAACATTCTCGGCCGAGGCATCGACCCCGGTCACTTCTGCGCCAAGACGCGATAAAGGTTCGCACACCAGCCCCGCGCCGCAGCCAATATCGAGCGCGGATTTTCCGGCAAGTGGTTTGAGGCTGCGCGAATCGATTCCTTCATCGGCACCCCAATGAGCGTCAATTGCACTGCGAATAAACTGCATCCGCACAGGGTTGACCTGATGCAGCGAGGCCATTTTTCCCTTAGGATTCCACCAATCCCGCGCGAGGCCGGAGAAGAATTCCGCCTCTTCCGGACGGATAGTAACATTTGATACGTTTGCGTTTCCCATTGATGCTCCTTAACAGCGCGCGAGCGCACTAACCAGCGGGAGCTTGGGCTTTGGCCAAAAGCAAACAACGAATTGTGATGAAATTTGGCGGCACGTCGATGGCCGGGTCGGAACGTATCCGGCGCGTGGCCAATATCGTTCGCGCGCAAACGGCAGAAAATGCCGATGGCGTCTCCAGTGAAGTCGCCGTCGTCGTAAGCGCGATGGCGGGTGAGACGGATCGGCTGGTTAATTTCTGCCGCGAAGCCAATGCGCTTTATGATCCGGCGGAATATGATGTGGTGGTTGCCAGCGGCGAACAGGTGACCAGCGGGCTGCTTGCGCTGACGTTGCAATCGCTCGGGTGCAAGGCGCGCAGCTGGTTAGGATGGCAAATCCCGGTCAGAACCGTGGGCGCACATTCCAAAGCGCGCATTGAGACGATCGACGCGCCTGATATGATCGCCAGCATGGAAGCCGGAGAAATCGCAGTTGTGCCCGGTTTCCAGGGGATCAGCGAAGAAGGGCGGATTTCAACGCTGGGCCGCGGCGGCTCCGACACGTCTGCCGTTGCCGTTGCCGCAGCGGTTGGGGCGGATCGCTGCGACATCTATACCGATGTCGATGGTGTCTACACCACGGATCCCCGGATCGTAGCAAAAGCCCGAAAATTGAAAGCGGTCACTTACGAAGAAATGCTGGAGCTTGCGAGCGTCGGCGCAAAAGTGCTGCAAACCCGCTCTGTCGGCCTCGCAATGAAGGCGGGAGTGCGCTTGCAAGTGCTCTCCAGCTTTGTCGGCGATGATGCTGTATCGGCGGATGAATTGCCCGGGACGATGATCGTCTCGGACGCAGAAATGGACGAATTGGTGGAGAAGGGCCTGATGGAACGTCAGCTTGTAACAGGCATCGCGCACGACAAGAACGAAGCGAAAATTATCCTGACCCGCGTGCCTGATAAACCAGGCGCGGTTGCGCATATTTTTGAACCGCTCGCCGGGGCCAGCATCAATGTCGATATGATCATTCAGAACGTGGGCCGCGACAAAGGCGAGACTGACGTCACCTTTACGGTGCCACAGGCGGATCTGGCGCGGGCTCAGGCCATGCTGGAAGACAAGGCGGACCTGATCGGGTTCAATCGCATCATCACAGACAGTCATATCGCAAAAATCAGTGTGGTCGGTGTAGGTATGAAAAGCCATGCCGGTGTCGCGAGCACAATGTTCCGCGCACTGTCTGATCGGGGGATCAACATTCAGGCGATTTCAACATCTGAAATCAAGGTCAGCGTCCTGATCGACGAAGACGAGACCGAATTGGCCGTGCGCGTGTTACACACCGCCTATGGGCTGGATGCAGACGACTGATTGCGGCCACTACGAATCGGCCCGATAAAGCAAAACCGCCAAAGCCTTGCAGCGACGCCTATGTCAGCTTGATCGGTTAACGCCGGGCAACTCGTCGTTTGGCGGCACGCATTTGGTCGCTCTTAACCTTGTTTGGTAGGATCTGTTTAAGACTGCTAACCCGACTTTATGCGCTCTTTTTGGGAGTTGCATACATTGGTTCTTAAAGCGCATCTTGATCCTGTCGCCGCCGTGTTCGATGATCGCCGTGATCCGCGCCGCGCGCTTCAACTTGAAACCAGTGGTGTTCTGCCCGGCGGGCATGAAGCAAACGTCACTTTGCACAACCTTTCAGCCGTGGGCTTGCTGCTGGAAACGGACGTGCCGCTGGATACCGGCGAAGTTTTGGCGGTGGAACTGCCCGATATCGGTGCGGTTGAGGCTGCGATCGTCTGGCAGAGCGAGCAATTGTATGGCTGCGCCTTCACAGCGGCATTGCCAAACGGCGCCTTGGCCGCGGCACAATTGCAAAGCCTGATGGATTACAATGATCCGGCGCAAAAGCCGGCGTTTTCAGCCACGCTGGCCGAACCGTTTGGCGCTCGGCTTAATCGTTTGCGCCGCGAACGGGGGCTGACGCTTGCCGATGTCGCGGCGTCGCTTGAAGTCAGTAAGCCGACTGTCTGGGCGTGGGAGAAAGGCAAGGCGAGACCTCTGCCCGAACGGATTGCAGCAATCGCAGCCGCTCTGGGCGTGACGGTCGATGAACTGTCGGAAAGCCGGAACGAGGATAAAGGCCGCAGCGTGGTTGAAGATGCCCGTTTACGTATTGCTACTGCTTACGGAACGGACCCCAGAAGCATTCGTATTATGATTGAAGTCTAACGGGTAAGTTTAGATGAATTTACGTATAGGCTTTGTGAAGGAATCGCAAAATATGGTAAACAAAGATCAATGTTGATTCGTTTTTTAGTCAGATAAATTTCATAAACTAACAAAAGCCGAATAATTTGGGGATTTTTGGGTTTTAACATTTAATATTTGATGTTTTGTTAGTTAAATTTTTCATATCTAGACAACGGAAAAAACGGGGTTTGGTCGCTAACGCCGGGGGCAATTCGGCATGAAATTGGGATTAAGTGATGTAGAAGGCCGTGTTTTGCATGGTCTTGTTGAAGAGGCGTCGGGCGATATTGTCGTCAGGCTTGATGCGCACGGCTTCATAGTTTTCGCTTCGCAAAACGTAACCCAACTGGGGCACGATCTATCGACCATGCTGCTATTGCCGCATATCTCCGATTTGGCGGAGGGCGAACACAGCGCGGCGCTCAATGCGTTTGTCGAGAAAGGTCTGGCAGGAGAGGCGACCGGGGGATGGTTTGAATTCCCGGTTGTCGCGTCAGATGTGCTTGAGACTTTTGGTGCTGTGGATTGCCGCCGATGGTATGCACTCAGCCTGCGCCGGATTGATGACGATGACGGTCAGCCGCAAGGCGCGCTGGCCCTGATCCGCTCGGTGCACCAAAAACGCGCGCTCGAAGGGGAGCTGCACAACCGGGCGATCACCGATCCATTGACCGGCCTATCCAACCGACATGCCTTTTGCCAGAGCCTGCGGCGCCGATTGGCAGCCGGCGGAACCGAAACCATAGCGGTCTTCGCGATTGACGGCATGCGCTCTTTGTTCATGCAATTTGGCCAACGCACGGCTGATGAAATCATGTGGGGTTTTGCCAAATTTCTGGAGACAATGGCGCTACCGGGCCACGAAGTGGCACAGATCGATAATGAACGCCTGGCGGTGATCGTGCCGGACATGACACTCGCATCGACACGGGTTTGGGCAGGGGATGTGCTCAGCACGTTTTCCCAGCTTGCTTTGCCATCGTCTTCGCGGTCGCCGAAATTGACAGCCAGTGCAGGACTGGCGCGCGTGGAATGCACCGTCGATTGGACTTTGCGACAGGCAGAGCTGGCGCTTGTCATGGCCCGTGCTGGCGGCGGAAAGCAGGTCGGTGAATGCGGATATTCCGGGCGCAGCAACTCCTTTGAAGTTGTGAATGATCGCGCTGCAATCAAAACCGCAGTTGGAGATCCTGCCCGGTCGCGCTAGGCCGCGCGATTATGGCACATACAGCGACAATCCTTCTGTTGGGCTCCGGCGAGCTGGGGCGCGAATTTGTAATCTCGGTAAAGCGATTGGGCGCGCGGGTGATCGCATGTGATGCCTATGATGATGCTCCTGCCATGCAATTGGCCGATGCGCGCGAAGTGTTCTCGATGCTTGATGGTGACGCTCTGCGTGCGGCAGTTGAAAAGCACCGGCCTGATTATATCGTTCCAGAAGTAGAGGCGATCCGCACCGAGGTGCTCGCCGATCTGGAACGCGAAGGGTTCAACGTGGTGCCGTCTGCACGTGCGACGCAGTTGACCATGAATCGCGATTCTATCCGCGATCTTGCCGCTCAGGAACTGGGCTTGGTTACTTCGCGCTATCGCTATGCTGAAAGCCTAGAGGAGGTACGGGCAGGCTCTGACTTCACTGGCTTTCCCTGCGTGATCAAACCGGTAATGTCGTCATCGGGAAAAGGGCAAAGCAAAGTCGAAAGCGCCGATGATCTGGAGCAGGCATGGGAATATGCTGTGGCGAATATGCGCGGCGACAGGGCGCGCGTCATTGTCGAGGAATTCATCGCCTTTGATTACGAGATTACCCTGCTGACAGTCCGGCATAGGCACGGGATTTTATTCTGCCCTCCGATCGGACATCGGCAAGAGCGCGGCGATTATCAGGAAAGCTGGCAGCCTGCCGCGATGAGCGATACGGCGCTGAGCAAGGCCCGCGAAATGGCAACCACGGTGGTGGAAGCGTTGCAAGGCGCGGGGCGCGGCTGGGGACTGTTTGGCGTCGAGTTCTTTGTGAAAGGCCAAGAGGTTATCTTTTCGGAATTGTCACCGCGGCCGCATGACACCGGCATGGTCACCTTGATTTCCCAAGACCTTTCCGAATTCGATTTGCATGCGCGCGCTGTCCTGGGTCTTCCCCTGTTTGGAGACGAGGCGGCGATCCCATCGGCATCAGCCGTTATTCTTGCAGACCGAGACAGCAGCGACTTTGGATTTGAAGGGGTGCCAGATGCGCTGGGGATCGGCCCGAATGTCGATGTGCGGATTTTCGGCAAGCCAACAACGCGCCCGTATCGCCGGATGGGAGTGGCCCTGTCGATGAGCGATGATACCGACGATGCTCGCCTGCTGGCGAAGCAGGCAGCCGATGCCATCACGATCATCTATCACGATTGATTGTCTTTTTGTCCCGGTCAGCCTAATCGCGCGCCATGACTGAATTTTCCAAAAGCAAAGCGCTGATGCAGCGCGGCATCGATTTTCTTGGCTGTGAGACGGCAATCCTGTGCGGCGCGATGAGCTGGGTGTCCGAACGCAATCTTGTTTCGGCCATCTCTAATGCCGGCGGGTTTGGTGTAATCGCCTGCGGCGCGATGACGCCTGATCTGCTCGACGCAGAAATCACCGCGACCAAAACACTGACGGACAAGCCGTTCGGGGTGAACCTGATCACAATGCACCCGAACCTTTTCGAGCTGATCGAGGTGTGCAACAAACATGGCGTCACGCATATTGTGCTTGCTGGCGGTATTCCGCCTAAAGGCAGCGTAGAGGCCATCAAGGCGTTCGGTGCCAAGGTTATCGTGTTCGCACCGACGCTGGCCCTGGCGAAGAAGCTGCTGCGTTCTGGCGGCGATGCGCTGGTGATTGAAGGTATGGAAGCGGGCGGCCATATTGGCCCTGTTTCCACGAGCGTTTTGGCCCAGGAATTTTTGCCCGAACTGGCGGAAGATCACGTCGTGTTCGTTGCCGGCGGTATCGGACGCGGAGAAGCCATTGCCAGCTATCTGGAAATGGGCGCGTGCGGCGTACAGCTTGGCACGCGTTTCGCCTGTGCCAGTGAAAGCATTGCGCACCCGAATTTCAAGAAAGCGTTTTTCCGCGCAAAGGCGCGCGATGCCGAAGCCAGCGTTCAGGTCGATCCGCGTTTGCCCGTGATCCCTGTGCGCGCCCTTAAAAACAAAGGGACCGAGGAATTCACTGCAAAACAGCTCGAAGTCGCCCAACTGCTCAACCGCGAAGAAGTCGATATGGGCGAAGCGCAATTGCAGATCGAACATTACTGGGCCGGTGCCCTGCGCCGCGCGGTCATCGATGGCGATGTCGAAAACGGATCGCTGATGGCAGGTCAAAGCGTGGGCATGGTGAAAGCCGAAGAACCCGCCGCAGCCATCATCACCGAACTTATGCAGCAATGCGAAGCGGCGCTTTCCGGGCGGTAATATGGCCGATACCTTGATCCTTACACTCAGCTGCGAGGACCGTCCGGGTATCACAGCCCGCGTAACAGGCTTTCTGTTCGAGCGCGGATGCAACATCCTCGATGCGCAGCAGTTTAACGATCGGAGCGACAAGGATCGTGATCGTTTCTTTATGCGGGTGGCTTTCGACCCGACCGGAACCCGTACCGACAGCCTGAGGTCTGACTTTAAAAAGTTAGCCGGCGAATTCAGCATGGACTGGAAAATCGCTGCTCAGGATCGGCCGCGCAGGGTTATGATCATGGTCAGCAAGTTCGATCATTGTCTCGTCGATTTGCTGTATCGCTGGCGGACTGGCGAAATTAATATTGATCCGGTCGCGATTATCTCAAACCACCCGCTTGAAACGACCACTGATGCCGATCTGGGCGATATTCCGTTTCACTATCTGCCGGTCACAAAAGAGTCCAAGGCCGATCAGGAACGCCAGGTCCGCCAAGTTGCGCACGATACCGGTGCAGAGCTGGTCGTGCTGGCGCGGTACATGCAGATATTTTCCGATGAGCAATCGGCCCATTTCGGATGCCGCTGTATTAACATCCACCACAGCTTTTTACCCGGTTTCAAAGGCGCCCGGCCATATCATCAGGCGCATGAGCGCGGGGTGAAAATTATCGGTGCAACTGCCCATTTCGTGACCGCTGATCTGGATGAAGGGCCAATCATCCATCAGGATGTTGAGCGGATCACCCATGCGGACAGTGCGGCAGATCTGGTCCGCAAAGGCCGCGATATCGAACGCCGTGTTCTGGCAGAAGCTGTGCGGCTTTTCACCGCGGATCGTGTGCTGATGAACGGCAACAGGACTGTGGTCTTCCGCGGGTAGACAAACTGCGCCGTTATCGCCGCGCGACTTGTCCTGACCCTTCCATACCTTTGTCCTGATTGGCGCGGAAGATCACATATTCGCGGATTGCCTCGATCTCTTCCTTGCTCAGCGAATCCGCGAACGAGGCCATGCCGTTATCTTTAAGCAATCCGCCATGCACTACGGACTCCCACGCGCCGGCATTGCCCAGCGACCCTGCGCGGCGCAGATCTGGCAGCACCGTTGAACCGACCGCCGCGGGAGCATGGCATACCGCACAATAGCGCGCATATTTTTCCGACCCGAGCGCAATGGTTTCCGCATTTGCCCGGCTTGGCGGGGGATCAAGCGGCAAACTGGCCAACGCCATTTCGGCTGGCAATTCGCCCTCTGCGCCCAATTTGAACACCATCAGCCGTGAGACATTGCGCACCGGAGCCTTGTCCGCGATGAGCGCTCCGTCAACGCTCAGCGCATAGGCGCCGCCCCAGCCGGCCAGAACTGCTACATATTGCTCGCCCGCAACGGTATATGTGATCGGAGGCGCAACAACTCCGGTTTGAGCAGAGAAGCTCCACAGTTTTTCGCCAGAATTCGCAGCATAGGCGTTAAATTCGCTACCTGCGGTTCCCTGGAAAACAAGGTTGCCGCCGGTCGCCAGCAATCCGCCATTCCAAGGGCCGGGATGTTCGACGGTCCAGCGCGGTTCTTGCGCCACCGGGTCCCATGCCACCAGCATCCCGCGCAGCGTGTCGCCAACCTGACGGCGGATACCAAGGTCGGGCGGCAAATCGCCCGCACCGAGATTGAATCCAACATTGAAACCGCGCGCACGATCCGGCTTCCAATCGGCCTCCGGGGCATAGATCATCGCCGCTTCGAATGCAGGGATATAGACCAGATTTTCGCCCGGATGGTATGCCATCGGATGCCAGTTATGGCCGCCAAGCGCGCCCGGAGTGACCATCGCTGGCTGGCCTGTCTTGTCGATCCGGGTTTCGGGATTTTCGATCGGACGGCCATTATCGTCAATGCCCGTCGCCCAGTTCACAGCGACGTATGGATCACCGCTGATGAATTCGCCGGTCGCACGGTCGATTACATAAAAGAATCCGTTCTTTGGCGCTTGCATCAGCACCTGACGTTCCTTGCCCTCGATCTCCATATCGGCAAGCATGATGTGCTGTGTCGCCGTGAAATCCCATGTCTCACCCGGAGTGGTCTGATAATGCCACACATACTCGCCGGTATCGGGCCGGATTGCGACAATGCTGGACAAATAAAGGTTATCGCCTTCGCCCGTGCCGTCTTCGCCCGGTGAGCGATATGCGCGGTTCCACGGAGAGCCATTGCCAACCCCGATGTAGAGCAGGTTGAGATCGGGGTCATAGGCCATCGAATCCCACACGGTGCCGCCGCCGCCAATCGCGTCATTGCCAGCCAGCACTTCGGTATTCCACGTTTCAGCCGCGTCTTGCAGATATTGCGGGCTCTCGCCGCCTTCATTGCCATCAGGCACTGTGTAGAAACGCCACAGTTCGCTGCCATCGTTCACATCATAGGCCGCGATGTATCCGCGTACGCCGAATTCAGCGCCGCCATTACCGATAATGACCTTGCCATCGATTACGCGAGGCGCACCGGTAACGGTGTAGCTTTGCGTTTGATCGACGGTGACGGTTTCCCACTTTACGGTGCCAGTGTCGCGGTCAAGCGCCACCAGACGCCCGTCCAGCGTGCCGAGGAACAAGCTGTCACCATAAGCTGCCAGCCCCCGATTCACCGTGTCACAGCAGGCTTTTACGGCGGTTTCACCGGGCACTTCGGGATCATAGTCCCACAGCGGTGCACCGGTTGCCGCATCAAACGCCTTCACCTTGCTCCAGGCGGTCGTGAGATACAGCTTGCCATCCATCACCAGCGGAGTGGCTTCCTGACCGCGCGCAGTGTCCATATCGGCAAACCACGCCAGACCCAGTTCGCCGACATTCTCGGCGTTGATCTGATCCAAAGGGGAGAAACGTTGTTCGGAATAGGTCCGGCCATGCGTGATCCAGTTGGCCGTGTCGCTATCGGCACCGATCAACATTGCGCTGGTGATGCCGTTGCCGTTTTCCGCTTCGAACATTTCGTTGCAAGCGGTCACAGTTAACGCGCCCAGCGCCAGCACAGGCAGCGCCCAGTTCCGTATCGGCATAGTATATCTCTCCCTCTTGTGCGCACTCTGCAATGTGTGAAGCGGGTTGTCCAGCGGCTGGACACCGACAGCCTTCTGACATGTGAACTAGGCGCAGCGAGCTAGGCAATGCGTGCGATTGTGGGGGATCATCCAGCGCGGCAATTTCAAGCTCTTGAAACAGACTAGGAGCATGACAATGACCGTACTTTTTGACAGTGAAATTGAAGCCGTTGCCGGTGGTGTATGGATTTCAACTCCAACTCAGCCAACCCCGCTGCCGGCGCCAGCAGAAGATCCCATCGGCGTTCCCGGTTCGATCATCGACCAGCTGTTCAATCCGCAATATTATCCCGTAATCCAAGACTGATTGATCGCGGCAGGCAGGCGGTGTCTGGCATTGCCCCGGCCCATTCTTGATCGGTGAAAGCTGCGCCTCGTTTTGCGATTGGTCACTCCCCTCCAATTGCGAACGAGGCGCTCCTGTTTGCATTCGCGCTGTTCATGCGGCCGCTGAATTGTTAGCGTTGGCCAACAATTTCGGTCACGGAGAGCCAAGACATGTGCGATGAAGCAAAACTCAAGAACTGGGCCAAAGAAACAATCAGTCGCCGACAGTTTGGCGCTCTGGCCGGGGCAGCGGCGGTGGTTGCCTGCGCCCCTACCTCCGGTGACGGAGAAGAATTGCCTGGCAGCTTTTCCATGCTGAGCGATGCCGTTTCCTTCGACACAGAAGATGGCACGTTGGACGGGTTTCTTGTTTATCCCGAGAAAGGCGAACAATATCCCGGCGTAATCCTGTGGCCGGATATTGCCGGGGTCCGTCAGTCAAAGATGGAAATGGCGATGCGATTGGCCAGTGAAGGTTACGCCGTTCTGATCGTCAACCCTTATTACCGCGATGTTTCAGGCGAACAGTTCAAGGATTTCGCCGCATTTATCGAGGCCGATGGTTTCGCCAAAGTCGGCCCATGGCGTGAAAAACTAACCGCCGAAGCGATCCAGCGCGATGCGAAATCCATTGTCGCCTGGCTCGATGCACAGCCTCAAATCGATACGTCACGCGGTGTTGGCACACAGGGATATTGCATGGGCGGACCGTTCACGGTGTGGAGCGCCGCCGCAGTGCCCGATCGCATCAAAGCGGCGGCCAGCTTCCATGGCGGAGGCTTGGTGCGGGAAAATGATCCCATGAGCCCGCACAATCTGCTTGGCGATGCGCAGGCCAGCTTCCTGATCGCGGTCGCGCAGGACGACGACGCCGAAGCGCCGGACGTCAAAACCACCTTTGCAGAGGCTGCCGAAACGGCGGGACGCTCGACAAAGGTTGATGTGTACGCCGGCGATCATGGTTGGACCGTACCTGACAGCCCGGCCTATGCCGAGCCAGCGGCGGAAAAAGCCTATGCTGATCTGCTCACGCTCTATTCGGAAAACCTGTAAGCAGGCCAGCCTGATCGATTAATCGGCGGCGCGCTCTTTGGCCCGCTCATTGCTGCGGCCAAACCGGCCAAACTTGCGATAGCGGGTCATCCATTTGTCGAGGAACAATCCGAGCGGGCGGGGCTCTATCCCAAGCTCGGCAAAGGTGCGGTGCTCGCCAGAAACGGTGCTGCCGGGTTTCAGCAAGGTCCATTGATCCTTGCTCATCGGAGTTCCCGGAAGACTGGCAAATAGTGATGATACACCGTCGGGCATCGCTATGAAGCGACGGCTGCGGCCTTGCGCTTCGGCGATGCGTTCGTTGATCTCCATCATCGAGAGCTGCTCAGGCCCACCGAGTTCGTAGATATGGCCGCCATGCGTTGCAGGATCTTCGAGCGCGACAGCAATCGCTTCGGCTATGTCATCTGCAAACACGAGCTGCAATTTCGCATCAGGACCGAATACCGGCAAGACCGGCATCATTTCGATCATCTGTCCGAACATGTTGAGGAAATTGTCGTCTTTACCGAACACGATGGATGGGCGCATGATTGTTGCATTGGGAAAGGCGGCCAAGACGTTTGTCTCGCCCTTGGCCTTGCCGCGGGCATAGGCCGCGCTGGACCCTGCATCAGGCCCGATGGCGCTCACGTGCACAAAGCCTTTGACACCTGAAGATTTGGCGAGCCGCGCCATGGTGCCGGGCGCCTCCCCCATCAGCTCTTCGAGGTCGCCCGAAAAGGCGCCCACGAGGTTCACGACATAATCTGCACCCTGCAACGCCGCAGCCACGCTATCATCATTCGTGATATCGCAACGCGCAAACTGCAATTGTCCAAGGTTAGCCAGAGGCTGAAGCGCATGCGCCTTTTCAGGGCTGCGGCTTGCAATGCGCAACCGGGCCCCGCGTTCCAGCAGGCTTTGAGCGACATAATTGCCAATATAGCCGCTTCCACCAAAAACGGTGACGAGCTTGTCAGAGAGAGGCGAAGTTTTGGTCATGATCGTATGGTCCCGTGCGCTCATGGGTTCGAATTAGAGTGCCATTGCTTCAATGCGGTTCATTGGGCAAGCGTTCCCGGCCTTGAAATGCGTATCGCCCTATACGAACGACGTTGACAGGCAGGCGCGCAGCCCGCTGCTGGGGCTGATCTTGGTTTTGTGTTTGGCGCGTCTTAGCGGGCCTATCGCGGCGTTGATCAGCGCGACAGCAGGCGTGTGATCGTGTCAATTAGCTCGTTGCCGCCAGCGGGTTTGAAAATGACGCTGATGGCGCGATTTTTCATCTTTGCCGGGTCCAGCCCGGTATCACCCGATATGAGTATGGCTGGAATCTTTTGCCCTGCATGTTTTCGCGCATTTTCAATGATGTCCAGCCCGTTGCGTGCCGTGCCGAGGTGGTAATCTGTGACGATGATATCGAATGCATCGGGCTCCATCTCCGCAAGAAGACCATCGACCTCTTTGGGAGAGCTCGCGGCGAAAACTTTTAGATTGGGGCGTGCCGCCAGCCGGAATTTTGTGGATTTGAGAACGGACGGATCATCATCCACCAACAGGATTGCGCAATCGCTGGTCAATGGCGCAGGTCGTTCGTCTTCCAACAGCTCGTTTTTGGGCAACAGCACATTGCTCAATGGCAATGTGAACGAGAACGTTGAGCCTTTGCCAAATTCCGATTGCACATCAATCTGGCTGCCGATCATTCGAGCGGCCTGATTCGCAATCGCCAAGCCAAGTCCGAGCCCGACTCCGGCTTGCTGCGGGTCTCTTCCAACCTGGTAGAATTCGTCGAAGATATGCGACAATTGATCGGCTGGAATACCGGGCCCTTCATCCCGGACTTCGATCAAGACTTCGTGGCTGACAATCTGCGAAACAACATCGACGCGGCCCTTGTCGGTGAACTTGATTGCATTGCCGATCAGATTCTGAAGGATCTGTTGCACCAGATGAATGTCCGAATGAACGATCCGGGCATCGATCTTGCGGGAAAGCTTGATACCCTTCTTTTCCGCCTCTGGCTCGAGGCTTGCGCACACCTTGGCTACAGCGGCGTCCAGATCGATGTCCTCCAGCTCGACTGTCACCGCATCGGCTTCCAGCTTTGAAATATCGAGCAGCGAATTCAGCAGATCGCGCAGATTGGCAAGAGACACGCGCTGCTCGTCGACGATGTCCAAAATGTCGGGATCACCGACCTTTGATCTTAAAGCTTCGGTGAGCATAGCGAGAGACTGGAGTGGTTGACGCAGGTCATGGCTGGCGGTGGCAAGAAACCGCGATTTTGCTGCCAGGGCTGCTTCGGTTTCCGCCTTGGCATCGCGTACGTCGCGCACTGCCTTTTGATGTTCCCGAACATCGCGGATGGCCACGCAGACCATCGCTCCGCTTTCGGTTTCGACCGGGCTCAGGCCGACCTCAATCGGCACTTCTTCGCCGCTCGCAAGCAATGCCCAAAGCTCCAGATCCGAACCCATCGGCCGAACGCTCATATTCTCCATATAGCTGCTGCGATGCGAGACATGACGCTTGCGAAAACGCTTTGGCATGAGGTCTTCTATGCGTTTGGTAAGCAGTGCCTGACGGTCGTATCCGAAGAACTGCTGTGCTTGCGAATTCGTAAGCGCGATGTCGCCTTTCTGATCTACCAGTAGCAAAGGGTCGGGCGCATTCTCGAAGAGGCTTCTGAAGCGCGCTTCGCTTGCCTGCAATCGCCGCTCATTCTCGACCCTTCGGCTGATATCGACGAAAGTAACAATGACCCCGCCCGAACGCATTTCAGCCGCCCGATACGGCGCGATCCGCATCAGGTACAGCGCCCCGTCCTGACCGATGATTTCCCGCTCTACCGGGCTGGATGCGCGTGACACCGCATCCACATCGGCAAGGAAATTTGCGTCTTCGAACTTTTGCCTGATATCGACAATTGGGCGGCCGATATCGGCGTCGATCAAATTAAACAGACGCTTTATTGAAGGCGTGAAGCGTCCAACCTGATGCTTGGTGTCGAGCAAGAGCGTCGCAATCCCCGTGCTTGATACGAAATTGGTCAGATCGTCGTTCACGTCCGCCAATTCTTCGACTTTGTTTTTGAGCTGGTTGTTGACCGTCGACAGCTCCTCATTCATCGCCTGCAGCTCTTCCTTGGAAGTCTCGAGCTCCTCGTTTGAGGACTGCAATTCCTCGTTAAGGGACATCATTTCCTGATTGGACGCCTGCAATTCCTCGTTGGTGGATTCCAGTTCTTCCAGGCTGATCTGGAGGTCTTCCTGTGCATCGCGCAGCTTCGTTTCCAGATCGCTAACCGCCGATTGATCGATTGGTGATGATGGGATCGGCGTTCCGGCCGGTGATTTTTGTGTTGGAACCTTCTCAAATGTCACCAGGAAAAGCCGTTCCGTTTCACCCGATACAGCCATTGGCTTGATCGAAATCCGCGTTTTTGCATGAGTTGAACCATGCTGAAGTGAGACGTCGTTAATGATTACCGGTCCCGCAGAACCGATGGCGTTTTTCAAACCGGTTCGGAGCTCTCTGCGTAATTCCGGATGGGCTAGGGACAGCAGATCCTGAGTTGGCAGGCCGCTTGGCTGCTCTAGGAAATCCGACGTCGGCCCCATGAAATACAACACTTGATGTTTGGCGTTGGTCAAGACCGCGGCCGGGGCGAAATTGCGCAGCAATTGTTGCTGCATAATTTCACGGATCCTCGCCGTTTCTTTCGGGCGACCGGCTGGCAGAATTCCGACATTCACGCCGCGTGTACGCAGATTGTTGACTGGAAAATTGACGCCAAGACTACGCTCGGTCGCGAGCTTGCGGAATATCCGTGATGTTTTGTCGACCGGCTCAAACAAACCCGACAATTGGCTTGTCCCTTCGGAGCGACCAAGGAACAGGATGCCGCCATCATTAAGCGCGAAATGAAAATACCCGATGACTTTGTCCTGCAATGTGTTTTGCAGATAGATCAGCAGATTGCGGCAACTCACCAGATCGAGTTTTGAAAACGGAGGGTCGCTGATCACATTTTGCTCGGCAAAAGTGACCGTTTCGCGCAGCCCGCTTCTAATCAAATACGATCCGTCCTGCTTGATAAAAAAGCGATTGATCCGCTCTTCCGGGATATGCGCAAGCAGATTGGACGCGTACATTCCGGTCCGTCCTACCGCCAGCGCATCTTCATCGATGTCGGTGGCAAACACCTGTATCGGACAGTCTTTGTGTGCAGTTTCGCAATGCTCGATCAAAAGCATAGCGATTGAATAGGCTTCTTCCCCGGTGGCGCAGCCTGGAACCCAGACGCGGATAGGTTCGCGGTCCGGTTTTGCCGCGACCATTTTCGCAAGAACTTTGGTATCCAGCGTTTCGAACGCTGCAGGATCGCGGAAGAAGGACGTCACATTGATGAGCAGGTCGCGATAGAGTTCCTCGGCTTCTTTGGCGTCATCCTTGAGGTAAGAGAGGTAATCGGACAAGGAATCGATGCCGCGTAAACCCATCCGGCGGAGGATGCGCCGCCCCAGAGTTCCGGTCTTGTAGCCCCTGAAATCATGTCCAATGCGTGCTTGCAGCAAAGCTATGATCGACGTCAGGCTTTCGGTATCATTGGCAAGGATCGCATCGGGATCCTGCCCTGCCTCGTGACGCATATGTTGATGAACAAGGAAGTCCTTGATCTGCGCAGGCATGTCCTCGACCGGGCAGACGATATCAACCATGCCCGTTGCTATTGCAGCGCTTGGCATTCCATCAAATTGGGCGGTCTCGGGCGTTTGGGCGAGGGTAATTCCTCCTGCCCCTTTGATTTCGCGAATGCCCGCACTGCCATCGCTGCCTGTGCCGGAAAGGATTAGCCCGACCGCGCCATGTTCGCGCTGCGATGCAAGCGAACTGAAAAACATATCGATCGGCATCCGCACGCCATGGGTGCGAACAGCCTCGCCCAATTCGAATGTATTGTCAGCTATAGTCAGGCTGGCGTTCGGGGGGATCACATAGACATGATTGGGTTCAATCGTTGCGCCATGCTCGATCTGTTTCGCCGGCATTTTGGTATGCTTATCCAGAATTTCGGCGGTCATACTTTGGTGGGAAGGATCGAGATGCTGAATGACGACAAAGGCCGCGCCCATATCTTCAGGGACGTTGTCAAAGAATGATTTGAGTGCGTCTAGGCCTCCAGCGGACGCCCCAATTCCGATGATCGGAAAATCAGTTTTCATGCCACTCATCTCCCGTGCGTGATCCTTGGCGAGCGCCACTTTTTTACATCTTGATACAACCTGGCAGGGCAAAATGTAAACTGGCAGCCGCCAATCTTGGCAATCACGCCCGGACAAAGACGCCGCTTTCATACGGACTCTCGAAAGGGATTTTTGACATTTAAGGGCAGTGTTTAACCGCATTTCATCGGGGGAGATCGGGCCCGCTTTGACAGAATGCCGTCCTGCGATTCCGGCAATTCAACTCGCAAGAAAAGCCGGCCTGGCCCGATGCCAAAATTTACAATCGCGCCGGTTCTGACGACCCTCAAATCGACCGGCAGATATGTCAGGTGCGCGGCGTGGTTGAACTGGACGAGTGGCACAATCTCGCGGCCTGCTTCGCCGCTCGCGTGGCTGGCGACATGGCAAGTTGATGCGATTGGCCGTTAGATTGATCGCCCCGCGTGATCAGCTGCGCATAGGGACATGACCGTATGCTCATTGATGGCAAAACTCTGCCAATTGAGGCTCTGCGGGCGGTCACGCCCTTCGTGAACACCACACACGTGCCCAAATTTTCATGCGAGGTTCCATCTGTTATGTTGAAAAATTACCTCCAGCCTGTTCCATCCTCGACCGAGCCTGCAAGAAAGCCGGTCGATCAACCCTGTTTTGATGCTGATATCATGGCCGACCCGTCTTTGACGCGTCTGGTCGATGCGGCTTGCGAATGCTGGCGTTCATTCGATGGCAAATCCCGTGCGTTCGTGGACAGGCAAGGGCGATGGCTTGCCTCTGATGCCAAAGCGAAGTCGCTTGTGGCTGATAAGGCAACGGGCATCGTTTTGGTGAATGGGATGCTGCGCGCGGTCAAAGAGGAGCAGGCAAACCTCGACCGATTGCTTTCAGTCGGCACCAAGCGCGAGGCACTGGTTCTCAAAAAGGCTTTTGGCGAAGGGCACATTCTCCTCGAGACAAATTCATTCGATCCGAAGATCGTCGGGCTTGTCTTGAAGGATACTGACGATGCGAAATCGCTCAATTTTGCCAGCTTCGAGGCTGCATTCGGTCTGACGCCGTCCGAAGCGAATGTGATGCGGCTGATCCTGAATGGGCACTCGGCATCGGAGGCGGCCGAATTGCAGGGCCTGTCTGTCAATACTGTCCGCGCCCATCTGCGCCATTGCTATGACAAGCTGAATGTCTCCACGCGCGAGGAGATGTGGCGCGTAGTCCATCCCTATCAAATCGGATGATTCAGCTGGACCAAAAATAACAGTGAAAATTTAGGTGTATAGTCAAATTTAATTAGTCTGATCTGACGATGCGAATCGAAACGAATCGATTTAGTTAATAATTGAACAATAAAAATCAAAAATAATTCAGGGTTGTGAATACGTACCTTTCGAAGCGGATTTGATGCTTCGTGAGGCGTGGATGATCGTTTGTATCTTATTCGGAGCCTGAGTGATGAGAGAATTTGAAAAATCGGCTCACGTCACGAGTTTTTCATTCGGGTTTGCCTGCCTGTTGGCTGCCGGTTGTTTGCACGCGCCATTGGCCGCTCAGCCATCGGCCACCGATGATATCGAGCACAAGGGCACGATTATTGTCCTGCGCGATGTGCCGTATGGGAACGCCCTTCATCGGCCAGCCCAGGCTGAGCCGCTCCGTGTGAGAACCGGTCCTGACGCGATTATCCTGGCAAGCGTTGCGCGTGGGCTGGAACCGCTAACAAATGATCAGCAGGCTTCGATTTTCGGCAGCACGCAGGAATCCGTGGTTGCCCGGACTTTCAGCAGTCTTGGTGATTTGCGCAACACCGAAACCGCACTTGGCGCAGGCATTTCCCAACAGCGCGGTGGTGGCAGCAGCGGCGCGATCTCTAGTGCGATCGCCCAGATCCCTTCAGTCGGCGCGATTGTGCGAAACGCGACCGGAGGCGGGCAATGAAAACCTCCTGCTCGCTTTGCCTTATATTCGCAATTTCAGCTGTGACCGCCCCTGCACAATTGGCCGCGCAGGATCTGGCCGAGGCGCAAGATACCGTTGAAGTCGCGGCTGGTCAGGCAGAGGGCGCGACCGGACGGATTGCGATCAATCTCGCCGCGGGTTCTGGCAATCAACAGGCGGGCGCAGCAGCCCTCGCCATTGGGGAGATTTCCCTCGCCGGAATTACGCTCGATCAGTTCGGTGGCTCCGGTGATGTCGGCGATCGCAGCACGCAAATCATTATCGGCGCCAGCGCAATGTCGAACCTTAACGGACTCGCCAGTGTGAACATCAGCGCCGGCGCGAACAATCAATCTGCCAACCTGTTCGGGTTGGCCATCGGAAATGGCGGCGCATTGACGGATCTGGCTTTGTCCCAGTCCCGCGCCCCGACAGGACCGAGAGCGGCAGCTGAATTAGACCTCAGCCCCCGGAACGACACGATCGACATAGCTGGCGATGCGTTCCTTGGTGGCAGCGGTTTGCTTCAGGTGAACGTCATCGGCGGCGAGAGGAATTCCTCTGCCAATACGTTTGCTCTTTCCATTTCGGGAAACAGCAATTGACCAACCAAAGGAGTACGAAATGAAGAAATTTCTACTAGCAACCGCAGGGACTGCAGCATTGATCGCTGGGCCCGCTTTCGCTCAAGATGATGGCCATAGCGGTGTCGAAGTTGATCTGCGTTATGCCAACAACATCGACACCAGCGTGACGACAGACGTTACCTATACCAAGAACGTGGCGCTGCGCGGCACGGTTCGGATCGATGGGGATATCGATATCGATAGCTCTGCTGTAGCGGTAACCGATGCCAAGCAATTGCTGACCGGAAATCTCGTCAACTATCGTGAAGAAAACGAGATCAATGCGGAGAACGGTTTCGTTGATCCTGTGTTTGGTCCGGGCTGGAGCGAAGCAGGTGACGATCCTAACGACAACCTCATCGATGGCATGATGCAACCGCAAATCCGCGCGGGGTATTTCGCGCCGATCATCAACACGGTTGATACTTTCGATCTGGACTCGAGCGGAAACCTTGGCGTGAACCTCGGCGCCGGGTATTTCAACATGCAGATGAATGCGGCAACGCTTGCGGTCTCCTCGGATTCCAATGAGGATGCCGAAGGTGGCTGGGCAGAGGCATCAACCACGTCGCTGCAATCGCTGCTTGGCGTACGTCAGGCTGCTACACCTGGTTTCACCGCGCCTGGAGATGATCCTGAACAAGGCGGTGACAACAATAACTTCCGTGATCGCAATTCGGTCCTTGGAGGTTCGGTGAACGGTTCCGGTAATATCGGAGTCAATGCCGCTGCGGGTACTTTCAACCAGCAGTCGAACCTGATGACGTTGGCCGTGGCGACTGATGCCGTGCTGGCAGAGGCCAATGCTGGCCTTGTCCAATCAGCATTCCTCAGCAGCGTCGAGCAACAAGACAGCATCAATTATGTTGCTGGTCCGACGGTTGCAGGTGCTTCGGGTAACATCGGCATCAACTTCGCATCCGGTGTTGGCAACCAGCAGCTGAACTCTCTGACCATCGCTTCGTCGCAAGGCGCAAGCGGCGGCAATGGGAACGGCGGTGGAGGCGGCGACCCCGATTAAACGCCTACTTCCGCTGGGGGAGGTGCCTGGCACCTCCCCCTCCTTTTTTCGCACCATTCGAGTTCATTATGCACAGCGCAAAAGCAGGACCGAAAGCACTCGCAGGAATATTTGCACTGGTGAGCGTGCTGGCAACCGGAGGGTGCATGACAGCGCCGGCCAGCCAGACACCATTATGGCTGGGGCAGCTTTCTCAAGGTACACAGATTGAACGCGTTTCAGTCCGCAGCTGGAAAGAGCGCAAGTTCGATAATGTCGTGCGCCAAAGGGCGGATTTCAGCTGCGGTGCCGCAGTTCTCGCAACCGTTTTCAATCACGCATTCGGCTACGATACGACAGAGCAGCAAGTGCTCGTCAACATGCTCAAGATAGCCGACCCTGACCTCGTGCGGGAAAAAGGCTTCTCGCTGCTCGATATGAAGACTTACGCACAGACCCTCGGCATGCAGGCTGAGGGATATCAGGTCGAATACCCGAAACTGTTGGATCTGCGTGTTCCGATGATCGCGCTGCTCGATATCCGCGGATACAAACACTTTGTCGTTATCCGCGCTGCTTTTGATGACAAGATCGCCATCGCCGATCCGGCGCTCGGTAACCGGATGATGACTCGCAAAGCATTCGAAGATGCATGGAACGACGTCATCTTCATCGTTCTGGATGATCGCTTCGACGCTGAAGCCGAACTCTTCAATCCGCCATCACCCATTTCAGCCAAACGGCTACTCGCCACCCATGCCGATTTACCGGCAGCGGCAGCGGCGGAATTCGGCATCAATCTGGGGTTCGATTTCTCACTTTAGGAAAGGTCAAACCAATGTCCCTGTCCAGTATAAACAATCGCCATTTGCGTCGCTCCAGTATTGCGAGTGTGGCGTCTATCTCCTGTTTTCTCGCAGCGGTCAGCATGCCCTCTGCCGCCTTCGCCAAAGCCACGCCGCTTGCTGATCTGGCCGATCTCCAATCGCTTGGTGAACCGATCGCAGATGAAGAGCTTGGTTCGATCCGAGGCAAGTTCATTCGCAGCGATCAGATCAGCTATTTCGGTATTTCGATGATTACCAGCTGGCAAGATGGTGCTGGAATTACCACGACTGCTCGGCTGATGTTCTCAATCGACTTTGCCGCTGGAGAGGGCGGGGCCGTCCCGCAATTGCTGGTCGGCTGGGTGCGCGATGGCGATCCCGCCATGGATGTAACCGGCGCGCACGAAGGCTATGTCCCCTATATCGTCCCGAGCGATGTGATCGGTGTCGGCGGCTTGGATACACAACGCGGCGTGGCGCAGGCGAATGTGATCGCAGGCGCCGATAATCGCACTTCTAACAGGTTGAGCATAGCCTTGCTGCCTGCTTCGGAATTGCAGGAGTTGCAGCTGCGCGGACTGACTCCAATCGAGGAAGGCTCCGGCTTTTCGTTTGATGATGGTGACACATTACAGTTCCGGGTGGCTGACAACCAGATCGGGATGATGCTGACAGGGGGAGCGGGGCTGGACAGTTCAATCCAGTCGATTGGCGGCGATACCTCCACTCTGCTGCAACAGACCGTCCTCAACACTCATTCCAATATCGTCCGCAACAGCACCGATATTCTGATTGGCTCGGGATTGGGTGACACGGGCACATCTGCACGGATGAGCGAAGCCATCACCGTCATGCGCGGGTTTGGATTTTAAACTGACGAAGGGGTCAATCATGATGAGTTCAACCATCAAATACATCGCCGCAGCTGCTGCCGCGATGGCCGCGATGCCTGGGTTCGCGCAGGCGCAGGCGCAGGACAAACGTTTCGCAGTGGAGGGTCCGGGTATTCTCACGTGCAGCGATTTTCTTGCCGCACAAGAGGACAAGAGGTCGTTGGAATATCAGCGATTTATCGGCTTTGCCGAAGGATACCTCAGTGCCGCCAACCTCTACGAGCCAAATACGTTCGATCTGTCTCCTTGGCATAACGCCGCAGCGTTCGACCTTATTCTGGGTACGCATTGCCAGCAAAATGAAAGCGAGCTGATCACCAACGTGTTGCAGCGGATGGTTTCCAGCTTTCGGCCACTGAGAGTCGCTGAATTTTCACCGATGCTTGAGGTGGGGAACGGCGAATACCGGGCATTTGTGTACGAAACGATCCTGCGGCGGGCGCAGGCGGCGTTGACCCAGCTTGGCTTCTACGCAGGGCCGGAAGATGCCCAATATTCCCCTGCTCTCAAGGATGGATTTCTCAAATTTCAGCGCGCGCGCGAGCTTCTTGAAACAGGCGTGCCCGATCCAGTCACCTTGTGGACCCTGCTCAATCCGTAGCGTCCATCCTCCGCAGAAAGAGACATCAGAAAGGTTGGGACTATGGCTTTTAATGTGATCAAATATTCATTGTTGACCGGGGGTTGCCTGTTGGCCGTTACCGGGACGCCGGCGGCACTATTGGCTCAGGAAACTGCCGATCCGACGGCGCCGGACAGCCAGTTAGAGGCTGCGATTGAGCTTGATGAATTGCGCGGAAAGGTCAGCGACCTTGAGCGGCGCGATGCGGAATCCCAAGCTCGCATCGACGCGCTCGAAGCCAGGCTTTCCACCCTCTCCGATCTTGCGAACCGGCTGCCGCGTATCGAAGGCGAGCCTTTGGCACCCGATGATCTCGTGACAATGCGAGGCCGGTACCGTCCGCCCTCAGGCTTTGCGCGTCCTGCCGATCCGGCCTGGGCTTTTGTCCTGCCGCAAACTGAAGTGACCCAATCTGTTTCCGGGCAAATACCAGATATAAATAAGGGCGATCAGGAAGACGAAGGCGATACGCTGAAAGAGCCGGCGCAGACTCAAGCCGTTGCCGATGTGACCGAACAGCAGCAAGGAAGCTTTGGTAGCCGCCTCAGCTTCGAACTCGGCCTTGGCTACACCCATTTCGATGATGCACGGATTAATCTCGATGGCTTTCTGGCGCTTGATGCTATCTTTCTGGGTACGATCAGCATCGATCAGGTTACCGCCGATATTTTGACCTTCGACCCCACCATTCGATACGGGGTCAATGACAAGCTGACATTCGATGCGAGTGTCCCGTTTCTGTATCGAACCTCGAATTTCCAGTCGGGCGGGGCTGGCGGCGCTGCGGGCGAATTGATCGAGGAAACAGTGGATGCCAGCGGTCTCGGAGACGTCAGCGTGGGGGCAAGCTACCGGATCGCTCGGGAAACGCAGGGCAGACCTGACATTGTTTTCAGTGCGCGGGGGAAATTCCCCACAGGCAGAGATCCCTTTGGTGTGGAATTTATCGAAGTCCCGAACAGCGAGGGAAATTTGCAAGTGCCGGAAGACCTGGCAACAGGAAGCGGTGTCTATGGGGTGTCGGCGGGCGTTTCTGTGCTTAAGACACTCGATCCGATGATCGTGTTTGGCAACATGACCTATTTCTACAACATCCCCCGTAGTTTCGGTGATATCGACGAGAATCCTGGCGATCAGCCTGGGCGCGTTGATGTTGGCAATGCGTTTCAATTCGGGGCCGGACTGGCCTTCGCTTTGAACGATCAGTCAAGCATATCGATGTCATACAGCCAGCGCCTGGTTGAGCGCACGAGGATCAGATTAGACGGTGAGGAATGGCGCCGAATTGTGGGCAGTCAGGCCAATGTTGCGCTGGCTAATTTTGGGGCAACCTTCGCGCTGAGCGATCAGCTTACGCTGGTAACCAATGTTGGTATTGGCCTAACCGATGACAGCCCGGACATGGCCATCAATATTCGGATCCCAATGAGATTTTAGGCACTAGGCGGATCGGATATTGTCGGCCAGCCAAGCGGCACCGCCGCCGATGGTCACGAATTGCGCCACGTCACGGTCTGGTATGGCCACATTCAGGCGAAGGTGCAGGGCGGCGATCAGATTGAAGATATCCATTGAATCGAGGTCAAGCGCCTCGCGAATATCCTCATCATCGCCGATTGAAACGGGGGCGACATCGGGAGCGATACTTTCGATCTCTTCCAGGATCACCGAGCGGGCATCTGCGCGCTTCATAGGGCCTCCGGCTTGGTCAGGATCTCTTCTATCCGCCGCAGGAGCAGCGCGCCGCGATGTCCATCATTGGCGCGGTGATCACCCGCTAAAGTCGCAGTCAGAACCGGGCGTATGGCGATGGCATCGCCCGTCGCCCAAGGCCGCCGTTCGACGCTGCCGAACCCGATGATCGCGACTTGCGGGGGATAGATAACCGGTAGCAGGCTTTCCACGCCGCGATCTCCCAAGCTGGAAACTGTGATGGTCGCATCGGCGATTTCCGAGGAACGAAACTCACCTTTCCGTGTGCGGGCGACAAGGTCGCGCAGCTTGATCATTATCTCGCGGGACGTCAGCGACGAGGTCTCTCGAATGGCGGGCGCAGCCAGACCACCGCCGCGGATGGATATCGCAGTGCCAACGTGAATGTCTGCGCTTTGCGTGAAGCCCTCTTCACCATAGAAACCGTTGAATTCGGGGAAGGTATCCAGCGCCAGCGCGAGCGCCTTGAGCAGCAGCGGAGCGAGTAGCAGTCGTTCTGGCGGCGGCCTTTCGGCATTGCATTGCTCTAGCCATTGAAGCGTCGGTGATACGTCGAACCGATGTGTGAGGTAGTAATGAGGGATCTCGCGTTTGGATCGCATCATTGCGGCGGCGATTGCGCGGCGCATGGGGGCGAGATCGGGCGCAGCGCTTGGCGCACCGCTTGCCGCTGGCTTTGCCGCAGCCTTTTTTGCCGGGCTTTGCGGCGTGCGGGTGCGTGCTTTTGCGACGATATCATCACGCACGATCGCTCCGTCGGGCCCGCTGCCGTTTACCGACACAAGATCAACCCCCAGTTCGGTGGCCAATCGCCGCGCGGCAGGTGAAACGCGCAGCCCCTCTGCGTGAACTAAGCCAGGTTCGCCCGCTGGCGTGGATGCCGGCTGCTGAGGTGGCAAAGGGTGTGTTGATTGCACCTTGGGCGCTGTTGCAGAACCTTGCGCGCTTTCTTCACCAATGCGGGCCAGCGCCGTCCCGACCGGGACTGCGCTGCCGGGCTCGACCAACAATTCGGTAAGCCTACCGTCCTCGAACACTTCGACTTCGATTGCGCCCTTGTCTGTTTCGACCACGGCGATGATATCGCCGTGTCGCAGTTCATCGCCGGGCTGCTTTAGCCATTCCACCAGCGTTCCTGTTGCCATATCGGCGCCGAGCGAGGGCATGACAAAGGTTCCCATTGTCAGCGCCCAACCGCCGCCCGCGCGGCAGCTACGATTTTTTGGAGGCTGGGCAGCGCGGCCTCTTCCAGATGCTTTGCATAGGGCATCGGAACCTCTTCGCTGCAAACGCGGGCAAGCGGCGCGTCGAGATCCCAGAACCTTTGCTCGATAATACGAGCCATGATTTCGGCGGAAATGCTGCCCGACCGCCAGCCTTCATCGATGATCACGCATCGGCGGGTCTTGGCAATGCTTGCAAGGATTGTGTCATCGTCGAGCGGTCGAAGGACGCGAAGGTCAATCACTTCGGCCGAAATGCCATCGGCCTCCAGCTGCTCGGCAGCGGCGAGAGTCTTGCCCAAAGACCCGCCATAGGTAATCAGGCTGATGTTGTTCCCTTCACGGCGGACCGCTGCGTGGTCGATGTCCACATCCACCGGTTCATCGATTTCGGCGGTGTCATTATACAACAACGCATTTTCGAAGATCAGCACCGGGTCAGGATCATTCAATGCAGCGCTCAGCATTCCTCCGGCGTCTTCGACAGTCCCCGGGGCGAGGACGCGAATGCCGGGAATGTGGGCGTACCACCCCTCTAGGCTGTGCGAATGCTGCGCGGCGAGCTGCCTGCCTCCACCGGTCGCCAGCCGGATGACTATCGGCACGTTGAATTGCCCGCCCGACATATGCCGAATGGTCGCGGCGTTGTTCATGATCTGATCGAGTGCGAGCAGCGAAAAATTGCAGGTCATGATTTCGACTATGGGCCGCATTCCGCCCATTGCCGCCCCGATCCCGGCTCCGGTGAACGCGCTTTCCGAAAGCGGGGTGTCGCGGATCCGGTCGGGCCCGAATTCCTCCAGCAGCCCCTTGGACACCGCGTAGCAGCCGCCATAATGGCCAACATCCTCGCCCATCAGGAAGACGCGCTTATCTTGCTGCATCGCCCGGCGGATCGCGCCGCGCACGGCCTCCCTATAGCTGATTTGTGTCACGCGCGGCGCTCCGCCCCGACATCGCGGGTCAGGTTTTCGACCGGTTCCCAACTACCCGCTTCGGCAAATTCAACCGCCTCCGAGATTTCGGCCGCGATCGCCTGCTCGATCTCGGCGACATCGGCTTCGCGCAATTCACCGGCATCCAACGCCCATTTTTGAAAGCGCTTGATCGGCCCTTTCCCTTTCCACTGCTCCACTTCCTCCTTTGTTCGGTAGAGCTGCGGATCGTACATTGAGTGCGCGCGGAAACGGTAGGTTCGGCATTCAAGAAAGTATGGCCCGCGGCTTTCCCGGATTGCCGCAGCGGCTTTGCGTGCGGCGGCTTCGACATCGACAACATTCATGCCATCGACCGCTTCGGATGGCATTTTGTAACTGGCCGCTTTGGCGCTGATGTCGGTCTCCGCTTCGGTCAGATCAAGCGCCGTGCCCATGGCGTAGAGATTGTTCTCGCACACGAACAACACCGGTAAATGCCACAGCGCCGCCAGATTGAGCGCTTCGTGAAATTCGCCTTCGGCAGCCGCGCCCTCTCCGAAAAAGCAGGCTGTCACATGGGCTTTTCCCGATAGAGCATCGGCGAGGGCGAGCCCGGTCGCCACTGGCAGGCCCCCGCCGACTATCGCATTGCCGCCATAAAAGCGGGTCTGCGCATCAAAGAGGTGCATCGATCCGCCGCGCCCGCGGCTGCACCCTTCCTGTTTGCCGAACATTTCGGCCATGATGGCCCCGGCAGAAACACCCCGAACCAAGGCGTGGCCATGTTCGCGGTAGGTCGCTACGATTGCGTCTTCAGGTTCAAGCACCTGCATGATCCCAACCGCGATTGCTTCTTCGCCGATATAAAGATGCAGGAACCCGCGGATCTTTTCCTGCGTGTAGAGCTCGGCGCATTTCTCCTCGAACCGGCGGACCCGCAGCATCTGATGCAGCAGGTGCCTGCAGTGTTCGCGCGTTAGCCGCACCTTGGTGTCCGGCGCGTTCATGTTGGTGTTTCCAGTGTCGAAATATCACCTTCGGGAAGCCCGATCTCGCGCGCTTTAAGCAGCCGCCGCATGATCTTGCCGGATCGTGTCCGGGGCAAGTCATCGGCAATCTCGATCTGGCGCGGTGCGATGGCCGAGCCGAGCTTTTTTCGTGCATGGCCGAGCAGGTCCTTGCGCAGCTCATCGGTCGGCTCAAAGCCGTGATGAAGCGTAACGAAGGCTTTGACGATCTCGCCCGCGCGCTCGTCAGGAATTCCGATCACGGCGGCTTCGGCGACCGCAATATGCTCAACCAGCGCGCTTTCAACCTCGAATGGTCCGATCAGGTGTCCAGCCGATTTGATGACATCATCGGCCCGCCCGACAAACCAGAAATACCCGTCCTCGTCGCGCATGGCGAGATCGCCGGTAAGATACCAACCCTTGCGAAACGTCTTGTCGTAACGTTGTTGCTCATCAAGATAGGTGCGGAACATCGAAGGCCAGCCCGCGCGCAAGGCAAGCTGGCCCGGAATGTTCGGTTCATCGATGATGATGATACCGCCATTGTCAATTTCGACTATGGCTGCATCAACTGCGGGCAAAGGCTTGCCCATCGAACCGGGCTTCACATCCATCGCCGCATAATTTGCGATCATGATCCCGCCAGTTTCTGTCTGCCACCAATTGTCATGAAACGGTGTGCCAAACACCTTTGCGCTCCACGTGACAGCCTCGGCGTTGAGTGGTTCGCCGACGCTTGCGAGGAATCGGAGGCGCGAAAGGTCGTATTGCTTCGGCAAATCAGCCCCGGCACGCATCAACAGGCGGATAGCGGTGGGCGCGGTGTACCAGACGGTCACTTTCTCACGCTCAAGCAACGCATACCAGCGCTCGGCATCGAATTCCGCTTCTTCGACGATCATCGTAGCGCCCGCACATAGCGGTGCGATGATCCCGTAAGATGTGCCGGTAACCCAGCCCGGATCCGCGGTGCACCAGTATATGTCGTCCTCGTGAAGATCGAGCGCGATCCGGCCCGTCGCGTTGTGCGCAATTACGGCCTCATGGACATGCACTGCCCCCTTTGGCGTGCCGGTCGTTCCGCTGGTAAAGTGGAGCAACGCCATGTCTTGGGGATCAGTTTGCGCGCATTCGAATTGTGCAGGTGTGTTGGCCAATACCTCTGCCAGATCGACCGTGTCTGGCGCAGGTGCAGTGCCGCTGGGCGTAAGCAGAACCATTTTGAGATTTGGAAGACTACCGCGGGCTGGTGCGACTTTTTTGGCGTAGTCGCGCGGGCCTGCCAGCAGCACTTCTGCTTTTCCAATGGCCATACGCGAACGCACCGGCTCAGGGCCAAAGGCTGAATAGAGCGGACAGAATACCGCGCCAGCCTTTAAGGTGCCGAGTGCCGCGATATAGAGCTCGGGAACGCGCCCCAGCAAAGAATATACCCGTGTTCGCGGGCCGAAACCCCGATCGGTAAGCATACGCGCGAAACGGTCAGTCTCTCGCTTCAGGTCTGCGTAGGTGTAGCTTTTGCGCTCGCCCGATTTTCCAAACCATCGCAGCGCCTCCTTGTTGCCGCGGCCGTGTAAGACATGCCGATCAACCGCTTCATAAGCGATGTTGAGTTTCTGGCCCGGCAGGTAGTCAAGCCACGAACGAAAAGTGTCCCAGTTCCAATCACGGCGCGCGGTTTCGTAATCCTGCATAGCAGCCGAGCGCGTTGAAATTACAGGTTTGTGGATTGTTGGTTGCACGAAGAGAGAACTCCAGAACGCCAAGTTCGGCAGCTGTCTTCTCACCGGTTCAAGCGCGGGCTGTAACTACGCAAAGTCCCGCAATCTTGTGCGCTCAGGCGCAAATCGGGCGCTCTGTATTCCGTAGCAATCCTTAGTGAGCCGCCGTCTCAATCGGATTATCGCCTGATAAAGATCCGGCGAAGCCAAGATAATTGTTCGTGAGATTTCGCTTCGTCTGTCTGACTTTGGAGGCAAAATTCCATGATGATCCCGCACGGAACATATATTCTGGCTCTCGACGGCCGACAGATGCTGTTATTCCGTAATAAAGGAGACGTCAGACAACCTGTCCTCGCAACAATCCTCCACGAGCGAGCCGAAAACCATCGTTCCTCTGTGCAAGGTTCAGACAGGCCCGGGCGCAGCTTTTCAAGTTTGGGCTCAAGGCGAAGCGCTATGTCCGGCGCGGATTTGCATGAGGAAGCGGAAAAAAGTTTTGTGGCGCGGGCGGCAAAGAACCTGGAGAAAGCCGTCCACGGTAAGGATGCACGTTTGATTGTGCTCGCCGCGCCATCAGCTCTGGGAGAGATCCGCAAGCACATAGCCGCCAAACTCAAGGACAGCATCGTTGCAGAAATCGACAGGGACGTGGTCAATAAACCCGCCGACGATATCGTGAGCGTCATCGATGCCTTCGAACGGTGAATTGCGCAAATTTGCCGAAAGGCCGCGTCAATCGGCTCGATCGCAACGGCGCAGAGCGACACTCCGAAATCGTCCAGTTTCTCTCTGATCCTGGCACGTACCCACACGCACCTCGCACCGTCCAAACTATCGAAACGCACATGTCTCTTGTGTTTCTGGCGGGCGAGCGTGTGTACAAGCTGAAACGCCCGATTGAGCTGGATTTTCTGGATTTTCGTTCGGTGTCCGCTCGTCGCCGCAGTTGCGAAGCCGAATTTGAGATCAATCAGAAACTGGCACCCGGCGTCTATCTTGAGGCGCTTCCAATCACCGTCGGGGCGCACGGACTGCTTGCGCTGGGGGGAAAGGGGGAGAAGATTGACTGGGTCGTTGTGATGCGGCGTTTGGACAATAGCGCGGCGCTCGACCGGCTGATCAAGCAACACAGTTTGCAGGCTCATGATTTGGGAAGAGTGTGTGAAACCCTCGCGCAATTCTATTTGACCCAATCTCCGGTCGCAGTGACCGGTAACCGGCTTAAGGCGCTATGGCAGGAGAAGATCGGCGCGATCAGGAAAAGCCTTTCGGACCCGCGGTTCGCTTTGCCGCGCAACCTGATCGATCACCCACTTGCCGCGCTCGATACTTTCGTTGCGAAGAAATGGGCGCAAGTGGGCACCCGGTTGGCAAACGGCTGGATTGTAGACGGCCACGGCGATCTGAAACCGGAACATATCTATATCGGCGATGAAGTGCTGATCATTGATCGGATTGAATTTGACGAGCGCCTGAGATGGTGTGATCCGTTCGACGAGATCGTCTTCCTCGGGCTCGAATGCGAGAAGCTCGGCGGGCAGGGGATCGCCGCTGCTCTGATCGAAGGGCTGGCGGATCGGTTGGGTGACCGACCATCTGAAACACTGTTGCAATTCTATCGTGTCTATCGCGCCTGTATGCGGGCGCGATTGATGATTGAACATTTGCGCGACGAGGCACCGCGCACGCCCGAAAAATGGCCGCGTCAGGCTTTGGCCTACCTTAATCTTGCGAACGAGGCATTGGCACCTTCCCATCAATCATAAGGCAGCAGCTCGCTGATGGGTTCGCCTGATTGCAGCCTCTCCACGACACTGGCGACCAGCGGCGCGGTTTCGATCACTTGCACGCGCCTCCTCGCCTCTTTTGACAGGTCGATTGCAAGCGGGATGGTGTCTGTAACGATCACTGCATCGGGAGCGTCATCACCCCAAAGCGGCGAATCTGCCGTAAACATCGCGTGCCCGGCAATCGCGATCACCTTGTTCGCACCAGCAGCCCGGCTTGCTTTGCATGCCCGCAATATCGTTGTGCCGCTGCTAATCAGATCATCCACGATAATCGCCGTAGAGCCGGTTAGATCGCCGGCGAAGAGAGTGCCGGATACGATCCCTTTGCTGCGATGCTTATCCATGATTGATTTGCCTACTCCGCGGCCCAGGATTGCTTCGAGTTCATGACGCAGCAATTCGGCGCGCTTGTTGCCGCCTGCATCGGGTGACACCACCGCAACCGCGCCGGCTCCAAGTATGGGTTCGAGGTGCTGCGCAAAGATCCGGGCCAGTGAGAGGTGCTCAGACCGGCAGGAGCGGAACGCATTTTCGAAAGCACTGATATTGTGCACTTCAAGTGTGATAACTCGGTCGGTTTCGACACTTTCAAACAGGGCGGCAATGTAGCGGCTGCTAACCGGGTCGCCTGGTTTAGTCCGGCGATCCTTACGGCTGTAGGCGAGGTAGGGGCAGATCGCAGTGACGCTCGCGGCACCTGCATCTTTGAGCGCGCCAATAAAAAACAGCAGACGGATAAGCTTGTCATTGGCGGTCGCTCCGTGCTCACCGTGCAGGCTCTGCACCACATACACATCCCGCCGGCCAACGGGGGCTAACGGGCGTACCTTGTGCTCGCCTCGTTCGAAATCGCGCTCTTCATGACGGGCAATCGAAACGCCGAGATCGATCGCAACTCGCTCTGCGAAATCGCGGCTGGTATTCAGGGCGAACAGAACTGGCCCCGCCATCCTTAGGTGATCTGTCACCTGTTGCCCCAGCTCTTACGCCAGCTTTTGCCAAGGCGTCTGCGAACATCCATCGCGGTTTCTATGGCCAGCTTGTCGAACAGGTTCGGTAATGTGACCAGGCCGAGATGGCGGCCATTGCGATCGATTACGCCAACCGCCGGAGCGCCGCCTTCGATCAGCATTGCGGCTTCGCGCGCTCGCTTCGATATGGACAGTATCGGAATATCTCTGCGCATGGCGCTGCTGACACGGGCCGCCGGGCCAGATTTCGCCAACATTTCAAGCAGGTTCTTTTGCGAGATGATACCGACAAGAACCCCGTCATCGTCAAGCACCGGAAATTCCGCAGCATCGGTGTGAGGCAAGGTCTCAGCCACCATCCCGATCCGATCACACGGGTGGAAGCGTGGGTGATCGCTTGCCATGACGGTGCCTATGGGTGTGCCTCCGATCGCATGGCGCAGCATCACAATCCGGGCTTCCTGTGTGGCTGCAAGGAAAACGAACGCCCCGATGAACACCAGAAGCACAGCGCCCGTGAAAAAGCCGATCAGCGCAAGGCCGATTGCGAGCGCTTGCCCAACCTTTGCAGCGATGGCCGTGGCGATCCGGTGCGGCACGAAAAAGGCCAGCAAAGCTCTGAATATCCGCCCTCCATCCATCGGAAAAGCGGGCAGTAGATTGAATAGACCCACCACCAGATTGAACAGCGCGAGCTGCTCCAGCAGGTTCGCATCCGGATCGGTCATGCGCGCTATCGCGGCCGGTTCCGGTGATCGTCCAAGGGCGAGGGACAGAAGGCCGAACAATACGAAGTTCACCGCCGGACCAGCAATTGCAATCGCCAGCTCCTTGCGCGGTTCTTCGGGAATTCTTTGCAGCTTTGCCAAACCGCCGACCGGCAGCACCAGCACTTCCGGGGTGCGAATACCGAACTTTCGCGCCATAGTGATATGGCCGAATTCATGGAGCACGACGCAGGCAAAAATGAAGGTAAGCAGGGCCATGATTTGGACTGCCGCTTCCGGACCCAAAGACAGAAAGACTGTTACCGCAAGGATCGCCAGAAGCGCCAGAAACGACCAGTGGAGACGGATCGCGGTCTCGTTTACATGCCCGATTGTCACGGAGCGAAACATCTGGCGTCCCCTTGGAAGTCCCGTTGTTGGCTGGCCTAAGGAATGCCGTTTCAGGCTCGATCAAGCCAATCCGTATATCTCCTGAGGGCGGGCAGTTTCGCACACCGCCTTACGGACCATTCCTTATGGCAGCGCGGCAAAGCGGTGTGCATCCTTGCGGCCCCATCAAAAGGAGCCAGTCATGGGAACCGCTTTGCAGGCAGATTTGCCGTTAAATGCGACGCCGGAAATTGATCCTCTCGACAACACTACCGGCTGCTGTCCGCGCTTTCATCCTGAGGGGTGGGATCGCCAAAGCCTTCATTTCGACGATAAGAAATTCGTCCGCGCCACTACCCGCGCGCAGGATCATGTTCCGCTCGATATGGATATCGTGTTTGGCCGCGTGTTTGAGGCGATCGCCGATTCCGGCGCAATGGATGTACCGCATTTTCTAGTCCTCAGCCGCGATCTATCATCTGAAAAAGGCGAGCATCTATTCGCGGTCGATGGCGATGTACCAGGCGAAGAGATGGTCACATTATCGGGACACTTTCGAACCCGGGTATTCGATGCACCGTATGAAGAGGCTCCGGTCTTGCTGGATGCTTTTTCGCGCGAGCTCGCGGATAAGGGGGAGAAAGTCGAGGAGAGCTACATCTTCTACACGACATGCCCAAAATGCTCAGACGCTTACGGCCACAATTACATGGTCGGGGTCGACAAGGTGGCCTAGCGGGACCAGCAACAGCGCACACGCCTTTAGAGGCGATACGGTTTTCACTTGCTCCGCGTGATCTTGAACAGATCGCCAAATTCGATCGGGAAAGGGAACACGATCGTCGAACTGTTTTGCTCGTTGGCGAGCACGTTCAGCGTCGAAAGATATCGCAGCTGCATCGCTTCGGGGGCTTCAGCCAGAACCAGTGCTGCATCGCGCAGCCTCGCTGCGGCTTGATGTTCGCCTTCTGCGTTGATGACTTTGGCCCGGCGCTCGCGTTCGGCCTCGGCCTGGCGCGCGATCGCTCGGACCATGGATTCATCAATATCGACATGCTTGATTTCAACATTGGCTACCTTGATGCCCCAGGCATCGGTCTGCTTGTCGAGAATTTCCTGTAAGTCCTCGTTGAGCTTGTCCCGCTCCGACAGCATTTCATCCAGCTCGTGCTTGCCTAAAACCGAACGCAGTGTCGTCTGTGCCAGCTCGCTCGTGGCGTCGATGAAATTCTCAACCTGGATGATCGCGCTTTCCGGATCGACCACGCGAAAATAGACCACAGCGTTGACCTTAACCGATACGTTATCCTTGGAAATCACGTCCTGCGTCGGAACATCCAACACGACAGTGCGCAGGTCTGTACGTACGATCTGTTGCACAAACGGAATCAGCAGGATCAGACCCGGCCCTTTGACGCCGGTAAACCTGCCCAGGGTGAACACGACTGCCCTCTCATATTCGCGCAGGATCTTGATCGCAGCCCACAGGAAAACCAGCACCAGAGCAATGAGTGGAACGAAGAAGCCATAATCCAGATATTCCATCACCATCTCCTCAAATTCAGGTGTGTGCATTTTCCGAGCGCGACACGCCCAGCCTTAATCCCGTCACTTTATCGATGATGACGGTGTCGCCGTCGCCAAGCCCTTCGGGACCATCGGCATTCCAGCGTTCCGAATGGACGAAAACATGGCCTCGCCCGTTTTGCCAATCGAGCACAGTCGCTTTGGCCCCGATCAATTCCTCCGCGCCAGAGACGATTCGGTGACGAAATGATTTCAGGCCTGCGCGTGCCACCAAGATCACAAAGCCTGCGCTGAATACGGCGACTGCGGCGATTACCGACCAGTTCACCTGAAAGGCAGGCATATCAGTGTCGAACATCATCGCCGCTCCGAATGTGAAGGATGCAATCCCGCCAATCCCCAATGCCCCAAAGGACGGGGCGAAGGCTTCTGCGACCATCAAGCCGATCCCGAGTACGATCAGACCAATGCCGACATAGTCCACCGGCAGAACCGCAAGCGCATACATGCCGATCAGAAGCGAGATTGCTCCGACTGTGCCGGGGACCAGCGCCCCCGGGTTAAGAAACTCGAAGATCAAGCCATAGACACCGATCATCAGGAGAAGCAGAGCGATGTTGGGGTTGGTGATGGTTGCGAGGATTTGATTGAGTACGCTTGGTTCTACCTCTCGGATGGAAATCCCGCTTGTTTCGATCTGACGGGTACCGCCATCCACGGTGATGCTGCGGCCATCAAGCTGATCCAGCAGAGCACGCAGATTTGTTGCAACGAAATCGATGACCCCTCGTTCAAGCGCCGCATCGGCTGATAGGCTCGCAGCGCCGCGGACGGCTTCTTCGGCCCAATCCGCGTTTCGTCCGCGCATCTCCGCCAGTGAACGAATATATGCTGCTGCATCGTTGATTGCTTTGCGATCGGCGACATTGGTTGAAGTGTTATCGCCGTCTCCTTCCTCGCTTTCTTCCGGTGCTGGCGCGGGAACGGCGCCGATCTGGATCGGGGTCGCTGCGCCCAGATTAGTGCCGGGAGCCATTGCGGCAAAATGGCTTGCGTAAAGGATGTAAGTCCCTGCGCTGGCCGCGCGGCTCCCGCTGGGGTGAACATAGGTGACGACGGGTACGGGAGAGGCGATAATCGCGCGAATGATCTCTCGCATAGAGGTGTCTAGGCCGCCGGGCGTATCCATCATGATGACCACCAGTTCCGAATTGGCCAGTTTCGCCTCTTGCAGGCCATCGGCGATATAGGATGCGGCCGCCGGGCCGATTGCGCCGTCGAGGCGGAGCACGATAGCTTCATCGGCAGCGGCTTGCGCAGGGCAGCTGAATACGGCCATTATCGCAACAAGCAGAGCCAGTGCGCGTCTTAATATCAACGCTTTCTCGCGGGCGGCTCGCATCGAACGTCTGTACCTTTCGCTGTTCGAGGTATCGTTTCGATTGCGCCATAATGGGGTCATCCTGACTATACGGGTTTGTGCGGATAACGCTGCGCCGGACCGGCGCTCTGCATCGCTGCTGAATCGAGCGGGAGGATCAGCTAAAAAAAGGCGGCCCTGAGGCCGCCTAGAGTTGGGGCTAAACTTTCAGCCCTCGGGTCGCAAAGCCAATATCGCGTAGCGGCCGTTTTGCGGAAATCAGGAAATCTACTTAATTCGGCCAACGCGTCAGAGGAAACTGGCGTAGAGCCAGTATCCTGTCGTCGCCGTGAGCACACTGCCGACCAACACAAACATGACGTTTGCCGGAAGGAATTTGGCGGCAAGGGCGCCGAATGGCGCGGCCAAAATCCCTCCGATCAGCAATCCCAATGCGGCCCCGGTCACTTGCTCAATGCCGAATTGGCTGATGAACGCGCCCGATACAGCAATCGCGATAAAGAATTCGGCGGCGTTTACAGACCCCACAACTTTGCGCGGCTCTGACCCTTGAAGCATCAGACCGGAGCTTACGACGGGGCCCCAACCTCCGCCGCCGATGGCATCGAGCAATCCCCCAACCAGACCCAAGGGCAAGACCGCTTTCGGGGATCTCTTTTTGGGCTTCCCTTTAAAACCCTTGAAGATCAGGACCAGGCCGAGAAGTGCGAGATAGGTGAAGACGAAGGGTTTAACCGTGTCGCCATCAAACTGAGTCAGCCCATAGGCACCAATCGCGCCGCCCAGCACTCCGGGAAACACGATCTTCAGGAAAAGCCGCTTGTCGATATTGCCACTAATCGCATGGCTCAGCCCGGAAACGGCCGTGGTGAAACACTTGATCACGTGCACCCGATAGGATGCCTGTGCAGGGGGGACTCCCATGTAGCCGACCAGCAAGCTCGTGGCGATTGCCCCGAAAGCCATGCCCAATGCACCGTCGATCAGCTGCGCAAAAAAGCCGATAGCAATGAGCGGCAGCAGCTCTTCAAATCCGGCACCCGTAATCTCGATCATGCGCTTTCCCCCCAGCAGATTAGGGGGCGGGCAGGCATAGCCGTATCAGGAAATATACGTGAGCAATGTCAGGTTGAAACTCGGACGCAAATCCGCCTGCGCTGACAAAATCTGCGCCAGTCTATTGGGTTTGAAACGCCTCGGGAGATTTACTGATATCCTGCATCGGCCTGTGAGGCTTTAACGATACCGAAGCTGATGCAGGATGGATGCGGGGAGGTCCGATATTGTTAGTCTCACATTTCTGGGCGGCGCAGACACGGTAACCGGCTCCAAATTCGTGGTGGAAACATCACAAAGCCGAATTCTCGTCGATTGCGGACTGTTTCAGGGCTATAAAAAGCTGAGGGCACGCAATTGGCATGATCTGCCTATCGATCCTGCCAGCATCGACACAGTCGTCCTCACTCACGCGCACCTGGACCATTCGGGATACCTGCCGTTGCTGGTAAAGAGCGGCTTTGCAGGACGGGTCATTTGCACCAATGGCACGCGCGCGCTGTGCGGTTTGCTGCTTCCCGACAGCGGATATCTGCAAGAGGCCGATGCCCGGTATGCCAATCGGCGCGGTTTCAGCAAGCACCGTCCCGCACTGCCACTGTACACCAAAGCCGATGCGCACCATGCGCTTAAAAGCTTTTCACCGACGCCATTTGGCGAGCGTATTGAAATCGCCCAAGGTTGCAGCATTCGCTTTCGCTATGCGGGGCATATTCTGGGAGCGGCAACGGTCGATATGGTCGCAGATGGCAGGCGTATCGTCTTTTCCGGAGATCTGGGCCGCTACGGCGATCCCTTGATGTTCGATCCCGAGCCCATACCGCAGGCGGACTATCTGCTGGTTGAATCCACTTATGGCGATCGGCTGCATCCCGATGTTGCGCCGCAACAGGTGCTTGAAGACGTAATAGAGCGAACAGTAAATCGCGGCGGCAGTGTGATCATACCGTCCTTCGCTATCGGGCGAGCTCAGGCGCTGCTTTACCACATTTCGGCGATCCGCCGACGTGGCCGCTTCACCGATGTGCCGGTCTATCTTGATAGCCCGATGGCGATCAGCGCGACCGAACTGTTCTGCGAGCATACGGATGATCATCGGCTAAGCATAGCCCAATGCCGCGATGCGTGGGACGATGTGATCTATACCCGCGAGGTGGAGGATTCGAAGAGGCTCGATACCATTACGAGCCCAAAGATCATCATTTCGGCCAGCGGAATGGTAACCGGCGGGCGCATTCTTCACCGGCTAAAGCAATATGCGCCGGATCACCGGAGCACAATCGTCATGGCGGGGTATCAGGCCGGCGGGACACGCGGCGCGGCCTTGCTCAGGGGTGAAAAGATGATCAAGATTCACGGAGACTACGTTCCGGTGCGCGCCGAGGTTGTGGAGCTCGACATGCTTTCCGCCCATGCTGATCAGCATGAATTGCTCCGGTGGCTAGGCAGTTTCGTGTCCCAACCGAAGGAATGCTTTGTCGTCCATGGCGAGGCAGAAGCGTCTGACAATTTTCGCCTAAAGATCGCCGAGGAACTAGGCTGGAAAGCCCGCGTGCCCGAACATCAAGAGCGCGTTGAGCTGGCATGAGCAAGAGCGAAGTGATCAGCAAAAAGGACCGCGTGCGCAAGCTCGTTCCACTCAAGGCAAAACGGCTGAGGCTGGAGACACAGCATGAACCGATTGCGATCGTGCATACGCAATGCACCGTTGCGCGGTCGGAAGGGCTGAGCGAGCGGACCCGCGTGGAATTGCGGGTCGGTGATCAGAAAACCATTGCAAGATTATATCAGGACGAGGGGCAGCTTGTATCGGTCGACGAGATCGGTCTTTCGGAAACGACATGGCGGCGGCTGGGCATCGCAGAAGGCGACAAAGTGACCCTTCACCATCCGCGCAACGTGGATTCGATGAGCGGATTGCGCAGCAAGGTTTACGGACATCGCCTTACCCGGCAAACAGCGAAAGCCGTCTTCACAGATATCGTCGAGGGTCGTTATTCCGACGTGCAAATATCCGCGTTCATCGCGGCGCTGGCGAGCCAATCGCCGGATCTATCGGAGGCAGTCGCGTTGACGCAGGCAATGGTGTCGATCGGCGATCGGCTTTCATGGCCGGGAGACGTCATTGTCGACAAGCACTGCGTTGGCGGCTTGCCGGGGAATCGCACAACTCCGATCGTGGTCGCCATTGCCGCTGCGGCGGGCTTGGTGATCCCGAAGACATCTTCACGCGCGATCACGTCTCCGGCCGGAACGGCGGACACGATGGCGACCATGACGCATGTCGATCTCAGCAATGAAGATATGCGCAGGGTCGTAGAGCGAGAGGGGGGCTGTATGATCTGGGGCGGAAGCGTCCGGCTATCGCCAGCGGACGACATGATCATCCGTGTCGAACGCGAGCTGGAACTGGATTGTACTTCTCAAATGGTCGCGTCGGTCATGTCGAAGAAGATCGCAGCCGGGTCTACTCATGTCCTGATCGACATCCCGGTCGGGCCGACCGCGAAGGTCCGCTCTCCGGCAGATGCTGCCGAGCTTTCCGAATTTCTCATCGGCATCGGGGATGCTTTCGGTGTGCGCGTTGAGGTTGCCCTTTCAGACGGGCTGGAGCCGGTGGGAGATGGCATTGGTCCGGCGTTGGAGGCAAAGGACGTTCTGGAGGTGCTGGAATGCGAGCGCGATGCACCGCGCGAACTGCGTGAACGCGCTTTGCGTCTGGCAGGGATGATGCTCGAAATGGGCGGGGCCTCCAGCGCAGGCAAAGGCAAAGAGGCCGCGACCGCAATTCTCGATGATGGCCGGGCAATGTCCAAATTCGTCGCAATCTGCGAGGCGCAGGGCGGGTTTTTCAGACCGCCGCAATCCGAATTTCAGCATGTGCTTTGCGCTGGACGAACTGGACGTATCAAGGGCATCGACAACCGCAGGATTGCGCGGCTGGCGAAACTTGCAGGGGCCCCGCTATCACCGGCTGCCGGGCTTGAAATCCACGTCAATCTCGGGGATGCTGTTTCCGCTGGCCAGCCGCTGATCACGCTGCATGGCGAAAGCGTGGGAGAGCTTGAATACGCGGTCGATTACTATCTGGAAAACAAGGATATGATCGAGGGGGTCTGTGAATGAGCGCGCTTCTGTTTCCGCTTCATGCCGCGCCTGATCTAACGCAGCGTTTGCTTGACGATCCTGTAATTGGACAAGGCGAGATTGAGCATCGCCGCTTTCCCGATGGCGAGAGCTATCTCCGTTTGCATACGCCCGTGCGCGGACGAAAGGTCATCCTGCTGTGCGGACTGGATCGCCCGGATGACCGATTGGTAACACTGCTGTTGGCGGCGGATGCTGCGCGGGCGCAAGGCGGAACTGAGATTGGCCTGGTTGCGCCCTACCTTGCCTATATGCGGCAGGACTGCGCATTCCAGTCAGGAGAAGCCGTTTCCGCTCAAAGCTTCGCAGCGATTCTTTCGCGGCATTTCGACTGGCTGGTCACGCTTGAGCCGCACCTGCACCGCATCGCCAGCCTCGATGAAGTGTTCGACATTCCGGCGATTGCGGCGCAAGCGAGCGGGCCGATTGGCGACTGGATCGCGAGCCATGTCGCACACCCTTTTCTGATCGGGCCGGACCGCGAGAGCGCTCCGTGGATTCGCCGGATTGCCCGGCATGCTGAATGTAATTTTGCGGTGTTGGACAAGGTCCGACGCGGAGATCGCGATGTGCAGATCACAGGATCGCTTGAAGGCCTCCATTCGGACATGACGCCGGTGATTGTCGATGATATCGTCTCAAGCGGCGCAACGATGGCGGCGATACTGGACCGTGTGGCAAGCAAATCATCTGCAAAGGCTCTTTATATCACTGTCCATGCGCTCACATCGCAGACTTATGGTGCGGGAAAGATTGGAAATCATGCCGCCCGCTTCATCAGCTGTAATGCCGTCCCGCATCCAAGCAATCAGATCGACATCGCCGCGCCATTGCTTCGCGGGGTTCACCAACTTTTGGGCCGACCGGAAACCGGATCGTCTTTGTGAGCGCAGCATTCGATGCCTGGTTGCCGATGGCAGGTGCATTCGCGACCGGCGTATTGATCGGCGTCGAACGCGGTTGGAGGCTGCGCGATCGCGAATCAGGGCAGCGTGTCGCAGGGGTCAGGACTTTCATTCTGCTGGGTCTTTGCGGCGGCGTGGCAGGTTGGTTGACGGCGCAGCAGGCGGAATGGGTCGGAGCCGCGATTGTGACGGTGGCGGGCCTTATCATTCTGCTGGGCTATCACAGGCAGGTTGATGGTGAAGGGCGGCCCGATGCGACCAGCGCAATAGCCGCAATAGCTACGCTTGCGCTCGGATTCGTGGCGGGATTTGGATCGCCGGAAATCGGAGTTGCTCTCGCGGCTATTGTCACCCTTGTGCTCGCCTTTCGGGCCGAAACGCACAGGTGGATCGCCAGTCTGGACGAAGCGGATCTGAAGGCTGCGGTACGCTTCGCTGTTATCGCACTGGCTGTTCGCCCGTTCTTGCCAGACCACAATATGGGGCCACTGGAGGCCTGGAACCCGCAGCAATTGTGGCTGGTGGTGATCCTTGTCACCGGGTTTTCGTTTCTGGGGTACATCGCCGACCGTAAACTTGGTGCTCACCGCGGCACGGTGCTCACGGCCATCATAGGCGGGGCCTATTCTTCGACTGCCGTTACCCAATCGCTCGCGCAGCGACTGCGCCAGAAAGGCAGCGGTAGCGCCGAATGCACCGGGATCGCGCTCGCCAGCGCGGTGATGTATCTTCGCGTGGTTTTGCTGGTGCTGGTTCTGGCGCCGCGCTTCTTTCCGTCGTTCATCATAATCATTGCTCCGCCTTTGATTGTCTCATGGATCGCGGGGGCATGGTTATGGCGCGACAGCTCTGTTGGTGAACGCACCGAAATCCCGCGCAATCCGATCGCGCTTTTGCCTGCTATCGGGTTTCTCGCCTTTGTCGCGCTGGCCGCCCTGGCTGCGCGGTGGGGGCTGGAGCAGTTTGGCGAGGAAGGCATCGCGGTGATGCTGTTCCTGATGGGTTCGATGGATGTCGATGTGGCGATTGTGACGGCGGGAGGCTTGCCGGAAGGGGCCGTCGGCCCGTGGATCGCCTCGATAGCATTGGCGGGCACCATTCTCGCCAATATGTCGGTAAAACTCGGCATAACGAGGGTGACCGGCGGGGCTGGTTCAAGACCAGCTGCCCTCGCGCTGTTATCCAGCATGGTCACGCTCGCGGCGAGCATTGCGTTCTGGTGGGTAAGATCCTGAGGCCCTGAAACGCAATGCCTGATTGCGGAACGCTCGGACTATTCGGGCGGAGGGTTTTCTTGCGGAGGTGCGCCGGGCTGTTCGATATCGGGCTGAGGGGAAGGCGTTTCGGCTGGCCGGTCGGGTGCCTCGTCTGGCGATGGAGGCACAATTTCTGGCGGAGCTGCGGGCTCGATCTTGTCGGGACGGTCTGGCGGTTGTGTAGCCATTTTATGTGCGCCTTTCGCTGCATGGGCCGCGCAATTCAGGGTCTGATGGCGACTTTGAGCACACCATCGCGTTGATGGGAGAACAGTTCATACGCGTCTTCGATTGAATCGAGCGGGAAGTGATGCGTCACCAGCTTGCCGGCATCGACCCGCCCGGATGCAACAACGTCCATCAACCTGCGCATCCGCTCTTTGCCGCCAGGGCAAAGCGTTGTTCGGATCGTATGATCGCCGAGGCCCGCTGCAATGGCATCGAGCGGCAGGGTGAGATTGTCGGAATACACGCCCAGCGATGACAGCGTGCCGCCCGGCCTGATCACGCGCAATGCGCCTTCGAATGTCTCTTGCAGACCGAGCGCTTCGATAGCGACATCGACACCGCGTCCATCGGTGATCTTCATGATTTCATCGACGGGGTCGGTTTTGTTGAAATCAACAATGTGAGTTGCGCCCATTTGACGCGCCATTTCCTGCCGCTCTGGCAATGTCTCAACCCCGATAATCGTGGTTGCGCCCATCATATGCGCGCCGGCCGTCGCGCACAGGCCGATTGGGCCCTGAGCAAACACGGCGACGGTGTCACCGATAGTAATCTTGCCCGATTCCGCTCCGCTGAAGCCGGTCGACATGATGTCAGGGCACATCAAAACCTGCTCATCGGTCAGCCCGTCGGGGACCGGCGCAAGGTTAGCCATTGCATCAGGTACAAGCAGATATTCTGCCTGCGCACCGTCAATCGTATTCCCGAACCGCCAACCGCCCATGGCTTTAAAACCGTGCTTGCCCTGCGCGCCGCATTGCGCATGGCATCCGCACATAGAGGCATAAGATGTTCCCGAGGGCGTAATTGCGCCTGCAATCACACGCTGCCCTTCTTCATAGCCGATGACGGCAGAGCCGAGTTTCTCGATGACGCCGACCGGTTCGTGACCGATCGTAAGCCCGCTCTCGACCGGGTATTCGCCCTTGAGAATGTGAATATCAGTGCCGCAGATCGTTGTGGTGGTGACTCTGATCAGAGCATCCAGCGGCCCCACATCAGGGATCGGCTTCTCGCCAAGAATGATCCGACCAGGCTCGATGAAAATCGCCGCCTTCATAAGCTCAGCCATGGTACTGCTCCGTTCGCGTATCCTGCGCAAATCAACATGAAGCGGCACGCGCTCTGCGTAATTACGGAGATACTCGTAGTGCCAAGGCGCCGCCTAGGTTTCGGAGACATACTGCTCGAACAGCCGCCGGATATCTGCGGGGCGGGCCAAATCGGTTCCGGGTGTCAGCAATGCTGCGCCGCCAGCGGCCATGCCATATCGAAATGCCTCCTCATTGCTTTTTCCAGCGGCAAGGCAGTGCACCATCGCCGCGACGCAGCTATCCCCTGCGCCGACTGAACTTACAGATGCGACCTTCGGTGCTGCGCATTCTATCACATGCTCGGCGCTGGCCAGAATGCCGCCGCGCTCGCCTAGACTTACAACGATGAGCCTGGCGCTCCCGCTTCTGGCGATATCCTGCGCGGCTTTGCCGATCAGGATCGGATCGGAGATATCTTCGCCGATGAGCTGCTGGAATTCCTTGAGGTTGGGCTTGACCATCTCAAGCTTGCCCGCCGCGACCGCCGCTTTGAGTGCATCTCCTGAGCTATCCAGCACGGTTCGAACGCCGCGCTGCTTTGCATCAGAAGCCACTTGGGCATAGAAATCGGCGGGTATCCCGCGCGGCAACGAGCCGCTTATGACAAGGTAGTCGCACTCGACCGATGACAGTCGATCAAGGCAGGTGTGCCATTCCGCTTCGCTGATCACTGGGCCAGCTGGAACAATGCGATATTCGTGGCCACTCGATTGTTCAAACATGGTTGCGCTGATGCGCGTTTCGCCTTCGATGGACACCGGCTCGCGAACAATCTGGTGCAGATCGAGCAAGGCATCGAGCGCGGCGCCAGTCGATCCACCGGACATATAGACGCAGCGGGCATTTCCGCCGAGCCGCACGAACACCCTCGCGACATTGATACCGCCGCCTCCGGGATCGGCTTTCTGTTCGGCCGTCCGCAGCTTGTCGCTATGGACAAATCGGTCGAGCGAATATGCGACATCGATCGTCGGATTAAGAGTGAGCGTCGCGATGTTCATCATGGCGGGTATCTTCCTGAGCGGTAACCCCACTCTGCCAGTAGGCGCGAGGCGCTGAAGCAAGGAACCTTACGTATACCGGCCGGCTGCTCATATGCCGATCTTAGCGCTCTCGGTTTGAAAGGGAGCGATATGATTTTTGGCATGGCCGAATTTGCGGATCGGCAGGATGCTGGCCGTCAGCTTGCTCAGGCCTTGCTTGAACTCGATCTACCAGATCCCGTCGTTCTCGCTCTGCCGCGCGGCGGCGTGCCGCTTGGCTTTGAGATTGCAAAAGAGTTGGATGCTCCGCTTGATCTCATAATGGTCAGAAAAATCGGCGCGCCCGGTCATGCTGAATTCGGGATCGGTGCAGTGGCCGATGGAACCGATCCATATGTGGTCATAGATAAGGATATGGCTCAGGCAGTAGGCGCCGACCTCGCGTATCTACAGCGCGTACTTGAACAGAATATCGCAGAAATCGGCAGGCGGCGCATCGCATATGGGATTGAACACCCAGTCCCCTTGAAAGGCCGGACGGCGATTGTCGTTGATGATGGCATTGCGACTGGAAATACGGTCAAAGCCGCGCTTAAGGCGATCGCCCGCGCTTCACCTGCGAGGGTCATTCTTGCTGTACCGGTTGCCGCGCAAGATACGCTGACGAAAATCAGACCTCTTTGTGATCAAATTATTTGCCTTCATGCCCCGCGCGCCTTTCAGTCTGTTGGCGTTCACTATGCAGACTTTGGCCAGATCACCGATGCGCAAGTCGTGACGCTGCTTAATCGGGTGCGCCGTTCTAAAGGTGTCGTTCCCAACTAATCCGGTTCCCCTCGATCAGCCCGTTTTCCGGCTTGGCCGGTCACGGCGTTCGGCGCCCGCCACATGCTCTTTTACAGCGATAAAACTGTCGGGTGTGACCGAAATGGAATCGATCCCGCACTCAACCAGAAATTCCGCGAAATCGGGATGGTCGCTGGGCGCTTGGCCGCACAGCCCGACAGCGGTGCCGTTTGCATGCGCCTCGGCGATGACGTGGGCGATCATCCACTTAACGGCTGGATCGCGTGCATCGAATTGATCGGCCAGCAATTCGGAATCGCGGTCGATTCCGAGCACGAGCTGGGTAAGGTCATTGCTCCCGATTGAAAATCCGTCGAACCGCGAGGCGAATTGACCGGCGAGCACGACATTGCTTGGAACTTCGCACATGACGAGCACTTCAAGGTTGTTCTGCCCCCGTTCAAGGCCGTTTCTGGCCATTTCCTCAAGGACCAGATCGGCCTCGCCTATGGTCCGGCAAAACGGGATCATGACCGCAGCATTATCAAATCCCAAATCATCGCGCAGACGCTTGATCGCCTGGCATTCGAGCGCAAATGCTTGCCGAAAGAGCGGCGAAATATAGCGCGAGGCTCCTCTGAATCCGAGCATCGGGTTTTCCTCTACCGGTTCAAAAAACTGGCCTCCGATCAAATCTGCATATTCATTGGTCTTGAAATCGCTGAACCGGATGATTGTGCGTTTCGGGTGAAGCAATGCTGCGATACGGGCGAGTCCGCGCGCAAGGCTGTTTACATAAAAGTCGGTGTATCCTTCGTGCCCCATCACCAAACGCTCGATCGCTTCGCGCGCGCCGCGATCCTTGACCCGCTCAGGCTGAAGCAGCGCCATTGGATGCGCCTTGATCAGATGCGAGATGACGAACTCCATCCGGGTCAGGCCCACCCCATCTGCAGGCAGTTTCCACCAGCGATACGCGGCAGTTGGATCGGCAAGGTTCAGCATCACCTGCGTCCGTGTTTGCGGCACAGAGGCCAGATCGATCCGTTCGTGGCGGATTTCGGCGAAGCCTTCATACACGAGCCCTCGATCCCCTTCGCAGCAGCTGACAGTCACTTCCTGCGCGTCTACCAGTCTCTGGGTCGCATCGCCGCAACCGACAATTGCAGGCAGGCCCAGTTCGCGGCTGACAATGGCCGCATGCGACGTGCGCCCACCATGATCGGTGACGATGGCAGCGGCGCGCTTCATGACGGGCACCCAATCGGGATCCGTGATCCCTGTCACCAAAACCGATCCCGGCACGAGCCGATCAATGTCGCTGGCATTGTGGATGATGCAGACCTTGCCGCTGGCGGCTTCAGATCCAATCGCCGCGCCTTCTGTCAACGCGCGTCCCTTGCCTTCAAGCGTGACAGAATGAATCGCGCTTACATCGTCCTGACCCCGAACCGTTTCTGGCCTAGCCTGCACGATGAACAGCGCGCCGCCGGGCCCGTCTTTGGCCCATTCCATGTCCATCGGGCAGCCATAATGGTTCTCGATGATAACAGCCCAACGGGCCAGCTGGAGGATTTCGCCTTCGTTCAAGACAAACCGTGTTCTCTCCGGTGTTTCAGTAATGACCGTGCGCGTTGCCTCATCGCCGTCCGCATAGACAAGCTTGCGCTGTTTCGAGCCAAGCCGCTTTTCGATGATCGGCACAAGCGTATGATCGCCGAGCAGCGGCTTAAAAATCTGATATTCGTCTGGCTCAACAGATCCTTGCACGACGCTTTCACCCAGGCCCCATGCTGCATTGATCAGCACCACTTTGTCGAACCCGGTTTCCGTGTCGATCGAGAACATCACACCGGCGCCCGCCAGATCGGAGCGGATCATCATCTGAACCCCAACTGATAGTGCCACAGCCTGATGGTCGAAACCCTTGGCTTCGCGATAGGCGATCGCGCGATTGGTGTAGAGCGAGGCGAAGCAACGCCGGCAGGCATCAAGCAACGCGGCCTCCCCGGTGATATTCAAAAAGGTCTCTTGTTGTCCGGCAAAGCTGGCATCCGGCAAATCTTCTGCCGTCGCGCTTGAGCGAACGGCAACGCTCATTTGGTCGCTGGCGCAGCGATTTTGCAGTTCGCGGTAGGATGCGACTATTTCGGCGGCGCTGTCCTCGGGCCACTGGCCTGCCAGTATTGCCCGGCGGATCGTTTCGCCCGTCTCTGACAATGTCGATGCGCCTTGCGAAAACTGAACAAGCTGCCGGGTAATGATATCATCGATCCGATTCTGCTTTAGAAACCGCCGATAAGCCGAGGCGGTTGTCGCAAATCCCGGCGGAACACGTATGCCTTTTCCGTCAAGCGCGCCGATCATTTCTCCCAGCGACGCGTTTTTGCCGCCGACCTCGCCAATATCGGCGCGCGTGAGGTTTTCGAACCAGCGGATGCTTTCGCAATGCTTCATGCGCTTTGGCCTCCCAATACTTCTTTTTCGATCTCCGCCTGATCGGCAGTCTGTTCGCCAATTGTGGCGATGACTTTGCGGACTTCTCCGCGTGGAGGAAATTCGATGAGGCTGAGATCGGTTGTTTGGCCGTCCACCTGCAAGCGAGCAGTGGTGCGCCCGTGCGCGTGCGGGGTGCGCACGACGCGCAGATCGATCATGCCGCCACCTCGGCTCAGGCGCGCTTCGTAACCGTCCCAGCCATCGGGCAGCGACGGCGCGATATGCAGTTTCCCATCGCGCAGTGTCAGGCCCAATATGCCTTCGACTGCGAGACGCCATGTCCACGCCGCTGCGCCTGTGTACCAACTCCACCCGCCGCGTCCGCGAAGCGCTCCGACCGAGCATATGTCGGCCGCCACGGCATAGGGTTCGGTCCGATAAAGTGTGGCCTTGGCATGATCCAGTGAATGGCGGACCGGGTTCAGCGCGTCGAAAATCCGGTGCGCCTCTTCCCCTTGGCCTGTGCGCGCCAAAGCCAATCCCAGCCATGCAGCAGCATGAGAGTATTGTCCGCCATTCTCGCGGACGCCGGGCGGGTACGCCATAATATAACCGGGGTCATGCGCGGACTTGTCAAAAGGGGGCCAGAGCAAACGCATGATCTTTGCATCATCATCGGACAGTTCGCGAAACGCCGCCTGTATTGCTGCTCTGCTTCGATGGGTAAGTGGTCCGGCAAAGACGGACCAGGACTGCGAGATGGAATCGATTTGGCATTCGGCATTTTCCAGCGAGCCTAATGGGGTTCCCTCGTCATCATAGGCCCTGCGATACCATTCGCCGTCCCAACCTTGCGCCTCGGCATTACGGCGCCAGATAGACGCACGGCCAGCCCAATGGCGGGCTTGTTGTGTGCGACCAATCCGGCGTTCACAATGGGCAAGGGAAGCGGCGCAGACAGAGGCAAACCATGCGAGCCATACGCTTTCGCCGCGTCCTTCGTCCCCGACCCGGTCCATTCCATCATTCCAGTCTCCGGCCCCAATCAGCGGAAGGCCGTGCCGACCCAGCGTGACATTTTCCAATGCGCGCTCGCAGTGGTCGATCAGAGGGCGCGGTTCCGATTTGGCGTCGAAGAGTGCGTAGCGATCATGCTCTTCATGCGAAAGCGGCGGTGCCTGAAGAAAGGGTACCTCTTCGTCGAGGATCGAAGTGTCGCCGGTCGTATTGACATAATGCGCAGCCGCATAAGGCAGCCACAGCAAGTCGTCCGAGCACCGGGTGCGGACGCCTCGGCCCAGCGGCGGATGCCACCAATGCAAAACGTCCCCTTCTTCAAACTGGTGGGCTGCGCAATCAAGGATATGCGCCCGCGTCCGCTCCGGGTCTGCATGCAGAAATGCAAGCGCATCCTGTAACTGGTCGCGAAAACCGATTGCGCCGCTGGCCTGATAAAACCCGCTGCGGGCAAGAATGCGGGACGATAGACTCTGGTATAGCAACCAGCGATTGACCATCACGTTCATTGCCGGGTCCGGGGCCGTGATCTCAATGGACCCCAGCAGCCCGTCCCAATAGGATTTTCGCTCTTGTTCGTTACTTGCGGTGCGGCCCGGCGTACGCCATTCGCGCGCCAGATCGATAGCGGCAGCTTCGTTTTCCGCTTCGCCAAGCAGGAATTCAACGTCGACAGACTTTCCCGGAGGCAAATCGACATGGACCTGATAAGCGGCGCAGGTATCGCCGCCCGCAATCTCAGCACCGCTGAGGCCCCAGCATTTTAGCGCTGCCGGTTGCGCGATATCTCCGATCCGCCCCAAAAACTCTTGTCTGTCGGTTGTAAAGCCGTGCGGATCGAGATTGGCGGTGAGAAACGCTGCACGACCGGTGAACTCGGCCGACCACGGATTTGTCGCAAGGATCGTTTGTGCAGAGTGATCGAAGCGGGTGTGGACGTGTCGGCGCGCAATTCCGGGAAGGGATCCGAGCAACCATTCTGCGTAATATGTTGCGGTGATAAGCCGCGGGCCGGCACCTGGATTGCGAAGAGAAAGCCGTGCGATCTTTATCGCGGCCTTGTGCGCGATTGAGACGTTCAAGACTTGCTCGATCCCGCGGCTCGACTGCCGCCATTCGGTGTAGCCTGCCCCATGAATGATCTGGCAGACAGCGTCGCGTCCGGCTGGATCGGGCGTTACCGACCAGACCTGCGCGGTTTCTTCGTCACGCAGGTAGACGACCTCGGTCTGGCGGTCCGATACCGCGTCATTGGTCCACGGGGTCAGACGGTATTCGCCGCTATTCTGTGACCACGTAAATCCGCCGCCAGCCTCTGTCACAAGCGTGCCGAAACCCTCATTGGCCAACACATTGACCCACGGAGCTGGTGTGGATTGCCCCGGCTCCAGATGAATCAGATATTCCCGCCCATCCGGGGTGAAACCGCCAAAGCCATTGTCGAACAGCAGATCATCTGGGCGCCGCAGGTCTCGTTCTCGTTCGGGTTCAAAATCGTGCGACGGGATAATCGGCGGCGCGTCGAGCTGCGCCGGAGGGGCCGCGTCAAGCTGGTCAGTCAGCGAGCCTGCCGAGCCGCTCAGGATGACCCACGCCATGCTTTCCAAAAGGCGAACCTGGTCGCTGCCGATCTGGTCTGCAAAAGCCAAGTGGATACCGCCAGGACGGCCAAGCATCTCGGTCGCGCCAATTTCCTGCAGCAATTGCCTTAGCTCATCGCGCAGCGGCTCTACATAGGCCGAACCCAGCGATTGGAGGATCACCACATCGATTTCGAGCCCCGCCCGTCGCCAAAGCTGATGCGCACCGATGATCGTATCGAGCACGCCTTCCTCGCCGATTTCCCGGCGCAGGAGCAGAATCGGGAAATCGCCAGACAGCGCCAATCCCCACAGATTGGATTGGCCAAACCGGTTTCTTCGGATCACGGCCGCCGGAGCGCGCAGAGCATCCTGCGGATACACCAGAAGCGAGCTGAGCGACTGGACTTGCGGCAAATCTGCAGGATCGATCCGGGCGCGCCGGATGGCTCTGGACATGTCCGCCTCTGCATCGTCGAAAATCCACCGGACGGACGATTGGGTAGCGTGCCGTTCCAGCACATCCAGCGCCACCTTTCGAGAACTCGCCGCTATTGTGACGAGACAATATTGCGCCGTCTCTCCAGGTTTCAGATCAAACGATAATTGGAACACGGATACGGGATCGAGAGTCCATCCCTGGCTGTTTGAGAGGGGGCGGGATGCCCCCAGCGGGCCTTTCTGGGACCGATTGCGGCCAATGAATGTCCTGCGGTCCGTCTCGAACGCGAAATCCGTCACAATCCCGTCGGGGCCGATTATGTATTGCAGCACGACCGGCGGCGTGTCTTCGGGTCTACGGGCCCGCCGAGTGAACAGCACTGCGCCCGGCTCAGGCAGATGCTCACTTTCCACGAAGAGCTTGCTAAAGGCGGGGTGACGCTCATCCTCCAATGGCGGGGCCAGCACGATTTCGGCATAGGTCGTAAGCCGCAACCGGCGATTGCGTTCACTCTGATTGGTTAGAACCAATCGCCGAAGCTCAATGTCTTCATTTGCTCCCACGGTGACTTCGAGGTCGGTATGAATCTCGTGATATTGCCGGTGAAATTGGGCTTTGTGTGAATGAAAGGTGATGTGCTCCTCGTCGGCATCGACCCCGGTTGGCTGCTGCGTCGCGGACCACACGCGCTCGCTACGTTCATCGCGAAGGTAAAACCACATGCCCTCGGCATCGAGTGTCGCATCTGGGACAAATCGCGTTATCGACTGGCCATTCCAGCGAAGGCCGCCAGCGCCCGCAGCGGAAATGCGTGTTGATAGCCGTCCATTACCAAGCACGTGCGCTTCGGTGCGATTTCGGTTGGCGGGCGTCCAGCTATAGCGAATACGCGGCTGCGCTGCGTCTTGTTCAGCCGTATCAACAAGTTCGAGGCGCCGGATTTCAGCGGGCAATTCGTGCGGCACGCGTTCCGACAACAGCAACTCTGTCATCCGGATACGCGGGTCACGCATGAACCGTTCGACCAGCTTGTCGCCATTCAAGATGTTGGCAATGGCGCATAGGATCATTCCCTGATGATGCGCCATGAATGCATTCACAGGCGCGAACTTCCGATCGGAGGGAACTCGTTCTGTCGTGAAATCGACCGCTTCCCAAAACCCGTAGCGCCCGGCTGCGCCTATGGCCTCCAGCCGTTTCAGATTGGCTTGTGCCTCTACCGGGTTTATCGCCAATGCGAGCGCAGAGGCATAGGGCGCGATGACGGTATCCCGCGCCAATCCGCGCCGCAGCCCAAGGCCGGGAACGCCAAAAGCCTGATAGCGGAACCGGTGTTCGGGATCCCTTGCAGAGAAGGCGGATTCAGAGATGCCCCACGGCGTGTTTGCTTGCTTGCCGTGGTTCTGATGGATCGAAACCGCTACGCGATCACTTTCGCCCAGCAACGTCTCCGGGGCTCCTGGCATCAACAGGCGCGGCATCAAATATTCGAACATTGAGCCATTCCACGATACCAGCGCCACACCTTCATTCGCCCGCGTGACGGGCCGACCAAGATGGAACCAGTGTTCGGTTGCGACATCGCGCTTGGCGATCGCGAAAAAGCTTGCGATGCGCGCTTCGGATGCAAGCAGATCGTAGTGATGCGGATCGATTTTCGCGGTGCTGACATTGTACCCGATGGAAAAGAGCCGGCGCTCGGTGTCGTAGAGCCATGAAAAGTCCATGTTCCATGCCAGAGCATCGAATTCATCCGCGAGAGCGCGCAGCGCGTCGCCATGGGCCTGATCCTGTTCTGCGTCGTTTAACATCGTGTGCAAGTGATGGTGCAGCCGGTCCAACCAGACATTCAGATCGCGGACCTGCTCCGGCATTGCGCGCGCCGCTGTGTCCATGATCTTTGTGCCTGCCTCCTCAACGCGCGGTAGATCGTGGTGGCAGAGGTTCCGCAATTTGCAGAGCAGCTCGCTGCTACCCTCGTGATGCCTTTGCGCGCGCTCGCAAAGCTCGCCGAGAAGTTTTGTGAAAGCACCGCTTTTATCCAGCCCGGCCGAATGCTCGGCGATCAGGTCGGCTACAACCTTTAGCCCCTCCCACCGCTGCTCCTCCAAGGTTTTGCGGGTTCCTGCATCCCGGAGGCTGTGTGCAAAGGCGATAAATGATGCCGCCAGATTGCCGCTATCGACCGTCGATACATAACGCGGCTCGAGCGGTCTGAGATGATGCGTTTCGTACCAGTTGAGAAAGTGGCCGCGATAGCGCTCCAGCCGCTCAAGGCTTTCGAGCACGTTCTTGGATCTTGCGACCAATTCTGCTCGTCCGATAAAGCCCAGATCCCATGCGCTTGCGGTCGAAAGCAAGAGCATCCCGATATTGGTTGGTGAGGTGCGATGCCCGATTTCCTCGTGCGGAGGGCCCTGGTAATTGTCAGGCGGCAGCCAATTGTCGCTCGGACCTGCAAAAGTTTCAAAATAGAGCCAAGTCTTGCGCGCCAATCGCATAAGGTACGGCGTGTCGAGTTTGGCTTTGTTATCGGTTCTCTTGCGTTTTGGGCGCTCGATAAGGAGCGCTATCTCGGGCGCCAATGCCCATGGGACAAGCAAGATCATCGCAGGCCACAGCGCCTCTGGTCGCAGCAGGAATGTCGCAAGGCCGATCGAAGCTGCGAGCGGCGGAGCATAAGCCATTTGTTGCCACACCCGCGCGCGATCCCTGCCGGTCTGGTGCGCCTGCGTTACATGGGCAGCCGAGGTCCATTCCAGCAAATTGCTCTGGCTGATATAAATCCGCCAGAGCGTCCTGAAGATCGCATCCAGCGATAGCGCGGCTTCATGCAGCATGAACGCAATGACGAGGAGCCAACGCCCGGCCTGATCGGAAAGCCTGCGCCAAAATCCGATGGCCACTTTTAGCCGCCGGCCCCGGGCGAGGCCGGTAACAAGATCGATAAACAATTGCCCGGCGGGCGCGAGCAGTACAAGCAATGTCCAGAACCACGGGCTGCCCGGCAAGATCAGCCAGCCTGCAATCGCAAGAAGCACCAAACCGGGTGCGACCAGACTTCGCCTCAAATTGTCGAGTATTTGCCAGCGACCCAGCGCGCCAATCGGTGTGCGTATTTTCGTGTGGCCGGAGCCGGGAACCTTTCTCCCGATCCACGGGAGCAATTGCCAGTCGCCTCTGATCCAGCGGTGCAACCGTTTGGCAAATTGCGAGTATGTCTCGGGAAAATCCTCGTACAAAACGATGTCGGTCGCCAATCCAGCGCGCCCTAGAACTCCTTCGAACAGATCGTGACTGAGGATCGCGTTTTCCGGCACGCGGCCATCGACGCTTCGGTGAAAACCGGACAGATCATAGATACCCTTGCCGACGAAGATGCCGCGTCCGAATAGGTCTTGATAAACATCCGAGACTGCGCGGCTGTAAATATCGATGGCTGTTTCCCCGGTGAAGAGACGGGCAAACAGGGACTTTTCGACACTGCTTGGTGAAATCTCCACGCGCGGCTGAATCAGCGTGTATCCGCGGATCACGCGAGAAGTCTCGTCGAAGGCTGCTTGGTTCAGGGGGTGCGCCAAAGTGCCTACCAGCTTTGCGACTGATCCAGCAGGCAGGATAGTATCGGCATCGACAGTGATTACAAAACGGGTCCGCTCCAGCGCCGCTGTATCGCCGAGCACGATACAAAACGGGGTCCGATCCCCTTCGATGACCATGCGATTGAATTGTTCGATTTTGCCGCGCTTGCGTTCCCACGCCATCCAGCAATTCTGGCTGTTGTTGAACAGGCGCGGCCGCATCAGGAGATGGAAAGGCCGATGCGATTCCTTGCCATATCGCGCGTTCAATTGACCGATCTTTTGCTCAAGCGCACCAATTATGTCCTTGTCTTCCGGCAGTTCCGCACGCTGGGCGTCGGCGAGGTCGGCCAGCAACGCGACGTTCAATTGCGCGTCGGTTGCGGAAAGCCAGTGCATCTCCAGGCGGGCGGTGATCGATCCAACCTCGTCTCGTGATGCGATCACGGCCGGCACGATTATCGTGGTCGGCATATCCGGGGTCAGGCCATCTTTGCTTTCCAGTTTGGGAAGGACGCGCGGCTCGGTGAATTTTGTTATCAGCCAGTGCACAATCGTTATGGCCAATATCGAAGCGGGTATCTGGCTTAGCAAAATTGCCGCGATCCAGCCCTCTATGCTCGCACCCACCTGGGCCAGATACAAAACGGGCAGAACGGCACAGAACAGGCCCGACAAGGCCATAAGCACGGCGAACACCGGGCCGGGCGTTGCCAGCAGGGCTCGTTTGAGTTTGCGCCTTGCATCGGGCCGCGCTGCAAAATGCCATTCCAACTCGCGCCTGCCTTGGTCGAGCAGCCAATAGCCGACATGGTGCGCGACATCCTCCGTCCCGCGTGACGACGCTTTGGCAATGGCTTCACGCGCGACATCGATTTCGCTGGCGTCGGCCCAGCAGGCGATCTCTTCGATCACGGTTCGATACCGGTCCCGCGTTTCGAAATCCATCATTCGATAGGTTCGGCTGGGGTCGCGTCTCAGGATTTCCTCGACATGGCTGGTGTGCTCGAAGAACTCGTCCCACGGGATGGAGGCAAGCTCAGCCAGGGTGACAATCGAGCGGGCAATACGGTCGGTCGATTCAAGCGAGTGCGAATGCGCCGCGTAACGGGAAACAGGAAAGCCCACCTTGCTGCGATCTTCGAGTACTTGAGCAAGCGCCGCCGCAAGGATTTCGATGCAGGCGATCCGCAGCATTGTCGGAAAAGCCCATAGCTCGGCAATCGATAGCGAATGACGGCGCTGGTAGGCACGGACAAACCGCTCTGCATGGGAGAGTGATATCTGCAAGCGGCTGGCAAGGAGCAATTCATGGGCAAGGTGAAAGATCCTCGGGCCAGAGTAACCCTCATCCGCAAGTGCAGGTAATCGCCTGTAAAATCCTGGCGGTACGCCCTTTGCGACTTGCCTCAGGGCACGGCTGACATGGTAATCATTGTCGAGCAACCACTCGGCGGCTTTTGCCGCTTCCGGGTCAGGTCTGCGGCAGGCCTGCCGAACCTCTTCCAGCCATTTTTCGGCTGATTTCATGTCCTGCAACAGCCCGATAGGCGCCGCGCGCTGGCGCGAGAGGCTGTGCCGATCGGCCAGCTCTTGCCCTGCCAGCTCAAGCGACGAGACAGGTTCGGCTGCTTCAGCCACTAGCCGAAACGAAAGACGGATTGACCATTGGTATCGAACCGGCCCGCACCGAAATCAGTCACAAGATTCGGCCTGACCATAAGCACCGGCATCGAGCAATGCGTGGCAAGATATTCAGCCACGCTTCCGCAGGGGATATCGCTTAATGCGGTGGCCCCGTGCGAGGACATTACAACCAGATCAACCTCGCGGTCCTTACTCAGCTGGCAGGTCGCATGACGCGGGTCGGCGGGGCCGAGCAATACCGATTGGACGGTGATGCCATCGTCTTCCACACGCGCGGTCAATTGTTCGAGTTGGGATTTTGCGTTCTGTTTGTTCTGGCGTTCGATTTCCGCGTGCAGTGTCCCGACATTTTTCCCTTGAAAGCCCTGTGATGCCCCGGCCTTGGGAACGGTATGGACGAGCAACAATTCGGCTCCGTGCGATCGCGCAATGCGCCGGGCAATCGGGAGCACGCTTTCGGCCCGCGAAGACCCGTCAATCGGCACCATAATCCGGCGGTATCGATGTGCGCTGGATTGAGCCTGCGGCGGTACAAGCAACAAGGATGTCGTTCCGCTTTGAAGCACTCGCATTGTGGTTGGCCCCATGCCGTTCGTTTCGCTTCGTGTGCCGGTGGAAAGCGCCAGCAAGGTGGCCCCGTTGACTTCGCTCCAATCGATCAACTCGTCGCAAGGATCGCCGACAAGGACCACACCTGCGGTTTTGACGCCGTTGTCAAATCGATGCTCAAGATCATGCAACTGCGAGCGCTGCGTTTCCCAACGCAATTGCCATTCGATGGGGTCGGCGGGAACGGCTGATTGGCCAGACTGTTCGATGACCCGCGCGAACGTGACTTCCAATCCGAGGCTGCTCGCCACCGTTAGCGCATGATAGGCCACTGCATCGGCTCGCGGTGAGTCATCGACGCATGCGAGAATGTGCGGTCGGCGGTTTGGCGTGTGCGGCCGATGTTCGATCGCAGACCGCGCTGTATGGCGGCTGACAGGAGGCGGACCATCATCGATGGCTCGCAGTCCCTGAGGGCTGATGTTCATTTCTATCTCCAAGGAAGGGGGCCTTTGGACGATTGACAACATGCTCAGGTCAGCGCCGATCAGATATAGGGAACCTCCCGTAAGCGAGGATGATTTTGAGCTTGCAAGGTTCAGTTTTCGCTGGTCGCCAATTCGGTCCACAGGGCGCGGATATCCCGTGGCAGCGTGCGGATGATCTTGTCGATCTGGCCTTGCGAGACATGCCTGCCCAGAACGCCAAACACCGATCCGGCAGCCAATGCGGGATCGATGCCCCGGCTTTTGCCTAACTCGGCTCCTACGGCCTTGAGAAAGCCATCGGCGTTTTCATCGGATCTGGGTAATATGGTTGGGTCAAACCCGTCATAATACGTTCCGCGAACCACCAGAGGAAGTTGAGCGCCAAAATGCGCCAGCAGCTCAAGCGGAAGATGATCGCGCAGCCTTTGCAAAACGACAGACAGAACGCGCCAGGCAAATGCGCGGTCGGGTCCGATCTCGTCCATAATTTCCCCGAGCCAGATCGCCGTAGTGTTCAGGCTCTTGTCAAAGACGGGGAGGATCGTCGTGCTCATGGTACTCTCCGGTACAAAGGTATGGAGTTTCCAGCTTAATCTCCGGTCCGGACTGGGTCGTTAAGGAGTATTCCTGATCTCGGGGTCTTCGCCCGCTCCCATGAATTCGTCCGCTATTGCCAGAGCGCCGGGCTGATCCTGTGCCAGGATCAACATGTCGATGCGGCCATGCCTTAATGTGCCAGGCGCGAGCAGGACCGCGCCGTTCTCTTCGCCTGCCCGCAAAAGGACGTGATCGTATCGATCAACGAATTGATTGACGCCGATCTCGGCAAGACTTGGGTCATGATGGCTGAAAACCAGAAAGCCGTGATCGCGCCAATCCCCGACCAAACGGTTGGCGAGGGTCAGCGGGATGGAAATCCCGCCCCAGCGCCCGTTGCATTCCACCCAATGCAGCTCGCCGCCGGCCTCGCACTCGCCAATGACCAGCGCATCAAAACTGCACCGGCCAAAATAGCCGAGGCTTTGGAACAGCCGCCCCAGCATCGCGGCCTCATGCGCCATTTCGGCCTTGATTGATTCGCCCAGCTCGCTTGGCATTCCGCCTGCGAAGCGCGCGATTTCGCCTATAGTGAGCTGGTCGAAGATGCCTTCTATGATTGGGGGGCCGTCTGCGGGCAGGGGGATCCACAATTGCGCCGAAGGGCTGGCAATCACCGGCCCCTCCCACGCTGTTACTTGCAGCGGAAATGGATCGAGCCAGCCGCGCTGTTCCATCCTCTGCTTTAGATGCTCTGCTATCTCAGCGGCGGTCATGTTATTGAGAGCCGAACTTTCGAGCACGATGTTCCCCATTGAGGCCGCGCTATGAGATAGCTTGATCGCAACCTTGCGATGCTGCGTCATGAAGCGGCGCAGATGGCCCACCAGAGCGCCCATTCCATGCGTATCGCGCGCGTGCGGGACCGCGTCTCTCCTAAGCAGTCGGCTCGCCCAGCGTGCAAACCATAGCTTGTCATTAACAGCCCGCATCAGATTTGGGCCCGGACCTGCAATTCGCACGGGTTTTTGGGCTGCGCTGGCAATCTCTGCGGCAAGCCGCCAGATTCCGCCAGTCGCCATATATGGCAGAATGTTCAGTCCGCCTGCCGACTGTGCGACACTGATCGCGTGTGCCATCAAATGGCCATCGGCAAGTGCGGCGCTGGCCAAAGAGACGGTCGGATCGGTAATGTCGATTGCGGACACCCCGATTGAGCCAAGGCCGACCCGCTCACGGCAATATCGCTCGAAGTTTTTGTCCCGCTGGCCGTGAACCACCAACAGGTCTCCCGCTCTTGCGAGCATGGCCGCGCGGTAGCTTAGGTTTTGGTTTGCTCCGCCTGCCATCGCAAGCTGGATGGCGCTGTGGTCCTCGATCACGAGCGAGGGCAAATCCTCGAACCCCCGAGTGCAGAGCGTGCCGAATGGTGGCACGGTGTCGAGCGTTGGCCGGGCGCGCAAAATCTCGGCCCGGACCGTTTCGATCTGCTGGAGTTGAAGCGCGTTGAGCCGAGGGTGCCGATCGGCATGGAATGTCAGCCGGTTTTGTCCAATTTGCCTCGCATCATGGATCACCGTGCTGGTCATTCGCTCGGCTTGCCTGTCGCCAGCTGTGTCCACAGCTGTGCTTCAGAACGCAGCTTGCGGAGTGCGGCGAGCAGGCTTTCCTGCTGCTGGCGGGGAATTCGGCCAAGCGCACCGAAATGCTCGCCGCATTCGTCCGTATGGGCCCGCATGGTCTCGATCTGATCGAGCAGATGCTTGCGCTCCGCATCCGATAGCCGCGCGCTCTCTTCAAGCGCTGTGAGACGGACCATCGCGGCGAGCCCTTCGCTGTGTTCTTGGGCGAAGCGGTCAACGGTTTGATTGCCGAGCAAGGCGCGCAATTCGGGATAGAAATACAGTTCTTCGAATTTGATGTGCGCACCCGCCGCGCGGTCGATCGCGCGCGCTGCGCTGCCAGCGGCTTGGTCATCTTCAGCGCGCAGCGCCTTTGCGATAGCGAACAGCCCGCGTCCCATCGTCTGATGGTCATGGCGGAACTCATCGAATAGCTCGCTCACAGGATCGCTCATATTCGCACCTCAGGAATATTGCGGATAGCTGGCCGTATGCTTTGACCGGAAAAGGCTTGGCCATGTGCCGCCTGTATGGATTTTTTGCGACCGAACCGACCAAAGTCGAATGTACCCTGGTGCACGCGCAGAACGCGTTGATGGTGCAAAGCCAAAGCGATAGCTCGGGAAAAAGCCATGCGAATGGCTGGGGCGTCGCCACGTTCGAAGGCGAAGGCCCCCATATCGAGAAGCAGGCATGGGCCGCGTTTCGCGGCGCGCATTTTCAGCAAGCGGCGGCGCGCATTTACTCCCGTCAGGTGCTCGCGCATGTCCGGCGGGCGACTGTTGGAGAGCCGGATATTGCCAACACTCATCCGTTCAAAGACGGTGGCTGGGCCTTCGCGCATAACGGGACGATCCCGAATTTCGAGCAATTGCGGCCGCTGCTTTTGGCAGAGATCCCGACTGATCGGCGGGGCTTGATCAAAGGGGAAACCGACAGCGAGCATATGTTCCAACTGGTGCGAGCCCGGCAGTTGGCGCATCCTGAGCGTCCGGCCTTTGATTGTGTTCGGGAAAGTGTGCAGTGGATTGTCGAGCGCAGTCTTGAAATCGATCCCGAGGCCCGGATCGGGCTCAATATCATCATGACCGATGGCAACGAATTGATCGGTACGCGGCTGGGCCGGCCGCTCCAGTTTGTTGAGCGTGACGGTATCCATGACTGCGAAATTTGCGGTTTCCCGCATGTCCATCACAACCCGCGTGAGAATTACCGCGCTATCATACTCGCATCCGAACCGATCAGCCACGAACACTGGCGTGAATTGCCCGATGAAAGCATCTACCGGATTGGCAGCGATTGCAGAATTGCGTGGGAGGCCATCAAGCCACGGCTCAAAAGTGGGCGGCGCGTGAATGATCATCATGAGCGAGAGGATAGTGCGTGCTCACCTCCATCTCATTAGGTAAACCTCCGCAAGCAAATGCATCCCGGCGAGGCGACTATCGCAGCGGTATTCTTGGCGAGGGGATGGTCTCTGACGAGTTCACGCCGACTTCCGACGCAGTGCGATGAGCGCTCTGTGGCAGCTTGTACTGATTTTCCTTGCCGCTGCAGGTGCGGTCTGGTGGGCCGGGACGCGATTGCCCCGTTATGTCATCGCGCTAAGTGAGCGCACGGGGCTGGGTCAGGGGTTTGCCGGGATGCTTGTTCTTGGCGGTATTACGTCATTGCCTGAATTGGGCACGGCGACGAGCGCGGCGGCATTGGGGGCGCCCTTGCTGGCATTTAACAATATTCTCGGCAGCGCCAGCTTCAATATCCTCTTGCTTGCGGTTGCCGATATGGTGCTGGGCGCGCGCCCGCTCACTTCGGTTGTGGCAAAGCCGGCGACCTTGATTCAAGGCGTTCTCGGCATGATGCTGCTTGCTCTGGTGATCGCAGCCATTCTTTTTGGAGACAGGCTGCTTGCGGGTGCGGTGGGAATTGGATCGACGGTCATTTTCCTGTCCGGACTGCTGGCCATCAGGGTCGCCGACCGATCGGAGCGGCGCCCGATGTGGATGGTGGTCAATCCGCCGGATCAGGGCGATTCAGGCGACACGAAACGGCAGGAAATCAGCGGTCGCACAATGACAATCATGCTTGTCATGTTGTCAGCCGTCATCTTGTCAGCCGGGGCAGTTCTGGCGATGACGGCAGATGATATCGCAGCGCGCACCGGTATGGGTAAGGGGCTGGTCGGGGTGCTGTTTGTCGCCGCTGCGACATCGCTGCCCGAACTTAGCGCGATTACCGGCGCGATGCGGCGCCATCGTTATGAACTCGCAGTTGGCGAAATCTTCGGATCGAACCTGTTCAATCTGGCGATCATTTTCGCCATCGACTTGTTCGCACCCGGCCCGCCGGTGATTGAGCTGGCCGGGACGTTTGAGGCACTGGCGGGCATATTGGCGCTGGCAATGACAGGCGTGTTTGTAATCGGTCTGATCGAGCGGCGGGATCGGACGGTTCTGCGCATGGGACAGGATTCCCTGGTGGCGGTAACCCTCTATCTGGTCGGGCTGGTTGCGTTGATAAATCTGGATGTCTGACAGAAAAAAGCGCGCCGTGCGCGCTGTGCTTCCTGGGCGCAGCACTCCGGAACATTGCGTACATTCGCCCATGCGCGGCGTGATATGTCATTATAATGCTAGCGGGCTTGAAACAGAGCGAGACAGGCCAAAAGATGGCCGCTTTCAGTGGCCGCGACTTGCGCAAGATCTACATTACCGGGGAGACCGAGGTTCACGCGCTGCGCGGCGTCGATTTTGCGATCCACCAAGGTGAGGTGCTCGTCCTGCTAGGCCCGTCGGGCAGCGGAAAATCCACGTTTCTCAACATTATCGGCGGTCTGGACCGGCCCACCAGCGGCCAGCTCTATTATGATGAAATCGAGCTGACAGCGCTTGACGAGCGCAGCCTCACCCGCTTTCGCCGGGCGCAGATCGGCTTTATCTTTCAGTTCTATAATTTGATCCCGAGCCTGACTGCCGAGGAAAACGTAAGGCTTGTTACCGATATCTCGGACAATCCGATGTCGGCTGCAGAGGCTCTGGAACTGGTTGGTCTTGCCGACCGGCGCAGCCATTTTCCGGCTCAGCTTTCAGGCGGTGAGCAGCAGCGCGTGGCCGTTGCACGCGCGATCGCCAAGCAGCCCGGCGTGCTGCTTTGTGACGAGCCGACCGGCGCGCTCGACAGCGCTACCGGCGTAAAGGTGCTGGAAACGCTTGAGAGCGCAAACGCGAAGCTCGATACGACGCTGATCATCATCACGCACAATGCCGGGATCGCCGCCATGGCCGACCGGGTGTTCCATTTCCTTGATGGACAGATCGCACGGATCGAAACCAATTCGCAAAGGATCAGCCCGGCGGAGATCAGCTGGTGAGGGCGCTCGATCTTAAGCTTGTGCGCGACCTGTGGCGTATGCGCGGGCAGGCGCTGGCGATTGCCATTGTCCTTGCCGCCGGATCGGCCACCTTTATCCTTTCGGTAGGCGTGCATCGTTCGCTAACGGTCACGCGCGACGCCTATTACGCTCAAAATCACTTTGCCGATGTCTCGGCCAACATGACCCGCGCCCCGCGCAGCGTAGTGGACCGGGCCGCGGGCATCGATGGGGTCCAGCAAGCGCAAGGCTCAATCATACAATATGCGATCCTTGATTATCCCGACCGCGTCGATGCTGTGCGCGCTTTGCTCCAATCGGTTGACGAGCGCGGTCAGGACCGCATCAATCTTGTCACGTTGAAGCAGGGTCGGTTGCCGACTGATGGTAACCCCGGCGAGGTGATCGTCGATGAAGCGTTTGCGATCGCCAATAATGTAGAGCTCGGCCACGAGGTCGATGCGATCATCTATGGCCGCAAACAGCGGCTCAGGATCGTGGGAATCGGCTTTGCCCCCAATTACATCAACGCGCTTGCTCCGGGTGATATCGTGCCGGACGATAGGCGCTTTGGCATCTTCTGGATGGGCCGCAAGGCGCTGGAGGCGGCGACGGATCGCACCGAAGCGATCAACACGCTAACCGTTACCCTGCAACGCGGCGCCTCCGAAGGCGATGTGATCCGCGCAATCGATAGCCTGCTTGAGCCCTATGGCGGCACGGGCGCCTATGGCCGCGAAGATCATCCCAGCCACATGTTCCTGAAAAGCGAGTTAGACCAGTTGGAAGCGATGGTTCAGGTCATCCCGCCCGTTTTCCTGATTGTGTCGACATTTTTGGTTTACATCGTGCTTGGCCGAATGATCCGAACCCAGCGATCGCAGATCGGGCTGCTCAAGGCCTTTGGTTATTCGAACGCCGCTATAGGCTGGCATTTCCTGAAGTTCGCCTTTGCCATTGCCATGCTTGCGACGATCATCGGGTCTGCGGCAGGCGTATGGATGGGGCGTGCCATGACAGAGATATATGCCGGCCTGTTTCATTTCCCTTTTCTCCGTTTCAGCTTTGCCCCGAGCGTCTTTTTGGGAGCCGCGGCATTGGCCGTAGGATCGGCGGCATTCGGTGCGCTGAGCGGCGTTGCGGCGGCAGTGCGGCTTACATCGGCAGTGGCCATGTCACCGCCTCCGCCGCCGGTCTACCGTGCGGGCATGGTAGAGCGGATCGGGCAGCGGGCAGGGCTGTCTGCGACCGGCCACATGATCGTGCGCCACATTGCGCGCTGGCCAGCTCGATCTGCCATTACGATTAGCGGCGTCGCGATATCGATGGGGCTGCTGTTTTCAGTGTTACAATTCATCGATTCCAGCCATTTCATGCTCGATTCCTATTTCTTTCGTTCCCAGCGCCAGGATATCTCGGTGACCTTCACCGAACCGCGCAATGAGGACGTGTTATACGCATTGCGGCAGATGCCCGGCGTCTTGCGAGCAGAGCCGATAAACGGGCTGAGCGTAGAGCTGAGTTATGGCAACCGGCGCGAGCGCACCGCGCTTGAGGCGACTATTCCAAAATCACTGCTTACAGCCCGGATCGATCGGGACGGGAAACTGATTGAGATGCCGCCAGGCGGCCTGATGCTCAGCCGTCAGTTGGCGCAGCAACTGGGCGTGCAGGCGGGCGAAAGCGTACAAGTCAAAATGCTTGGCGGACGTCGGAGCGAGGCAATGCTGCCAGTGGGCGCGATGGTCGATGAATTCATCGGCGCCAGAGCCTACGCGACCGATCAGACCATTGCCGACCTGACGCGCGATAGCGCCTCGGTCGGGGCGGTATTGCTGCTTATCGATCCGGCCAAGCGTGAAGCCTTGCTCGCCCAGCTTAAGGCGATGCCGGTAACATTGAGCATTGGCGACAGGGACTTGGAAATGCAGCGATTTTCCGACCTGATTGATCAGAATATCAACACCATGATGGTGTTTTATATCGCGTTTGCATCGGCGATTGCGGTCGGCGTGGTATACAACAGCGCGCGAATTCTGTTTTCGGAAAGAGCGCACGAATTGGCGACATTGCGGGTACTCGGATACCATCGCAGCGAGGTCGCGATTGTCCTGATCGGCGAGATTGCTCTGTTGGTGATTATTGCCGTGCCGGTCGGTTTGACCGTCGGATATTGGCTGGCACAATTCATGGTGATGATGTTCAGCTCGGATCTCTTCCGTTTGCCGTTCGCACCGGAGAAATCGACATATGCGTTTGCGGTGATCGTCGTATTGCTGGCAGCTTTGTTGACTGCGGTGATTGTAGCTCGGCGGGTTTTGCAGCTCGATATGGTCCGCGTTTTGAAGGCGCGCGACTGATGCGGGATCTGATCAAACGTTGGCGCTGGGCGCTGCTTATCGCAGGCTTGCTGCTCGTCGGTTTGGTCTATGCCTTGTGGCCGCAGCCCCTGCTGGTGGACACTGACGAAGTGACGCGCGGTCCGATGGCGGTGGGGGTCACCGATGACGGGGTGACGCGGGCGGAGGAATATTACGTCATCTCAGCCCCGGTGACCGGTTATCTTGCCCGGATTGAACTTGAGCCGGGTGATGTGGTCAATCGCGGTACTTTGATCACGCGTATGCACGGGCGCCCGTCAAGTCCGCTCGACCAGCGTAGCCGGGATGAAATGCGCGCTGCTCTCGTCGCCGCTCGCGCTGCCGAAGCCGGGATCGCGGCGTCGCTTGGTCAGTCGCGCCGCGATCTTGAACGGGCCGAGGCCTTGTCCCAGCGCGGCTTCCTGCCAAAGGCCCAGCTCGAAGCGGCGCGAACACAGGTCGCGACCGGAGAGTCCGCGCTCGCACAATCCCGTGCGGAGGTCACGCGGCTGCGTACGATAATCGCCAATCCCAGCGGCGGCGCTTCGGGCAGTGTGGTACCTGTTCGTGCACCAGCCGGCGGAGAGGTGCTTTCCATAATCAATGAAAGCGAAGGGGTAATCGCCGAGGGCACTGCGCTGGCGACGATCGGCAATCCCGGCTCGATCGAGGTCGTTGTCGATCTGCTTTCTCGGGAAGCTGTTCGGGTAAAGCCCGGTAACCGCGTGGAAATCACGCAATGGGGCGGGCCCGATGCCTTGATCGGGAGGGTAGAGCGCATCGAACCGTTCGGGCGGTTGAAGGTATCGGCGCTGGGGATCGAGGAACAGCGTGTAAACGTGATTATCGCATTCGAGGATCTGGCTGCGGGTCAAGCCGAGCGTCTCGGACATGGCTACCAGGTGGATGCGACGATCCAGCTTTGGCGCGAAGATGAGACATTGCGATTGCCGATAGGGGCGCTGTTTCGCGGGCCAGATGGCGAATGGCAGGTCTTTGCAATCGAGAATGGCCGCGCGCGTGCCGCCACGGTAAAGCTGGGGCAGTTCAATGATGCCCATGCGCAATTGCTGAGCGGCCTTGATGAAGGCGCTGAGGTCATCGTGAACCCCAGCAGTGCAATCACCGATGGAAGCCGCGTTTCGCCGCGTTAATGTCAGGGATATTCGATCTGCGGCTCGATATCGTCGCGGACTTTGCGGGCATCGAAGGCGCGCGGGTTATCGGTGGGAAGCGCACCCCGGCCCAATCGAATATCGGCGGTCGCCTCGAACCGGTCGATCGTGCGGACATCGTAACGCCCCGCCCAAAACGGATCTCCATAATAGGGGTACCAGTGATACCAGCCGCGTCCGTTGCGGTAATACCGCCAATAAGGGCGCCAATAGGTGTGATAGGGCGAAAACCATGGATCATATAGCGGATCGCGCCGGATCTGACGCTCAATCTGGTGTTCGACTTCGCGGTCCTCGATCACGAAATAGTCGTATCCTTTTAGCAACGTCAGCTCTGCGGCGCGGAACAGCAGATAGCTCTCCACCCGTTCGCGAGAGGTAAGCTGGTTTCCGGCAAAGCTGACGCGGTAATGCTCTGCGTCGATCCGAATGTCGGAGTATCCGCCAGAAACCCGGCTGGCCGACTGCAATGGTTGATACGGAGTGCTGCGCATGGCGGTGCATCCCGCCGTCACCAGCGTCAGTCCGCAGACCGCGGCGGTCAAGAATTTCTTGCCAAACAATAGCATGGAGAGGGCTCCTTTCATGCAATGCCTACGCCCCGCTTTCGCTAGGTTCACCGGCGGCGACACGTGGCTGTTGCACCTGATCTGGCCGCGCTATCGGTATAGAAAGGCCATCCTGCCCCGCAGGGGGGTGGGCGAGACAGGATGGCACCGGCGGTCGGGTCGCAAGACCGCCATCTGGTTCAAGAATGGATCAAAATAACGCTGAGCGTTTTCTACGAAGTGTGGATTTCAATCCGGCGACGCTCTGGCGATGCCTTTTCATTTCGCGGAACGATGATCTTGATCACACCGTTTTCCGTATTGGCTTCGATCTTGTCAGCGAGCGCATCCTGCGGCAGCGAAATCCGACGTTCGAAAGATCCATAGCTGCGCTCGGATATCGAATAATCGCGTTCTTTTTCCTCCCGCTCTTCCTTTTTCTCACCTTTGAGCACGAGCATATCGTCTTCTATGGCGAGATCGATGTCCTCATGCGGAATACCGGGGACCTCGACAGAGATCCGGTAATCTTTATCGGTTTCGGTCATCTCGACCGCCGGGACAGGAACCGATGCGAGGTAACGTGTGCCAAAGCGAACGGCAGGAAAACGCGGCGGAAACTCATCGAACATCCGGTCCATCTCACCGCGAAGCCGGCTGAACGGCTCACGCAAATAGTCGGTCAGATCAGTATGCTCGCGAGACTGCTTCGCGAGGGTCATTTCATCAGCCATGTTCAACATCTCCTTAGGGGGGGTAGGAGCGAAGAATTTACCCTGGCCTGCCGCAGCGCAGCATACGGAATCTTCCCTAAGTAGCCGAACATAATGCACGGATCACGATGCGATCCACCGCGATCATTTCACTGCGCCGCGCGTCACTGCATCGGCGTAGGCGCCGGCGTAGGCATCGACATAGGCAGCCAATCCATCGGCATCAAAACAGTCAAGCTGGGGCACGGCGACGGCGGGTTGGCTCCGCAAGGTGCGGGTTCAGACGAACAGACGCGGACGAACGGATTTGTTCAATCGTTGCGCACCCTCGAACTGCCTTTGGTTTGATCCGCAAATTTGTGCATCCTAACCAAACTTTTCGGCATTTCTGCTGAGGACGGTTCCTGATGTCCTTTCCTGCCGATTGAGGAATTGCTTCGACGTTTCGGTAACCAGCAGCACTGCGAGCGCGGCGAGCAAGCAGAGCCAAAAGAACTCGGGTGCGACAGGACCAGTGCCAAGAAAACGCTGAAGCAAAGGCAGCGACATGGCACCTGCCTGCAGCAGGATCGCTGTCGCCATACCCACAAACATCCACCCATTCTCCGGCGAGTGCCAGCGCCAGAATGGTAGAGAAAGATTGCGGATCGTAAGCAGGAACGCGATCTGGAATGTCACCACCATCAGCAGCACGTGATTGCGGGCTTCGTTGATCGCCATCCCCGCCGCTAATCGATCCTGCAACACCCAAACCGAAATCAACGTCATCAAAATTGCGCCCGGCAACATCAGGATCAGCGCATCCCGGTCCATCAGCGACGCAAGTTTTGGCCGGGGCGGGTGCTTCAATTCGTCCCCGTCACCCCGGTCAAAGCCAAGCGTAACATCAAGCACACCATTGGTAACGAGATTGAGCCACAGCAGCTGCACCGGTGTCAGCGGCATCGGTAGCCCGACCGATAATGCGAGCAGGAACATCAAAATTTCTGCAGCACCCGTCGCGAGCATGAACAGTACAATCTTGCGGATATTTGCAAACGTAACGCGCCCTTCCTCAACGCCCGCCACAATCGTCGCAAAATTGTCGTCCGCCAGCACCAGATCGGCCGCCCCGCGCGCCACATCGGTCCCTCCGCGGCCCATCGCGATCCCGATATCAGCCATCAGCAATGCGGGGCCATCATTCACTCCGTCTCCGGTGACGCCAACGGTATGGCCCGATTGCTGGAATGCGCGCACAATCCTCAGCTTTTGTTCGGGTTCGGTCCTTGCAAAAATAGTCTTGCCCAGCACTTTTTTGGAAAAGGCCGCCTCATCGCGCCCCAAGGCGGAAAGTTCGCCGCCTGTGATCACGCTGGCCTGATCGGCATTCATGCCCAATTGCCGGGCAATGGCGAGCGCCGTCGCAGGATGATCGCCAGTGATCATCGCCACGGCAATTCCTGCTTCCCGGCATTTAACCACCGCCTCTACAACGCCGCGGCGCAGCGGATCGGTCAAACCCACAAATCCCAACAGTTCAAGGTTCTCAAGGTGATCGCGGATATATCCGTCAGTCGATTGTTCGGTCCCCTTTGCCAGTGCAAGAACCCGATATCCCCGCGCCGCCAGCTCCTCCGGAATGGCTAGGGTTTGCTTCCCGATATTGTCGCACATTGGCAGAATGGTCTCAGGCGCGCCTTTGACGATTGTGATCGCACGCGTATTCCATTCGGCCTCCACCGCTGCGAATTTTAGGACAGGCTCGTAGGGAATGATCGAAAGCCTTTGCGCGTTCTGCATACGATCGATTTCAGCGCCGGTTTCGCGTGAAAATTCAAGCAAGGCGACATCGACCGCATCACCGACCGGGCTGCCGTGTTCGGTGAGTTTGGATTCGTTGCAGAGGCCGGCGGCCTCGCCAATTGCGCGCAATGTCTCGTCCGCTTGTTCATCGCGCCATTGCGTGCGGCCCATCTCCCTGCCGTCTGGCGTCACTACGCGCTCTACCGTCAAACGATTGAGGGTGAGCGTTCCGGTCTTGTCGCTGGCGATGAGAGTGCACGCGCCAAGCCCTTCGACAGCGGGCAACGCACGGACGATGACATTGCGCCGGGCCATGCGGCTGGCTGCGGCTGATAGTGCCACTGTCACGGCAACGGGCAGACCTTCGGGGATCGCCGCCACCGCAAGCGCGATGGAAAGCAGGATGATCTCGCGCCACCCCTCTCCTTGCAATGCCAGCACCGCACCGAGCGCTAGGATAAGGCCGATTGCGATGATCGCGATCTGGCGGGCGAGGGTGGCCATACGCCGGACCAATGGAATGGCGGACGCACCGGCGCTTGCCTCGCCCAGGGTCCGGTTGATCGCCCCTAGCTGCGTTTGCGATCCTGTATTGGTGACAAGGCCCACGGCCCGTCCCTTCACAATCCCCGATCCGGCGTACAGCATGTTGATCCGGTCTGCGACGGGGGTTGCGGAAGCCAAAGACAGCTCTGCTTTCTTGTGAACCGGCAGGGACTCTCCGGTCAGCGTGGATTCGTCGGCTTCCAGCCCGACAGCCTCGATCAGCCGCATATCGGCGGTGATCCGCATACCGCTTTCGAGTTCAGCGATGTCTCCGGGCACTATCGCTTCGGATTCGATCTCACGGATCGCGCCATCACGGCGTATCCGTGCCGTCTGCGGGACCAAGGATCTAAGCGCCCGCGCGCTGGCATCGGCTTTGACCTCCTGAAACGCTCCGATCGCGGCATTCAGAAACAGGACGCCGAAAATAAAGGCCGCGTCCCAGCGATCGCCGAGCACCAGCGACAGGATCCCGGCGAACAGCAGAAGGTAGATGAGCGGGTTGCGAAATTGACGCAGGAAAACCAGCAGCGGCCCCGCAGTTGCAGTCTCCGGCAGGATGTTCGGGCCAAACCTGCTGCGCCGATCTTGCGTTTCTTCAGAGGAAAGCCCGTCCAGATCTACATTATGCGCTGCTAATGCTTCGCGAGGCGTGATCGTGTGCCATTCCACCTGAGGTGCGGCTAGATCACCCGGCACAGTATCAGGGCGTCTTTTCGGCCAGCATCACAGCCGAATATCGGGGGCAGAGGCGTGTTTTGCGGTCCTTGTCGGGTAATTGTGAAATCAACTCAGACACGATGCAGCTCCTACACTGGTATCAAGACTGACCGGTGCGGTAACCGCCTGCGATCCGTAAACGTCCGTAGAAAGCTGCGCGCTTGCAGGCGGCAGGTTTACACCGTCGCGGCGATAGATGTCCTCGTAAAAACGGATTGATCCCTCGGGATCAGGTCCGGCCGTGAAATAGGTAACGTAAAGCGGTATCGGCTGCGCCAGAGGCACCGTTATGGTCTTTTCAGACGCGACCTGTGACTCAACCGCAGCGATATTCCATTCCCGATCGTTCAAGAGCACAGCCGCGAATTCGATCGCGCGGTCAACCCTGATGCAGCCATGACTGAAAGCGCGCTTGGGCTCGGTGAACAATTCGCGGTTCGATGTGTCGTGCAAAAACACGGTGTAGGGATTGGGCATCTCCAGCTTCATTCGGCCCAGCGCGTTGTTATCGCCGGGCATCTGCCGATACCGTCCGTTCTGGTAGATGTAGCCCCGTGCGCGTGCTGCTTTCGGGCTGCGCCGCACGAATCTTGCAATCCCTTCGGCGGCGATGCTGGAGGGTATTTCCCACCATGGGTTAAGCACCACGCCGGTTACTCTGGCTGTGAAGACCGGAGTCCGCGTCGCCGGCTTCCCGACGATCACACGCCATTCGAGCACCATTGAGCCGCGCTCCCATAGCGATACTTTTTGAGCTGCAATGTTGACCAGCAAATACCGTTCTCCGAGATCGGGTGGCAGCCACCGCCAGCGAGCCAGATTCTTGGCCAGCAGCGTCCGGCGAACAGGATCGGCCTCGTTCGAAAATGCGTCTGCCAAAGCGGAATAGTCCGGGTGCGCCGGTCGGATCGAGCGCAAGAACGGATCCAGCGTGCCTGTGAGCAATGCTTGATCGAGCCCGTCCAGCAATTGCTTGTCCGACAGCGCGCCATCGATGTGCCACCATGCTGGCTTTCGCTCCCCGCAGCATCGCCCGCGCCATGCTCGCATCAGTTCAAGCGCAGCATTGCGCGCAGCCAGATCGAGCCCCGCACTTTCGCCCGCAGCGATCGAAGCGCGCAAATCATTTTCGATTGCTTCTGGCAGGTCGATCGCCTCTCCGGAAGAACGCTCGATCCAATCCTCAAGGGTTTCCGCCTGAGCCACCGTCCACGGCGGCGCAGCATTTGCGGGCAGGACTGTGAGGAATGTCAGCAGCAGACAGGCGGCTACCTTGCTTAGTTTTTTCATCACTCCCCCCGCTCCTGATCTGTCTGCATTATCAGCACCGCCGCACCGACGATGTCGCCGCGCCTGAGCCGGTCCAATGCGACATTCGCATCCTCAAGAGCAAACCGCTCGACCTGTGCTTCAACCTTGATCTCGCCAACCGCAGCGAAGAACGACTCCCCATCAGCACGGGTAAGGTTGGCTACTGAGCGGACTTGTCTCTCCCCCCATATCAGCGCGTAGGGGAACGCAGGAATGTCGCTCATATGGATCCCCGCGCATACGACAGTACCGCCCTTTCGGATGGCGGCGAGCGCGGTCGGGACAAGCGAGCCAACCGGCGCGAAGATGATCGCCGCATCCAGTTCGAAAGGCGCGGCTTCATCCGAACCGCCAGCCCATATGCACCCCAAAGAAAGTGCGAAACCTTGCCCCTTTACATCACCAGGTTTTGTGAATGCGGCGATCTCGCAGCCAAGGCCCGTGGCCAATTGCGCGATGATGTGCGCCGATGCGCCAAAGCCATAGAGGCCGATCCGATGCGCATCATTGGTGAGTGAAAATGCCCGGTATCCAATCAAACCTGCGCATAGCAGCGGTGCAGCGTGGGCATCGTCAAGACCGGGCGGCAGAGCGATACAGTAATCGGCCCGCGCCACCGCATGCGTTGCGTAACCTCCATCCACGGTGAAGCCGGTGAATCCGGGATCGTCGCACAGGTTCTCCATGTGGGTCATGCAGTAGCGGCATTGGCCGCATGTAGAACCGAGCCATGGCACGCCGACGCGATCTCCAAGGCTGAACCGGCTGACATCTTCGCCTGTTTCGATCACTTTGCCGACGATCTCATGGCCAGGAACGATGGGGATTTTGCCCTCAATATCGCGGTCAAGAATGTGAAGATCGGTTCGGCAAACGCCGCACGCAGCGACTTCGATCAGGATTTCGTCCGGGCCCGGTTCAGGGATCGCCCGCTCAATCATGTGGAGCCCGCTGCCACCTCCATCGAACTGCATGGCGCGCATCGTAGTCCTGTCGCGGTCCAATCGCGGGTGCCCATTGATCATCAAGGTTCTCGTCATCCGATCCGTTGACGAGAGAATAGAATGGCCTTCAATGCGTAAATAACCGTATACTATCCGGACCATTAACCGTGCTGAAGAGACTGTGGAGGGTTGTATCAGAGGCACAGACACTTCAGCGAAAGGCGCGAAGCCTTTTATGTCGCTTTGGAAGGGGGTTGAATTACATGCCGTAATCGACACCGTTCCCGATGCGATGGTTATTGCCGACGAAGAAGGCCGGATTCGATCCTTTAGCAAGGGAGCCGAAAAGATGTTCGGCTATTGCGAAGCGGAGGTTTTGGGCAAAAATATCGCCCTGCTCATGCCGTCCCCCGACCGGGAAAGACGCGGTGGCTATATGCGCCGCAATCAAGAGACCCAAATCCCGCAAATTATCGGGATCGGGCGCGTCACGACAGCCCGCAGCAGCGACGGAACTACCTTTCCGATCAACCTTTCGCTTAGCGAGATAAAGGTCGATGGCACATCAGGGTATGTCGCGTTTATCCGCGATCTGACGGAAAGCCGGGAGACCGAGCGCGAGCTGCATACTCTGCAAAGCGAACTCGCCCATGTCTCGCGTATCTCTTCAATCGGCGGCATGGCGACATCGCTGGCGCACGAGCTCAACCAACCGCTGACCGCAGTTACCAATTATGCGAATTCCGCCAGCGATTTGCTAAAAGATCCGAGCGAGGAAAATCTCGCGCTCGTCAGGGAGGCGCTTGACGAATGTGCGCAAGAGGCACTGCGCGCTGGACAGATAGTTCACCGGTTGCGCGATTTCATATCGCGGGGCGAAACCGAACGCCACATTGTCAGTCTCAGCAGGCTGGTGAAGGAGGCGTCGGCGCTCGCCCTGATGAATGGCGATGGCAAGAAAGTCGATTTTGAGACGGTGCTTGATCCGGATCTTGACGAAGTTCTCGTCGATCCGGTTCAAATTCAGCAAGTTGTTCTCAACCTGATCCGCAACGCGCTCGAGGCGATGCTGGAATCGCCGCACAAGCGATTGATTATCAGTTCATGGCCGGGAAAACCGGGCTTCGTCGAACTGATCGTAGCTGACAGCGGCCCCGGACTGGAGCCTCATATCGCAGACCGGCTTTTTCACCCGTTCAACACCAGCAAGGAAAGCGGGATGGGATTGGGCCTGTCAATTTGCCACACCATTATCACTGCGCATGGCGGAAAGATCGCGGCCAAGCCGTCTGAACTGGGCGGAACCGCCTTTCACATTACCCTTCCTTTGGCATCGCAAGGAGATGACGATGGCTGATTATCCAATCTATCTGGTCGATGACGACGATTCAGTCCGCCGATCAGTCGGTTTCATGCTCAAGACTTCGGGCCATCAGGTGGAATCCTACGTCGATGGTGCGCACTTCATCAAGGAATCGCGGTCGCTTGAACCAGGCTGTGTGCTGCTGGATGTCCAGATGCCCGAAATGGACGGCCTCGAAGTGCAGCAGGAGCTCAAGAACCGCGGCCTCCCCTTTCCCGTGATAGTCATGACCGGTCACGGCGATGTCGATGTCGCAGTGAAAGCCATGAAAGCGGGAGCGATCGATTTCATCGAAAAGCCATTTGCCAAGGAAACCATGCTCGAAGCGGTCGCTGAGGGTTTCGACAGAATTGAGAATTCGAATGTACGCAGCACTAGGCGCGAAGAGGCAAAGCTGTTGCTGAATGGCCTGACCGCGCGCGAGCGAGATGTGCTTGATGGACTGGTCACAGGCTACCCCAACAAGACGATCGGATACGATCTCGGCATAAGCGCGCGGACCGTTGAAATCCACCGCGCCAATCTGATGCGCAAACTTGAAGTCAACAATTTGTCAGACCTACTGCGCATCGCTTTCGCGGCAGGATTGGGCGAGACCGAGGAGTAGCGCGAGACCATCAGGCCGGTGCAAGCTGCCCTCAGGATATGTCCGTAGTGCCCGCCTAGCCCGCCTCCGTCATACCTCCAGCTGAACAAAGCCGGGAGGGGCGATTAAATGAAATCGATCTTGCTTCATGTGGCCGATGATCCCTGTCTTGAGGCGCGGGTCCAGACCGCTCTTGATCTAGGCAGAAGCTTCGGCGCTCATATTACTTTTCTTCAACCGATAGCTTACATCTACTCCATCCCGATCGACGTTTACGGGATGTCTGTTGCCGATATGATGCCGGAGATGCGGGCGGTTGCGGGCGAATTCCGTCAGAAACTCGAAGAGCGGCTCAAGAGTGAAGACGTCAGGTGGGATTGGGTAACCGTCGAGGGGCCAGCGGATGCGCGCATTCTCTCGATGGTCAACACCTTCGACTTGCTCGTGCTGGGCGCTTGCGATCCTTTTGCACACGATAACCATCATTCGTCATTGGTCGCAGACATGGCAGTGCATGCGCATACGCCGGTTCTGGTGGTCCCCAGCGAGCAAAACGGCTTCGATTGTTCAAGACCCGCGATCGTAGCGTGGGATGGATCGGCAGAGGCCTCGCGCGCCTTGCGGGCCGCCGTTCCGATATTGCAGCGCGCGCAGTCGGTACACCTTGTCAGTGTTGATGAAGATGAACCAGGCAAACCATACGATTTGCCGGCGATCAGCGGCGCAGAATATCTTTCGCGCCATGAGATCGAAAGCGAGTTGGTCGAGATGCATCGAAATGAGCTCGACATAGCGGAATGTATCACGAACGCGGCCCGCGGACGCGAAGCCGGTCTTATTGTGATGGGGGCGTATGGTCGCTCCCGCCTGCGCCAGAATCTGCTTGGCGGCGTGACGCGTGACATGATCACAGATCCCGAATTGCCGCTTTTTATGCATCATTGAACGGAGAGGACAAATGGAAGAACCAGGTAAGGCAGCTGGCAACAGAATTGCGATCATTGGCGCCGCCTCGGTAATCGTAATGATAGCTTTACTGGCCTATTTCGGAATGCAGCAAGAAGAACCGGAACCCACCGTGCCTTCGTCTGAATGGACCAGAGCGCCGGAGGGCGGCGTCAAAGTCGATTTGCCAGAAACGCCCCTGCGTACTGTGCCGATAGAACCAGCAGAGGGTCCATCCGAAGAGACAGCCGACCAAAGCGAGCAAGAGTGACGTTCGCACGTTTGAGCGCGAGCGGTTCAGTCGTCCTTGCGACCCAGATAATGCGCAATCACAGCGTCATCCCGCAACATTGCAGACGGCGTGCCCGAGAAAATCGTCGTACCTGCGTCAATCACATAGGCGCGGTCGATAATTGCAGTCATTTCGCGCACATTCTGATCGGTTAACAGCACCCCTATACCGCGGGCCTTCATGGACAGGATCATCTCTTTTATGCTCGCGATGGTGAGCGGGTCGATCCCGGCAAACGGCTCATCCAGGATCATGATGGCAGGTTCCAGCGCGAGCGCTCTTGCCACTTCGCAGCGCCGCCGCTCGCCTCCCGAAAGCGACTTTGCCGAGGCATCGCGCAGGTGCGCGATCCGCAGGTCCGCCAGCAAGCGTTCCAGCCTTTCGCTGCGCCGAACAGGGTCAGGCTCAACCGTTTCCAACATCACCTCGATGTTCTGGGCAACAGTCATGCCGCGAAAGATCGAACTTTGTTCTGGCAGGTAGCCCAACCCCAAAATCGCGCGGCGATAGAACGGCAGCCGCGTGATATCATCTCCGCGCCACACGACCCTGCCGGAGGTGGGCTTCATCAGGCCGAGAATACAATAGAAAGCTATAGTCTTGCCCGCCCCATCGCGGCCAAACAGCCCGACTATCTCCCCTTCAGACACCTGCATCGAAAGCCCATTGAGCACTGGTTGCTGTCCGAAAGATTTGTGGACGTCGATCAATTCGAGCGCTGCTGCAACCTTGTCCTCCAATACCAGCTCCCGAAGGTTCGACGATAACAGCGTGCAAATGATTGGCTCCCGTAAATACGGAAACTGATCCTCATCGATTAGCGCTGCTACAGCGCCAATTCCCTAAGGGAGTTTACGGGTGCCGGTCTTTGCTTCGTTCGATCAGTCTCCCACACTGCGAGACTGTGGGAGGCCCAAATGGCGACGAAATTTTTGCAGGTACGATCATATATTCTGTTGGGGCTGCTATCCATATCGTTGGTATTGCTCGCTCCGTTCTCGTCGGCGCAGGAAACCGCCCCAGACCAAGACGGGGCTCAATCGCCGCAGGTTGAACAGGATATGGTCTTTGCCGCAGATCAGGACGTGCAGCTCGATGCCAAATCAACCGATGACGTGTTCGCTGCTGGCAGCACAGTGACGGTGCAGGGCGCACAAGCCGACCATCTCATTATCGCTGGCGGGGAAATCTCAGTCCGCGACGTCAGCTCCAATGATTTGATTGCTGCCGGCGGTGAGATCGATTTTGCGAGAGGCGCGATCGCGGACGATATTGTTGCTGCCGGCGGTGACATTGAAATCGGCCCCGATTTCACACTTGGCGGATCGGCGGTTCTGATGGGAGGCAGCGTACGGATCGATGCGCCGGTTCCAGGCGATCTTAGGGTGACAAGTGGCAGCATCATCGTGAATTCCGCGATCGGAGGATCTGCACGTCTGGCTGGCGATACGATCGAGATTGGCCCCAATGCCCGCATTGCCGGTGATCTGGAATATCGTAGCGAAAATCTGGTCATGCGGCCGGGTGCTGTAGTTGAGGGCGAGACACGCATTCTACCGGTCGATGATACTTATGGTGCAGAGGAGTTCGGCAAGGCGGCTGGATCGATGTTTCTCATGCTGGGTATCTCGATCCTCATCAGCTATTTTGTGGTTGTGCTGGCGCTCGTCTTCGCTGCACCGGCGCTTATGCGGGCAACATCCCGGATGATGCGGGAACAACCGTGGAAGAGCCTGGGTCTGGGCCTCTTGATTGCGGTAATCGTGCCGCTGCTTGGCGTCCTTTTCCTTTGGACAGCAGTGGCCGCGCCGATTGCATTGCTACTGCTCACAGCGAGCATTGCCATTACACCGATTGCACTGGCTGCGACTGCCTATTTCGCGGGAGACAGCGCGCGCCGGTTTCTCACCAATGCCAAAGAAGACGCGGCAGGGATTGGCGCGCGCCTGCTTTGGCCCGGACTGGGAGCTTTGGTGATATTCGCGCTTACTTTGATCCCGATTGCGGGCCTGATAATCTGGTTCTTTGCAATGTTGTTTGGCCTCGGTGCAGTGGTGAACAGCACGGCCAAGGCATTGGCGAAATAGGCGAAATAGGTGTTCAATCTGTTTGCCCGCAACCAAGCGGCGCCGAGCCATTTTTCGAGCAGCCGCAGGCTGTGATTGGTGCTGATCAAACAGCGGCGCTAACCGGCGCGAGCGGCACGACTTGCAATCCGTTTTTCATAAGCGCAGTATGACAATCGGTCGGGAGGGGCCAAAATATAAAGAAACATCGTTCGCGCGATCGGGGAAACCGACGCGGGTAAAGATGGGGGATCTCCCGACCAGGAATGAAGCATCATCCTGGGAGGGAAAATGAAAACTCAACTCAAAAGCACCATAGCGCGCAGCGTCCTTTGTATTGCAATGATGGCGGCACCAGCCGCCGCGATGGCACAGACTCAGGCCGAAACTGCGGGGGACGCGGAAGCTCAGCCGGGCAATAATAACATTATTGTGACCGGGTCTCTCATCCGGGGAACGCCCGAAGACGCAGCGCTGCCGGTTGATGTTTTCACGGCGGATGATCTTGCGCAACAAGGCGTCGATAGCCCTCTTGAGTTTATCAAGAATTTGCCATCGGTTGGCGCAGTTTTGGGTGATTCCAATCAGTTTTCTACGTCAGCACAGGGCTTTCGCGGAGTTGGCTCTATCAACTTGCGCGGTCTGGGCGCGACACGGACGCTTACGCTTTTGAATGGTAAGCGGACCATCGCAACTCCTGGTGAGGGATTTGCGGATACGCAGTTTATGCCTCTTTTTGCACTCGAACGGATCGAGATTCTGAAGGATGGTGCAGGCTCGACATATGGTTCTGATGCGATTGCGGGTGTGGCGAACTTCATCACGCGAAGCCAGTTCACCGGCGTTGAATTGAAAGGTGATTATACCTTCATCAGCGGGTCGGATAACGATTACAACATCAGCGGTCTTGCCGGTTTCGAAATGGGCAACGCCAATCTGGTGGTTGGTGCCGGTTGGCAGAAACGCTCGGAACTGCCGACGACAGCCCGCGATTACACCGCCACCGATTATGCTGTTAATCCGTCCGCTTACTCGGCGCTGAGCACGCCCGGTCTTGTGGCTGTGACCTATTTCGATACGACAGGCGCAGGAATAAACACGCAGGTGCGGCCCGATGTCGGGTGCACACAGCTTGGCGGATTTCAGGATGGGGGAATTTGCCGGTTCACGTATGTTCCGTATGACAACATCACAGAAGACACAGACCGCTATCAAGCGTTTGCGCAGTTCACCACTGATCTAAGCGATAGCGTGACGTTTCAGGTGGATGCGCTTTGGGCGCGGACAGAAGTGAAGTCTTTCAATCAGTCACCTGCTTTCCCGCCAACCCAAGGCCCGAACGGTTCAGGTTTCCTGTCTGCATTCACCACTTCGCCGGCCAACCCTGGTCTGCCAGCGTTCCTTGACCAAGTCGGTTTGCCGCAATCTTCGGCAACTGCGCCTATCGTCGCTGTGACCAATGTTCTGTTCCGTCCGTTTGGCTATCTGGGTAATCCATTGGATCCCGAACGCGGCGCCAGCGACGGATTTGCAGTCAATGATGGCTGGCGTGTCAGCGGCGGTTTCGACATTGAACTGAATGACAGCCTGACGCTTGATATCGACGGCACATTTTGGGAATCAAAGCGTCGCCAGACCTCTCAGGGTATCGTGGGGTCAAGGCTTCAGTCTGCGCTCAACGGTCTGGGCGGTCCAAATTGTACCGGCAACACGCCGGGGGCCAATGGCTGCCTGTTCTTTAATCCGTTCACCAATGCCGGGCCGCGCAACCCTGCATTGAATATCACCAACCCGTTTTACGTTCCGGGTGCCGAAAATTCGGCTGAGCTCGTCAATTTTATCCAGATCAACAACGGCGTAACCGAAGAAGAAACCCAGTTTGTCTTTGACGTTGTTCTTTCCGGTGAAACCGGAGTGGAGCTGGGGGGTGGTCCGCTCGCCTTTGCTGTGGGCGCTCAATATCGTGACAACGATTACAGCACCCGGCCGGTAAACGACGAATCCAATGCGAACATCAACCCGTGTTTCATCGAAGGTGATCTTAGCTGCGTAGGCACTCCTACCGAAGGTGTCGGACCGTTCATATTCCTCGGAGTTTTTCGGCCGGTCAATCTGCAGCAAAGCGTTTACGCGGTGTTTGCAGAGCTTGCTGCGCCGATAAGTGATCGGTTGGAATTGAGCGGTGCCATTCGGTTTGAGGATTATGGCGATCCGATTGGCTCCACGATCAATCCGAAAGGATCGGTGCGGTTCGAGGCGACCGATTGGCTGACCCTTCGCGGATCAGTGGGCACCACCTTCCGCGGACCGTTGGCGTCCAATGTGGATGCGAACAGCGTCACAGCGCTTCAAGGGTTCACTGCCGCTGGCGGTAACTTCAAATCCCTCGATATCTTTGGCAATCCCAACGATCTGGGACCAGAAACTGCGCTTACATACAATGTCGGTGCAATCATCAGCACAGGCTTTGGAGGCGGAACTCGCGTCACCTTAAGCGCCGATTATTGGGCCATCAATCTCAAGGACCGGATCACAACGACACCCGGCGATGCGATTGCCAGCTTGGTCGCCAACGGGCAAACCACCGGCACGCTTCCGGTTGATTGTTCCAGCCCGCTGGTTGATCTGATCACGTTCAGCGGCAATCAGTGCGACCAAAACACAACGGGTATCGATATCAGCCGCGTCAGAACGGATTTCGTCAACGGACCTGACGTTGATATCGCCGGTCTCGATTTCGCGCTGAATGTTGATATTCCGATTGGCGAGACCTTGATGTTCTCGTTTGGCGGAAATGCTGTCTACAACCTGAAATACGAGTTCGATGATTTCGAATTGCGCGGCGTAGTGGTTCAACCATCCTATGATGCAGTTGGCTTCGGCAACTATTTCAGGGATCCCGATACTCTGCCGGAATGGCGGGCGAATGGTTTTGCAAACCTCAATTTCGATCCGGTCAATGTGCGTTACTCTGTGACCCATATCGACAGTGTGTTCGATGATCGCTGTCTCAACGTCGATCCCTGCTTCCAAACATCGCAGGGTCCGACCGATTATGGCATCGTGAGCGGATCCTATACGCAGCACGATATCGCGGTCACACTCGACCTCGATGTTGCCGGCGCCGAGGTGCAATTGCAGGGCTCAATCGAAAACTTCACAAACGAAGCGCCTGCTGCTGCGCAATTGCCGCTCGGCTTTAATCCGTTCATCGGCAATGCGATTGGACGGAATTACAGGCTGTCTCTCCGCACTCGTTTCTAATCACGGGTCAACAGGACCGGGGCGAGAGTCCCGGTCCTTTTCTTTCTCACACAACATAGAGGAGCCGCGCAGGTGAACACTGCAACGGCGACGCTCGACAATGCCGGTCGGGAATTGACAGCCAAGGCACGCAATACGACTCTGGTTTTGCTGACCGTTACGTATTTCTTCAGCTATATGGACCGGCAGATCCTTGCGATCCTGCTGGAAGATATAAAAGCTGATCTGCTGCTGAGCGACACGCAGCTTGGGTTACTTTCCGGTTTTGCGTTTGCGATTTTTTACGCGACGCTGGGCATTCCGGTGGCGGCCCTCGCGGACCGGATGAATCGCGTCAATATTATCTCAATCGCCTTGGCCCTCTGGAGCGCGATGACTGCTGCCTGCGGTTTGGCGCAAAACTTTACCCATCTTCTTCTTGCCCGCATCGGAGTGGGGATCGGAGAAGCAGGCTCAAGCCCGCCCAGCCACTCGATCATCGCGGATATGTTTCCGGCAAATAAGCGCGCGCTAGCCCTGTCGATCTATTCGCTCGGTGTTACACTCGGCGCTGCTGCGGGCCAGATGTTCGGCGGAAATCTCACCTATTTCTTCGATTGGCGCGTTGCTTTCATCGCGATCGGTCTGCCCGGCGTGATCCTTGCGATTATCGTCAAAGTGTTCGCGACCGAGCCCATGCGGAAAGCTGAACCGGGCGCAGTCGAAGTGACTGAAACACCGCCGATCAGCGATGGTTTTCGATCCATATTCATGAACCGGGCAGCGGTCTGGTTGATCGCCGGCGTCACACTGACTTCGATGATCGGTTATGCTTTAACTGGCTGGACCCCGGCCTATCTGATCCGCTCGTTCGGTCTTAACACTCTGCAGGTTGGCAACTTTGTCGCCCCGCTTCTGGCGCTTGCCGGGATCGCAAGCGGACTGGGCAGCGGTTGGCTGGCGAACCGCCTTTCGGATCGGATTGGATTGCATGCGCAGCCATTGATGATCGCTGGCCTCAAAACGATCGCGTTGCCATTTTTGATCTGGTTTTACCTGTCCGAGAACGCGTATTGGGCGGTCGGCGCATACTTTTTGGCTGTGCTTTTTCAATCCTGCTACCTCGGTCCAACCTTTGCGCTTATCCAGACTTTAGCGCCGATGAGAATGCGCGCGGTCTGGGCCGCGATCACTTTGTTGGTCATCAACTTGATCGGTCTTGGTATTGGGCCGACCCTGGTCGGTGTGATTTCGGATATGTTCGCGCCGCAATACGGCGATGAATCGCTTCGTTATTCCCTGCTCGTGATCGCGTCACTCACGCCGCTGGCCATCTTTGCCTATTGGCGCGCATCGGTGGCATTGAAGGCATTACAGGACAAAAAGACTGCCGAGCTCGCCGGGCAAGGCTGATCGTTGACTGTGTAGCGCCGGATCAATGCAGGCAAATCGCCTGAGGCGTTTCCTGTGTGGCCAGTCTTGCGGGGTTATTGCGCCCCTATGGGCAAGACCCCGCGACAAGCGCGTCGATCATTGCGCCTGCCTCTGGGTCTCGCGCGGTGACTCTTGGCGCCACGGCTTTGAGAGTTTCGCAATTAAACGCTGCGCCGCTTGCATGTGCGGAACGAACGATCTGAACAAAGGAGCGCGGCGGCAGAACCCGCGCGCCGCGTTGCAGAAAGGTCTCAGGCCAACGGTCGCTCCCGCTGACTATTTCGGTCAATGTTCGTGCCGCCTCACTTTCAGCCGTTCCGAATAGCGCATTGCCAAACTCTTCCAGCAACGCATCCTCTGTCCGGTTCTGCAAAAACATCGCAATATAGCGCTTGGCCGCTTCGGCCTCGTCTCCAGCCGCCAAGGCAAGGCGAAGCATGGATTCTTGCGCCGCCGGATCACGCCAGCCGCGCTTTGCCGCGATTTGAATGGTCAGGAACCCCGCGTCATTCTGACCAGCGGCAAATTGCGCCTGTGCAAGCAATCGCAAGGGTTCGGCTGGGATTGGCCGCTTTTCAACCAAGCGTCTGGCTTCTGTCACGGCAAGGGCGGGCGGGCCGCTTTGCAGCGCCCGCGCGGTCAATTGCGCCTGCGCAAACCCGCGCGCAGGGGCCGGGACGGCATCCGCCAAGGCCGGTACCAATGCCGACTGGCGGTCCAGCTGAAGCGAGATTGTGACGGCCGCTGCCAAAAGCAGAAAGACCTGCCAGATGATCCGGGCAATCATGGGCTGGCCTCTTCCTCGGGACGCTCTGCTATCCGCGCCAGCAGCAGCAAAGCAAAGGCCGCAATGCCAAGCATGGCCTGATTGCGCAGCGGATAATCGGTGATGGATTGCAGCGCGATTGCCAGCAAGATCGAAGCAGCAGCCCATGCCATCCAGCGTAATTGGGAGTGGCGTGCACGCCATGCGAACCAGCCGGTCAGGATCAGCCACAGCGCGATCAATATGAGGCCCGGAAGCCCGGCTTCGATTGCGATTTCCAGATAGTCATTGTGCGCGCGCCCTGCGCGCCGTTCAGTCGCGTTTTCTAAAGATTCGTCTGTTTGGAATACTTCGTCGAACGTACCCATGCCCGCGCCAACAGGCCAATATCGCGAGGCGGAATAGAGGCTATCTTCCCAAATGTAGCTGCGCGCGTCGCTTTGCGTTTGGAAACGCTCCACAGTGTCGTTCACGCGGCCCGGCGCGATGGTGAGAACCGCCGTGACCGCGCCAAGGCCAAGCAAGACAGCACTCGCCAGAAACAGATTTGATCGGCGAGGGCCGCTTTTGCCATTGCGCCGCTCGACAACCATTTTGAGAAGCACAAGAGCGACTGGAATAGCGGCCAGGACCAAGGCCGTGCGGGAGCGGGTCAGAATAATCGCTGTCATTAATAGAGCGCAGATCGTTATTCGCGCGGGCAGAACAAAGTGATGAGGTTTGGGAGCAGGCAGCATCGCGGCGAGCGACAATGCACTGACCAGCAAGAGCCCTGTTGAATTTCGATTGGCAAATGTGCCGTACAAAATGCCAGTAGCGCTAGGCCCGGCATAGATCCTTCCTGCGGTGCCCCCGGACAAGACTTGCGGAATACCGATGCAGACATTCAAAAGGCCAAGGCCGACCACCACCCATCCTAGTAAAACCAAGTGTCGGCGCTTTGCGGTCCAGCCCGCTGTGACGACCGCAATCGGGACAATCATTCCCGTTAAAGCAACCGCTGTGCGTACCGGATCAACGCTTATCGGAGCCCATCCGCTTCGGCCGGTCAGCGCAAAGGATTGCTGAACCAGCTCGCGCCCGGGCAGAATGGACCAGACTGATTCAGGAAGCGGTATAATCTGTATGAGAGGTACGCAGATCGAAAGTCCAAGCACCGCCCTGAGCGATAGCGGAGCCTGCCTCCAGAACCCGAGCACGCTGTCGCCGCGCACAGCGAGCAGCAGGAGAGCACAGAGTTGGACGATAAGATTGGCGATGCCATAGCGCACGCCGCCGCCGCCAATGATGACCGCAATCAGCAACAGTGTCGCAAACACTGCGAGCGACAGTTGAGACTGATTTCGGGTGCCCTTTCGGCCCTCGGATTTTATGCGCGTCGATCGCATCGAACGGGCTGAAATTCGCCGGGTTTAAGTGCCCGGTGACTGATCATCACTATCATCGGCAATCGAGAGGACACCGATAATCACAGTTGCAGCGAGCAGGCCCGCGATGACACCGGAAAGACGGCCCCAAAGGCCAGCAACTTCATCATCATCATCGTAAACAGCGCCAAAGATTGCACCGGCCGACGATGCCTCTGCCCCATAAATGGAGCCGCTGTCGCCAGCACGGGTGTTGGCTTGAGCCGCGATGGGCGACAATGCCAAGCCAGCTGCGGCCACCGTTACGGCAAATTTTGTCGCGATCTGTTTGATCATTGGTGCCTCTTTGATGTCTCTGAGCTCGGGTCTGTACTCTTTACCGCGAAAATACAACCAAACATGTACCGGCAAAAGGTAAACTTTGGTTGCACACAGAGCGAATCGTCGCAGATGTGAGCAAGTCCGCTTGCCTAAGGGCCGGGGTCTTGCGCGAACAAAACGGCGTATTTGCTGACATCACCCCCGGTCACCACCGCACCTCTGTGTATCAGCCACGCATGTGCTGCGAATGCGCCATTTTCGGGTTTTTCGACCCCGATCTGAATCTCGCTTTCAAGCCCGGATGCAGCGAGCCAATCTTGTGCGGCCATCGATTGGATCAGACAATCGCTGCGCCATGGCAGCCGGTGCGATAGCCGCGGTAGGACATAGGCAATCCGCGCCAGATGAACTGGATCTGTGCCGATACCCTCCAATGTTACCGTGCGAGCGGCCTTGTTCCGCCGGACAAGATCGCTTGCAGCGAAGTTGCGGAATGCAATCCGCGCTTTGATAAGCTGCCAGGACCCGCGCAAGCTGTAATGCGCGAGCCAACCGATATCGCGAAGCGCAGGCTTCTGGCCCAGGGCCGGGACTGCTTTAGAGCCGGGCATTTCTTGTGGTAATTGCGCAGGGTCCATCGCCGAAGTAGTGCCACACATGCGCGGTCAGAGCCAGCTGACATAAGGGAGAACAGACACGATGACCGGAATTGCTGCTGTTCTTTGCGATGGACCGGGTCCGCAAAAAACTGTGCAGGCGATGTCCGCCGTGCTCGAGCAAACTCCGCATGATTCTGCTGGCGATTGGGCGGACGGTGCAATGGCTCTAAGCGCCTGCGCCTTAGCCACCACGGCGGAATCTCTGGGCATAGTTCAACCTTGCACCTCGCTATCGTCCGACATCGCATTGGTTTTTGACGGGTTTCTGACCAATCATGCAGAGCTGAGGCGTGACCTGCTCGAGCGCGGCGCAATATTGCGTAACCGCTCGGACGAGGAGCTCGTCTTGTGCGCATATGAAGAATGGGGCGATGAATGTGCAATCAGGATCGAAGGTGAATTTGCCTTTGTGATCGCCGATTTGCGCCGGCAAATCCTGTTTTGCGCGCGCGATCATCAAGGTCTTCGCCCGCTTTATTACTTCGATGATGGGACCATTTTTGCCGCAGGTTCAAGTATTGCGGCTGTGCTGGCGGCGCTGCCCGGGACACCCCAATGCGATTACGAATTTCTTGCCGAGGCAATGATCGCCGAGGTCCATTCGATCGAGCGGACTGGTTGGAAAGATGTGCGCCGATTGAAGGCCGCGCATTGCCTTTCGCGGCCGCTATCAGGCAAATTTCGCGAGTTCCGATATTATAGTCTGCCTGAGCGCCCGATCACAAAGTTTCGATCTGATGCAGATTATATCGCGCACTATCGAGATGTCTTGAGTGATGCCATCCGGCGGACTTCGCGAACGCATTTGCCACTCGCTATCGAAGTGAGCGGCGGGCTGGATTCCTCGGCGGTGTATTGCCTTGCGCAATCGATGATCGCGCAAGGCGGGATCGAAGCACCGAGCATTGCGGCATACTCTCTGCGCGGAGAGGAAGGTGGTGCATCCGATGAAATCCAATTTGCACGCGCGGTGGCCGATTTTACTGATACCAAGCTTTATGAAAGCGAGCTTTTTCGCCCGCCGCTTGAATGGTTCGCAGCAGAAGCGGCGCAGGCGCGCGATCTTCCAACCTACACCAATGCCGCGCACTCGATCCATATGGAGCAGTTGATCGCCAGCAGCGGAGCCCGCGTTGTGCTCAATGGAATGGGCGGCGATCAATGGCTTGATGGCAGCTATGGGTATTATCATCAGGCTATCAGAGCCCGTGCACCGGCGCGCTTTATCGAAAATTTGCGCCGGGATATCGGGCTTTATGGTGTGCGGTCCGCGGTGCCATTTGCAATCCGCAAGCTGATGTTGTCTGCTCTGCCAGACCCGTTGCGGCTGGCTCTTAAACGGTCACGCCCGGATTACGCTCGATTACACTATGAAGGCGTCCAATTCCTGAACGATGAATTCGCAGAGAAAGTTCGTGCTGCGAAACGGCGATATCTCGCGGATCTTCCTGTCGATGAAGTGCACACTGCCAATGTCAGGACGCTCGATTCCCTGCCGAACCAGCGGGCTTTTGATTTGATGTATCGCCAGCGGGCCAACATCGGATTGGAAGGGCGCAGCCCTATGTTCACGCGGCAATTCATCGAGTTTTGTTGCTCTGTGCCGGAAGATCTCAAATTTCGCGGTGGGCGGACCAAGTGGCTGCATAGGGAGGCTATGCGCGGATTGATGCCCGACTGCGTGACAGACCGGGAAGACAAAGCGAGCTTTCCCGAGCGAAAGCACGATGCGTCCATACGATCCCTATGCGAGAAAGCAGCGGGTGAAGAGCTCGCCCCCATAATAGATGCCAAACGGTTCACCGCATTCTGCGCTCTGCGCGAGGGTGAAAACATTGACGATTCATGGGGTCGGCCGTATTGGGGAGCCTATTCGGTAGCGCAATTCTTAAAGAATATTTCGTACATTCCGACCACCAAAGGCTGATGATCTTGCAAAAGAAAACAACTTACGCTTCACCAAAGCTGACAGATTATGGCTCCGTTCGCAATTTGACCGGCGGCAGCGTTGGCGGGACAAATGATTCCGGCGGAAGTCTGGATGGCGGCAAATCTACAATGATGTGAGTGGATCTTTCAGGTTCGCTATTACTGCCACCGCAGAGGGCTTAGTCATTGAAATTAAGTGATTTTCAATGGTAGGCTATCTTTCGGAACATATTCAATATCTCCGCCTGCCGCACCGCAGCGATCTGTATCGCGCGGCCATATCGCGCTCCCTCCCAGTTGGCAGCACGGTCGCAGATCTCGGCTGCGGCGTGGGTGTTTTAGGCATCTTTTGTCTTGAGGCTGGTGCAGCGCATGTGTGGGGCATCGACAGCAGCGACGCGATCCATCTTGCAAAAGAGACCGTTCGCAAAGCCGGCCTAAGCGAGCGCTATACCTGCGTCGCGGATACAACATTTTACACAGACCTCCATGAACCGGTCGATGCGCTGATCTGCGATCATATCGGATATTTCGGCATTGATTACGGCATCGTTGATATGATGCGTGACGCCGCCAGCCGGATGCTGAAGCCGGGCGGTGTTTTGATGCCAGACCGGATCCGGTTGCACCTCGCAGGGGTGTCATCTGACACGTGTTTGGACGAGGCCTCTGCTTGGTCCAAAGACGGCATTCCTGATCCTTTTCACTGGATCGATGAGCAGGCGAGAAATTCCAAATACGCGCACGATTTTGCGGCGGAGGAATTGTGCAGCGATAGCTTCGAATTGGGCGAGATAGAGTTGAGTGATGCCGTATCGGATTACTTCTCTTTCACAGCTGAGCTGCTCGCGGCACGCGCTTGCCGATTTGATGGCTTGGCAGGATGGTTTAGCGCCCATCTCGGCGGCGGCGTGTGGATGACGAACTCACCATTAGATGCGCAAAGCATAAAACGATCGCAGGCATTCTTTCCAGTTACAGAGCCATTCCAGGTCGAACAAGGCGACCGGATAGGCATCGCTTTTCGGGCGCGATCTGACGGGCAATTTCTTGCCTGGAATGTTACGCCTCCCGGCGGCGCGCCGGTTCAAAAACAGTCGACTTGGGCAAATGCGGCCCTTGCGAAACGTGATCTGACATCTGCCGGGAACGCACCGATTGAGCTTAGCGAGAAAGGCACCGCATTTGCCTATATCGTGTCGCTGGTCGACGGTCAGCGCACAGCTGCGGAAATAGAGGCAGAGGTCATGCGGGACCGGCCAGATCTGATGCCAAGCGATCAGGCGACGCGGGATTTTGTTCGCAGCGTCCTAAGGCGTTATGCGGTTCATGACTAATCTGAAAGTCTGCTCCCCCAGACCTCAGGCTGCGCTTGGGACTGCTGCCTATGACAGGTGGCTGTCTCCGGATCATGAATGTCTGTGTGAGTTCCACCGGGAAGCCTCAGGGTTTTTGCTGCGCTTCCCCGGAGAAGCTGATTTTCTGATCGATAACGCTTTGACCACGGCCGTGGCTTGGCCGGTGCCGGACGCGCAAAGAGGCATCGAGCGCAGGCTGTTTGAAAATTCGATCCAGCCGCTCTTGGGAAATCACGCTGGTGGCCTGTTTCTTCATGGCAGCGGGGTTCGCACCGATTTCGGCGCAGCTGTGATGCTGGGCAATTCACGCAGCGGCAAAACGACGCTTGCGGGCTTTCTTGCCAAACACGGCAATCCGTACATGACTGAAGACGTCGTCGATCTTGCCCAGAGCGGAGATGAATTCCGGCTGCGATCCAAAGCCTCTGCGCTCCGCCTGTTCAGGGATAGCGCCGAACACTTGCTGGGGGAAACCATTGAGATTTCGGTCGAGGGCGGCAAGCAACCTTTGAAAGCAACCGAAGGTCTGCCGTTTTCAAGCGGTTCGCAGCGTGTATCAGCCATTTTTTTGCTCGGCGATGATCATGGCGCTGAGATTTCGGTCCATCGATTACGATCCGCTGCTGCTTTGCCAGCCTTGATGCCTCATGCTTTTATTCTTGATGTTGAGGATCGGCCAAGGCTCCGCGGGCATTTTGATCGGCTCGCGGATCTGGCTGACAGAGTGCCGGTATATACCCTCGATTACCCCCGCGAATATTCGGCTTTGCCGCAGGTTCGGGCTGCGATATTGGAAGCGTTAGAAGGGATGTCTGCCGATGCAACTGAATGACCGATTTGCCGCTTCAGATGATGTGGTCGCCAAACAGGTTGGCGGTGAGACTGTGTTGCTCGATTTGGCGAGCGGCCAATATTTTGGCCTTGATCTGGTTGGTGGGCGCATTTGGGAATTGTTTGGCGAGGCATCGCAAAGCCTATCAAGCCTGTCCGACGCCATCGAAGCAGAATTTGACGCGCCGCGCAGTGTTATCGAAACAGACATCCGCGCGCTGCTGGTTGATCTGAAAGACCGAGAATTGATCGCGCCGCAGCCGGAGTGAAACGTCAACCGCCGATCACAGCGCTCCGGTTACATCGGTCACAGCATCCGCCGAAACCTTGAGCACTCTGTCAGCCAGTGCGAGGCTGGCTGGCCGGTGGGTTATGATGATGACCGTGCGGCCTTTCAGAGCCTCGATACAATCTTCGACAAATGCGGCTTCGCTATCGAGATCGTACATGCTGGTCGCTTCATCCAGAATGTAGATTGGCGGATCGCGGTATAGCGCACGGGCCAGCGCCACGCGCTGGCCTTGGCCGCCTGACAAACGGATGCCGTGATCGCCGATTTCTGTTTCCAATCCTTGTGGCAAATCGGAAATGAAGCGTTCTGCCTGGGCAAGCCTGACCGCGCGAGCGATGGCCGCTGCGCTGTTGTCGTCAGAATGCCGGTCTTGCCCGAATGCGATATTGTCAGCAATTGTACCGTTAAACAGCAGTGCACGTTGCGGGACATAGCCAAATTGGCGACGCAGGCTTTGAATTTGCAGCGCGCCGATATCTTGCCCGTCGAGCAGAATCTGGCCGCTGTCAGGTGCATAAAATCGCAACAGCAATTTCACGAGGGTTGATTTGCCAACGCCGTTATCGCCGGTAAGTGCGATGATCTCACCCGGTTGAATTTGCAGATCCAGACCGCAGAGCACGGCGGGGCGCCCTGGATATGTGAAATGGACGTTTTGCAATTCAATCCGCCCGTTTGCCCGATCCGGCGTGATGCCTGAATTGTGGCCGCTTTCCAATTCCATTTCGAGCACAGATTGGAGCCTGGAAAGAGTGCCGCGCGCTGTTTGGTATCGCCCGTAAATATCGGCCAATCCGCCCACTGGACGCGTGAGCAATGCGGCGTAAAGCAAGAACGCAAACAATTCGCCGGGGCTTTGTTCCCCGCTCGCAAGCGCGGTGCTGCCAAGAGCAAGCACGGCGATAGCGGCCAATGCAGAAATCAGTGCGACGATGGGGGATATGAACGCTCTGATCCGGGCTTTTCGAAAGGCGATCGCCTGCGATGTCAGAACAGTTTTCGAATACCGTGTCCGATGATCTTCTTCGCTTGCGAATGCCTTGATCGCGGGGATCATCGCAAGGTCGCTTTCCGCAGTCGCAAAAACAGCGACTTCGGCTCTGCGGGCTTGGCGTGCAAGGATACGCAGGCGGCGGCCGACAAGCTTCATGGCAACGAAAAACAACGGGAGGAGAATAGGGATCAAGACTGCGACGTAAGGGTTAATCAGGAACAATACGATTACAGCACCGCCCGCCGTCAGCAGCATCGACGGTGCGGTAGCGAGTGTCGTTGCCAAAAAGCTGCTGAGATTGCCGACCTCGTATGTCATCAGCGCGAGCAGATCGCCGCTGCTGCGCTTTTCATGAAAAGACATCGGCATGAGACTGACGTGATCGTAGATTTCTTGGCGCAAGCCGGTGAGGATTCTGAGCGACGCCGCAGATGACGCGATTGTTGAGAGGATGCTTAATCCTGTCATGGCGACCAGCGCGAGGATCAGCAGATAAAGGGTTTGATCTAGGCTTTGGCTTTGGCCCGTCACCATGCCGCCGATCACCTGTCCAGCGAGCCAAGGAATTGCCAAGGTCGCAAGTGAGCCGAGCAGAGTGAGGCCGCTGATCAATAGCAATTCGGCGCGAAACTGCTTTGCGCGCTGCCAGAGGAACTCAAATGTCATCGTGATCGGCCCAGCAACATTCTTGCCGCTGCGTCAAGCATTCTGCGCAAGTGCAGGGCGGCCAAAGGCAGGTGATCACTTTCGGGATAGCGCTCGCCCATAAATGTCCGGTCGGGCAGCACCCGCTCTGTGATCAGTTTCAGCTTTGCCGAAAATGTCGGCGCAGCGGCAAAGTCCATTTTGAACCGGTGCACAGTGGAAGTGGAGGACGCGTAATAAATGCAAATGATCCCGTCCTCGTTGGCGGCTTCCTCCAGCTTGCCAAGGCCGTCCGGCGGGCATTGGGTGCCTAGCATCTGACTGGCGAAATCCAGTGCCGAGGCAACCGCTTTTGCCGCCCCCCAATTTTTGGAAATGCGGGCCAGATTTTGCCAGTCCTGCGGCGTGAAGTCTGCGGCCAGATAATGGAGATCAAGCGCCCAGATCAACCTGTCGCCGTCCAACACCTTGCCGTCTTCGATATGATAGCCGAACGCCTCGTGCCCGGTCCGATTGATGCAGATTTGAATAAAGCTGTCGATGGGCCCTGTGCCCACAGCTTGCGAGGATAATCGCGGCAAGGGCATCGTCCGTTGGCGTGGGTGATCGCGCCCGATGGCTGCTGCAATCGCCATGCTGGAGCTGGCATCCCAATGCAGATCGACTTGATGCGTGAAGCCTGATCGCGAATGACAGACCCACGTTTCCTGCAAGGCGCGCTTGTCGCGGCCAGATTGAAAGCCGCATTGGAGGAAGATACGCCGCACATTTTCGCGGCTCATGCTCTCAATCAACAAGTCGGTATCGCCGCGTCGGCGCAAGGCTGGATCTTGATACACAGAATAGGCGAGCGCGGTGCCCTTCATCATGATTGTCTGAAAGTCTGCGTGATGAAGACGATCAATAAGCCGTGTGATTGCGGCCGCATGGTCGCTTTCCCAAATCGCCTGCAAGCGTGCCTGATCGGACAAGGCCTTTGAAAGAGGTGAGGGCCAATTGGGTGCCTTTGTGTCGCTTTGTGCGATCAACAGCGCGATGCCGTGATATTCCAGCCGCTGTGTCGCAAGGGCGATGACATCCGCACCGGTCAGATCATCAGGCCACGCGGGGATAGGCGCACCTGCCAATATACCGCGCACACATAGCGCGAAATAGCGATCAATGGCTTCGGCCTGTGTCATAATACGATACGCTGGTTTGATACCCCGAAGCTGCGGACGCAAGTATGCGGGATTGAGCCGATTTTGGCCAGTGCCCGCATCAACAAAACGGCTATCGCGGGCTTTTTGGTCACAAGGAGCCTGCGGGCGGTGTCTAGGCGCGGTCATGATAGCCATTGACCCCTTAAGACGGTGCTGCAATGCCATCATCCTGTCAGCGGATTGGCTCTGACGCTGACCGGTGTGGTGGAGTGTTCATGAAAGTTCTTATCACAGGTGCAAAGGGGCAGCTGGGCGGCGCTTTACAGCGGACCGCGCCGGATCACGCAACCATTGTAGCGGTCGATCGCGAAGGTTGTGATCTGACCGACACGGCTGCTTTGCGGGCTCTGATTATGTCACAGGCCCCCGATATAGTGATCAATGCGGCTGCATACACCGCCGTTGATAAAGCCGAAAGTGATGAACCACTGGCCCGTGCCATAAACGCAGATGCTGTGGGCGTTATGGCAAAAACTCTGGATGATACGGGCGGCAAGCTGGTGCATGTGTCGACCGATTTTGTGTTCGATGGCCAGTCTGCACGTGCGTATCGGCCTGATGATGAGCGGGCGCCGCTATCGGTTTATGGCCGAACCAAAGCCGCGGGTGAAGATCATTTGCGCGCCAGTGATGTGCTCGTTCGCACAGGCTGGGTTTACGAAGCGGGCGGGGCTAATTTCGTGCTCACCATGACCCGCCTCATGAATGAGCGTGATGAGATTGGCGTTGTGGCAGACCAAATCGGCGCGCCGACTTGGGCAACAGGTTTGGCGCGTGTGATTTGGGGTCTGATTGGGCGCGAGGCGCAAGGCACATTCCATCACAGCGACGCGGGTGTCGCCAGCTGGTATGATTTTGCCGTTGCGATTGCCGAAGAAGCGTCAGAGATTGGCCTTATTCAAAACCTGCCCCGCATCAATCCGATAACAACGAGCGATTACCCCACACCGGCAAAGCGACCGTCATTCTCATTGCTAGATTGCAGCACAACCCGCGCTGCACTGGCGGATGACCCGGCGCACGGTACGGCCCACTGGCGCACTCATCTTCGCATGATGCTGAAAGAGGAAAAAGCCCTTGGCTAATCTACTTGTGACCGGAGGCGCTGGCTTTATTGGCGGCAACTTCGTGCATTTCTGGAATGCAAAGCATCCCGATGATGTTGTTATCGTGCTGGATGCGCTGACCTATGCGGGCAACCGTTCGACCCTCGATGGCGCGCCGCGATGCGAGCTTGTCGTTGGCGATATTCGCGATACGGATTTGGTTAAGAAGCTGCTGCGCGAACAGGCGATCGACACGATCGTTCATTTCGCGGCCGAGAGCCACGTTGATCGTTCAATCACCGGACCTGATGCGTTCATCGACACCAATATCCTTGGCACGAACAGCCTATTGAAAGCGGCGCGGGCGGTGTGGATTGATGGTGATGGCCGCGATCATCGTTTTCACCATATCTCGACCGACGAGGTGTTCGGTTCGCTATCGATGGATGATCCTGCGTTCAGCGAAACTACGCCCTATGCCCCCAATTCCCCGTATTCTGCATCGAAAGCGGCATCTGATCATCTGGTCCGCGCGTACCACCACACATATGGTCTGAATGTGACAACCAGCAATTGTTCCAACAATTACGGTCCTTATCAATATCCGGAAAAGCTGATTCCGCTGTTCTTCTTGAATGCGTTATCGGGCAAGCCGCTGCCGATATATGGCGATGGTATGAATGTCCGCGATTGGCTGCACGTCGAAGACCATTGCCGCGGTATCGAGGCATGCCTTGAAAAAGGGGTGCCGGGCGAAACCTACAATATTGGCGGCGGCGCAGAATTGCCCAATATGGCCGTAATCGATGCGGTTTGCAGAGAAGTTGATCTCGCGTTTGCGGACATTGATGGGCTTGATGCGCGATATCCGTCTGCCCCGGCGGCGAAAGGGCAAAACAGCGACAGTCTGAAAACCTTTGTCACTGATCGCGCCGGGCACGACAGGCGTTATGCAATAGATGAAAGCAAGGCGCGATCCGAGCTCGGCTATAGCGCGTCACACAGTTTCGATGACGGCCTGCATCAAACGCTGCGCTGGTATCTTGATAATGAACACTGGTGGCGGCCGCTGATGTCTGACCAATCTGGCACGCGATAGAATCATGGCTTTGCCGAAAAGCGTGCATGCCGATCGGTTCGTTGACCAGACGCAATGCCTCTTTTGCGGCTCAACCGAACTGTCTGCGTTTATTGACGGAGTGCAGGATTGGTATTTTCGCGCCAGCGACAAAACCTTCGCGTTTTCTCGCTGTGATGAATGCGCTTCGCTGGTGCTTGATAAGCGACCTGATGGTGATGCCATCGCGCAGGCTTATGCCGGCTATTATACTCATGATACGTCAATTCAGCCGATCAGACATTCAGGCCTGCTCCAAAAGTTGTGGGGAAGGGCACGTAACGGCTACATAAATGCGCGCTTTTCATGCTCGCCATCGTTGGTAGATCGAGTGGGTGCCCATTTGATCTCGGCGTTTCCCGTACGCCGGGAGCGGTTGGAAATGGAGTATCGCAGATTGCCAGAAACTCGGTCTGCGGTGCTCGATTATGGATGCGGTAATGGAGATTTTCTGGCCAAGGCGAGATCGCTGGGGCACGAGGTGATGGGCGTCGATTTCGACCCTGAAGCGGTGGATCTGGTGCGGTCACGGGGTCTGCCCGCCTGCCTGGTCGATGCGATTGAAGATAAGGCATTTAGCCGGTCTTTTGATCATATCACAGCCAATCATGTGATTGAGCATGTTTCTGATCCGCGTGCTTTAATCGCCAATTTCGCCAAGTGGCTTAAGCCGGGGGGCAGCATTTTTATGGAGCTACCGAACGCGCGCGCGCGCGGAATTGCGGAGCATGGCAATTTCTGGCGCGGGTTCGAAGCGCCGAGGCATTTTGCTCTTCCGACATTCGATGCTCTAAAGACTGCACTGGTCAATGCTGGCTTTGCAAATGTGAGCCGCATTGTGAGGAAAGACGTGCGAAAGAGCATGGATCAGATTGCGCTGTCCATGATCGCTGAAGTTGGCTCTCAATCGAAAAACTTGCCAGTCGATCTTTCATTGGATGAAGAGGAATTCATCACAATCACCGCCGTGTCAGGTGATTGATATTCTTTTCTTTAGGAGGGCGATCCTGTGAAACTTTTCATTCATCCAGGCTTTCACAAGACTGCCACGACATTCCTGCAAAAATCGGTTTTTTCGGATGCGGCAATATTTAACAGCCTAGGTACGCCAGAGCAGATTTCGCACCTGATCGAGAGGCCACATCCTCTGGTGTTTGACTGTGATTTGGTACGCCGCGACCTGGACCGAGTGATGCCGCTGTCGAGTGACCGGATCAACATTCTGAGCTCTGAAACCCTATGCGGAAATCCGTTCTTCGGTTCACGAGACGCAGTCGAAACCGCCGCGCGTCTCTGTAATATTTATCCCGAGGCGCACATCCTATTCACGGTCCGCCACCAACGCAGCGCAGCGTCCTCTTTGTACAAGCAATATATCAAGATGGGCGGAAACGCATCGCCGCAAGACTTCTTCGACCCAGACGAGGTTCCGCAATTTTATTTCTTTGACCCGATCACCCTCGATTATGGCCGAACCGTTGAGGCATATGCCAACCTTTTTGGTGGGCGCGTCTGTGTTCTGCCATACGAATTGCTGAAGCAAAGACCTGCCGAATTCTTTGACCAGCTGGGCGAATATATGGGGTTTTACCGAACCGATCTGGATGCGCCCGCAGCGACGCAAAGCGTCAGCCCATCATCCAGACAAGTGGCTGCATATCGGTACGCCAATCTGTTCTCACACAGCCCGATTAACCCCGATATGAAAATAGGCCCGCAAGTGCTTGGCCGCGCGATCAGGTTCGCCGCAAACCGTTTCTTGACTGGGTCAAAGCCTGCCACATGCCCCATTTCAGACGCCTTTGAGAAGGTGAACAGACATGATTTCGCCGCTGGCAATCGCACCTTGCAAAAATTCTGTCCGGTGCCTTTGGATCAATTCGGATATCACGTCAGCTCGTGAATTGGTGCCTTTTAGATACGCGGCGAAATCACCTGCCCCGTCCAGATATTGATGCGTTCCTTGCGTAGCACCGTAACATATGCGGCCAGGTTGCGCAGCAGCATCACACACGGGACGCAGATTGCGATCCCCAACAGCCCGCCTGCATGCGCGGCGATCGGCAGGATCAACAGCAGCGTCAAAGTGCTCGTGATTGTGATCCAAAGATTGGCGCGTTCATTCCCGGACATTGCGAGTATCATTCCGGATGGACCGGTAAGGATGAGCGCCAGTTGCCCAATCAGAAGAACAGCAAGAATTGGCCAAGCTGCAACGAATTCGGGACCAATCTGCGCAAGCAGGAATTCACCGCCGAACAGCAGGATGATGACCAATGGCGCCGCAGTCAAACTGCTGATTATCAAAGCCGCGCGGGCCAATCTGGCGGCCAGTTTGCGGTCATCAGCATGAAAGGCTGCGCTGATCTTTGCCGAATACACCGCGAAAATCGCGAGCGAAACGATTTGCAATGCCCCTGCAATCTGCACGCTCACACGGTACAGGCCGGCATCGACAGTGCCGAACATCTGGGCCGATACGGCAAGCCCGTACCAGTCTCCGATGTTTTGCGCGATCCCGACACCCCAAAGCGGTAGAGAGGTTGCGAAAACCGTCCTCATCCCGATCTGAGCGGCGTCTGTTCGCCGGCTGATATAGCGCATCATTGCCCCGACACCGAAAGCCGCCGCGATCAATCCTGCCAGTGCCGCAGCCCAAAGCGCCTCGTAAACTGTGGCCGCTATACCGCTTACCAGCGCTAGAGATGTCGCCAGTGGTATGGCGAGCGCCGAGATTATCTGCCCCAAAGTAAAGCTATGCTGAGAGCGCAGCAGTGCGCCAAGCAATTGGACGCCGCCTCGAGCTACCAAGAGCGCGCATAATACGCCTAACATTTCGAGAGGGACGGCTATCCCGAACAGCGGTTCCCAAATGTGTTCTCCGCCGAGCCACAGGACCATTACGAGAATGCACATCAAGCCAAAACCTGATGCCAACACTTTGGCGAATGCGCTGAACGCCACAGATGTCTTGTCCGCGACGGTTTTTGAAAAATGGCGAACAACGCTCACATCAAGCCCGAACAGGCCAATGACCGACAAAATCATGGCGGTTTGACTGACAAGCGCGAACTGCCCGGTCGCCGCCGCGCCAAGATTATGCCCGATCAGATATGTGACTGCAAAGCCGGCCAGTACCGTCGCGCCGCGAACTGCGAGAGATAGCAGGACGTCTGAATTTTCATTGACCATGCGCCGCACGTTCGTGGCTGGCCAAGACGAACCAGTTTCATGTTGATCCCGAGCGGTCATCGGGATTGCAATGCCGTTTTTCTGGCTATTTCGCGAGCGCTAATTCAAAACCCATCTCAAACGCCCGCGCAGGCCCTATCAAACGGCAGAATTGGTGTTTCGTTATTGAACTCAACGCCAAGCAGGCTACACCACGGCCATGGCGACGGTTCCAAATTCATTTCCGAACTCTTTGGACGTGTCCAATCCTTCGTCGATGAACTATGCGCACAGCGTATCAGACAAGCTGGCCTATTTCGCGGCGATGCTGGGCTACGTTCTGTTATTGCCGCCACAACTTAACCTGGTGGTGATGGGGTCAACAGTTCCGCCCTACCGGATTTTCTTGATTGTGGCCGCAGTCTTTATCGCGCTGAGCATGATCAAAGGGGCATTTCGATTTCGATGGCCGGACATCGCGATGATCGCTGCAATTGGCTGGATATGTCTGGCCATGTCTATGACATCGGAAACCGATGAAGCGATAACCGGCAGTGCTGCGCACGCGATTGATATCGGTTTCGCGTATTTCTTTGCCCGCTTGACCATCTCAAGCCCGCGCGCGTTGCGGGTGTTCTTGCTCCTGATCCTACCGGGTTTGCTAGCACTGGGCATTCTCTTGGCAGTAGAGGCGGTGACCCATACCCATATTCTTCAACCGATTTTCGCGAATATAACTGGTGCACCATTTCATTATGGCTCGACACCAAGGCTTGGACTGCTGCGCGCGCAGGGCCCGTTTGCCCATCCTATTCTTGCGGGTATTTTCCTTGCGAGCTTTTTGCCATTATATTGGCTGGCAGGATTAAGAGATCGAGCCAAATTCTCTGGTGTTTTTGCGGCAATTTGCAGCATTGTAACGGTCAGCTCTGCGACTTTTTTGGCGCTGGCTGCTGGGGGTTTTTTGCTGGCCTATAATTGGGCGACCGAGCGCGTTGAGAACATTTCCTGGCGGTTCCTGTTCATGCTTGCCGCGTTCGGTTTGTTTGCAGCGGAAATTGGCACAAAATCGGGTAGCTTTAGCCTTCTGGTCAGGTTTGCATCCTTGAATGCCATGAGTGCATACAACAGAGTGATGATCTGGGAGCACGGATCGCAGAACGTGATCGATAATCCATGGTTTGGGATTGGATATTCTGACTGGGCCCGGCCAGTCTGGATGGGCGATTCGCTTGACAATTTCTGGCTGCTGACCGCGGTGCGCTTTGGCGTGGTCCCGGTTCTGCTTTTCACTTTTATGGTTGGTTCGGCGCTGATTGTGCTGGTTTTGAGATCGCTTCGCTCAAGCCCCTTGGATGCTCGTCTAGAGCGCGGTGTTGCCATTGCGTTGGCTGTGTTCGCGCTGGGACTGATCTCGGTATCGATCTGGCTTTCACCTTTGGTCTGGTTCTTTATGCTGCTTGGCATCGCGGTGAGTCTGGGCGGCACCTCTGCGAATGCGCTGATGGGATCTGCGCCGTACGAACTGCCTGAAGCGAAGCCCGCTTGACCGGTTGGAACTTGTGAAAATGGAACTTGCTGACTGGCAATATGCAATCGACGTCGATGACGATCAGATCGCAATCAGTCATGGGTCTGGCATCGGATGTTTTGACGTAACCAGCGCAAATGGTCAGCGGATCGGTTCGTTGATCGGATTTCCTATCGATCTGAAAAGCAGGAGCGTTGTCAATCGGACGCTTCAATCTGATTTTCTTGCCGGTGAGGATATTGATCGTTTCGCCAAACGGTTTCTGGCTGGATTGGCGGGCCGGTTTATCTGGCTTCTCGATGTTCCGCACTGCCGCCGCATCTACACCGATATCCTGGCCAATATCCCTTGCGTTTACGCGCTCGACGAACGCCGGATCGCGTTAACAGCGCCGGGCCTGTTGGATTGCGATACGGCCAAAAGGCGCTTTGATGCCGAGCTTGTGCGCCACATGGGTACGGAAGCCTCGGGCTGGTTTCCGGCGGGTCTCACTGCGCATCGCGGCGCCTTACGGCTTATGCCGAACCATTACCTCGATCTTGATGACTGGTCTGTTCAACGTTTTCGCGGGGCCAAAGATCTATTCGTTCCGGTGGAGTTAGGCGCCGCGGCGAAGATCGTAACGGAATCAGTCGAAGCGCAAATAGAAGCGCTTTTGAACAGCGACCAAAAGCCGGCATTGGCTCTTACAGCGGGGCTCGATACCCGCATGGTGGCGGCTGCATCGGCTTCGTTCAAAAATGAAGTCACCTTTTTCACACTGACTACCGATGAAGTGCTCGATTTTGACACAGTGATACCGCGGCAGATCGCGCAGGAGCTGGGCCTGAGGCATATCGAATTGCCGCGCAGGTACGCCGGCGATCCAGAGCGCGAGGCCTATATCGCTCGCGGGGGGCACTGCGTCTCTGGGCAGAATGCGCGGCTTCACATCAGCACTGCACCGTTACAGGGTGACTATACGATTGTAGGCGGGCTTGGCGGCGAGAATTGTCGCGGCTGTATGTGGAACCCTGGCGATGACGGCTCGCTGCCAAGCGCGCCTGAACTGATCGCGAGATTCGGTCTTCCGCAACATGAACTGGCAATCAAACAGATCGAGGCGTGGCTTGCAAATGTTGACACGCAAGACGCCCGCCAGCTCTATGAAATGGCATATATCGAGGTGATGCTTGCCTGTTGGGCATCGGCGCAATTCCCTTGCGACCCGACTGTTATACGCCAAAATCCGCTTCTGACAGTGCCAGCAATCACCGCGATGCTGGGACTGTCAGCGCCAGACAAAATTGCCAAGCGTTTGCCTGACGAAATGATCAAGCTGTCTTGGCCGGAACTGGGCAATTACTCCGTCAATTCACTTGGTCCAGTCGGAGATTTTCTGGCCAAGATCAAACGCGTTGCCCGGGACCCGGCAGTGCTTATCCGGCGCGCTCGCAGACTTCGCAGCTGAGATTGCGCAATCACGCCGCCATTACCAGCTTTGCCGCATTGACTGCCGAGGTCAGATCACTGCCCAGAGCAGCCTGATCCAACACAGCTATTTCATGATAACGGCCGCGAACGTTCGAGGTGCCTCTGCCAATGGCAAGCCCGGCTTTACCCGACATATCAAGGCTATCGACCACAATTATCATTCGACCTGCAATTTGATCCATGGCCGTGAACAACTCGCCGCGCGTGGTGCAAACGGTTTCGTTATTGTCGCTGGTATCGATGATCGTGGTGGTGGCCGCCAGAAGGCTTGACGATCCGCTTGTCGGAGCAATCAAGACTGCTGCTGCCTCATCGGAAATCATTGTCTTTCCGCTTATCGCAAAGCCGCCTTTGGTAAAGGCGAAGACGACTGTAAACACCCCGCCAGCGATCGCTTGCGTAATCTTGTCACCACCATCCAGCTCAATCCCGTCGGCTTCGATAACGGGCTGTTTTTCAGGGCCCGCCTGGGTGAACGCGTTGTTGTTGGCGCTATCATCAATTGCAATGAATGTTCCATCATTCACAGCTTTGGAAAGATCGTTATAGCTACCTGTGCCCGACGCGTTGAGGGCGCTGATCAATGTGTCACGCGCTCCTTGCGCCGGATCTGGCGACGGGGGCGGTCCCTCGACAATAGGCCAATCGCCAGCATAGGGACCGATGCCCGGCGCAGATGGATCCCAATCGCGTCCTGCGATATCTTTGCGAAAGCTTTCGCCTGGGAAAACCGTTTCGAGATCGGTGATGAGCCCGTTTATATTGAGACCGGTCATTGAATTGAGCGCCGATCCCAGTTCAGCTTCGAACTGATATTTATCAGGATTGGTGTGCAGATCGGTGCGGTTTACGGTCACCTCGCTTACATTTCCTGCGACGCTCGCATTGGTCAGGATATTGTTGCTGCGATTAATGGTCCCGCCCGTCTCGTTTATAAACGGGATGACGCAATTCGCGATGGTCCAATCCATTACATCTCGGCCAAGCGAAACACCTCCCTGATCCATGATCGGGAGCCGTTCTGCGATGTGCGGCACCCAGCAATTAATGAAGTGACTTTCATTACCCGGTTTGGCCACTGGCAAGGCGACAGCGTTGGCGTTTTGGTCGACATAGCCGCGGCCCGTATTTGTATTGGGCGGAAAGATGCAGTGCAGAAAATGGAGGCGGCTTGATAGTTGGTTGGCGCCGTATCCTGTGTAAAGCTGTGTGTTTTCGGTGAAACCTCCAATGAAGCGCTGCACCACGACATTATCGGAATTGTTATAGATGTTGAGCGCGTTGGCATGCCCGCCCGCGCTGGTGCGGTATGCAACGACATCCTCGATAATTGTGTCGCGGACCCCGAATAACCGCATCCCGGTTCCAGAGATGTCCTGAAAGCGCAGACGCCTGTAACGGTTTGCGTAATTGTACGCGTTCGAGACCGTCGACGGGCTGGTTTGCAATCCAAAGGAAACGCTGTCGCGGAAGGTGCAATCCTCCAGCACCACGCCTTGTTCGCAAATGTTCTGCATTAGCGCGCGGCCATCTGCGATATGGCGGAACAAACACTGTCTGATGACCGCGCCGCATCCTGAAAGACCGGCCGCATTGTTGATCCGCAGGGCGCTATCCTGTGCGTTCTGGCCTCTCGTCAGTTCAAAGGTGATGCCTTCGACTGTGATCGCGCAACTGTTGGTATTGCGTGACAGATCGAGGCCGCGCGATCGCACGGAGATTTCCACATCGTGGATCGGCAGGCTGTGCGGCCAGACGTAGAAAGTGACAGTGCCATCATCATTGTCTTTCCAGCCCCACTGGCCGCTTTGGATTGATGGCAGGACATTGAGAAGCGCGTAGGCGCCTTGTCCGCTGGGCTCGACATCGATTGCGTTATCCAGATTGAGCACGCCATCAGACACGCCGACTACATCCAGAAAGGCCTCATTGTTGCCGCTTTCATAAAGCGCAGCGACTGTTTGTTCCAACTGGGCGTCGCTATATTGGTCGATGACGCCGGAATGGCTAATCGTATCGTAAAAACCCGCGCGTAGAGAAATCGATAAATCGGGAAAATCTTCGGGCGATTGTAGCTGGTCGATATTATCATAGAAGAGGTCAGGAACCGTGCGTTCCGGTCTGCGAATCCCGCATAGTGAAAGCGCGCTCCCGTCCTGTCGCATGATTGTGCGGTGCATGGCTTGGATGGGATAGTCGCCTACCGGGACAGTCGCTTTCCATATTTGATCGAAATTGCCGCCAATCGCTGGCTCATCATCGGAAACACATCGGGTGAAACCCGGGATCAGATTCGCGCCGCTGATCACAGGAACCTCGCTGCCATAGCGCTTTATTGTCAGGTTATTGAGTGAACTGGTGAGCGTCGGCTGCTCCCGATATGTCCCTTCGCGCAGGGCTATGGTCTGGTCACCTCCGGCGGCCTGTGCAGCATTGAGCGCAGTCTGGATCGTGGCAAATGGTGCAGTTAGTGACCCGACTTGTGAATCGTCCCCATCCGGCGCGACGTAAAAGTCTGCGTCAACGCCCGCATCATAGCCAAAGGTCTGGCCCGCAGATGGTATCATCGTGCTTAGCGGAAGGCCTCTAGACCCGATTGTTCCGCCGCGCAGCGCGGTGGCAAAGATATCCAAACCACACTGCAACATCAGGCGAGGCCTACAAGATCGGATGCGGTGCTGGATTCGCGGACAGCTTGTACGCGAACCGGGAGAATTGAGCCCGAAGGCACATTCGTAAATGTCACGTCGGCATCGGCATCGACTGCGCGCAAAGTTACCGCTCCTCCGCTTCCGACATAAACGGCCTTGGTGGCGGTGGGCAGGTCAGTTGTGTCGTTTGGAATGATCGCAAACGCCGTTTTCGCCGGTGTGAGCAGACTGTCGCTGGAATTCTTGAACGGATCAGGTTGCATTATTGGCTCCTTGGCAAATGAAACACCGAGATAACCAAACCGGTTCATGTAGGAAAACGGTTTATCCTCAAACGCATTTTTAGCGGATCAATATCGGCTGAACCAATGCTTTTCATCTTGTCTCACGGACGAACACACAGTTTTCTTTCTCACGTTGAGCGAGCACATAGCCTGCATTTTTCAGAGCTTTCACCGTCTTTCTGACCCGAGGAAGCGGCGCGGGCGAATCAAATTCGACACAGACGATTCGCGGAAAGATACGATCCACCAGCATGCGGCCCAGGACTTGCCCCCAGCTGCCTTCGATGTCGATTTTCAGAAGCTCGATCTGTTCATGACCCAGCTTCTCCATGATTGTTGCAACAGTGAATACGTGGGCCTCGATAAAGATGTCGCTTGCGTGGAGGTTCTCAACGAACCAGATTTTGTCTGCCGGGTTATGTGAGCTGTAAAACCGGATCACATGATCGCGATCGAGCATTCCCCATGGGTGGAACCGGATACGCCCTTGGTTCTCTGCTTCCATATATTCGATCGAACTCGGCGTCGGATCGAAGGCATGAACGTCCATCCCCTTGCGCTCTGCCAGTTCGAAATCGAACGTCGCATCGCGGCCAACCCCGCCGCAATAGGCGACTTTGCCTGCCTGAATATCGGCTAACGTCCACCACGCATTATGGCCTTTGCCAAAGCGTTCGAACCGATAGTCATTGGGTTCAACCTGCGTGCTCAGCCATGCTCGCGAAATTAACCGGTTCGTGCGGCGCCACACACGGCCAAGGGTCATCAAAAACATTCGTGTCCTTTCGAGCTTCAGGTTCGGGCCTGAAGGAAGTGTTTGATCGCAACCTTGGGGTTGAAACGGTCAACATCGATTTGCCGTGATCGCGGTATCCGCCCTGCGAGAGCGGCGGTGCAAGAGAATGTCGAATGGCTGCTATGAATAAGGCAGTCGCACCGGGCGAGAGCCATCATATCAATCACCGCGTTGCGTGCCTCGCCGAGCGGATCGGTGAACTTGTTGGATGCGACATGAAGTGCTGCGTCATTATCGGCCAGTGTCTTCTGGATCGAAAGGGTATGCGGAAAGCGGTCCAGGATTGTATCCTGCGCTTCTTTGCTATCTGTGGCGAGAAAGATGTTTGCGGCTGGTAAAGCATCTTTCAACGCGCCAATCCGCTTTACGATTTTGTGCAGCGGCACTTTGCGATCAGTGAAACGGATGTGGACGCCAATCGTGGGGCCATCGAGGTTAAGGAATAACTGGTCAACCGCGCCTGTAATCTCCGGTCGGGGAACAAAAAACCTGTCCAGCATCTCGCGCGTGATCTGGGCCGACGAGCGACCGGCGAAGTCTGGGTGCGTTGCGATCCTTCGTCTGATGCGCTCCAATTTGGGCAGATATGACCAGAACACGGCGACATCCTGCGGCGGATCGGGGCGCAAAAGATCAATCGACAACTTCCTGTAGATGAATGGGTTTTTGTGATGGGCCGGGTATTCGCGGTGGATCACATCGGTCGGATGCAACGCCATTCTGCCAGACCAGACGGCCGGCCACACGTCTGTGCAATCGTCAAGCTGGCCAACATCACCCATCCAATCTGCATCAAACAACATCGGATACAGATTTTCGCCAGCGGGCACGTACATACCGTCGCGCCAATCGATGTAGGCTGTGCGATTGTTCAACCTCGCCAAGACAAGACCGGTTATCGCTGACAGCATCCGATTGCCCAAACCGCCCTTTGCCTTGATCGCGAGCGCTTTGGTGGGGTGACCTTCAATATCTGCGTTCCCGGTCACAGATCGTCCTTTGATATGCTGCCAATTTTTGAGAGCAATCCCCGCTCCTGATCATACCCGTAACGCCAAAGGTCCGGCTTTAAGGCAACAAGCCGATATCCGTCGCTCATCGCTTTGAGTCGCGGACTAAAGCCGCCGAATAGGCGACCGGCTAAATACCGTTCTATCGCTGCAATCCAGGTGAGGAATGCCGCCAAATACCAACCGGGCCTGGACCAGTGTGTCCGTGTAAACTCCATCGTTCCGGCTGCTCTATAAAGCAAGCGCATCGCTCCGACATCATCTCCATGGCCCGCCTTGTGATGCCCGCGTGCCGATGCGATGCGCCAGAATGTATAGCCACGCTGGGCCAGCCTGAAAAACAGATCGACCTCTTCGCAATAGAGAAAATAACGCTCGTCAAAGCCGCCGGCCACGTCCCATGCAGCCTTGTCGAACATGACGTAGGCACCGCTCAAGATTGATACGGGTGCATCGCTTTGCGCGCCTTTGATTGGCCGGATGCCAACCAGTGATCGGCCAAGTGCAACGCTGAAAAATTCGAGGATTGATGGCATTGCAATAGCGTTGCCGGAATCGGGCTGTCCCTGTGCATTGGTGGTTACGCCGCCCCATGCCGCAGCATCGGGGTGATCCCGGCTGCCTTGTAGCAAGGCTTCGATCGAGCCCGAGGGTAAAACCATGTCAGGATTGACCAAAAGGTATTTGGCGCCCCTCGCTTTGCTTGCCAGCAGATTGTTAGCGGGGCCAAAACCAATATTGCCGCGGCTTTGAACAATCGAAACGTCGGGAAACTTTTCGCGGACCAATTCTTCGGTTGAACCATCACCATTGTCGATCAGCAGAATTTCATGGCTGATATCGGCGCAGGCGTGCGCGATAGAGTCCAGACAATCGCCAATGAACGCATTTGAATTGTAGCCCACGATCAGGATGCTGATGCACGGTTCCAAAACGCTGCTATTCATCTCTTTCTCGAACTCTGATCGCGGGTCCATTGCGTGGTCCGGCCTTGCAACCTTTGCCATAGGGCCCGCAGGCGCGCAGCGAATTTGATGCCGAAAAACGCAATCAGATCGAAAGCAGAGGCACCATTTGTAAGCGCATGACCCAATCCGGCCGAGCCGCCAGAGTGCAAATTGTAAGGGCTGGGATGGTCACGTAAGACTTCGGCATTCCCCAGACGCCGCCGCGCCTCGACTTTGATTTGTTCCCATGCGGTTCGGGGGGGAAAGACGACAGTGCAAACAGGCTCACCCGCTGCGTTGTGCCGTAGATACCGTTTTTGCGCGTCGGGGAAACGCGTGTGGATCCATATATCATCCGCGATGATGGCGGGAAATTCTCCGATCGTTTCTATCGCCGCGCGGGATAAGCCATAACATCCGGCGCCGCCTTTGCCTGCTATTGCGTAAGGCTGGCGCAGCCACACCCTGTAATAGGCCTGCATCATTCGGGTTGCGCCTTGGAGGTTCAGCGAGATGGCCGGTGATGCTGTCATGACTCCCGGCTCATGCAGCGCATCTGCCAGGGCGGCGGCTGTAAGGTATGAGCACAGCACATCGGCATCCAGAACGATGCGAGGACAATGCCGTGCCGCTGCGCATCCGGCGTTAATCGCTGCGGTCTTCGACCCTTCGGATAAGGTCAGGACTTTTGCTACAGCATCAAACCGCTCGGCAAATTCAGCCGTTCGGTCGTTACAGCCATTGGCAACGACCACAATGTCCATAGCGTGCTCCGCCGGCGCATCGGCGAGTAGAAATGTCAGGCAGCGCCCGATCACCGCCTCTTCATTGTGCGCAGGGATTATTACAGAAAAGGCTTTCGCTGTGGTCACACACAAACCTTAACCGGGATCGACAGCCTTAGCGACCAGTCTGGGCGAAAGATCGACAATGCCGCAGCTAAGGTAAAAGGGATCGCACCTTGCCGAACCATTGGTGGTTCTATTTGCTTTTGCCGTATTGGTAATAATCGTAATTGTAGTTGTACGACTGGCCAGCCTCCAGAGCCCGGTACTTTGTAAGCACCGTACCAAACACGTTGCCACCTGCGCTTTGCAGGCGGCGGATGGCAACTTTTGCCTGACTGAAGCGCACACGGTTTGCTTCGAGGACGAAGATCGACCCATCGACCATGCCAGCGAGCGCCGGTGCATCGGCCAGACCCAGGACAGGCGGCGCGTCAAAGATGATCAGGGAGTATTCTTCGCGGTATTTGTCGATGAAATCGCGCAATTGCTTTGAAGAGAGAATTTCAGACGGGTTGGTGGGCAGCTCGCGGATCGGCAGGATCTCTAGGTTTTCGTGCACGCCTTTGATTACGGCAGATTCCAGGTCTGTATGACCGAGCAACACCTCGACAAATCCGTATTCGGGGTCCTTTACGTCAATCAGGCCCGCGAGAGACGGGCGCCGCATATCGGCATCAATCAGCAAGGTTTTGCGCCCCAGGCTTGCAAACAATTCAGCAAGGATAATGGCTGTGGTCGATTTGCCTTCGGATGCTTCGCTGCTGGTAAGTTGAATGACATTCCGATCACGGGGCAGGGCGAAATCAATTGTCGACCGGATCGATGCATAGGATTCCATCAGAGAGCCAAAGCGATTGCGCCCTTCTGTCCCAATGTCTTCATCCTCAACAAAAGGCGTGTGGCCAAGCAGCGGGAGACCCAATCGTTCTTCCACATCATCAAGCGAGCGAACCCGGTCATCCAGCAACTCGCGAAGCACCGCCAAGGCACCGGCAAATGCAATTCCGAAGACAATCGACATCAGCATGTTGCGCAGCAGGTTAGGCGAATAAGGTGAGCCGGGAGCTATCGCAGTGTCCAGCGGATTGATCGTCCCTGATTGAATGTCAGTCGCCGTGCTAACCTGGTTGAACCGTGCAAGCAGAGCCTGCAATTGCAAGCGTAAGGCACCGGCTTCTCGTTCGAGAACGCTGTATTCAACCTGCCGGTCCTGCTCGGCCAAAGTTGCCCCTGTCAGATCGCTCAGCTCCTGACGCAAAGCGTTCTCTCTGTTCCGGGCGACAATATATTCGTTGCGGACACTCGCTTTGATATCCGAGCTGCTGCGGTTGATTTGGCGGTTAAGTGTTTCGATCTGCGCCCGTACATTCCCGATCTGGGGGAATTCGTCGTTGTAACGTTGCCGCAAGTCGGTCAATTCAGTCTCTTTAAGCGTCCGATCACTTATCAAGGTTTGCAGGGCCTGATTGCTCTGAACTTCGGGCAATTGCGATGCCGGTACGCTTTGAACAGATCGCCATCTTTGTTCGGCTGCAATACGGTCAGCAGTTGCAGCTGCCACACGCGTGTTGATACTCGCAAGATTGCTCGACGTAAGCGTCTGTCCGCTCGCGCCGAATTCATCCTGACCGGTCTGGACAATGATCCCGCTGCGCCGCGCATAGCCATTGGCTGCCTGCTCTGCTTCTTCAAGCCGGCCCCGAACTAGCTGAATCTGCTCTCTCAGATATTCCTTGGCATATTCATTTTCGGCAATGGTATCTTTGGTGTCGGACGCAACAAACGCATCGGAATAAGCATTCGCCATCTCCGCTGCGATTTGCGGATCTTCGGAACGATACACTATCGTAATGATCCAGTTGTTGGTCGGAAATTCCGAGCTGACCGAGCGGTGAAGTTTGGCCGCTGCCATCTTCTGTTTGGCATCAAGCCATTGTGCATCAGACATATTCTCGGGCCGAGATTCGTCGATGTTCGGGCCGAGAAAATCTGTTCGCTCACCCAGGTTTTTCTGCTCGGCCACGACATTGGCAAGGTTGCGGCTGGTGATGATACCGACATAGGTATTCAGCTGTTGAAAAACCTGGCTCGGTGCGATGCCCTGATCAACATTTTGACCTTCCACGATATACGATGCGTAAGGCTCCACCCGAACCGTCGATCGGGCCTCGTACATCGGCGTGGCAAGCAATGTTACGATCAGCCCGGTGACTACCGCAGCGATGATAATCCCTGCGATCAGCCAGCGTTGCCTGAAGATGACACCGCGAACGGCCGCCATATCAATCAGTTTTTGGCGCGGTTGATGATGCACCATTTGATTTTGCGGCAGATAGCTGTCGATCCACGATCTTGATCCGCGCGGTTCGGGAGCTTGAAAAATTTGAGGATCGTTCATCTGAGCCTACAGAACAGCTGGACTAAAAATGCCGAACGCAGGAATTGCGCGCAGGAAATCTTGCCAAAATACGGACAGGCCATCTGTGCCCATCACAATGCGGTCGCCGGGTTCAAGGATTGGGTCCAGCATCGTACCGCGCGCCATTTGTTGGTAATCGAATTTGGCGACCATTATGCCGGTCGAATGTTCGCGGAAAACCGCAACCTGTTGCGTGTCTGCTGTTCGGCTTGGCCCTGATGCCATCGCAAGTGCAGACGACAGGCGAGCGCCCGGCTGGAATGGATAAACGCCGGGTTTCTCCACCGAGCCTTCGACTGTCACCAGATGCGACGCATATTCGGATATGTTGACGCTAACCATGGGGCTTTTGACGCCCGCCGCCGATAGGCGCTGTGTCACGTCGCGCTCGAATTGCTCGGCACTCATGCCAGCAGCGGGAATGGACCCCAAAAACGGAAGCGAAACATGGCCTTCGACCCCGATTTGCACCGATTCCATTGAAAAATCAGGCTCACGAAAGACAGTGACTGAAATTTTATCCGAGGGGCGCAATTGGTACAGCGTCGAGCGCGCAAAAGAATAGCCTGTCTGACCCAGATCGGTGCGCGGTTCGATAACAGATGCGCCAATCACCGGCTCTGGCGAGGAGGCGCAGCCAACCAAACCGGTGGCGGCAAAAAGAGCAATGCACGCTAAAACGCGACCTTGTGAAATTTCAAACGTCACGCCAAACTCCATCCCGATGCATAGGAGGTTAGACTTTACTGCACCGCAGCGCAACACGCGCCGCGCGGCCAAAAGTCCAATCGGGCAAGTTTTTACGATTGCCAAACCTTTGGCTTTGTTGGCCGGCGATGATCCATTGCAAGGTGTAGATACGCAAAAGTTGCACGCTTGAAGCCAGCGACTAATCCGATATTTGGACAGAGGCGTGCTAATTTGAGGAGAATGAAGGCCCGATGATGACTGGCGCGTCCAATCTTAGCCTGATTGCCAGTGCGATTTACGGGATTGTGTTTCTGACAACGCTTCTTGCGGCGGTGGCAGCTGCGAAGACACATCAAAAACAATGGCATATCCTGAGCTGGGTATGGCTTGCGGCGGTGTTCGCTGCGATGGCGGCAGCGCGGATTTATCAGGTCGAAGACGTGATGCGTGACGAATTGCGGGAAATGCTTCGTGCGCAGGGCAATTATAACACGAGGCGCGTTTTCCAAGGCGCGATTGCCGTGGCATTGGCAGGCGTCATTGCGGCATTATGTGCCTGGTGGTTCGTTCGCCGTGGCCGCTATCTTCACGGAAAGCGGAACGTTGCTGTCGCTCTTGCAAATGCAGCAGGGGCGGGTCTGATCATGCTGGTCATGATGCGATTGATATCGCTTAGCCAGATTGACTGGTTTTTGTTTGGCCCGCTCAAGTTGAACTGGATCGCCGATCTGGGGTTCAGTTTTGCTGTTTCAGGAGCGTCAATCTCCTACGTCTGGTGGGTGAGCAGGCGTTTTTAGTGTGCTTTGCCGATAATCTGCGCGATCTGTTCGCTCGCGGTGCCATCACCATATGGATTGTGTGCTTTGGCCATAGCTTCATATGCGTCTGCACTATCGAGCAACCGGGTGACCTCGCGAATAATTGATACCTCGTTCGCGCCGGTTAGCAGGGCAGTGCCCGCTGAAACCCCTTCGGGACGTTCGGTTGTATCACGCATCACCAACACCGGCTTGCCCAGGCTTGGAGCCTCTTCCTGAATGCCGCCGCTATCGGTCAGCACAATATCCGATGCTTCCATCATCGCGACAAAACCGAGGTAATCGAGCGGTTCGATCAAAGCGATATTTGCGATACCCGATAAAGCTGGCTGCATCACTTCGAGCACGTTGGGATTGGGGTGCATCGGATAGATAATGGCGATATCGCCGCGCTGGGCCAGCTGTTTGAGCGCGGCAGCGATCTGGCGCATGCCTTCGCCGAAATTTTCGCGGCGATGCGCGGTCACCGCGATGATCCGTTTTCCGGCAAAACGCTCTTTCAAAGGCGCCAAGGCAGGCACCAATGAAGGATCGGCGGCGACTTTCGAACGAGCGGTAAGCAGTGCATCAATCACCGTATTGCCGGTGACATGGATAGCGCTTTCGGTGATGTTTTCTGCGCGCAGAGCGGCAGCGGCATTTGCGGTTGGGGCAAAGTGCAGATCGGCCACTGCGCCTGTGACTTTGCGGTTCACTTCTTCTGGCCAGGGCGAATAGATATCCCCGCTGCGCAGGCCGGCTTCGACGTGCCCGACCGGGATGCGCCGGAAATAACAGGCCAGCGTCGCCATCATCGTGGTCAGCGTATCGCCATGGACAAGCACCCGATCCGGCTGCTCTGCATCCAGCGTTTCACCAAAGCGCGTGATTATACGCGCTGAAAGAGCATCCAGGCTCTGCCCAGGCTGCATCAGATCGAGGTCGATATCCGGTGTGATGCCCGCGATATCCATGACCTGATCCAGCATTTCGCGATGCTGCGCGGTAACAGCGACCCGAACATCAAACCGGTCGGTCTTGCGCAGGGCCTGAACCACGGGAAACATCTTGATTGCTTCGGGACGGGTCCCGAACGTGACCAAGATACGTGGCCGCGATCCAGTTTTGGTCATCGGTTAAGCATTCCGCGCGTATCGAGAGTGATCTTGTTGGCGAGATCGGACGGGGTGAGATGTTTGAAGGCGGTGTGATCCACCAGAACCACAACAATCTCGGCTGCCAAGAGCGCTTCGTCAAGCGTCGTGAGCTTTGCGCCCGTGCCGGAGAACCCATGCGGCAAGGTATCGGTAAAAGGTTCAACCACCAGCATCCTATCGCCGCAATCTTTCGCGAGATTCTCCGCTATTTCCAGCGCCGGGCTCTCCCGGAAATCATCGATATCCGGTTTAAACGCGAGGCCCAGAACCGCGATTTTTGAGTCGGCGGTTACGCTTAAGAGACCGCGGATGCGCTGTTCTGTATGCTGTGCCTTGTGATCGTTGACTTCGCGAGCGGTGCGCACAAGCTTTGCTGTCTTGGGCGCGCCCGCCACGAGAAACCACGGGTCAACGGCGATGCAATGGCCGCCGACGCCGGGGCCCGGTTGCAGGATGTTCACACGAGGGTGGCGATTGGCGAGCCGGATCACGTCCCACACATCAACACCAATTTCGTCGGCGATCATCGACAGTTCGTTGGCGAAAGCGATGTTCACATCACGAAAGCTGTTTTCGACCAGCTTTACGGTCTCCGCAATGCGAGAGTTTGTCATCAGGCAGTCGCCTTCGACGAAGCTCTTGTAAAGACCAACTGCACGCTCGGCGCAGGCCGGTGTCATGCCGCCAATTACCCGGTCATTGGCGACGAGTTCATGGACAATCTTACCCGGCAGAACGCGCTCCGGGCAATAGGCCAGAGCAATGTCGCCGCCCGAGGCATCGCCGAACGCGGGGACTTTGATATCTGGCCGCATTCCGGCAATGATATCAGCGACTTTTTCTGTTGTGCCGACGGGAGAAGTGCTTTCGATAATGATGCATGCGCCCGGCAAAATCTGCGGCGCGATCGCGCGCGCGGCGGCTTCGACATAGCCGATATCGGGGGTGTTGTTATCGCTTAGCGGTGTCGGGACAGCTATCATGTAATAGTGCGCGGTCGGGACCGTGGTCGAAGCGGTCAGACGCCCCGTTTCGGTCGCGCTGCGGACCAGTTGATCGAGGTCGCGCTCTTCGATGTGAACGCCGCCCGCATTGACAGTTTCAACAACCTTTTCAGACACATCGACGCCGCATACGTTCCAGCCATAGCTGGCGAGAACGGCGGCAGTCGGAAGGCCGATATAGCCCAGCCCTATCACGGCGATCTGGTGATCGGGTGACGGTTGGCTCGTGGCATCAGCGCCAATCGCTGTGGAGGTATCAAAAGGTGCGTTCATGGTCTTACAATTCCCGAATTTACGCGGGTTTCATGCGACCAAAGCCCTTAAAATCGCGTTATCCTTGATGCGATTTTTACTCTTTTTACAAAAGGGGCTGAAAAGCACCTAAAGGAACAAAGCGCCCTATAACTGCCCGGTTTCAATGAATTTCGTCACAGCAGCGTGCAATTGTCGCGCGCTTTCGGAAGGCGTCACCGGAAATGATTTCATCGCCAAACCATCGTCAATCCGGCTGGCCAATTGTGTTTCATCCATCGCCACAAGCACCCCGGCTCTATTCGCCAGTTTGGATACTGTCGCAATCTGATGATCGTTGCGATGCTCACCCAGGTCGGCGCGGCGAGGCACAAGGACAACCGGTTTCCCGAACCTTTGCGCGGTCAGCACTGCGCCGATCCCGGCATGGCTTATGATCAGCTGCGATTGCCGGACGAGTTCTTCGAAATCGGCGGCGGCAATCCTGTTATGCGCTTCCATGTTTTCGGGTTTGTAGGTGCCCGCACCGATCTGCGCGACCACCCGCATCCCGAGCGTCGGTGCAAGCGCATCCATAGCCCGGATGAGCCGGTCAAAACCCAGCTGCATACCGACCGTGACAAGGATCACAGCACCGCCCCCCGATACGAGGGCTGCGGATCGCCGCAAAGGCTTTCCCACTGGGTCAGGCATTCATGCGCGAATGTTTTGGACAGCCTGCCGCACATCGACAATTCCTCCCCATTGGCGACACTATCGATCCATAGCGTTTTGGCGCCAATCAGACGGCCTGCAACAATGCAGAAGAAACCGGGCGCTGCCCCGGTGGAGATAACCACATCCGGACGCAGCCGTGCTACGGTCCATAGCGCGGCCATAGCGCACAGCGCAGCGCGAAAAGGTGTGTCCTGATTGCAATCGGGCAATATCGATGCGTTCTTCACCTGATGCTGTTCTGCCAGGCTGGTATCGGTCGTGGCAAAGCGGACATCGTATTTTTCCAAAGTCCCGCGCAGCAGCATGAGCTGTTCCCAGTGCCCGCCTCCAGATGCCGCTGCCAAGACCCGTTTTGTGGCTTTGCCCACGATTTGCTTACCTGCCATTTGCACCGCAAGATTGCGGGATTTCAGGCAGTATTGCGCGGGTTGCCCCGCTGTCAATTCATACCCTTGCACAAATCAGACTGACGATCGCCGGGCGCCTCTTGCCCTCCCGCGCGTCTCGCGTCAGAAGCTCCAGCCAAGAGGAGAGCATGATATGAGCACACCCGCAGGTCCGCTTACCGGACTTAAAGTCATCGAATTTGCCGGGATTGGTCCGGGGCCGCATGTTGCCATGCTGCTGGCTGATCTGGGCGCGGAGGTGGTGCGGATTGATCGGCCCGGTGGCGGCGTGATGAATCCGGTGGTGGAACGTGCGCGCAACCGCGTAACGGCGGATCTCAAAAGCGAAGAAGGCAAAGCGTTTTGCCGTGAAGCCGCAAGCAAGGCCGATGTGCTGATCGAGGGATTGCGCCCCGGCGTGATGGAGCGGTTGGGGCTTGGCCCGGATGAGCTGCTGGCGGATAATCCGCGCCTTATCTATGCCCGTATGACCGGCTGGGGTCAGGATGGGCCGCTGGCTCAGGCGGCGGGCCACGATATCAATTACATCGCGCTGACCGGTGCGCTCGATGCGATTGGCAAGGCAGGCGAAACCGCGGTTCCGCCGCAAAATCTGGTCGGCGATTTTGGCGGCGGTTCCATGTATTGCGCATTCGGGATTATGGCCGCGCTGTATGAACGCGAACGATCCGGCAAAGGCCAGGTCGTCGATGCCGCGATTGTCGATGGCACAACCAGCCTGATGAGTTTCTTTTTCGGATTGCCCAAATCTGCAGTGCGCACCACAGAGCGCGGCAAAGGCTTGCTGGGCGGGGCATCGCATTTCTATCGCTGTTTCAAATGTGCAGACGGCAAAGAAATCTCGCTGGGCGCGATCGAACCGCAATTCTATGCCGAATTGCTCGCCAGATCGGGCGCTCCGGCAGAGCTTGCCGAAGGGCAGATGAACCCGGCCAATTGGGATGAATATGCACAGAAAATGGCGGCTTTGTTCGTAACCAAAACGCGCGATGAATGGTGCGAATTGCTAGAGGGGACAGACGCCTGTTTTGCGCCTGTCATGCAATTGGATGAAGCGCGCGAGCATCCGCATATGAAAGCACGCGGCGCTTTTGTGGAACATGATGGGGCGTGGCATACGGCGCCGGCACCGCGTTTCAGCCGGACGCCCGGCGCAGTGCGATCAAGCGCGGATAACGGCGCCGATGTGGTCGCCGGCTGGACGAAAGGCTAAACCATGGCAGGCAAATTCTTTGACGAATGGCAGGTTGGCGACCGGGTCGAACACGAAATCCGGCGCACAGTGACAGAAACCGACAATCTGCTGTTTTCCACCATGACCCACAATCCGCAGCCGCTGCATCTGGATATAGAAGCCGCCAAGGAAAGCGGCTTTGGCCAGATTCTGGTGAATTCGACTTTCACATTCTCGCTGCTTGTCGGATTGTCAGTTGGCGATACGACGCTGGGCACTCTGATTGCCAATCTTGGATTTGATAAAGTGGTGACGCCGAAACCGGTTTTTATCGGCGATACGATGCGTGCGCAAAGCGAAGTGAAAGAGCTTCGGGCAAGCAAATCACGGCCCGAAGCAGGCATCGTTACCTTTACGCATGAACTGCTTAATCAGCGCGATGAGGTGGTTTGCCGGTGCGAAAGGTCGGCTCTGCTGCGCCGTTCTGCTTGACGAACGGTAAGTTTAAGGCGCACACTCCGCGACAGAGAGAAAAGGGGAGAGGCGCATAATGCGTGGTTGGACCAGGCTTGCACTTGCAGGCATTTCGGCATTGGCAGTGACAGCGTGCGATAGCTTGGTCGCGGTTGACGAAGCGCAGAGCGGCGATGGGACAGGCACCATCGAGCTCGCCGAATTTCCTGACCGTCCCTATTGGGGCGACACGCATCTTCACACTGACAATTCGGTTGATGCGTTCGGTTTCGGAGTGCGGCTTGGCCCGGAAGAGGCTTTGAAGTTTGCTCGCGGTGATGCTGTCACCTCGACCACGGGGGCAGAGGCGAAACTGGCCCGCCCGCTCGATTTTCTGGTGATCGCGGACCACTCCGATGGCCTTGGCGCGACGCGGCGGCTGTATGATGCGCCGCGCTTTTTGATTCAGGATGAAACGCTGCTGCGCTGGCATGACATGATGCATGAAAGCCCGGAGCAATCTCAGCTGGCGATTGCCGAGCTGATCACCGCTGCGGCGGATGGCACGCTGCCCGAAGCATTCGCCGATCCTGAAGCCAATGCAGAGAATACGCGGGACATCTGGACCACGCATCTGAATACCCTTGACCGGTATAACAAGCCGGGTGAATTCACCGCTTTGGCCGGTTTTGAATGGACACGGATGCCGGATGGCAACAACCTGCACCGGGTTGTGATGTTCCGGGATGGCAGCGCCCAAACCAGCCAGGTTATCCCGTTTCGCGGACAGACCACCACAGCGGAACAATTGTGGGATTACATGGCCGCTTATTCCGAGGCGACCGGTGGCAAGGTTCTGGCCATTCCGCACAATTCGAACCTGTCCAACGGGCTGATGTTTGAAATGACGATGCCCGATGGTTCGCCCATGACGGCGGCCTATGCGGCCAAACGCGCGCAGGCCGAGCCAGTGGTCGAAGTGACCCAGATCAAAGGTGACAGCGAGACGCATCCGTTCCTTTCGCCGAATGATGAGATGGCGGGATTTGGCGTTGCGGGCTGGGAATTGGGCAATCTGCCGCTGACTGCGCGGCGGACTGATGAAATGCTCGGCGGCAGCTATGTCCGTGAGGCGTTGAAACGCGGTCTTTCGCTCGAAGAACAGCTGGGCGTGAACCCCTACGCTTTCGGGATGGTCGGATCGACAGACAGCCACACGGCGCTGGCCACGGGCGATGAAGACAATTTCTGGGGCAAGCACACCGGCAATGAGCCCGCCATCACAGACCGGGCTGTTACTGCGCAAAACCTTGGCACGCGGCAGGGCCGGTTTGGCTGGAATTACCTTGCTGGCGGATACGCAGCGGCATGGGCGCGGGGCAATACGCGCGCGGAAATCTTCGACGCGTTCCAGCGGCGCGAAGTGTATGCCACCACCGGCCCGCGCATGAGCGTGCGGGTGTTTGGCGGCTTTGGCTTTGAAGATGCCGATTGGGACGCCGACTGGGTGCGTAAAGGCTACAGCGAAGGCGTACCGATGGGCGGTGAGCTTACAGATGGCGGTGAGGCGCCGCGCTTTATGATCAGCGCGCTTAAAGATCCCGATGGGGCCAATCTGGACCGGGTGCAGATCGTGAAAGGTTATCTCGATAGCGCGGGCGACATGCGCGAACAGGTCTATGATGTCGTGTGGAGCGATATGGATAGCCGCGCGCGTTCCGGCGGAAAGGTTCCGGCGGTCGGAGACACCGTTGACCGGGCAAATGCGACCTACACGAATGATATCGGGGCAGCGGAACTGCGCAGTGTTTGGACCGATCCCGATTATACGCCGGGCGCGCGCGCGTTTTATTATGTCCGTGTGCTCGAAATTCCGACGCCGCGCTGGTCATTGTTCGATGCAGTGCGCTTTGGCTTGACGCTCAGCGAAGAGGCCATGGCTGACAGCGTCGCGCAGGAACGCGCTTACACTTCGCCGATCTGGCTCAAACCGAGCGCCTGAAGCCCGAGCAACGGAAAGCGCCTGTGACCCTTCCACGCTGGACCCGTGAACCTCTCGTCCATTTCATGATCGCAGGTGCGCTGGTCTATGCGTTCTTCGCGTGGACCGGCGGGACCGCTGTCGATCCGTCTTCCCGCGTGATCCAAGTGGACCGCGAAGCGCAGGCGCAATTGTCATTGCAATTCGAACGCACGATGGGCCGCGCACCAACGGATGCCGAACTTGACGCGCAGATCGACCAATTCATTCGCGATGAAGTGCTGTACCGCGAAGCGTTGCGGCTGGGGCTTGATCAGGGCGATACAATCGTGCGGCAGCGATTGGTGTCCAAGATGGATATGGCAGCCGCAGCCGCAGCAGAGAATGCGGAACCGGATGACGCGGCGTTGCGCGCGTTTCTTAAGGATAACAGCGAGCGGTATCAGACCGCCCTCGATACCGATTTTGATCAGGTGTATTTCCGCAGTTCTGCCGCGGCGCGCGCGGCTTTAAACCGGATCAATGACACGCAAGACTGGCAAGGCATTGGCCAACCCATCAGCTTGCCTGCCAGCATGGAAGCCGCCTCGCAGCGGGTTATCCGTGACCGGTTTGGCGAGGAATTTGGCACCGGTATCGCAGCGCTCGATACAGGTGCCCGCTGGCAAGGGCCATTGCGCTCCGGTTTTGGTTGGCACTTGGTTCGGATCCGCGCGCGCGTTTCTGGCGGTGCGGGCTTTGACGCGCTCCGCCAGCAACTCGCCAATGACTGGCGCAGCGCCGAAATCGCCGAGCGCAAACAGCGCGCATTCGGCGTCCTGCGCGAGGCCTATCGGGTCGAGATTGATCGGTGAAACACGCATGGCGCGTCATCCTGATGGCGGTGCTCGCATCGCTTGCAGCGCCGCTGCTGGCGGATGAGCTGCGCCCGGCGATTGTCGAACTGACCGAACGAGAGCCGGGGCAATGGGCGCTGGAATGGAAAATACCCGTGGCGGCAAATGCGCGCGGCACTGCGCCGCGATTGGCGCAGCCGGTTATCCCGCAAAACTGCGAATTCAAGGTCGAACCGGTTCAGCGCGCCGCGCCTCTGGCATTGCTCGGGACTGCGCAGCTCGATTGCAACGGCGATCTGGGAAAGGCGACGTTTGGCCTGAGCGAGCTTATCGGCAGTGCTGATGCGATTGCCCGCGTCGCCCCGCTGGCACAGCCCGTCCAGACTTTTCGGCTTACGGCGCAAACGCCCACGGCAACCATCGCCGCAAAGCCGGACAGATGGGCTGTGGCACGCGATTATTTCGTCATCGGGGCCGAACATATCCTGTTCGGGTGGGATCACCTGCTGTTCGTCATCGCGCTGGTCCTGTTGGTGCGCCGGGGCTGGGCTGTGGTGAAAGCGGCGACGGCATTTACCGCAGCGCATTCCATCACACTGGTCGCGACTACGCTTGGCTATGCGGGTCTGCCGAGCCGTCCGGTCGAAGCGCTCATCGCGCTTTCGATCGTGTTTCTCGCGGTTGAGGTTATCCGCGCAATCCGTGCACCTGACCAACCAACATGGACACGCCGGATGCCGTGGGTGGCCGCGTTCGCATTTGGTCTGCTGCACGGGTTTGGGTTTGCCGGTGCGCTTTCCGATATCGGCTTACCCCAAGGCGAAATTGCCAGCGCTTTGGTGGCTTTTAATGTCGGGGTCGAAGCGGGGCAATTGCTGGTCATCGCTGCGCTTATGGCGGTCCTTGCCGCCATGAAGCGGGGACTGCCCGGCGCAGAAATTCCTGCGATCCGCGCGGCGACTTACGCCATCGGGATCACCGGCAGTTTCTGGGTGTTCGAACGGTTGCTTGGTTAGTTCGCGGGATTATCCCCGCCGAGCGCTTGCCATAGCAGGATGCGCGCGCGCTGTGCCCGTCCCAAAGCGGCCGCTGTGCGTTCTCCGCTGGCATCGGCTGCGCGGCGGGCTTCGAGCACTTCGAGAAAATTGGAAAGGCCCGCGCGGTAGCGTGTGTCGGCCAATCTCGCCGCACGCTGCAATTCGCTTTGCTCTTTTTCGGCAAGGGCTGCTTCGGCATCGCTCGCCCCGATCAATCCGTATGCTGCCTCTGTATCGCCCAAAGCCTGAAAGACAGCGCCTCGATACGCGGCAAAAGCGGTCTTTTTATTGGCGGCGGCGCCATCAATTTCTGCCTCTATCCGGCCAAAGTCGATCAGCGGTCCGGCCACACCTGCTGCCAACGTGCCGACAATTGAATCCTCGTTAAAGAAATCGCCGGGATTGAAAGCGAGCAAGCCAAGGACACCCGATAGCGTCAGGCTGGGGAAACGCGAGCGGGCCGCGGCGGCAAGCTCGGCATCGGTCGCCGCGAGCTCACTGGCAGCGGCCAGCACATCGGGGCGATTGGTCAGCAAATCGGATGGCAGCGTTGCAGGTGCAGGGGCGGCGGATAGCTGCGGCGCTGCTGCGCCAAGCGCGGCGGTAACTTCTGCCGCGCTTTGACCGGTCAATGTGATCAAACGCCCGACAATCCGCACGCGCTCGCTTTGCAAGGCGGCAAGACGCGATCGGGATGCGCTGGCGGCGGCCTCTGCGCGAACGCGGTCAAAGCCCGGAGCGATGCCCGAATCTGCGCGTTTTTTGGCAAGCGAGGCCAGCTGACTTGCCGCATCGACGTCGCTCTGGATGGCCGCCCCGCGGGCCTCGATCACGCGCCAATCGGTCACGCTGCCCGCTATCTCTGCCAGCAAGGCAATGCGCACTGCACTGGCCGATGCGCTTGCGCTGTCGATGCGGGCAATGGCGGCGCGTTCCTGTGCCTTTAACCGGCCAAACAGATCGGCATCCCAACTGGCGATCAGGTTTGCGCCGTATGACACTTGCTCTGTTTCGATAAACCCTGCGGCTCCGGCGGCATCGCCGAACTGGTTCGGGTTGATGCGCGTCCCGGTGACCGCACCATCAACACCGACATTGGGCAATCGCTGTGCGCCTGAACGGCGTGCGCCTGCACGCGCCGCCTCTACGCGGGCAAGCGCTTCGGCGAGGCTGGGGCCATTGGCCAGCGCGGCGCTTGAAAGGGATTGATAGGCGGGGTCTGCAACCGGCAGCAATGCTGCGATGCGGGCACTGGTCGCCGCATCGCCCTTATAGGTGAAATCCTGCGGCAGTTCGGGCGCGGGGGTTGCGATTTCAGGCGGCGGTCCGGCGACGCAGGCCCCCAATGTCACGGCTATCGATAAAGCAAGCAGCTGGCGCATCTGTGCCTACTCCTGACCGTCTGAATTGGCGGATTGCGCCGCTGGTGCAGGGTCATTGCCAACCGCCGGGATAAAGGCATCAACCTGTTGACCAACGCGGAATGCGTCGCTTTCGGGTAGGGCATAGATCACCTGAAGCACCCGGACATCGACGCGTTCGGCGGCGCTGTTTGTCAGCTGGCGTTTGGGCACAACTTGCGGCTCGGCGCGGACAAATCTGGCTTTCACCTGAACTTGTGCTGCGCCGCGCGGCGAAACTGCGGCATCGGCGCCCATCTGGACCCGTACGGCTTCGTTTTCGTCAATATCGACCCGCACATGCAGGGGATTGGTTTCCCCCATCTGGATAAAAGGAGCGGCATTGCCGCCGCCCTGCGTCGCAACGAATTCGCCGGGCCGGATGTTCACGGCGAGGATTTCGCCGCTGATCGGTGCGCGCACGGTCAACCGTTCAATTTCGGTACGGGCGCTGGATGCGGACGCTTGTGCAGCCGCGAGCCGCGCGCGCGCGACGCTAAGCCGGCTTTTGGCCGCATTCGCCTCACCCTCGGCGCGGATGACTTCGGAACGGCTGACAGCGGCTGGATCATCGATGGATTGAAACAGGGCAAGCTGCTGGCTCGCAGTGGTTTGTGCGGTTCGGGCTTCGGTGATGGCCGCGCGCGCTTCGGCGATGGCTGCGTTGGCTTCGGACAGGCGGGCGCGGGCGGCTCTGCTATCGACGAGGAACAGCGGCTGCCCTTTCTCAACCCGGTCACCCGGCTGAACACGCAAATCAGTGACAAGGCCCGAGAGGGCAGAGCCAATGTCGATAATTTCGCTCGATGGCTCTACCAGACCGGTGCCGGCGACACGGGGGTTTTCGGCCAGCTCACCGGTTGCCTTGGGGGGCTGCTGCTCAGGTTCGCTGGTGGATCGATCGGGCAGCGAGCCAAAGATATAAAACGCCGCGATCACTAAACCGATCAGCGCGAGAACCGGCAAAATCTGCCGTGAAAAGCTCACATTTTGGGGAAGCAGGGCCATGGTTTCCTCGGGTTCCAGTCTAAGTTCGGGGGCAATTAATGGTCGTCCGGCATATCAGTGCCGTCATGGGTGACACGGCCATCCTCAAGCACAAGGATGCGGTCGGCGAGATCGAAAATACGGTTGTCGTGGGTGACGATGATGCAGGCACGGTCAGGCGCGACGGCGACATCGCGCAGCAAATCCATCACGCGGCGGCCAGAGCTCGCATCCAGCGCGGCGGTGGGTTCATCGCACACCACAAGCCGCGGTTGGTGAACCAGCGCACGGGCAATCGCCACGCGCTGCTGTTGCCCGCCAGATAGCTGGTTGGGCAGCTTGTTCGCCTGATCACCGATATTCAGTTTCTCGAGCAGCTCTTTCGCTTTTTCGCGGGCAGGACCTATTGCCATGCCTTGGGCGATCAGGGGGACGGCGGCATTTGCAGCGGCGTCAATCGAAGGGATCAGATTGTATTGCTGAAAGATAAAGCCGATATTGTTGAGGCGGAATTTCACCAGCTCGCTATCCGACAGATTGTAGATGTCAGTGCCGAAAACTTGAACGTCGCCTTCGGTCGGCCACAGGATGCCGCACATGATCGAAATCAGAGTCGTTTTGCCTGAACCGCTTTCGCCGACGACATAGGTCATCTCGCCCGCTTTGATATCGGTGTCGATGCCGTGCAGCACCCGAATGGTCGATTGGCCGGCCTGAAAATCGCGGACGATCCCGCGTGCGCTGATCGCGCTTTCCGCGTTCACCGGAACACCGCCGCCGGCTCTGTTTTAAGGACGCTGCGAAGTGCGATCCAACCGGTCATGGCGAGGATGATGATCACGGCAGCCAGGCTGATCAGAGGGATCTGCCATGGGATATAAAACCCTTTGAAAAACGGGTTGCCGCTGAATGCCCAGATAAAGGTCACGGTTCCGATCACACCCAGCGCATATCCAATCAATCCGACCAGAGCGGCCTGTGCGCTGACCATGCCGACGATTTTGGAATTGGTGACTCCGATGGCTTTCAGCGCGCCGAATTGTTTGATGTTGTCGCGGATAAAAAGGCTGAAGGTCAGGCCGACAATCGCCACGCCGACTACAAATCCCAAAACGACAGTGATGCCGAAATTGGTCGGGATGCCGGTGTTCTGGATGATGAAATTGACGCCTGCTTCGGCAAATTCCTCGCGTGTCTCGGCTTTTAGGCCGGTCTGTTTTTCGATCCGGTTGGCCACGGCCGCTGCGGTTTCGCCTTCGGTGATGCCTGCCAGCACGAAAGTTAGCCGATTGCGCGTGCCCGGCACGTAATTCAGCGCCTGCGAATACTTTGTATATAGCGTCACCTGACTGGTGAAGCTGGGGATCGCGTCCGCTACGCCGCGGATGACAGCGCGCTGGTCATTGAGCTCTAGCCGCGCTCCGATCGGGTCTTCACCGTTTTCGAACAGGTTGAAGACCCCGCCATCGTCGATCACTACGGAATCGGGCTGTGCGAGGACATCTTTGGTGCCCACCACCATGTTTTGCGGCATACCGATCAAAGTCGCATCGTCGACGCCGATAATCGCAACCCCTTCCAGATCGCCGGTGCTGGTGCGGACCGATGCAACGGCACGCAGAAACGGGCTGGCCCACTCCACACCGGGGACAGAGCGCACTTCATCAAGCGCGGTGGAGGGCATGGCGTAGTTCACATCTGTGGTGCGGCTGACCGGATCCATCACCCATACCTCGGCCTCGGGCGCATTATAGACGCCGCTGGCGCCGCGTTCGACAAGGTTCACAAAAATGGTGAGCTGCTGCGTTATGAGCAATGTCGAAAATGCAATTCCGAACAACAGCCCATAAAACTTCTGGGCGTCTCCGGTGAGCATGCGGATGGCAATCCAGAGCATCGGGGCGGAACCTTAAATTGGGGTAAGGGTTGATTACCCGAGACAATCGTATAATTATTGAACGGTCGCGTTTAATTGAACGGAGCCGTTCATTTTGTCAACTGTCATTCCGGAAAAGCGTTCCAAAGCGTCTGTAAAAAAGCAGGGGCGTCCGTCCGATCCTGTCAAACGACAGGCCATCGTCGCGGCGGCTGCGCGCAGTTTCTTCGATGCCGGGTTTGCCGCGAGCTCCATCGAACAGATCGCTGCCGATGCAGGGGTCTCCAAAGTCACGATCTACAATCACTTTGGCGATAAACGCGCCCTGTTTACCGCTGCTGTTGAGCTCGAGTGTGAGAAGATGCGCGGATATTTCTCTCTCGATGATATGCCGCGCGGCTCCATCCGCAACCGTTTGATGGCGATCGGCGAAGGAATGGCGGCATTCCTGTCTCGACCGGAAATGATCCAGTTCGAACGCCGCATCGCCGCAGAAACAGAGCGCGAGCCTGCCATTGGCGAGGCCTTTCTAAAGGCTGGCCCGTGGCGTATGAAAAATGCCTTTAGCGCGTTTCTGGCCCATGCCGCATCCATCGGTGAGCTGATCGTAGATGATCCGGATCTGGCTGCGGAACAGTTTGTCTCAATGTGCAAGGGCATGGGTGATCTGGAGCGCCGTTTCGGAGCCGACGTTTCGGAAGAAACAAGCCGCCATCGGATCAAGGGCGCGGTTGCCGTTTTTCTCAAGACCTACGGCGCAGAGGCCGATCATGGCGCTGCGCCTCGCGCTTGATCGAAAATTCGCACTACAGTGTTCGAAAATTAGCATCGAACGGCGTAGTGCACATTATCTTGTCATTCACCCGCGCATTCCTACATTGTCCGGCATGAAAGGACTCCCTTTATGAGCGACTCGAACGATCCACAGCAGCAGCCACCCGAAGGCCAAAATCCCTGGGTGAAGCAATTGATGATCTGGGGCGGTATTTTTCTCGCCCTGTTGTTGGTGGTTTCGCTGTTCAACAATGCCGGTCAGACACCGGGAACCCAGATCAATTATTCTGAATTCCGAAATCAGGTTGAACAAGGCGAAGTCGCAGAGGTTGCTCTGGGCGAAGATATCATCACGGGTGCCTATAACAATGGCAGCACGTTCCAGACGGTGCCGGTTCCCAATGATCCTGAAATCACAAAGATTCTTCAGGAGAACGATGTCAAATTCACCGGCAAGCCGCGCGAACAGCCCAACATGCTGCTTTATATCTTGCTGAACTCGCTTCCCTTCCTGCTGATCCTAGGCATCGCGTTCTTTGCCCTGCGTCAGGTGCAAAAGGGCGGCGGCGGCGGCGCAATGGGCTTTGGCAAGTCCAAGGCAAAGATGCTGACCGAGCGTTCTGGCAAAGTGACCTTTGCCGATGTGGCCGGTATCGACGAAGCGCGTGAAGAACTGGAAGAGGTTGTTGAATTTCTGAAAGACCCGCAGCGTTTCTCCAAACTCGGCGGGCAAATCCCCAAGGGCGCATTGCTGGTCGGTTCGCCCGGTACCGGTAAAACGTTGCTGGCCCGCGCAATCGCTGGCGAAGCTGGCGTGCCGTTTTTCACGATTTCGGGCTCTGACTTTGTCGAAATGTTCGTGGGCGTCGGCGCAAGCCGCGTGCGCGATATGTTTGAACAGGCCAAGAAAAACGCGCCGTGTATCGTCTTTATTGACGAAATCGACGCGGTGGGCCGTTCGCGTGGCGGTGGCCTTGGCAACTCCAACGACGAACGCGAACAGACATTGAACCAGCTGCTGGTCGAGATGGATGGTTTCGAAGCCAATGAAGGCATCATCATCGTCGCGGCAACCAACCGTCCAGACGTTCTTGACCCTGCGCTGCTGCGTCCAGGCCGGTTTGACCGTCAGGTCGTGGTGCCGATCCCCGATATTGATGGCCGCGAGAAGATTCTCGGCGTCCACATGAAAAAAGTACCGCTGGCTCCTGATGTAAACTCGCGCACGATTGCACGGGGCACACCCGGATTCTCCGGTGCGGATCTCGCCAACCTGGTGAACGAAGCCGCATTGCTTGCCGCGCGCCGGAACAAACGTCTGGTGGCGATGCAAGAATTCGAAGACGCCAAGGACAAAGTCATGATGGGGGCGGAGCGCCGCTCCATGGTCATGACCGACGATGAAAAGAAAATGACCGCCTATCACGAAGCAGGCCACGCGCTTGTCAGTGTAAACGAGCCCGCATCCGATCCGATCCATAAGGCGACGATCATTCCGCGCGGGCGGGCATTGGGCATGGTCATGCGTCTGCCGGAGCGTGATAATTATTCGTATCACCGCGATAAAATGCACGCCAACCTGGCGGTTGCGATGGGCGGACGCGTGGCCGAAGACATTATCTTTGGTCACGACAAGGTATCGTCGGGCGCATCGGGCGATATCCAGTATGCGACCGATCTTGCGCGCAACATGGTCACCAAATGGGGCATGTCTGAAAAGCTCGGCCCGCTGCAATACGAAGACCAGCAAGAAGGCTATCTCGGCATGGGGCAAACTTCACGCACGATGGCCGGTGCCGAAACCAACAAGCTGATCGATGCGGAAATCCGCGAGCTGGTTGAAGGCGGTCTAAAACGCGCGACCGAAATTCTGACGGAGCAGGAGGATAAACTCCACCTGCTTGCTCAGGCCATGCTGGAATACGAAACGCTGACCGGTGACGAAATCAACCAGCTGCTCGAAAACGGCAAGATTGATCGTCCTGATGAGCCAAAAGGCCCCGTGAAAGTGCAGCCAACCCATGGCAGCGCAATTCCCAAGGCGGGCAAACGGTTTGGCGGGTCTAGCAGCGGAGAAGCCCCGCAAGGCGCTTAAGCTTCCGCTAAAAGATCAAACCCTAACGCAAACGGGCGCGCAGATTTTTTGATCTGCGCGCCCGTTTTGTATCGGGTTTCAGAATGCGCCGAGTATCAGCAGCGCCTGAAGAAAGAAAAGCAGCACGAAAAGCACGGAAAACATCAGCAGCAAAAATCGCCAGATGGTTGAGAAGCGTCTCAGATCATAAGCATAGCGCAGATGTTTGTAGATGTGCAGCGGCGCGATCACCGCGAACAGGACGAACACGCAATCCAGCGGCATACCCGCCGTGCCCAGCAACGAAAGGGCGATGAACAGCAGCGACATGAAGGCGAGGGAATAGGTGACGAAGATCGCATGATCATAGGCTTTGAAACGCCGCTTCCATGCAAATAACAGCCATACGAATGGGATCGAGAGCGGGATCAAGAGCCAGCTGAATTTATAAGCGTTGGCCTGCATCTTATACAGCATCAGCCCGGGATTATCGTTCCACTTTTGCAGGACGCCTTTATCGAATGCTTCAAAACCGGTCGGATTGATCTCCATGTTCAAGCTTTCATCGGCGTTCGCATCACTCGCCTTACCCAGACTGTTCAACCCCGCTTCGAGTGCGGCAAGCTGCGCAGCAAGCTCTTCGCGTTCAGGATCATCGGCATCCATCGCGTCCAATTGAGCCTGAATCTCTGCCCGGCCAATTTCGGCTTCGGATCGGACTTCGCTGGCTGTTTTCTCGACAGCGCCGCTTAAATCAATGTCGGATGGGGCGGTGATGCCCACCATCTGGAACACTGCAAACATTGCAAAAATACTGAACAGGAACATCGCCATCGGGCTGACGAATTTGGCGCGTTCTCCTTCGATATAGCGGCGCGTAAGCTTGCCCGGTTTAAACGCGAGCAGCGGCAGCGTGCTCCAGAATTTGCCATCAAGATGCAGCACACCGTGGAGCAGATCGTGGCCGATCGCTGATAGAGTGCGGTGGACGTGGACCTTTTGCCCGCAATTCTGACAATAATTGCCAACCAGATCGGCGCCGCAATTCAGGCACGCACTTTCACGAGTCCCGTCGCGGGCACTGGCGCGGGCACCGGCGACCGTGCCTTCACCATGTTCAGGTTCAACTGCGCGGCTGGTGAGCGCGCCTTCAATGGCCGCGCCCATACCCTCGGTGATATCGCTCATAAATTCTCCGCCGGCCCGTCGATGATTGCGGACCTTACCGTAGAGAGAACTACTTTGTCTTGGAAGCCAGCTTGCGTTCTATGGCGGTCCACATCTGTGCAAAGGCCCGCGCTCCGGGGGATCGGGGGGCAAACGCGCCGACCGGTTGGCGCTCTACCGCGCATTGTTCAATCGCGCTTGCCAGCGGGATGACGGGCCAGTTCGGATTGGCCGCGCGCGCTTCCTTATGCAGTGTCCGCCGCATATCCAGCATCGACAGGACCGGCAGGATTGGCGGATGCCCCTTGCCGCTGCCGCGCACTTCCTCGACCACGGCATCAAATGCCCGCGCCGATAATGGCGACGGGGGGAGCGGCACAATAACCAGATCGGCGGCGCGCATCACTTGCGCGCTGATTTCATTAAGCACGGGCGGACAATCAAAGATAATCCGGTCGTAATCCTTGCTGAGCGCCTGTGTCAGTTTGGCCAGTCGTTTTTTCTTGCCGATCCGATCAAATTGCCGGTCAAGCGTGCGGATGCTTTCATCGGCGGGAAGCAGATCGAGGTTCGGATAGGCTGTTTTCTGGATCACCTTTGCCGCGTTGCGCTCGGCTGTGAAAATGGATTGGGCGGCGCGCTTTTTCTTGGGGTTGATACCCAGCAGAAAGCCCGAGCCATTGGCGGGGTCCAGGTCCCACAGCAGGGTTTGACGGCGGGATATTGTCGCTGCGCACCAGGCGAGGTTTGTCGCGAAGGTGGTTTTCCCGACTCCGCCTTTGACACTGTAAACCGCTATCGAAGCCATGGTTTGTAACGCATTCTCTTTTGAAGGGGCCGCCGCGACGCTGCCAGATTACCGTTAATGGCGTCAGGATATAGAACGCAAAAGAAAAAGGCCGCCAAACTGGCGGCCCTTATCAAAACGGGACAGGTTTCTGCCCGGTGTATCGCGTGTGCTTGCGGCGATTACCCTTCGTAATCGGCCCCGATCGAGGTCGAACGGGTTGGCGCGCTCGCGGTGATCCGCAGAGCTTCTGCCGACTGGCTGAGCGAGCCGATTTCATCGGCATCATCTTCATCGTCAGGCAGGATTTTCTGCAGGCTGGTAACGAGCGCTTCTTTGAGGTCTTTCGGTTTGAGGTTCTGCTCGGCAATCTCGCGCAAAGCCACAACCGGGTTCTTGTCCCGGTCACGCTCAAGAGTGAGTTCGGCACCGCCGGAGATCTCGCGCGCACGCTGTGCGGCAAGCAATACAAGGTCGAAACGATTAGGAATCTTGTCGACGCAATCTTCAACGGTAACGCGTGCCATCTGCGGGCCTCATAACTTCTGGTTTTCTGAAAGAGCATCGCACTTAAGTGCGCGCTGCCGCAGAGTCAAGAATTTGCAACTTAAACAGACCCGCTGCATTGGTGATCTATGACGCAAAAAAGACCTCTCGATCCGGCGCAAACGCCAACCAGCAATTATGAGGATGCGGAAAGCTTTCAATTCAGCGTTCAGGACCATGCATTCACATTCTACCCTCGCGGATCGGACCGGCTGGCCGCCTTGATAGACCATATCGAGAAGGCGCGGCACACGCTCGCGATCTTCTATTACATGTTTCAGCATGACAAATCAGGTACACAAATCCGCGATGCGTTGGTGGAGGCGGCAAATCGCGGCGTCGATGTCCGTTTGATCATCGATGCATTCGGCAGCGATGCACCAGACCATTTTTTTGATCCCATCGTCGAGGCGGGCGGCCAGTTCAACACCTTCTCCGCCAAATGGAGCGTGCGTTATCTGATCCGCAACCATCAAAAGTTCGTGATCGCCGATAATGCGCGGGTTTTGACCGGCGGCAGCAACATCTCCGATCATTATTTCGAGACGCCATCCAACAATGGCTGGTGCGATTTGGGCATTGCGATCGAAGGGCCGGTTGTCGAGCGGTTTACGAACTGGTTCGAATTGCTACGCGATTGGGTTCAAAGCGACAGTTCACAGCTTCGGCGGATGCGCAGCATGGTCAAGGACTGGGACGGCGGCGATGGTCCTGTCCGATTGCTGGTTGGCGGTCCGCTGGTCCGCAAAAGCCACTGGGCGTGGCAGTTCAAATCGGATCTTATCGGCGCGAAAAGACTGGATACGGTAAGCGCCTATTTCTCTCCGCCGCGCAGTATGCGCCGTTTGATGACCAGAATCGCCCGGCGCGGGGAAATGCGGATGGTCATGGCGGGCAAATCAGATATTCGTGCGACAATCGACGTTGCGCGCCTGCTTTATAAAAACCTGTTGCACGCCGGTGCGCACATTTTTGAATTCCAGCCGTGCAAATTGCACATGAAATTGATGATCGCGGACGGCGTAAGCTATTTTGGCAGCGCCAATCTGGATAAACGATCAGCGCGGATCAATGTCGAATTGATGGTGCGGGTGGAGGATGATGCACTGGCCGAGCGTCTGCGTGAATTTGTCACCCATCTCGAAGGCGCAAGTATGCGCGTCACGCCCAAATGGTACACCCAAGAGGCAAGTTTCTGGAACCGGATGCGTTGGCGGTTTGAATACTGGATCGCGCTGGCCGATTACCGGATGGCGCGCGGGCTCAACAATTAGCCTTCGCCCCAAGCGGAATAATCCTTCGTCACGGGCGAGGTGAATTTGGTGAACTCGCTGTGGAAATGCAGCGGCACAATCCCTGTTGAGCCATGGCGCTGTTTGGCGACATTCACTGCGGCCTTGTTCTTGACCTGCTCGTATTGCTCTTCCCAGGCGCGGTATTTTTCGACAGCATCGGGCGGGCTTGTTTCGGTCGGGAAATCTGGCCGGATTGCTTCGAGATAATAGTCGTCGCGGTACACAAACCAGACCATATCTGCGTCTTGTTCGATTGAGCCGGATTCCCTGAGATCGGATAGGATCGGGCGTTTGTCTTCGCGTTGTTCCACTGCGCGGCTAAGCTGTGACAGCGCGATAACGGGCACAGACAATTCTTTCGCCAGCGTTTTGAGCCCGCGGCTGATTTCCGATATTTCGTTCACGCGGTTGTCATTGGCGCGGCCGGAACCCTGCAGCAATTGCAGGTAGTCCACGATAATCAGCCCGATATCATGCCGGCGTTTAAGCCGCCTTGCGCGGGTGCGAAGGCCGCCAATCGTAAGCGCGGGAGTATCATCAATATACAGCGGCAATTCCGAAAGCCGTTGGCTGGCAAAGCTCAATTGCTGAAAATCTTCGCGGGACAGTTTACCACTGCGGAGCGCCTCGGAACTGATCTCTGCCTGCTCTGCCAGAATACGGGTCGCGAGCTGATCCGCGCTCATTTCCAGACTGAAAAAGGCAGCGGGCGCGCCGTAATTGAACTCACCGCCATCTCGCTCCCAGTTAAGATGCGCTTCGGCACAATTGAATGCGATGTTGGTCGCCAAAGAAGTTTTGCCCATGCCCGGACGACCGGCGAGGATCACAAGGTCGGAATCGTGCAAGCCTGCGGTTTTTTGATCCATTGTGGACAGGCCGGTTGTCTTGCCGGACAGCCCGCCGCCCGAATTCATCGCGGCTTCGACCATTTTGATCGCGGTTAGCGCGGCATCCCGAAAACTGGACGCTTCATTGCCGGATGCGGCGCCTTCTGCCACTTTGAAAAGCGCGGCTTCGGCTTGGGAAATCCGGTCCATCGGATTGGTTTCTTCGGACGTGTCCAGCGCGCCTTCGACCAGACCGCGGCCCACGCTGACCAATTCGCGCAGCAGCGCGAGATCATATATTTGCTGGGCCAGTTCGCGCGGCGCGAGCAGCCCGGCTCCATTGGCCGTCAACTGTGCGAGATATGTGGTCCCGCCCAATTCCTTCAACGCTTCATCCGCCTCAAAATACGGGCGCAGCGTTACCGGCGATGCGGTTGCGTTGCGTTCGATCAGGGTAAGGATGCGTTCGTAAATGCGTTCATGCAGCGGTTCAAAGAAATGATGCGGCTGGATCGGGGTAGGCAATTCCTCGATCACCCGATTATCAATCAGGACAGCGCCCAGAAAAGCGGCTTCTGCATCCAGATTGGATGGCAGTTTGCGTGCGGTATCCGAATCTGAGTCGACGAGTGAAAGAGGTGTGGGTTCGGCCATGAGGCCCTGATGACCTGTGATCGGGCCTGCTTGCAAGCATCAAGCGAGGTAAAATCGCCTCACTTGGCAAGATTAGGCTGTGGATAGCGGGGATGGAATCGCGAAGTGCTTGAATAGTTACCCCGCGATCTGCGAAGGCAGTCTGGATGGTCAACCAGCCCACCGATTCCGCGAACACGTTTCGCATTGCCCACATCGCTCTTGATGAAGAGACGATCCTGTGGCGCAATGCCGATGTCGAACAGGAACGCCGTGTCGCGATCTATGATCTGATCGAGGAAAACACATTCAAACCGGTGCGAAGTGTAGAGCGCGGGGCCAATGGGCCTTACCGGTTGGAGCTGGGTGTGCGGGATGGCCGGTTGGTGATGCAGATCAGGGATGAGGCCGAACAAGAGCTGGAGACGCTGTTGATCGGCCTTGCCCGGTTCCGCCGGCCGATTCGCGAATATTTCGCCATTTGCGACAGCTATTATCAGGCAATCCGCAAGGCGACCCCGGCCGAGATCGAGACGATTGATATGGCGCGCCGCGGCATTCACAACAACGCGGCCGAAATGCTTCAGGAACGGCTCGAAGGGAAAGTCGAAACCGATTTTGCCACGGCCCGCCGGTTGTTCACGCTGATCTGCGTGCTCCACATTAAAGGATAAATACTGCATGGCGCGCGCCAAAACTGCCGCTCGCTCACAGCGAAGCAAAGGCGGCGCATCGCGCTGGATGCTGCGATTGGCCGCTTTGGCCGCGCTGATCGGGATCGTGTTTACGGGGTGGTTCTGGTGGGACATGCGTGAATGGCGTCCAGATGAGGCGCTTTATCCGGAACAAGGCGCGGTGATCGCAAGCGGTGCGGCCGGCACCCGGTTCGAAACGATCAAGGCGCTTGGGGGGGATTTCGTGTATCTCGAACTGGCGCCGGTTGGCGGCGCGCCCGATCCCGGCTTTGCCGCGCGATTGAAAGCCGCCTTTGCCGCCGATTTGCAAGTCGGGATAATTTACCCGTTCGATCCATGCCTGCGCGCTGATCCGCAAAGTGCGCGATTTACCCGCATGGTGCCGCGCAGCGCGGATCAATTGCCGCCTGCAATCGCGCTAAACCGCCTGGCGGATGGCTGTGATCCCAAGGTCAGCGATGCCGCTGTCGAAAGCGAACTTCTGACGCTGGTCAATCAGATTGAAATGCATTCGGGCAAATCGGTGATCCTTAAATTGAGCGAGAGTTTCGAGAACCGTCATGGCACCGCCTTGAGCATGGCGCGTGACCTATGGCTGAGCCGTGATCGAGCGCGCCCCGATTACGCGCCGCGACCATGGCTGTTATGGAGTGCGAACAGTCAGCTTGAAAGCGAAGCGTCTTCAGAACCAATCGAATGGGTGGTGGTACAGAAATGAGTGATGCAAAACTGATCGAGGCCGCGCGCGAGGCGGCAACCCATTCATGGTCGCCTTATTCCGATTATGCTGTTGGCGCGGCTCTGCGTTTTGATGATGGGGCGGTGATCACCGGAACCAATGTCGAAAATGCGAGCTATGGCCTGGCTCTGTGCGCAGAGACGGTCGCGGTCGCCAAAGCCTTGGGAGAGGGGCGTCGCGGCGGCCTGATCGAAGTCGCGGTGGTCGGCCCGTTGGATAAAGGTGACGGCGCACCCATTACGCCGTGCGGGCGGTGCCGACAGGTGCTCAACGAAATCGCGCAGCTTGGCGGCACGGACCCGCGGGTACTATGTGTTGGCTCGGATGAAGTGCGCGAGATCAGATTATCAGCTCTGCTGCCGCACGCTTTTGGGCCTGCGCATCTGGACTAGGGCTTATTGCCCCAGAAGATCGCCCAGTGCGCCGCCCAGATTGCCGGCCGGATTCTTGCGGAAAGTCCGCTCTTCGCTGCCGATATAAGAGAAAATCCCGTCGAGCCCCTGATCGGTTACGGATCGGTTGATGCTGGCCCGGTTCAATCCGGCGTTGCTGATAAAATCATAATTTTGAGCCAGACTATCGAAACTGGAATACACGCCGAGTTTCTCCAGAGCGGTGTCGACGAGCGGTTCAAACCGGGAATGCAGGCGCTCATTCGAAGAACTGCGCAGATATTGCGTGCCGCCATCGGCTTGCCTGATGATTCCCGGCGCGTCCTCAAAAGACAAATCGTTGATCGCGTCCCGGAAAATCGGCTTTGCCTCGCCGGCGGCAAGCCCGGCGGCATCATTGATCGTGCGTGTGATATCTCCCAGCACGCCCATACGGTTTCCGGCATTCAACAATGATCCAAGCAATCCGCCGCTGCGCCCGCCCAGATTGCCAACGATCGGCAGCCCGATGCGCACTTCTTCATCGTCGTAAAACGCGCCCGGCTGCGCGAGTTTATCGAGTGCGCCGTCGGTTGCTTTGCCAAGGATGGAGGACAGACCGAGCGCTTTGGTCAAACCTTGCGCATTTGCCTGAGCCGGTAACAGGCCGGCGACGCCAAGCGCCCCCGCGCCAGCCAAAATCCCGCGCCTGTTCCAAGTAAACTGCTGTGTCATATGCATTCTCCCGTCCTGTGCCGTTTCGCACCCTATAGCACGGTTGGACGCTGTCGCTTTACTGAACTCGGTGTAAAATCATGTTTAGCGTGCGCTATTCGGTTTCCAGCCATTCAAGCAAAGCAGCAAGGCAATCCCGCGCCAGCCCTTTGCAGCGTTCCGGCGACCAGCCCTGTTCGGGCTCGGGGAAATCCGCGAGGTCTTTGTAAGGCATTTCAAGCGTCATAGCGCAGGCACCATAACGCTGCGCGACCAGATTGGTGCTGATCCCCAGATTGGCTTTGCCCGCAGGTGCTTTGGGATAGCCAAGCTTGGTCTGAAAATCAGGCGTGCGGCGATCAAGGATGCGCTGATAGCGATAGAATTGTTCGCCATGCGCATCGGTCCAATCGGGGATGCCTTCATATCCGGCGAGGAATACGGCGGGAATCGCTTCGTCTCCGTGGACATCCATCGCATAATCGACGCCCGTTTCATCCATCTTCGCCCGGATCGCGAGCACTTCTGGCGATTTTTCCGCGCTCGGATCGGACCATTCACGGTTGAGATTGGTGCCCACGCCATTGGTCCGCAAATGACCGCGCTGTGATCCATCAGGATTGCAATTGGGGACAATATGCAGCCGGCAGCGTTTCAAAAGGCCGCGCGCCACCGGATCACTCGGATCGGTCAGGCATTCCAGCGCGCCTTCCATCCACCATTCCGCCTGCGTTTCGCCGGGATGCTGGCGGGCATAGAGCCAGACCTGTTTGTCGCCTTCGCCCATTTCCAGCATGTCGAGCGGCTGTCCGTCGAGCGTCTGGGTCAGGCGGACAAGGTCAACCCCTTCACAAGATGCGGCCTCTGCCACCAGATCATGATGCCGCTCCATGGAATAAGGCGCGAAATAGGCGAACCATGCCGTGTTGGATGCCGGCGTGTACCGGATGGTGAGCGTGCCGCCTTCTTCGTTTTCATCGTAAGAGCTTGCCGCCCGTGCCCAATATTCCCGATCTTCGGAAACGCAGGCATCGTAATTTGGCCAGCCGCCGGGGAACGCACTGCTGCCCAGGCCAGTGATTTTAAGCTGCACCTCTTGTCCAGAGGGCGCTGTCAGCCGGAAATGAAACCATTGCGCAAACTCGGCCATGCGGTCTTTCCGAATGGCAAGGCGCGCGCTGTGTCCTTCGATAGCGAGAATTTCGATATTGCCGCTGTCAAAAGCGGCGTCGATTGCGATGGCGGTCATGGGGTCCTTTCGAGTTCATCGACCGATAGCTGTACCGTCTCGCCATTACCACCGGGGAAATCCTTAAATAGAGCCGCCGCGAGCGCGCGGGCATTCTCGGTGGAAACGCTGTATTTGGAATCGACGCTGGCGATGATCTCGGCGCGGCCCTCCCATAAGGCTTTACCGGTTTCGGCAGAGGTAATGCGCACTTCCATTGTTGTGGCCTCGCGGTCTTTGTTGCCGCCGCCCAGTGCCAGGCCAAGACCGATTCCCAGGCCAGAGCCAAACGAACCTGTCTGCCCGCCAATGCTGACACCGGCGGCTGAATTGCCACCAGACCGGATGATCTGGCGCACAGATACGGTGGCAAATGCTTGCTGGGCGGGCTTTTCGTCGAGGCTGACGGTGTAGCCGAGGTTTTGAAGTTCGCTCACAATGGCATTGCTGTAAATCGTATCCAGAATTTCGCTGTCAGCATCCTCGCCCGTTCTGATTGCCACCGCGATAGAGCCCTTGCCAAGCTGGCTGGTGTCCTCTGCGACAAAGCGCGTGACCTCGACCGGGCCGGTATATGTGCCCGCGCACGCCACCAGCGACAGCGCCGCAAACGGCACGAATGCGCGCTGAAAACGGCGCTGAAAACTGCTGTGAACAGGGCGGTGAAATGGGCGATCAACGGGGTGGGGCGAAACCTGATAAAGCTTTGGCATGAAACTGTCCTCTCTGGTGCGCAGCTTACATTGGGTGGGTGCGGCTGTCCAAAATCATGATGTAAACTTGCGTGTTTGCGTTTGCCTGTTCGCAAAGGGAAGTTATGGATGCCGCTATGACTGAAACAGCTTCTCAATCTGATAGGCCGTGCGTGCTGGTTACGGGCGGCGCAGGCTATATCGGCAGCCACGCGGTTCTGGCGCTAAAAGATGCGGGCTGGCATGTGGCGGTGATCGACAATCTGACCACCGGTTTTCGGTTTGCGGTGCCGGACGATGTCCCGCTTTACGAAGGCGATATCGAAGATGGCGAGCTTGTCTCGCGGATCATCGCTGAACAGTCGATTGGTGCGATCATGCATTTTGCAGGCTCCATCGTGGTGCCTGAAAGCGTCGAGAACCCGCTTAAATATTATCACAACAATACGGTAAAAAGCCGTGCCTTGCTTGAATCAGCGGTTGCCGCAGGGGTGCCGCATTTCATTTTTTCCTCGACCGCGGCGACCTATGGCACGCCCGATGTTTCGGCGGTGACAGAGGATACGCCCCGAGTTCCGATCAATCCGTATGGTTGGTCGAAATTGATGACCGAGCAGATGTTGGGCGATACGGCCGCTGCGCACCCGATCAATTATTGCGCGCTGCGATACTTCAATGTTGCCGGAGCCGATCCGCGCGCGCGGACCGGCCAATCCACCGCCGGTGCAACGCATTTGATCAAGGTCGCGGTCGAAGCGGCGCTGGGCAAGCGCGAATTTGTGGGCGTGTTTGGAACGGATTTCGATACGCCAGATGGCACGGGCGTGCGCGATTACATCCATGTCAGCGATCTGGCTGCGGCGCATGTTTTGGCACTGGAGGCTTTGATCGCTCAGCCAGAGCGGTCGCTGACGATGAATTGCGGGTATGGCAGGGGTTTCTCCGTTACCGAAGTCCTCGACGCGGTAGACCGCGTTACCAATCGCAAGATTGATCGCCGGTTTGAAGGGCGCCGGGCCGGTGATCCCGCGTCGCTGATATCGGATCCGTCGCGCATCCGCGCTACGCTACCATGGAAGCCGCAACATGCCGATTTGGACGAGATTATTGGCCATGCGCTCGCGTGGGAACGGAAACTTACCGAAATCAGGGGTAACGGTTGACGAATCGCGTTTGTCCGCTTAGGCGCGGCCCTTGAAATTCCGGCATCGGAGACAACCTCCGGTGCCTTTTTATTCGCAGGAACCTGAAATGAAGATCCGCAACAGCCTCAAGTCGCTGAAAAACCGTCACCGTGATTGCCGCGTAATCCGCCGTCGCGGGCGTACATATGTGATCAACAAAACCAACCGTCGTTTCAAAGCCCGTCAGGGATAAAACACGCAATTGGCCGGTCGCCCGATGGTGATCGAGCAAAACGCAAGCGGCCCGCCTCCATACAGGAGTGCGGGCCGCAGCCGTTTATAACAGGATAAAGTGATGAACGATCTCGGAAAAGCCGTTGTTTTCGATGTTGGGCGGGTGTTGGTGCAATGGGACCTGCGCAATCTGTTTGAAAAAATGATTTCCGATCCGGACGAGCTGGATTGGTTTCTGACCAATGTGGTCACGGAGGAATGGCATTTTCAGCATGATCGCGGAGTCGCGCTTGCCGATATGGTGCCTGCGCGCATCGCCGAATTCCCGAAATATGAACCGCATATCCGTGCCTATGCCGATCGCTTCAACGAAACGGTGCCCGGACCGGTCGCCGGAACGCACCAGCTGGTCAAGCGGCTGCACGCAAACAAGGTCCCGCTATATTGCCTCACCAATTTCGGTGAGGAATTCTGGGAAGGCTTTCGTCCGGTCTATCCAATTTTCGATCTGTTCGATGACATTATCGTTTCCGGCACCGAAAAGGTCGCGAAGCCTGATCCGCGCATTTACGAGATAACAGAACAGCGTGCTGGCCGCCCCGGCTCCCGTTTGTTCTTTACTGATGACAATCCGGCCAACATCGCCGCTGCCAGATCACGCGGATGGGATGCCCATCTGTTCACTGATGCGGAAACGCTCGAAGCGCAATTGGCAGCGTCCGGCTTTCTTTGATCGAATTGAAAAGCCCCCCGAAACCATGCTGGGGAACATGGGTTTCGAGGGGCAATGGTATCCGTCCGTGGTGGAGAGTATAGGACGGAGGGGAACGCGGGGGATCATCCGCGTATAAGGTAATTCCGCCGGTTCAGTTGCCGTTGCACTTTGCCAGCTTGTCATCGCTCAGCTCTTTGCCTTTGGCGGTGAAGCTGGTGATCTCGCCAAATTTACGAGCCAGACCGCGGCAAACATTAACGGGGCGCGATGTGCCCTTGTTCGCAACACATTCTGTGTCTTTGCACGCCCAAGCAACACCGCCGGCAACGGCGCGGTCTTCATCCGTCGATTGCGCGAGGCTCGCCGAATAATACGGGCCGCTTTGCGCAGCGGCGAGAGGGGCAGGCGCAATCGCGGTTCCAAGCATGAGACCGGTATAGACCAGCGCGGAGGCGAAAATTGAAAGACGACTTGTACGGGAAAGGGAGGAGGTCATCGTCGGTATCCTTGTATGAGCAAATTCAAGAAAGAGGCTATTATTGTGCGGTGCAAAGTTTCATATTGAAACCAGTTGCGAATCACTACCTAAATGATCCGATATTCAGTTGCAACTAAAAACCTAAATTATTTTGCGGCGAACCCGAACTTTGGTGGCGGGCCGATTTGCGATTGAGCCAAAACGCGCTAGAAAGGTTGCACGGAAGGGACCGAATATGGGCGAATTAAGAGAACCACTGCGCGAGCTTATTGATTGCGGCCTGCCGCAAGCTCTTGAAGTCATGGGCGAACGCTGGTCATTCATGATCCTGCGCGCCAGTTTCAACGGGCTGAAGCATTTCGAGGAATTCCTCACCGAACTGGGGATCGCGCGGAACATTCTTTCCAACCGTCTGGCCAAACTGGTCGAGCATGGCATTCTTAAACGTGAACCGTGCGCAGATGATCGCCGCAAGATCGAATACCGCCTCACGGACAAGGGATTTGATCTGCTTCCTGCCATGGTTGCACTGCGGCAGTGGGGTCAGAAATATGGCGGCGAGTTTGTAACCGAAGACCCGGTTCTGGTTGACGAGCGGGATCGCTTGCCGGTCGGTCCGGTGTCGATGCTGGCCCATGACGGCCGCATTCTAAGCCATCTTGATCTATGGTTGGTAAAGCGCGGTGATCTGGGCAAGCGCGCTGACGGAACTGTGGCAATTGCGGGTAGCGGCCTTGGCACAGGCGATATTGTTGATATCGAAGCGGCTAAGAAACGGGCTGCCGGGTAACTTTACTACCGGGCGGCGCTTCCCCGCTATACAATCCACCAAGGGTCAAACCAGCCATGACGGTCGATGACCGCGCAGACTTGCATTCAATCCTGCGTACGACATTCGGCTTCACCGAATTCCGGGGCAAGCAGGAAGAAGTTATCGATCGCGTAATGGCTGGTCATAACACCTGCGCATTGATGCCAACCGGCGCGGGCAAATCGCTGTGCTATCAAATTCCTGCGCTGGCCCGGTCAGGCACGGCCATTGTCGTCTCCCCGCTGATCGCGTTGATGCATGATCAAATTCGTGCGGCCAATGCGGTCGGCATCCGCGCAGCCTCCATGACATCTGCCGATTCGGATAATGCTGCGACAGCGCAAGCTTTGCTGGCAGGCGAACTGGACCTGCTTTATGTCGCGCCCGAACGCGCGAACACCGGCGGCTTTCAATCACTTCTGACGCAAACCGACATCTCGCTTTTCGCGATTGACGAGGCGCATTGCGTTTCAGAGTGGGGTCACGATTTCAGACCCGATTATCGCCAATTGCGCCCGATGCTCGACCGGTTTGAACATGTCCCACGGCTTGCTCTGACAGCAACAGCAGACGAGACGACTCGCCGCGATATTGTGCGCCAACTGGGTATTCCCGATGAAGGGTTGATCGTAGCCGGATTTGACCGTCCCAACATCCGGTACGCAATCAGCGCGCGCGGGAATACGGGAAAACAGATCACTGATTTTGTGACGCGGAACCCCGGCGCCGGGATCGTTTACGCCACGAGCCGCGCCGCCACGGAAAAACTCGCTGCGACTATCGCTGACACGGGCCGGCAAGCGGGCTTTTACCACGCAGGATTGCCACCTGAGCAGCGGGCCGCTGTTCAGGCCGAATTTGTCCGTTCAGACGATATGGTCATGGTTGCGACAATCGCGTTCGGCATGGGCATTGATAAACCTGATGTGCGCTTTGTCATCCATGCGGGACTGCCAAAATCCATCGAGGCTTATTATCAGGAAACAGGCCGGGCCGGCCGCGATGGCGATCCTGCGGAAGCCCAGATGTTCTGGAGCGCCAATGATTTCGCCAAGGCCCGCCAGCGCCTTGACGAAGTAGAGCCCGAACGCCTGCCCAGCGAACAGGCGCGCTTGAACGCATTGGCGGGATTGGTCGAGGCACCCACCTGCAGGCGGGCCATTTTGTTGCGGCATTTTGGCGAACAACCCGATGCAGCCTGCGGAGCGTGCGACAATTGCGAAAATCCGCCGCAAGTGATCGATGTGACAGAGACCGCTCGAAAATTGCTTTCTGCGGTGTATCGCACCGGTCAAAGTTACGGACTTGGCCACATTGAAAAGGTTCTGCTTGGCCGCGGCGATGACCGCGTCAGCCAGCGCGGCCATGATCAGCTTTCGGTGTTTGGCATTCTGGGCGAGGAAGAGGCTCCTATGTTGCGCCCGGTCATGCGCAATCTGATGGCGCATGAAATGCTGATCACTACCGATCATGGCGGTATGGCACTCGGCCCGGCAGCGCGCGAGGTGCTGCGTGATGAACGCGCTGTCCTCATCGCGGAGCCTCCGCAGAAAGCGCGGCGTGGGCGCAAGACGAACGTTGCCAATCCGGTCGGCAATCCTTTGTTTGAAGCACTCAGGGCCAAACGCAAGGAGCTAGCCAGCGAACGCGGCATCCCGGCCTACATCATATTTCACGATAGCGTGCTGCGCGCGATGGCCCATGAATGTCCGACTACCATGGACGCGCTTGGATCGATCCAAGGCGTGGGCGCACGTAAGCTGGAAACGTATGGCGAGGATTTTTGCGCCGTTGTGCGCGAATTTGAACGCTGATCAGCGCCGGGCGTTGTTCGTGTAATCAATTCTTATCCGAACCCACGATCCAACCTGGGACCGCCCGCCGATCAGGGCGGGCCTGACGCGGAATTGCCAGGCCGCGGCGAGCACCGCACGGCCAATCTGCGATCCTTGCGGACTTTCGCCGATCAGTTCGCAATCATCGACATAGAAATCGGGCACAGTCCGACACGCGATCAGCGCGGTACTCGGGTTTGACGCCGTTGACAGATACCCTTGAAGTTCCTGCCGGGTGGGTTCGCGGTACCAGCGCGCAGCGTAAAGCGGTTCGCCATTGGGCGCGGTGCCGACCCGCTGGCTGTCGCTGCTGCGCGAATTTGATCCTGTATTGGGCGGCCCATACGTGCGCGAGGGGGCGGCAACCGGAGGGGCTGTTTGCGGCGGTGCAGAGGTCGGCGCAGGAGCCGGTGCAGGCGGAGCTGCGGGCTGGGTGTTGATGTTGAGCGGATTGGGAACAGGCAAAGGCGGTTCCGGCAATGGTGCCGGTTGGGGTGGCGGGGGCGGCGTAACTGGCTGAACCTGTTGCGGCTGCGGTTGCGTCTGGGCAGGCTCAGGGGCATCCTGCTGTGTCTCTGGTTCGGATGCTTCGGCAGAAAAATCTGATGCTTTAAACGTCGTAACCGTCTCGGCCATGTCGGTTTCTTCGCGCCAGGTCCAACCGATCATAAACAAAAGCAGAATGAGCAGAGCCTCTAGCCCTAATGCGATAGCAAGGCTGAGTGCGCGCGAGCCGGTTTTCCCCTCAAGGATGCGGCCCAGCCAGCCCGGTTGCTCGATCGCACCGCCGGGGCCGGCTCCATCATTTCGAGCCATCGGGTCAGTCATCTGGTCGGCCATGGATTTTTCGGTGACCCTGATTGGAAAGCTAAGACCAAAGGTGGATACGGCCATGCGTGTATATTTGTGAATGCGCGATTAGGCGCAGCACCATCAATCAGATCGCTGGGCGTTTTCAAGCAAGCTTTCTGTGCGGTTGTCAGTGGAAATCGCATCATCAGGTGGACGATAACTCGCCCCGATTTTGCGCGCGAGATCACGGGTGAGTAATGCGTTCAGACCATTGCCAAGATTTGGATGTCGCTCGCTGAGTTTGCGTAGGGCTGCGCTGTCCCACTCCACAAAACGCACGCCTTTAGGAGCGATGGTGGTTGCCGTAGTCTTACGTTTCAAAACAAACGCAACTTCTCCCACGAAATTGCCCTCCGGCAGTCGAAAACGCTGTTCGCGCTTTTCTACCATGATGATCCCTTCAAAGATGAAGAAGAGCGAACCCGATGGCTCCTGTTCCCGCGTTAAAATAACCCCGTCTTCTTCGGCTGAAAGGCGCCACTTTGCCAGTTTTGCGATCCTGCGAAACTGGCCGGGGGTAAGGGTTTCAAACGCTTCGAATAGAGCTTTTTCATCCTCGCTCATGCGAAACCGTGTCCGCTCAAGCGTGATCTGCACCAGCACAACGATATTGATAACCACCATGAGCGCGCTTGTGATGATCGCATCCCAAAGCGGGGGGTCGGCCGCCAGATAATAATAGGCGATGTAGATGAAGGTCGACACGATGATGAGAACCCGCAGCTTTAGCTCATCACGGATCGCGTATGCGATCAACAGCAATGCGGCTCCGATGTGGATTAACCAGGATGGATCAAACGGCATAGAACGATGGGCTTTCATAGCGGCTGGCTGCCGCGATCCTATTGCTGCCCCTTACGCCAGCACAGGGGCAATATCCAGCCTTTCGGACAACAGCATTCGACGCTGAAATGGCCGCTGCTTTCAGCCGCGTCCCACGGTCTGTCTGTATGATAGCGCCTCTGCAATATGTGCTCGCGCGATGCTTTGGGTGCCTGCCAGATCTGCGATAGTCCGGGCGACACGCAGCATCCGGGTATAACTGCGCGCGGAAAGCCGCAGTTTTTCTGCCGCCTGCATCAACAACGCTCGGCCGGCTTCGTCGGGTGCGGCAAAGCGTTCCAATCGCTCTCCATCCAGTTCCGCGTTGGAACGTACACCGCGCTCGCTGCACCGCGAACGCGCCGCGGCGACGCGGTTTGCGACAGCATGGCTCCCTTCGGCGGCGGGAGGCAGGCCCAGATCTGCCGCACTGACGGCGGCGACTTCGACATGCAGGTCAATCCGGTCCAGCAGCGGACCGGAAAGCCGCGCCTGATACTCGCTGGCGCAGCGCGGGCCTCTGGCGCAAACGTGTCCCGGTTCACCGGCATGACCGCAGCGGCACGGATTCATCGCCGCAATCAACTGTACCCGAGCCGGAAAGCTGACATGGGCATTGGCCCGCGCAACATCGACCTTCCCCGTTTCCAAAGGCTGGCGCAGGGAATCAAGCACTGACCTTTGAAACTCCGGCAGTTCGTCAAGAAACAAGACCCCCAGATGTGCGAGGCTCACTTCGCCGGGCCTTACTTTCAGGCCGCCCCCGGTTAACGCCGCCATGCTGGCCGAATGATGCGGCGCACGAAAGGGGCGGGCGCGGCTGATGCGGCCTGCATCGAGCATCCCGGCCACCGATTGCACCATCGACACTTCAAGCGCCTCGGACGGAGTAAGCTCTGGCAAAATTCCCGGGAGGCATGAGGCAAGCAGGCTTTTCCCCGATCCCGGCGGGCCGACCATCAGCAAATTGTGTCCGCCTGCTGCGGCGATTTCCAGCGCGCGTTTGGCCGTCTCCTGACCCTTTACCTGTTTCAGATCAGTGACCGGCGGCATGGCTGCAATCTCGCCGCGCGCGGGCTCTTCCAGAACTTGCGTGCCTTTCAGGTGCGCCAGCAAAGCGGAAAGATCGCGCGGCGCAAGAACAGGCACGCCGCTCGCCCATTTGGCTTCGGCGCCCTGTTCTGCAGGACAGATCAGACCGGCTTCAATCTCGCTTGCGTGGAGCGCCGCGATCAAGACGCCGGGGCTCGCCACGATCCGACCGTCGAGCGATAATTCGCCTACCGCGATCCAGTCACCCAGCTGCTCGGTATCGGTAACGCCCATCGCCGCCAACAAAGCCAGCGCAATCGGCAGATCATAATGCGACCCGTCTTTCGGCAGGTCGGCAGGCGACATGTTGATGGTGATGCGTTTGGGCGGCAGCGCGAGGCCCATTGCAGAGAGGGCCGCTTGCACGCGTTCGCGGCTTTCGCTTACGGCTTTGTCCGGCAAACCCACTATCGAAAAACGGGGCAGGCCAGAGGCGACTTGGCATTGCACTTCTACGCGCCGGGCCTCGAGTCCGAGATAAGCAACCGTGCGCACCAATGCGACCATCGAACATTTCCCCCGCAGCAGGCACGCCGCTTACAAATTTATACGCGAATAGGGGGAAATCCCGATTGCCCCCTATTCTGCGCGAGGCCGCAGAAAAATGCCCCTCAGAGAGGCCAATTGTGCAAGGTTAATAGCGCCTTGTCGAGCGCATAGGTCCAACTACTAAAGAAAATCGCAAGCATAAACCTTGGCACTTTTTCAAGTGATGGAAACCTATTCCGGACGGCATGAGAAAACTCGCCGCCCTGATTGCCTTGTTCCAGATGCTGTTATTGCCCGCCGCTGTTGTGGCTCAGGGTAACAGCGTGCAATCAAACGATGGCGCCGGATATGTCAGCGCGCGCACTGTTTCGACGATCAGTTGGACAGAAGAATGGGATCCGGTTGCTGAACGCTGGGTTCGCGTTGCCGATCGCGGAGGCCGCGCCTTAGAACCAGTAACCACCGTCACGACGAACATTGTAAATGGCAAAGTCGTATCGGAGACGGTGCAAACGGTGCCTGCCAATGCGGCTGCGCGATATGCGGTGCCGATGCGCGCTCAGCCGCAAGCGCAAGCGATCGCTCACTATGGTCCATTCCGTGTCATTGGGAACAAACGTGCGGCGATTATCGGAACAACCGGTCCGGACGCTCCGGCCCAGTTTGATGCGATGCTGCGCGATTTTCCGCGGATCTCGGTGCTTGAGATGGTCGATGCAGGCGGGACGAGCCACGATATTGCCAACCTCGAATTGGGCCGCCGCATCCGCGCTGCGGGATTAAATACGCATGTGCCCGAAGGCGGCTCGGCTCGGTCAGGCGGGGTAGAGCTGTTTCTGGCGGGCCAAAACCGCACGATGGCGCCCGGCGCGCAGTTCGCAGTTCATTCATGGCTCGATAATTATGGCCGCCAGCCAGATGATTTTGCACCCGATGCGCCGGAAAATCGCCTGTATCTCGACTATTATATCGAAATGGGAATGAGCGAGAGCCGCGCACGCGAATTCTACGCCATGACCAATTCCGTGCCGCACTCAGAGGCGCTGTGGCTGCGTGCGGATGATATGCAGCCGTGGATCGCGGCGAACCGCGCCCGGCGCATCGCCAATACGCCTGCTGCGCGCCCCGTTCTGCAGCTTTTGATGAATGTGCCAGCATTACCGCAAATGCCGATCACGCCAGTTCCGGCGACCCCAATGCCGATCACACCGGCATCGGAAACCATCGCAACCAATGCCAAGCCCATGATTGACTATAGTGATGTGACCCGGTTTACCTTCGCTGATGCGACACTTTTGCATGTCGCTGCGTCGTGAGATCGCTTGACTCAAACACAGGGGCATCATAATAGCGCGCGCCTGACCCGGCTGCCTTTTGGGGTGGCCGCTTTTTATTGGTGAGTGCCCGGCGAGGCTTAATTCGCAAGGCAGCTTACCTTATTAATTTATCGAGGACGATATGAAGCGGACTTTTCAGCCCAGCAATCTCGTGCGTGCCCGTCGGCACGGTTTCTTTGCACGCAAGGCAACTCCGGGTGGCCGCAAGGTAATCCGTGCGCGTCGCAAGCGCGGTCGTAAAAGCCTTTCGGCGTAATTTTCTGGCGCCTTTTGGCGCTGGACACGGGCTATCTGGCCCGTTTGGCTCCGCCGCAAATGCGGTGACGGGCAGTCGCCCATTGCGGGCTCCCTTGTGGGAGCCCGTTTGCGTTTCTGCTTTCCGGGTTTGGCCGCTAGTTTAGCTTATGATGCTGCACATTCTCACCAAAAGATCCGATTTCCTGTCCGCGAACAAAGGCCTGCGTAATGCGCGGGCCGGTTTCGTGCTGCTTACCCGACCCAATGATGGGAAGGGTATGCGATTCGGCATCACCGTCACCAAAAAGATTGGCAATGCCGTGATCCGCAACCGGATGAAGCGCCGTTTTCGCGAGCTGATCAAAGAGGCTTTGCCGCAAAGCGGTTTGGCCGATCACGATCACGTTCTGATCGGCCGCGCAGGCGGAGTTGAGCGCGATTATCACACTATGGCTCAGGAGCTGGACAAGGCTCTTAGCCGGGCGCGAGAGGGCCGTTCCGATCCCCCACGGGGCCGCAGACCGCGCCGTGGGAATAGAAAAACGGGCTCTGCATGAAGTATGTTTTCATCTTTATCGCGCGGCTCTGGCAACTGGGTCCGTCGGTCATTTTGCCTCCGACGTGTCGCTATGTCCCATCATGCAGCCAGTACGCGATTGAGGCTCTTACGAAATATGGTGCGCTCAAGGGTGGATGGCTGGCATTAAAACGGCTAGGGCGCTGCCATCCATGGGGTGGTCACGGGCACGATCCGGTCCCCTAGTAATAGACAGTGTACTATCCATATAATACACTAATTGAAGAATTGACGGGATTTCACTTTGGACAATCAGCGCAATCTCCTGCTCGCTGTCGCTCTTTCCGGCCTGCTGATCATCGGCTGGGATTTTGCGATGCGGACCTTTTATCCCGAGGCTGCGATCACCGCGCCGACAGAGCAAATAGAGCCCGCTGCGCAAACGAGCGCGGCTGGTGCTCCTGGCACATCGACAGTCGCCGCCGATCTGCCGGATGGGGCGGAAATGCCGGCCGGTCCGGTCGACCTGTCTGCGGCGTTGGCCGATCCGAACCGGGTTGTGATTGATACGCCGAAACTGGCTGGATCGATCAATCTGGTAGGCGCGCAGATCGATGACATCGTGCTTAAAGATTACCGCCAGACAGTCGACAAGGACAGCGGCCCTGTCCGACTGTTTGCGCCTGCGCGCACCGAAGACCAATATTTCGCGCAATTCGGCTTTGTCGTTGGCGGCGAGCGGATGCCGAGCAACGCCGTTTGGGAAGCCAATGGCGCGTCTCTGACACCGAGCACTCCTGTCACGCTGACCCGGACCGATGAGGCCGGCCTTACCTATTCGATCGCGCTGTCGATTGATGAAGAGTATATGATTTCGGCAACGCAGTCGGTTGCCAACGCATCCGAGGCTGCGGCGATTATCCAACCTTTCACGCTGATTGATCGCACCAGCAAGAATGCCTCGCCTGACGAATTCATCGTTCACTCCGGTCCGATCGGAGTGTTTGGCGACACGTTGCATGACCCCAACAATTACGAAGAACTGGCCGAGATTGGCCGCGATATTCCCGAAGGCACAACCGATTGGCTTGGCTTTACAGACCGGTATTGGCTGTCTGCGCTCATTCCGGGTGAAGGCGAAACCGCCAGTTCAGGCTTTCGCGCGCTTGGCGGTGAAATGTTCCGCAGCGGCATCACCTATGAGGCCCAAACCATCCCGACGGGCGGTAGCCTGACCCAATCAACCCGTTTGTTTGCAGGCGCAAAAGACAGCATCATCCTCGACGAATACGAGGAAAGCGGCATCACCTATTTCGGCAAGGCGATTTCGTGGGGCTGGTTTGAGTTTATTGAAAAGCCGTTCCTCTGGTTGCTTCGCACGCTGAACGGTCTTGTCGGCAATTTCGGCGTCGCAATCATTCTGCTTACGGTGATTATTCGCGGTTTGATGTTCCCGATTGCGCAAAAGCAATTTTCGAGCATGGCCGGAATGAAGGCATTGCAGCCCAAGATGAAAGCGCTGCAAGAACGATACAAAGACGATAAGCCGCAGCAGCAGCAAGAGATCATGAAGCTGTACAAGGAAGAAGGCGTCAATCCGCTTGCGGGGTGTCTGCCGATCCTGATCCAGATCCCGATCTTCTTTGCCCTCTATAAGGTCCTGATGCTCGCCATTGAAATGCGGCACGAACCGTTCCTTTACATCCGTGACCTTTCCGGCCCTGATCCTGCGACAATTCTGAACCTGTTCGGATATTTGCCGTACGACGTTCCCGGTTTCCTCGGGATTGGCGTGCTCGCGGTCCTTTTGGGTGTGACCATGTGGCTCACATTTAAACTGAACCCTTCGGCGATGGACCCGATGCAGCAGCAGATTTTCAATCTGATGCCGTGGATCCTCATGTTTGTGATGGCGCCATTTGCCGCAGGCTTGCTGATTTACTGGGTTACTTCGAACATTCTGACCGTGGCGCAGCAAAGCTATCTTTATTCCAAGCACCCGGCGCTGAAAGCGCAGGCGAAAAAGGATAAAGAGGAGATGGCGCGGAAAAAGGCCGAGGCAGACAAGGCGAAAAGCAAAGGTGAAGCGTGAGCAAGCCCGAGCTGACCGAAGCCGAGCTTGAAGAACGCGCGATCATGCGCCGCGAGAAAGCGGCCGCGCGCATGTTGTCGGGCCGCGTCGATTTCCTGTTGTCCGCGCCGCAGCTGAAATTTCTGCCAGAGCCAACGGTGCCTGAAATTGCATTTTGCGGCCGCAGCAATGTCGGAAAATCGTCGCTTTTGAATGCTTTGACACAGCGGCGTTCAATTGCGCGCGCTTCGGTAACGCCGGGCCGCACGCAAGAGCTCAATTTCTTTGAAGTGGGCGAGCCGACGCAGTTCCGGCTGGTCGATATGCCCGGATACGGCTTTGCCAAGGCACCCGTCGCTGTCGTCGACAAATGGAAGAAGTTGGTGAGGTCATACCTGCGGGGCCGGGCGGTGCTGGCGCGCAATCTGGTGCTGATCGACAGCCGGCATGGCATGAAAGAAGTCGACCGCGAGATGATGAAAATGCTCGATGAGGCAGCCGTAGGGTACCGCATCGTTCTGACTAAGACTGACAAAATCAAAGCGAGCCATCTGGAGCGCGTCGCCAATCAGGTCGCCGATGAAGCGAAGAAGCATGTTGCCGCCTATCCCGAACTGCACCTGACGAGCAGCGAAAAAGGGATGGGAATCGATGCGCTGCGCGTCGCGGTGGTACAGGATGCTCTGGGAGCTGACGCGCTGGGGTAGGAAACGCGCATCACCGCGCGAACAATTGCTCCGGATCGGCAAAGGCTTTGAATTCAAGCGCGTTGCCTGATGGATCGCGCAGGAACATCGTCGCCTGTTCGCCCGGCCGGTCGCGAAAACGAATAGTGGGCTCAATCACAAATTCGGTGCCGGCGGCTTTCAGCGTTTCAGCGAGAGCCTCCCAATCTGCCATCGACAACACCAATCCGAAATGCGGGACCGGAACACCGTGGCCATCAACATGATTGCTGGCCGCATCGCCCGCCTTTCCCGGTGCGAGATGCGCGACGATCTGATGCCCGTGAAAATCGAAATCGATCCACTCATCTGAAGAGCGCCCCTCGGTGCAGCCCAGCAACTCTCCGTAAAAGCTGCGCGCTTTGCCAAGATCGTGAACGGGAAAGGCAAGATGGAAAGGGGGAAGAGGCATATTTTGAAGCCTTATACTTGATTCGTGTAAAGAGTAACCCGTTCAGGCTCGACAGCGAAAGACTGAATATCTAGGCAGGTGGCGACATCGCAGCGCTGTTGGCGGAACAAGCAGAATTATGAAACTCATTATCGGTAACAAGAATTATTCAAGCTGGTCGCTGCGCGGTTGGCTGGCGATGAAGCAATCGGGCTTGCATTTCGATGAAATCATCGTGCCGATGGCCGGCGAGCAATGGGACAAGGCCAAACAAGAAGGCGATATGCAGCCTTCGCACGGCAAGGTGCCAATCCTGTGGGATGATGAAACCGTCATCTGGGATAGCCTCGCGATTATGGAATATCTTAGCGACAAGGTGGGCCGCGACCGTTTCTGGCCAAAAGAAGATGGCCCGCGCGGAATGGCCCGCGCCATGGTCGCGGAAATGCATTCCTCCTTTGGCTCACTGCGCGGCGAATTACCCATGAATGTGCGCCGCCGGGTACAGCTTCAGAATGTCTCCGATGCAGCGCGTGACGATATCATCCGGGTCCTGCAATTATGGGCAGAGGCGCGGTCGCGGCATGGCAGCGCAGGGCCGTTTCTGTTCGGAACGTACGGCGCTGCGGATATTTTCTTCGCTCCGGTCGTTTCGCGTTTCATCACCTACGGCATTGGCGTGCCGGGATTTGCGCAAAGCTATATGGAAGCCATGTGGGAACATGCCTGGACACAGGAATGGATCGCCGCGTCAGAGGAAGAACAATGGGTCATCGAACAATACGAGAGCGTCGGCGCGGAATAATCGTTGCCAGCCTGTTGGCTTTGGTGATGATGATGCCCGTAGAGGCTCACGCGTGGGGTTTTTACGCGCATCGCACCACAGCTGATATTGCCGAGGTGAATGTCTCACCCGAAACGCGCGCCAAGATCGAAGCGTTGATGAAATCGGAAGCGCTGCTGGGCACGCCCGAATGTGATCTGGCGACGCTTCAGGATGCAAGTGTATGGCCCGATTGTGTGCGCCGCGCCCGGTGGCGCTGGGGCTATACAGCGGCATGGCATTACCGCACAGCGCCGATCTGCGAGGCTTACAATCCGCGCGCCAATTGTTCGGGCGGAAATTGCGTCACCGCTCAGGTTGAGCGCAATCACCGCATCCTTGCCGATGAAAGCCTGCCCGACCACATCAGGCTGGAGGCGCTTGCTTTCATGGTCCATTTTGCCGGAGACGTGCATATGCCGCTGCATTCGGGGGACAAGGATGATCGCGGCGGCAATGACCGAGAGACCGATTATGGGATCGTGCCAAGCCTGAACCTGCATTGGATATGGGATGGACCGCTGGCCGAACGCGCGATCAGCGATCCGGCAGATCCCGTGGTTCGCCGCTATTCCGGCGCAGAACGCAGCGATCTGGGCGGCGGTTCCGCAGCCGATTGGGGTCAGGAAAGCTGGTCTATCAGTCGCAGCTTCATCTATCCGACGGCATTCGATACCGAAAACGTATGCGCTGGTGAGCTGCCGCGCAAAACCGCACTGTCGCAAGACGATATTGTGAAAGGCGTGCCGATTGCAAAGCGCCGGGTGCAGCAGGCAGGCGTACGTATCGCCGATCTGCTTGAAAGCGCTTTTGCGCCTGGTCCGTTGCCCGAACCGGAGCGTCGTTAAACGAACGCTTTGGTCAAAAACCAGGCTCCGACCCCAAGCATACCGAGCGCGAGAATACGGCGGACTGTCTTTGCACGTTGCCGATGCATCAAAACGTAGCGGACTTTTTCTGCGCCCAATATAAGCGCAAGGTGCACCGCCGTCGCGATTGCCACACTAATCGCGGCCATCGTCAATCCCTCGCCATAGCTTGGCCGCCCGTCCGAGACGAATTGCGGCATCACCGTTACAAAGAACAATGTCGCTTTGGGATTGAACAGGTTGATCACGAAACCGGCGATCATGTTGCGCCGTCCACCCGCAGGCGGCGTGGCGGATGGAGAGCTTTCTCCGGCGTCCTGCCACGCCTGCCACGCGAGATACGCCATCATTCCCGCGCCCAGAAATGCAATTCCCTGCGACAGCAATGCGCTTTGCCTCAGAATATAACTGGCCGCCAAAACGCTGATCACGGCGTTGGTCGCCAGGCCGAGCGAAATGCCCCAGATCGTGGCCAATCCCGATTTGCGCCCCTCTGATAGGGTAAGCGCGATGAGCCAGCCCATATTGGGGCCGGGGGTCAGCTCAATCAGCATCACGGCAATGGCAAATCCAATTAGGTCCACTGCCAATGCATAGCATACTTGCCGAGCGCGTCATTGCTCCGCTAACGCATGATCCGTGTCTGATCCAATCTCCTTAGCAAAACGCCTGATCGCCGCCCGCAGCATTACCCCTGCGAGCGGCCCTGTCTTTGATGAAATGGAAGCGATGCTGCTCCCGCTCGGTTTTGCGGTGCACCGTTTTACGCGCGGGGAAGGCGAGATCGGCAGCGATGAAGAGCAGGTCGAGAACCTTTTCGCCATTCGCAAAGGGCCGGAAGGCTCGAAACATTTTGCCTTTGCAGGGCATCTCGACGTGGTGCCGCCCGGTCCGATAGGCGGGGAAGGGGGCTGGACCAGCGATCCGTTTGTACCCGAAGAACGCGGCGAGCTGCTCTATGGCCGCGGCGCGGTTGATATGAAGGGTTCCATCGCCAGCATGATCGCCGCGGTGGCCGATGTGCCGCAGGACGCAGGCACGATCAGCTTTATCATTACCGGCGATGAAGAGGGGCCCGCGCTCCACGGTACGCGCGCGCTGATAGATTATATGCGCGCCGAAGGTATTCAGCCCGATCTGTGCCTGGTAGGAGAGCCCACCAGTGTCCACCGGCTGGGTGATATGATGAAGATCGGTCGGCGCGGGTCGGTCAATATCTGGCTGGAAGTCGAGGGCACACAGGGTCACGTCGCCTATCCGCATCTGGCCGATAATCCGATGCCCAAAATGGTTGGTATGCTGTCCGAGCTGAACAACCTTCACCTTGATGATGGCACTGACTGGTTCCAGCCGAGCAACCTTGAGATCACCGAATTCAACGTCGCCAACAAAGCGCATAATGTGATCCCGGCAAAAGCAACCGCCCGCATCTCGATCCGGTTCAACGATCTGCATTCGGGCGCGTCGCTTTCCAGCACAATCGTTGCCATTGCCCAAAAGCACGGCGGGACCGCGCGCCCTGTTATCAGCGGCGAACCATTCCTGACCGCGCCGGGCGCATTTTCCGATATGCTGGCCAAAGCAATCGAGGACGAAACCGGGATAACACCCGAAGCCTCAACCAGCGGAGGAACGTCCGATGCGCGGTTCCTGCGTAGCGTTTGCCCGGTGATCGAATTTGGTCTGTGCAATGCCACCATGCATAAGCGCGACGAGGCTGTGGCGATGCCCGACCTTGAAACGCTAGCCCGCATCTACACCAGAGCCGCGCTGGGCGCGCTTTCGCTCGACACGTAAGCCTTTTTCCCGGGGATCAATGATAATGAAAACATGGTTTGCAATTCCGCTGTGGCAGCGGGTGATCGGCGCGCTGGTCCTTGGCATTATCGTCGGGCGGCTGTGGGGGCCGGAAGCAGAGAGCATCAAGATTATCGGCGATGTGTTTGTCGCCTTTATCAAAATGCTGGTCGTGCCGCTGATCTTCTTTAGCCTTGTCGCAGGCGTTGCCGCGATTGGAGACATTCGTAAACTGGGCGCGGTTGGCGGACGGGCGATGCTGTTGTTCATCGTGAGCGGCCAGATTGCGGTCTGGCTCGGCCTGTTCCTTGGCACGGTGCTCGCGCCGGGGCTTGGCGTGGACACTACCGCTCTGAACGTCGGCGATACGCCGCCGCCAAGCGAAACGACGTGGCGCGATATGATCATGGGGATGATCCCGCAAAGCCCGGTTCAGGTGATGGCGGACGTCAACGTGCTGCCGCTGATCATCTTTTCGCTGTTGATCGGGATCGGTATCCTGATGGCCAAAGAAGAGGGCGCACCGGTGCTCAAAATCTTCGAAAGCGGCAGTGTTGTGATGCAGAAAGTCACCATGGTGGTGATGGAGCTGACCCCGTTTGGCGTTTTCGCGCTGATGGCGTGGGTCGCGGGCACGCTCGGTTTTGATGCGCTGGCGGCGCTTGGTAAGCTGGTCGCGCTCAATTATCTCGGCTGTCTGTTGATCATCGCGATCATCTATGGCGGCATGATCAAGTTTTTGGCCAAGCTGCCAGTGATCGACTTTTTCCGGGGTATCATCGACGCAATCGCCGTCAGCTATTCCACGGCCAGCTCCAACGCGACGCTGCCTGTGACTTTGCGCTGTGCCCGCCGGAACCTTGGCGTGTCGAACTCGGTCGCGAGCTTCGTGATCAGCCTCGGCGCGACGATCAATATGAACGGTACGGCGATGTATCTGGGCCTTGCGACATTGTTCGGCGCGCAGATTTTCGGCGTGGACCTGACGTGGGGCGATTACTTCCTGATTTCGATCCTCGGCACACTGGGCGCGGTTGGCGCAGCGGGCATTCCGGGCGCGGGCCTGATCATGATGGCGCTGGTCTTCGGCGCGGTCGGCGTGCCGCTTGAGACGATTGCCTTTGTCGCTGGCGTTGACCGGATCATGGACATGATGCGCACGACGACCAATGTGAGCGGCGATGCGGCGGTGGCGACGACGGTGGCGGCGATGACGGGTGAGTTGGACCGGGCGGAGATGATTTCGGCGGATGATGTTTGAGTTTGGCTAGTCTAATCGTCGTGCTGGAGTGGCTTGCTGTGCCCTAGCTTTTTCATTCGCTAGCATGATTGCTCGTTCAGCGGCTTTCTCGATCAACCAATAACCGAAAATGCGTAGTCCAATAGTAAGCGCAATCAGGACCGCTATGTTGCCAAGAACGGTCCATTGGGCCTCCAAGATAGCTGCAAGAATTGCAATGGGCACCACGCCGATTCCGCCGAGCACTAAGCCTATAATTACGGCGAACAAGCCCCACTCTATGTAGACAAAGGCCATCGCTAGAACCCAAAGGACCAATCCAAAGAGATAGGATGCGAGGTAGAACCCATTTCCTGCAAATCCACGAGTAGATCCAATTGCGGATAAAGGGAGAAAGACGAGCAAGCAGATCGCAAAAGCGACACCGAATATGCTTGGAGCCCATTCGAGCGCCCAGACACTGAATTCTGCAGCACCATAAAGCAGAGCGACTCCAAGAATAGATAGGACAGCTATTATGCCGAATCCCGCAACCACCCCGCCGAAGTCCTTTAATTTATCACTAGTGCTCATTTTATAGCGCCCCAAGACTTTGTTTGCTTACTTTCTCAACAGTTAGCAGGTAGCAGATTACTTTCTTTCAGTCACCTTCTTACGAAAACTGCACAAATCCACCAGCCCGCATCGCCAGCATTCCGGCGTGCGCGCTTTGCACACATAGCGACCGTGCAGGATCAGCCAGTGATGCGCGTGGAGGCGAAACGGCTGCGGCACGCGCTTTTCCAGCTTTGCTTCGACCGCTTCGGGCGTCTTGCCCTTGGCCAGACCCGTCCGGTTGCCCACGCGCAGGATGTGCGTGTCGACCGCGAAAGTCTCCTGTTTGAACCAGCAATTGAGCACCACATTCGCCGTTTTGCGGCCCACGCCCGGTAGCCGCACGAGGTCTTCGCGCGTGCCGGGCACTTCGCCGCCATACTCGTCCACCAGCAATTGCGAGAGCGCGATCACGTTCTTCGCCTTGGAATTGAACAGGCCGATGGTCTTAATGTGCTCGATCAGGCCGTCCAGACCCAGATCGAGCATTTGCTGCGGCGTCTCCACCTTTGCAAACAGCGCGCGCGTCGCCTTGTTCACGCCGACATCGGTCGCTTGCGCGGATAGCGCGACGGCCACGGTCAACTGATAGGCGTTGCCATATTCCAGCTCGGTCTCGGGCTCGGGATTGTCTTCGGCAAGACGGCGGAAGAATTCAAAAATCTGGTCTTTGGTCATGATATCAGGAACAATCCCACCAAAAGATCACCTTCGAAAAATCCCGCGCAGCGAGATCTGCCGAACGGATCAGGAAATGCGCTTCGCCCACATCTCCCCATTGCAAATGATCATCCGATGTCAGCCGCAGGAGGACCGTATCATAATCATCCAAGCTGCCGGGCCCGCGAAAATCTGATTGTACAAAACAGGGATAGCCGCCTGCATGATGAACCAGAGAGCGCTTTTCCTCATTGGCTTCAATCAGATCGTCCCATCGTTCGAAACCGGGGCGTCGCAGATTGCCTTCGATCCGGGCGTCCAGCTCCCAAATGTTGGATGGCATGACATCCTCAATTGCCGCGCCTGCCAGCGCGACACCAGCTTGGCGGACTGTCTCATTCAAAAACGGAGTGATGCTTTCATCGGGCGGGCGCTGCGCGGTTTGTTGATGCCGATTACGCGGGGAACCTTCGGGGCGGTATAAAACTGCGACATCGCTCTTGATGGGCTCATCCATCTCCATGCCCCATAGATCATCATCGTCCGGGATGAAGAATTGTAACGCGCCTGTGGTGGGGAAACCTTCCAGTTCAGGCAGTTGGTTGAAATCGAGTTGGGCGATGAACTCCATCGGATTGCCTTTGCGCGATTGAGGCCACGCCTGGCCCTCTTCCAACCAAACAGGGCCGCCAAGACGTGAACCATCCGGTCCGGCTTGGCCATTCGCCTCGGGCGCGCTCCCTGCGGGATCAAGCCTGATCGCTGGCTTTGATTGGGCACCAAGCCATTGCGCGAACTCGGAATGCTCGGTTTCGGAAATCGGCGGGCTGTCGGGATTTGCCGCTTCGAAAATTTCGCGCGATTGCCGTGCGCGCTCTTCCCATTCCGCCTTTTGCTGTTTGGAATAGGCGCTGCCCGGTTTGTCGGAGCCTCCGATCAATTCACCAATTTTCTGTGCGCCAAAATACACTGCGACGATGAATATGCCGAAGAGAAGGATGCTGAGCCATTCCATCGATCAGAGATCCAGCACGTCTTCCATGGAATAGCGCCCTGCTGCTTTACCAAGCAGCCACTCGGCACCGCGCACTGCGCCGCGGGCAAAAATCATCCGGTTCTCCGCCGAATGGGACAGCGTGATGCGTTCTTCGAGCCCGGCAAAGATCACGCTGTGTTCACCCGCAACCGTGCCGCCGCGCAAGGTGGCAAAGCCGATCGCGCCCTCACGCCGTGCGCCGGTTTGGCCGTGCCGCCCGCTATCCATCGCATCGGACAGATCCACACCGCGCGCCTCAGCCGCTGCCTCTCCCAGCAATTTCGCGGTGCCCGAAGGCGCATCGACTTTCATCCGGTGGTGCATTTCCAGCACTTCGATATCCCAATCAGGGTCCAGTGCCGCGGCGGCTTCCTTTACAAGATGCGCGAGCAGCGTGACGCCCAGCGATGTGTTGCCTGTCTGCAGAACGGGGATCGCCTTTGATGCCTCGGCAAGCAAAACGAAGTGCTCCTCTTCCAGCCCGGTTGTCCCGATCAGGATCGGAATGCCCGCAGCTTTTGCGGCCTCCAGATTGGTTTTGAGCGCGGCGGGTGATGAAAAATCAACCACCACATCGCATTGATCCAGCAACGGCTTCGGGTCGCCGCCCATATCCACACCGACTCGGAAATCGTGTCCTTTTTCCTCGATCGCGGCGGCAATCGCCTGACCCATCCGTCCTTTGTGTCCAATAATGCCAAATTGCGCCATTGATCCTGTCACCCTTACCGTGTTTCAAGCACACCCATGGCAGAGATAAACCGCATCGTCATCCTCACAGGCGCAGGCATTTCCGCAGAAAGCGGGATCGATACATTCCGCTCCGAAGGCGGCTTGTGGGAACAGCACCGTATAGAAGATGTCGCCACGCCCGAAGGGTTCGCCCGCGACCCAGACCTTGTGTTGGGCTTTTATGACATGCGGCGTGCGGCGCTGAGCAAAGCAGAGCCTAATGATGCGCACCGCGCGCTGGCGCGATTGGAAAGGGAATTTCCAGGCGAGCTTTTGCTGGTTACGCAGAATGTCGATGATCTGCATGAACGTGGCGGATCGCGCGATGTGCTGCACATGCATGGTGAGCTTAAAAGTGCATTATGCGCCTCGTGCGAGATACGAAGCGCGTGGGATGCGCCAATGTCGGCCACCGGTGGCCAGCGCCCGCAATGCCCGGTTTGCCAGGCCCCGACCCTGCGCCCCGATGTCGTGTGGTTTGGCGAAATGCCATATCAGATGGACCGGATCTACGCCGCGCTGGGTGCAGCGGACCTGTTCGTCAGCATCGGCACCAGCGGCGGTGTGTATCCGGCCGCCGGGTTTGTACAGGAGGCGCGGCAGAGCGGCGCACGCACGCTTGAGCTGAACCTTGAGCCGAGCGAAGGCACGCATTTTTTTCACGAGGCGCGCCATGGGCCAGCAGGGCAATTGGTGCCGCGCTGGGTTGACGAGGTGCTTGATTGGAATTGAAGCCGCAACTGTTTTGATCAGGGAACCTGCGACGCGTTATAGGCTCAACCGCGCCTATTCTGCGAGGCATCGCTGGCACAATTCGGATGGGAAACGTCCGGTGCAAGCCTTGATAATTTCTTCACGTGGCAGCTTACCTTTTGCGCCCCGATAGGCGTTGCAAGCCTCCGGTCCAATCGCTTCGATCACAGGAAGTTGGACCGCCACTACACCATCCTGAACCGATGTCAGGCGCGTCCCATCCTGATCGGCGCGCAGTTCAATCGCGTCTTCTCCATCCCATAAACGCAGGTTCGCTCCGCTTTGTGGTCCGGCAGCGAACAGGGCGACCTGCCCTTTGCGTGTGTCGAGTGTAAGGCCGATATTCCCAGACGGCTCAAAGGTTACATAGCCGCCTCTTTCCTGCCCTGTGCCATCGTAAAGCATGAGCCCAGAGACTTTTTCGCCGCCGCGCCCAACGGTTTTGCCGTCTATGATCGCATCGGGCAGATCGCTTCCCAAACGCGCGCGAACTGTCCCTGTGGCATCGACTATTTCGAGCGTGCGAAGTTGCAGAACGTCGATTTTTCCCGCCGCTTTCGCCGGTGATGCAGGGCTAATGTGCCAAATTGCCAAAGCCACTGCGATCAATGCGAACACAATCGCTATTCTTGATAGAAACCGGTTTTTGCGCTCGATAGCCTCAAGCCTGCTGTCAAAATCAACCATCTTTTGCCTCCCGCTTGCCAGCCTAACATGACGGATACACTCGGCAACAATCGCCGGACTCAGCCGGGCAGCTTTAACTGTCGGGAAAACTCATCAACCAAATGGCCGCGATAAGCGCGGCGCTGGCCAACCCCATAAACCCTGCAATAAGCCGCATATTCATCCGCTTGATCGGTTCTGCCTTATGCGCATCAAGCCGTGTTTGAACCGCGCAGCCTTTGTCCTGCGCAGCCCAGAAAATGAAGATGCCGATGGCCATAAAAAGTGTGGCAATCGCTTTGGGCACCCATGCCGGTTTCAGAGTGCCAAACAGCGCGTTGAAACCAAGCCCGATGCCAACCGCCGCAAGACCGGTCCGCATCCATCCGGCAAAGGTTCGCTCATTGGCCATCATGGTCCGATCTTCGGCCCAATCGGTGCGGTCCTTGGCCAGATCGGTCCGATCTTCGGCGAGGTCATTGGAATCCTTAGTATCGCTCATTCGATCACTCCGCATCCTTTGCAGGCTGGATCCTTGGCGATGTTCAGCGTGCGCATTCCGGGCTTCATGCCGTCCAGAATATGCAGTTTCCCCCAGCCCGGTTGGCCGAAGGTGCTGATCCCCTGGAGCAGAACTCTGATCGCTTGCATTGCGGCAAAGCTGCCGGTCCATCCTGCCATCGCGCCCAACATGCCATCATCGGCGCAGGTGTCGCAGTCCTCAGCATCGAACGCATCGCCCACAAAACAGCGGTAGCAGGGATATTCGGCGAGGTGTCCGGCAAACGCACCAACCTGACCCTGAAAGCGACCTACGGCGGCAGAGAGGACCGGCGTACGTTCAGCGACGCAGGCATCGGATACGGCAAGGCGGGTCGCGAAATTGTCCGTTCCATCGAGCACCAGATCCGCGCCTTCGATCAAGCGGCCTGCGTTTTCAGAGGTGATCCGCGAATCGGATATATCGACGTTCAAGGCTTCATCAAAATTGGCGAGCCAGCGGCGCGCGCTTGTCGCTTTCCCGTGGCCGACATCGCGCGATGTAAATATCGTCTGGCGCTGCAGATTGCTGACATCGACTGTGTCGTCATCGACCAGCGTGAAGCGCCCGATCCCGCTTGCTGCAAGGTATTGCAAAGCGGGGGATCCAATCCCGCCAAGCCCGATAATGGCGATATGCTTTCCTGCCAGCGCAACCTGACCCGCGCCGCCGATTTCCGGCAGCACGATGTGGCGGGCAAAGCGATCAAGACGGGCCGGCCCTAAACTCATGCAATATCCTCTTCGCTTGCGATATCCTCACGCCGCTCTTGCCGGAATCCGCCAACGCCGAACCACCATAATATCGCAATCACGGCCCCTTTTGAGGGTTGGAGCAGGGCGATGCACATAATGAGCGCGACCGGCAGGATAATCGCCAGCGTCAGCCATGGCGACATCCCAAAACGGCCAATCATTGCAATGACCACCGGGGCCAGAACATGTCCGCTTACAAATATGCCGATATAGGCGGGGAAATCGTCCGCTTGCTGGATCGACCAATCTTGCTGGCAATGTCCGCATGTATCGACCGGTTTCAGCCATTTGCGAAACAGCACCGCTTCGCCGCAACGCGGGCATTGGCCCAATGCACCGCGCAAGCCCGCTGCTGGCAGGCTCGCGGGTAGATCAATCGCAGCTATCGGGGGCTGTGCATTAGCCATGGAGAAGCTGTTGGCATCATGTGTACAAGCTGTCGACAGGGCTGTTGATGGCCCTGTCGACAAAAGGTTGCGCAACTTGTGGATGATGCGTGGAGATTAACTCTCCAATTGACGCAAAAGGCTCCGTACATCGCCGTCCATATCTGCGTCACGTTCACGCAGATCTTCGATCAGGCGTACGGCGTGGATAACCGTCGAATGGTCGCGTCCGCCAAATTTGCGGCCAATCTCTGGATAAGAGCGCGGCGTCAGCACTTTGGACAGATACATCGCGACCTGACGCGGGCGCACGACGGCGCGGGCGCGCCGCTTTGACGACATTTCACTGCGATCGATCCGGTAGAACTGGCAGACCGTGCGCTGAATTTCGTCAATCGTAATCCGGCGGCGATTGGCGGACAGAATATCCGTCAGCTGTTCCTGCGCGAGGTTGAGCGAAACTTCCTGACCGGTCAGCTGCGCATACGCGATCAGTTTGTTCAGACCGCCAACCAGTTCGCGGATATTGCGCGTAATGGTCCGGGCGAGGAATTCGATCACGTCTTCTGGCACCGAAAGCGGCGCAAAGCGCGACAGTTTCGATTCAAGAATTTTCTTGCGCAGCTCGATATCGGCGGCCTGAATATCGGCGACCAGACCCATCGAAAGGCGGCTGAGCAGGCGCGGTTCGACCCCGTCGAGCGCCTGCGGAGCGCGGTCGGCGGCAAAGACCAGACGTTTGCCTTCGGCCAGCAGCGCGTCGATCGTATACAGCAGCTCTTCCTGAGCCGAGGCTTTGCCGATGATGAACTGGATGTCATCCACCAGCAGCAGATCGAAACTGCGCAGGCGTGCTTTGAATTCGATCATCTGGTTGGCTTTGAGCGCTTGCACAAATTCGACCATGAACCGTTCGGCCGAGCAATAAAAAATGCGAGCCCGCGGGTGTGCCTGAAGGAAGGCGTGGCCAATCGCGTGCAACAAGTGTGTTTTGCCCTGGCCAGTCGCGCCTTTTAGGTAAAGCGGCGAAAATTGCGGCTGTTCGGTCGCGGCCATGCGCTGCGCGGCGTTGCAGGCAAGCACATTGGCTTCACCCGTTACAAAAGCCGCAAACGTCAGCGACGGGTCAAGACCGACCGAGCTGGTAAAACCTGCTTCGCCGATTGTTCCGGCTGCAACCGCAATGGCGCTCGCTCCGTCATTGGCGGGGCGGCGGCCATCGTCCAGCCGCAGCTCTGGAAGCTGCCGGCGGCCCGGATGCACCTGAATGTTAACGCTGCGAACTTCGCTGCGCGCGATTTTCCATGCAAGCTGAAGGCGGTCGTGAAAACGGTCTTTGACCCAGGTCGCCGAAAATTCGGTGGGCAGGAAAAGGTCGAGTGTGCCGTTCTCTTTGTTGATCCCACCGACCTGTATCGGCTTGATCCATTGGCTATGAAGTTGATGACCGAGATCTTTGCGAAGACCCTGGCTGATGTCGGACCAGTCCGCGGCGAGATTTACTGCTTCTGAATCTTCCATCAGGTCATCGTCCGCTTTCCGACGCGTTGGCCGCGCCTTATCAAAATTATGCACGTATTCGGTCCCCACAACTTTCCCGCCTCCGAAATCGCTTTCAGAGTGAAATTTTCTTGTTCGATAGGAAAAAGCATCCTCTGCCCAAAGACGTGAGTCTTCAGGGGCCCCCTATCGTTCAGCTTGTTAAAACTCAGGCTGTCCCGCCCCGAGTGAGGCCTGAATTAAGAGGCTTGCGGGCTTTTGTGCAAGCGAGGAATTGTCAAAAACCTGAAATAATCCAGTTGACTCGGTCCTATGCCGCAGGCTTGCGTTCAAGTGCCTGTTTTAACACATTTTTCACTATATAGGGCTTGCGAATCGCGAGGAAACCTAGGCTTTTCAATAAAATGGCCCAGCGCATCCCGGCTCTCAATTTGTAAAATCAAAAAGGGCCGCTCCGTTAAGGAGCAGCCCTAAGTGATTTTCATTTGTAGAAACGCGTCAGGAATGGCCGAATCGGCCATTGCGAAGCGAATCAGAGTGCAGCGACGCGCTTCGACAGGCGCGACATTTTACGCGCGACGGTGTTCTTGTGCATGACACCGCGAGCGACACCGCGTGCCATTTCAGGCTGCGCTGCTTTCAATGCAGCAGCTGCGGCGTCTTTGTCGCCAGCTTCGCAGGCGCTCTCGACCTTCTTAACATGGCTGCGGATGCGGCTCATGCGGGCGGTGTTGACTTCGGTCCGACGTTCGTTGCGACGGATACGCTTACGGGCTTGCGGCGTGTTGGCCATAGGTTGTTTCTGTCTCGCGTTTTTAAGAGGCCGCAATGCGCGACCGAATCAAATCTGTGGTGTGTTCGAAAAACGGCGTTTTACAGCCGGAAAGCGGCGCACATAAGGCTAAGCAGCCGAATCGTCAAGAATTCCCTCACTTCTGACACTTCGCGCAGTACCATGTGCTGCGTCCGCCTTGCGCAATCCGGCTGATAACGCCGCCATCCATATTGCGGCACGGCTCGTCCGTGCGGCCATAAACATCAAAGCGGGTGGCAAAATATCCCAATTCGCCGTCTGGCTGCGCGTAATCGCGCAAGGACGAGCCGCCGTCTTTGATCGACGTTTCCAGCACGTCTTTGATCGCAGGAACCAGACGCGCAAGCTGCGGCTTGGTCACTTTACCGCCGGCTTTGCGCGGATTGATACCGGCCCGCCACAGCGCTTCGCATACGTATATATTGCCGAGGCCCGCCACGATGCGTTGATCCAGCAAGCACAATTTGATGCTTTGCGTCTTGCCTTTCAGCGCGGTTTTCAAATGATCTGGCGTCAGGCCCGGGCCAAGCGGCTCCGGACCAAGAGCGGCGAATTGCGGCCATTGATCCAGCGCATCATCACCAATCAGATCGACTGATCCAAACCGGCGCGGATCGCACAGCGCAAATTGGTGGTCTTTGGTTGCAAGCACGAGATGGTCGTGTTTGTCCGGTTCATCGGGATCAATTCGCCAGCGACCGCTCATGCCAAGATGGAAAATCATCGCCGATCCGCGATCAAGATGAAGCAGCCCGTATTTTGCACGCCGGCTGAGGCTGGTAACAATTGCGCCGGTCATCACCTGAACCAGATCGGGCGGAAAAGGGCGGCGCAGATTGGGGCGGTTCAACTGGACACGGGTTATCCGCTCTCCGTTGAGGAACCGGGCAAGGCCGCGCACTGTGGTTTCGACTTCGGGTAGCTCAGGCATTGATATGGGCTCGCGGGCGGCTCTCTATTTGGATATACGTATCGCTGACCCTCTAACACCCTTTGCGCGGCGCACAATTCCATCTAGGGCACATTGCATGAACGAAACATCGCAAGACACCGTCAGCTTCGGCTATGAGAATGTAACTCCTCAGGAAAAGACCCGCCGCGTGGGAGAGGTCTTTTCAAGTGTTGCCAGCAAATACGACATTATGAACGATGCGATGTCGATCGGGATGCATCGCGGTTGGAAAGATCGTTTTGTTAAGCGTGTGAAGCCGCGACCGGGCGAGCAGATCCTCGACATGGCAGGCGGCACCGGTGACATTGCATTTCGCATGGCGGATCGCGGCGCGGATATTACAGTTGCCGATATCAATCAGGACATGCTGGATGTCGGGGCGGAACGTGCGATGGACCGCCCGGCCAGCGATGAAACCGGCAGTCTGGTCTTTACCTGCCAGAACGCCGAAGAAATCAGCTTCGCATCAAGCAGCTTTGATGCCTACACAATCGTATTCGGCATTCGAAACGTGACGTTTAAAGACAAGGCCTTGGCCGAGGCATACCGGGTGCTGCGTCCCGGTGGCCGGTTTTATTGCATGGAGTTTTCGACAACCGAATGGTCCGGTTTCAAGGAAATTTATGACGTTTATTCCGATAAGTTGCTGCCCCGGATGGGTCAGGCAATTGCCGGAGACGCGGACTCCTATCGCTATCTTGTCGAATCGATCCGCAAATTCCCGACGATGCCCGAATTTGAAAGCATGATCCGTGCTGCCGGCTTTACCAACACCAAGGTCGAACCGATTTTGGGCGGCGCGGTAGCGATTCATTCGGGCTGGAAGATTTGAGCCGACGGGAACGGAAAGAGCTTCCAGGCGCATTTAGACCATGACTTCTCCTGTTGTTCACCTTGCCCGCCTCGCGCGATGGGGCACCACACTGGCGCGCCGCCGTGCGCTGGTGGGGATCGAAGATGATCCCAATGCGCCGACACCGGTAAAAAGACTGGTCAAGCTTGCGCGTTGGGCAACTTTCACAAGCAAGCGCGGCGAGCCCGATTATGCCGGCGCATTCCGCGCCATCGGTCCTGCGGCGATCAAACTGGGGCAATCGCTGGCGACGCGGCCTGATCTGGTCGGCGAGGAAGCCGCCTCCAATCTGTTGAGCCTGCAAGACAGCCTGCCTCCAGTGCCGTTTGAAGAAATCAAAGCCCAGATCGAAGCGAGCTTTGACCAGCCGATCGGCGCATTGTTTGCTGAGATTGATCCCGATCCTGTCGGGGCAGCCTCTATTGCTCAGGTTCACAAGGCTGTGACGACTGACGGCCGCACTGTGGCTGTCAAAGTGCTTCGGCCTGGCATCCGGGAGAAATTTGCCCGCGATATTCAAACCTATGAATGGGCCGCTGCACATGTTGAGGCGATGGGCGGCGAGGCGACGCGACTGCGCCCGCGCCTGACAATTGCGAACTTTAAGCGGTGGAGCAATTCGGAGCTTGATCTGCGGCGCGAGGCGGCGTCAGCCTCCGAATTGGCCGAGGAAATGTCGGGCATCGGTGGATACCGTATCCCTGAAATCGATTGGGACCGGACCAATGGCCGCGTTCTGACGATCGAGTGGATCGACGGGGTAAAAATCAGCCGCACCGATGAATTGCTGGCACGCGGGCATGATCTGGATGCGATCGCCGAAAAACTGGTCATCTCGTTCCTTACCCAGGCGATCAGCGCGGGATTTTTCCATGCCGATATGCATCAAGGCAATTTGTTCGTTGAAGATGACGGAACAATTGTCGCGATTGATTTCGGTATTATGGGCCGGATTGATCGGCGCGCGCGCCAGTGGCTTGCCGAAATCCTCTATGGGTTGACCACGGGCAATTACAAACGCGTCGCCGAAATCCATTTCGAAGCGCAATATGTGCCCAGCTATCACTCGGTCGGCGAGTTCGCGACCGCTCTGCGCGCGGTTGGTGAACCGATGCGGGGCAAGCCTGTCAAAGAGCTGAGCGTGGGGCAGATGCTTGACGGTTTGTTCGCGATCACCCGTGATTTCGACATGCAGACACAGCCGCATCTGCTGCTGCTGCAAAAAACCATGGTGATGGTCGAGGGCATCGCGACCCAGCTTAACGAGAATATCAATATGTGGGACACCGCAGCGCCCTATGTACGCAGCTGGATCCGCGATGAGTTGGGGCCAGAGGCGGCCGTTGCCGAACGCATCAAGGAAGACACGCAAACTTTGATGCGGCTGCCCGATCTGATCCGCCGGATCGACGAACGCTTCCCGCCCAAAGGCGGCGCACCCGAAGCCGCGCCTTTACCCGAAATCAAGCTGCTGACAGATCGCAGCCAAAGTGGCGGCGGATCGCGATTGGGCTATCTTGTCGCCTTGCTCGTCGGAGCGGGCGCCATGTGGGGCGCGTCCAGCATGGGCTGGCTGGGATAAGGCCTTACGGTTTTTACCGTGTTTGCGGCAGGACTTTGGCACCGATCAGGCCAAAGATACCCAGCAAAGCTTCGACCGCCATGGGAATGATGTAGCCTTCAAAGCCGCCATCAATTGCAAGGCTGAAGAGGCGCGTTGCCAGTGTCACGAGCATCAATGCCGCGCCAATGACCAGAGGATCACCGCGCCGCAGCCATGCCCCGACGATAAAGCACGCGCCGCCGACCCCGAAAAATGCAGTCATATCAGAGCGGATCGACGTAATGCCATGCGCACCTTCGATCGAAAGCCCGAAATCGGCAGCCGCGGCGACCGGGTCGGTCAGAAAACCGAATCCCATAAATACCAAAAGCAGCCCGCCCAAAGCGAGCCCGATGCGCAATGCGATAATCATCTCACAAATCCCCTCGTTTGACCGTTCTATTCACCAAGGCGCGCCGGCGCTCAAGAAAATTTAACCATTGCACCCCAAGGCAGAATGGGAATTCGCGCGTTGCCCTGGCCCATAAGTCTTGGCGAGGCGCAGATGCGCGGCTAGGCTATTGCCGCAAATATAAAGAGCGCCATTTTGGGTGCAGGAGACTTGGACGGAAATGACTGGCTTGATCGGCTTTTCCAAAGTGAAATCAGAAGGGCTGACGCGATGAGCGCTGCGGCACCTAAAGTCCTGCTTGTGGTTGGCGGCGGGATCGCGGCTTACAAGTCTTGCGAATTGGTTCGTCTGATCCGTAAGGGTGGGGGCGATGTTACCTGCGTTGTGACGAAAGGCGGGCAGCAGTTTGTAACGCCGATGTCGCTCGCTGCGCTCAGCGAAAATCAGGTTTATACCAGCCTGTTCGATCTTAAAAACGAAGCGGAAATGGGCCACATTCAGCTTAGCCGCGAGGCGGATCTTGTGGTCGTATGCCCGGCAACCGCCGATTTGATGGCCAAAATGAGCGCCGGCATCGCTGATGATCTGGCCACCACTTTGATCCTCGCCACAGATAAACCTGTTATGGCGGTGCCTGCGATGAATGTGCGGATGTGGGAACACGCCGCGACCCAGCGCAACGTCACCCTGTTAGAGCAGGCCGGCGTTCAGGTTTTGCATCCCGATGAAGGGCCGATGGCTTGCGGTGAATTCGGTTATGGCCGATTGCCAGAACCAGAAGCAATCTGGCGCGAAATCGCCGCCCATTTCGGCATCGAAGTCGAAGAATCTGCACCTCCTGCGCCCGCGAATGATCAACAGATCGAAGTCGAAGCAATCGAACCGGAAGATGACGGCGCAGCGACCGGTCTCAGCGGATTGTTATCGCGGATCATCCCGCGCTCTACTGCCAAGCGCAGCCACGAAGATATCGAAACCGAAATTGCCGATCTCCAAGAGCTGCCGGATGAAGAGATCGCCGATGCAGACTTGCCGCCGGTCGAAGAACAAGAGATTGAATTCAATCCTGATCTTGGCGGGCCGTTGCTTGCCAAGAAAGGCGGGGCAGGATCGGCACCTCCGATCGACCCCGAAGCGATCAATCACGAGGTCGACGATCGTAAGGAACAGCCCGAACATATCAAAGGCGAGCAGGCGGCGGCTCCTGTTGGTCCCGCGCCGATTGAAAGCGCCGATGAAGACGCCTTGGGCGGGGAAGTGTACGCGGTTGACGCTGCCTATCGCCCGCTTGATGGGCGGCACGTCCTCGTCACCGCTGGCCCCACTTGGGAAGCGATCGATCCGGTGCGGTATATCGCAAACCGATCCAGCGGTAAGCAAGGATTTGCCATTGCCGCTGCGGCGGCTGCGCTCGGCGCGAAAGTGACGTTGGTTGCAGGGCCTGTATCGCTTAAAACCCCCGCCGGGGTGGACCGCATTGATGTCGAAAGCGCGCAGGATATGAGCGCTGCGGTCAAACAGGCTTTGCCTGCCGATGTTGCGGTGATGGTGGCCGCCGTCGCGGACTGGCGGCCAAAGGAATACACTGGCGAAAAAATCAAGAAGCGCGGCTCTGCGCCGCCTGCTTTGATGCTGACGGAGAATCCGGACATTCTCACCAATGTAGCGGCGGGCGGAAACCGGCCTGAACTGGTGATTGGATTTGCTGCAGAGACAGAAAATGTGCTCGATAACGCCAAGAAGAAACGCAAACGCAAAGCCTGCGACTGGATTGTTGCCAATGATGTTTCAGGCGACGTGATGGGCGGCGATGACAACCGCGTCCATATTGTCAGCGGTGATGGAACCGAGAGCCTGGATGAAATGCCCAAGGCCGCTGTCGCCATGGCGCTGGTCGAACGGATTGCCGCATCCCTGAAAGCAGAGGCCGCCGAATGAGCCGCGAAGCTGGTGCCGAGGGCGCGCCAACATTTGCTCCCGTCTCGGTAGAGGTCAAACGCTTGCCTCATGGAAAGGGGCTTGCGCTGCCCGCCTACGCAACGTCAGGCGCAGCAGGCATGGATGTGGTTTCGGCAGAAGATGTGACGATTGATCCGGGTGCCCGTTATCCAGTGGCCACCGGTCTTTCGGTTGCGATCCCGCTTGGATATGAAATTCAGGTGCGCCCGCGTTCGGGCCTTGCGCTCAAACACGGGATTACGGTGCCGAACACTCCGGGTACGATCGACAGCGATTATCGCGGTGAGCTGAAAGTCCTGCTGATCAATCACGGGACCGAGCCGTTTGAGATTAAACGCGGCGACCGCGTGGCGCAATTGGTGCTGGCGCCCGTGGTGCAGGCCGCATGGCGGGAAGTCAGCGAATTGGATGCCACCGAGCGCGGAGCTGGCGGCTTTGGTTCAACCGGCGGCCACGCGAAACTTTAATTCCCGTTCGCCGCTTTTGCATTATCGATCACAAACCGGATCCTGGAATCAAAAAGGGCGGCGCTGATCCCTTGCGCCGCCCCTTACGTCCCGTCCAAGGGTCTGTTCGGTATAGTCCGTACCCTATTACTGTACCTCGCGCACGGTCTTTCCGTCATCTTTGATCGTTATCCGTAGCGTTTCACCAGAATTCCCAGGGAAATCAGTGAACAAGGCGTCGACAAGATTTGGCACAAGTGTCTGCAAACGGTTTGAACGCGAGGCTGCCTGAGCCTGACCTTCGAACAAACGCTCACCTGTAGTGGTCGAGTCGATCTTCAGATCGACGTCGCCGACATAGACAGTGTAACTGCGCACTTCCGGCCCGGCGAGGAACGGATCATGGAAACCAAAGGCAAAGCCGCGGCGGAAACCAAAGCCCCGGCCCCATGGTCCGAAGAATGGATCGTTAAACCGGCCGCCGGTTGTACGAACACGTTCGCGGCCATTGTCCACGCCGTAATCAAAACGGACCAGCATCGTTGCCTCTGCAGGAGACGCCGCAGCAGAATAACCGAGCTTTGTCAGCTGATCGGCCACCAGATCGGCGTACAGCGCAAATTCGAGCCCGCCGGCAAGTTTCGGATCATCGGCGACAACCGCAAAAGTCTGGCCTTGCGGCGCAGGCAGCGTGGTCGCGAAGCGCGATACATCGGCATTAAAAGTCGGTGCGCAAGCAGATAGGCCAGCGGCCAGCAAAACTGGCAGTACGAACCGTTTGAGAGAGGTTTTGTGAGGTTGTTTCATGGCATACCCTGTTGTTTGATCGCGCTGACGATTGAAAGCGCGCTTTTTTTCACCAATGTTATCGCGCACGTCCCCCCTTTGAGTCATCCAATTGGGTGTGCACCCGACCTCCAACGCGCAGACTGCCATTAGCAAAGGAGACTGTAAAGAAGAGGCCTGAACCGAGATTGAATGAAAGGGCGCGCGCGATTTATCCGCGTACCAATCCCATCGCATTGTAAGTTGCATCCAGAGTGGGCAGGCCCTGTTCGCGCGCACGAGCCGCACCGCGCGCCAGAATCGCATCAAGCGCTTCCTGATCGTCTTTCAGATCGAGAAACCGCGCATTGATCGGCGCGAGCGTTTCCACCAACACTTCGCCCAGCGCCGGTTTGAAAACGCCGAAACCCTGTCCGCCATGTTCATCGAGAACTTCCTGCGCGCTCTTACCGGTCAGTGCGCCGTAGATGCCGACAAGGTTTCGCGCTTCTGCGCGAGGCTCCAAATCCTTTTCCTCGCTCGGAAGCGGTTCGGCATCCGTTTTGGCTTTCTTGATCTTTTTCATGATCGTATCGGCATCATCGGTCAGGCTGATCCGGCTCATTTCAGAAGGATCGGATTTGCTCATTTTGGCCGTGCCATCGCGCAGGGACATGATCCGTGCCGCAGCCGGGGGGATATAAGGTTCCGGCAGGGTGAATAGCGGCGCGTCTTCGGCGCAGAAATCATTGTTGAATTTCTGCGCAATATCGCGGGCGAGCTCCAGGTGTTGCTTTTGATCCTCGCCTACGGGCACATGGGTCGCCTGATACAGCAGGACGTCTGCGGCCTGCAGCACCGGATAGGTGAACAGCGCAACCGATTGCCCTTCGCGGTTCTTGCCTGCCTTGTCTTTCCACTGAGTCATGCGGTTGAGCCAGCCCATCCGTGCCGTACCATTCAACAGCCATTGCAATTCCGCATGAGCGGGAACCTGAGCCTGATTGAACAGGACGGTTTTTGCCGGATCAACGCCGCAGGCCACCAGAGTTGCGACCATTTCGCGGGTATTCTGGGTCAGTTCGGCGGGATCATGTGGCTGCGATATGGCGTGCAAGTCGGCTAGAAAGATAAAGCATTGTCCGCCATTGGCGTGCGCTTCATCCTGCAGCTTCACATAATTGACGATCGCGCCCAGATAATTGCCAAGGTGCGGCTTGCCTGTGGGTTGAATGCCGGAGACGACTCTCATTGTATTTCTTTCTATCTAACCTTGTCGGCGCATTAGGCGGGCAATTGTCGCCTTGTCGAGGACGCCCAGAATTACAGCGGCCAGCCCATATGTGATCGCGCTTACGCCCAGAATTGCCGCAATGCCGAGCGTTTTTTCCAGAATACTGGCGGTAAACCACCCATCGATTTCACGCATAAGGAAATACAGCGCAGCGCCCATCGCAGCCGAAGCGAGTGTAATCCTGACAATTCGTCCCAGCAACCGCGGTTCGAGGCGGTAGAAATGTCTGACATGCAATATCCCGCCAAGCAGGATGATGTTGCACCACGCTCCGACAGCGCCGGCAATGGCAAGACCTGTCACGCCCAGCTGCGGAACCAGGATGATGTTGAGCGTAATTGTGACGACCAGTGAAATTGCCGCTGTGAACACGGGCGTGCGTGTGTCACGGCGGGCAAAGAAATTGGGTGTGAGGACTTTGACAAGCACATAGGCGGGGAGTCCCAGAACCAGCCCCTGAACCACAGTTCCGGTGACCAGGGCATCGCTTTGTGTAAAGGCCTGACCCGCCATAAATGTCTGTACGAACGCCGTGCCGGTAAAGAACAAAGCGACGGCGCAGGGCACAGTGAGCAGCATCGCCAGCTCAATCGCGTTTGATTGCAAACGTGATGCTTCCTCGCCTTCTTCCTTTGAAAGATAGCGTGATAACGCCGGAAGGATCGCTGTACCCAAAGCGATCCCGATTATGCCGAGCGGCAATTGATTCCAACGGTCCGCCATCTGCAAATAAGTGTAACTGCCGACGGGTAGAGTGGAGAGGAAGAACAAGTCCACAAACCGGCTTATCTGATACACGCCGGCCCCGAAGATCGCCGGAACCATCAGGATGCCGAGTTCCTTTACGCCTGGTGTAACCTTAGGCAATGCCAGCGAAAGCTGGAAGCCGGAGCGGCGCATGAAATATCCCAGCCACACCACCTGCAACAGGCCAGACAGCGACAGCGCCCAGGCCATCGCCTGAGCCGTGGTGCGCCGGGCTTCAAGATCACCGTCCAGTGTCAATCCGAAGCCCAGTGCCGCGATCAAGCAAATATTGAGCAGGACAGGGGCTGCGGCTGCTGCGGCAAAACGCGAAAGGGAATTGAGCACTGCGGCGACGAGCGTGGCGACACTCATGAACATCAGATACGGGAACGTGATCCGGCCCAGCATCACAGCGACTTCAAGGTTGCCGGGATTGTCGCCGAGCCCCTCGGGTGCGAAAAACTCGATCACCCACGGCATCACGAGCATCGCAAGACCGCCAAACACGATCAGGATCGGCAACAGAACCGACAGGACGCTGGAGGCGAAGCTCTGCGCCTCATCCAGCGAGCCGTCGTCTTTCATGCGCCGGTTGAACAGCGGCACGAACGCGCTGGCAAATGCGCCCTCGGCAAACAAACGCCTGAACAGGTTGGGCAGCATAAAGGCAAGCTGCCACGCATCGCCCATCGCAGTTGCGCCAAGGACGCGCGCGACCAGAATATCGCGCACAAAGCCAAATATCCGGCTGACAGCCGTCAACCCACCGATCGTTCCGACGTTTTTTAGCAGGCTCATGAATCAGGCCCGCGCACGCATGCGGTTAGGCGTTGCCTTCTGCGGGCGGAGGGGCACCGGCGGAGCCTTCCTGCTGACGTTTTGCCTGAAGTTGCTGCATGTACAGTCCGTTAAAATCAATCGGGTCAATCAACAGCGGCGGGAACCCTGCATCGCGGACCGCATCGGCAATGATGCGGCGGGCGAATGGAAACAGGATGCGCGGTGCCTCTGCAAAAAGAAACGCATGCGATTGATCTTCAGCCAGATTGCGAATCCCGACAAGGCCGCAAAATGCGAGCTCGACGAGATAGGCTGCGCCTGCCTCGGCTGTGGCTGCAATGTTGATTTTCAAAGTCACTTCGTGGACTTCGTCGTTCACGGCTTCGGTGCCAATGTTGAACTGGACATCAACCTGGGGCTGATCGGTCCATTGGAAAACTGCCGGCGCGTTGGGATTTTCAACCGAAAGGTCTTTCACATATTGCGTGATAATCGCAGCTGTCGGCTGGTTATCCGCGCCATTGGGCATGCTGTCGAGATTTTGGAGGATGTCGCCTTCGTCGGCCATATTCGTGATCTTTCGAAAGATTGTAAGTAAACTTGCATTGACTGCACCTGACTCTGCATCAAAGCATCGTTACAGTGCGTACTTCATATTCCGGCGCGCGCCTAGCAGGCGCAGGGCGTGCTCGCAACCGGACGAAACGTTCAGTTCGCGCAAATAAGTGCAACCGATTGGCTGTTGGCGAATTGTAATTGATGCCTATTTAGGGCACGAGAGAAACATATAGGGCTACGCGCGCGGGAATGGATCGCGCTCAGATGTAGCCCTGTAGGCAGTTTGGCCAGCCTCATGGCCACAAAGGTAAGCGGACCCAATATAGTGATTTACGAAATCGTCATTCTCGCCATGATCGCCGCGTTTCTGGGGCTGCGGCTTTATTCGGTGCTTGGCCGCCGTGCCGACCACGAAGAAGAGGTGATCCCGCAGCGTTTTGACGCAGGTGAAAACCAATCGGCTGGATCTCCGCAATCTCAGGCTGCTGCTCCTGCCGCTGCGCCGCGTGTGGTGGAAATGGATGGCGTGATGCCTGCAGTTGAGCGGGGAATTCGCGAAATCAGCGATTCGGACCGGTCATTCGATCTGCCCAGCTTCATCGAAGGCGCAAAGGGTGCCTATGGCATGATCCTTGAGGCGTTTTGGACCGGTGACCGTGATACGCTGCGCGAATTGTGCGATGACGATGTGTATGAAGGCTTTGCCGCCGCGCTCGATGCCCGCGAAGAAGCCGGTTATACGCTTGCAAACAAATTGATCCGCATCGAAGAAACTCGCATTCATTCGGCATCGCTCGACCGCAAGATGGCTCGTATTTCGATGCTGTTTGTGGCCGATATCGCCACGGTAACCCGTGACAAGGATGGCAACGTGGTTGCCGGCTCTCTGGATGATGCGATTGAAAGCCGCGACATCTGGACTTTCTCACGTAATGTCAGCGCCCGCGATCCTAACTGGGTTCTGGACGAAACTGACGAAGGTTAAGCCGGGCCGCTTGCGCGGTTTCAACAGATAGGAATATGGGATGCGTATCGGGCCAGCATTGGCGATCCTGCTGCTGTTGGCTGGATGCGGTCGTATCATTCCTGGATCCGTTCCGCCCTCAACCCCAATTTCAACACCGCCAGCTGGTCCCATCGCAGCAACGGCCGCGCTTTTGGGTGCATCGCCTATTGGTGCAGTTTCTTTTGGCGGGGCTGACCGGGCCGAAATCGGATCCGATCTCGACGCATTCCTGTTATCCTGCCCCGTTGCAACGCGCCGGACAGATCTATCCGGCCTGACCCAGCCTTCCGATTGGTCGGAACCGTGCCGGGCCGCGGCGACTTGGCCCCGTGATCAGGCCGCAGAATTCTTTACCTCGCAATTTGTACCGGTCCGGGTCGGTGATGGCGCAGCCTTTGCCACCGGATATTTCGAGCCGCAAATTCGCGGCGGCCGTACGCGCCAATCGGCGGATGATGTGCCGGTTTATGGCGTGCCGCGCGATCTTGAGCGATGCTGGCGCGATGGCACGGCGCAAAGCGAGCGCACAGGCCGCCCGCCTTTAAGCCGCCGCCTGCCCGATGGGTCATGCGTGCAATACTTTACCCGCGCCGAGATTGAGCAGGGCGCTCTCGATGGCCGTGCGCCAATAATTGGTTATGCGCGCGACGGGATCGAATTTTTCTTTTTGCAAATTCAGGGGTCGGGCCGCCTGATTAGCGAAGATGGAGAGGTCGTCCGGATCGGCTATGCGGGACAGAATGGCCATTCCTACACTGGCATTGGCGCGGTAATGCGCCAGCGCGATCTGCTGGGCGATGGGCCCGGCCGGTATCCCGGTTCGATGCAAGGCATCATCCAGTATCTGCGTGAAGAGCCCGAAGATGGCGCCGACCTGATGCGTTTGAATGAAAGCTGGGTTTTCTTTCGCGAGCTTGAAGGTGAGGGGCCGCTAGGCTCAATCGGAGTGCCAGTCCGTCCGCGCAACGCGGTGGCTGTTGATCCGCGCTATGTCCCCTATGGCGCGCCCGTTGTGCTCGATCTGGACCGTGATGTGGCCGATGGCGTGTGGATCGCTCAGGATACAGGCGGCGCAATCAAAGGGCCAAACCGGTTTGATACGTTCTGGGGCGCGGGCGATGATGCCCGCACAATCGCAGGCGGTATGAGCGGCAGAGGATCGGCCATAATCCTGCTGCCGAAAACCAGCGCGGAGCGCCTCCGCGCCGATCAGCCATGAGCGTCCCGCGCGGCCTAAGCGCCGAAGAGCAGACCGCTTGGGCGCGCTTGGCAGAAAGCATAACACCGCTCGCCGGACGAACACCGCCGAGCCTGCCGAAAGCCGCCGCCAATCCGAAAACGGCACCGGTCAGACCGCCGCCCAAACCGGTTGCACCCAAGCGGCCAAAATCAGCGCCGGGGCTCATGCGCCCTGCGCCGCCTCAACCGCCTCGTCCCGCGGGGCGCGCTTTTTCATCGCAATTGGATTCGCACTGGAATCGCAAGCTAAAGGCCGGTCAGATCGCGCCGGATTACACGCTTGATATGCATGGTCATACGCTCGACAGCGCTTATGGCCGGATCATCAGCGGCCTTGATCAGGCGCGGGCGATGGATGCGCGGCTTGTGCTCGTGATTGCTGGGCGAGAACGGCCTGTTGATCCCGCCGATCGTCAGCATAAACGCGGTGCGATTCGCGCCAAAATGCTCGATTGGCTCGCCGTCAGTCATCACGCAGACAGCATCGCAGCGGTTCGCCGCGCCCATATCCGCCATGGCGGAGAGGGTGCGCTTTATCTCGTGCTGAAACGGCGCCGTTGATCGGTCAGAAAAGCACGGTTCTCTTAAGTCAAAGCGACTGGTTCACGATCGCGTGAAACGGCATTTTTCACTGCGACCAATCCCGCGCCCAAACATCCGAAAAACAGCGCGAGCAGCGCATTGTTGAGCAGGAAACTGCCCCAACCCAGCATCGGCAGGTCGAGGAAGAAATACGCATAAAATCCCGTTAGCTCACCCAGCCCGAATGCGAACGCGCCATAGCTTAGCGGGGGGATCATTATCGCTGGGATCATGGGGCGGATTGCGGCTGCGCGCGGCGTAAATCGTAGCCACCACGCGATTGTTGCAGCCGGAACGATGGTATGATGAGCCTGATTGGTGATCCGGTCAAAACCCACCGGATGATGCTGGCCTGACAGCAGGCCCCAATAGACCAGAGCAATAACTGTGAGCGCGGTCGCCAGCGCTGCCATCCACGCGCGTGAGAGGTTTCCGCCAAATGCGATCCAGCCCATGACAAAGCAGGCGGCGATGTTACCCCAGATCGTGAAGAAACGAACCATTCCGCCCAAGTTTTCCAGATAGGTTCCATCGCCAAGCATCGGCTGCACGATCAAAGCGGCTGCCGCGATGGCAAAGATGATTCCAGCCCAGAACCGGGCATTGTTGGTGATTGCGTCCATCGCGCGCTTTTGCGGTAGAAATGCAGGGCGGGCAAGCAAAGACCCCCGGCGAGCCTATTATGAATAGGGCGGCACCGGGGGTCTCTTGCGACCCTATCCCTTATGGGATCAGGGCATTTTTGCGATCATTCAGCTGTGATACTTGGCGTAGCTGAGATCGAACCGGTCAGCGTCCATGACTTTGGTCCAAGCGGCGATGAAGTCATTGACGAATTTCTCTTCCGATCCGGCTTCGGCATAGACTTCGGCTTGCGCGCGAAGCTGCGAATTGGAACCAAAGATCAAATCGGTGCGGGTTGCGCGGAAACGCTCTTCGCCGCTTGACCGATCGGTGCCGACATATTCCTCGTCACCGCTGTCATCGACCGGAACCCATTTCGTGCTCATGTCGAGGAGGTTGGTGAAAAAGTCCGGCGTCAGCTGACCTGCACGATCTGTAAACACACCATGCGGACGGTTGCCGCTATTTGCGCCAAGTGCACGCATCCCGCCGACCAATACGGTCAATTCAGGGATCGAAAGGCCCAGCAAGTGTGCTTTATCGATCAGCATGTCTTCGGTGCGGATGTTCGCTTTGGTTTTGAGGTAGTTGCGGAAACCATCGGCAAACGGTTCCAGCGGCTCAAAGCTTTCGGCATCGAACTGGTCCTCGGTGGCATCGCCGCGGCCCGTCGTGACGTCAACGGTCACATCGTAGCCTGCGTCTTTGGCTGCCTTTTCAACCGCAGCCGCACCGCCCAACACAACCGCATCGGCCATCGAAATGCTCCCGCGCAGCTCATCGAGCTTGCCAAGCACCTTGTCCAGTTCCTCGCTGTCGTTGGCGGCCCAATTCTTCATTGCATCAAACCGGATGTACCCGCCATTGGCACCGCCGCGATGGTCCGAATTGCGGTAGGTCGAGGCCGAAGCCCACGCCGCCTTTACCAGCTCGGACACAGTGAGACCGCTGCCAAGAACAGCAGATTTGAAAGCTTTGACGTCGGCATCGGAGACCTGTGTTCCCGCTGGAACCGGGTCCTGCCAAATCAAATCTTCCGCAGGAACTTCCGGGCCGAGATAACGGACCTTTGGCCCCATATCGCGGTGGCACAATTTGAACCATGCGCGCGCAAACGCATCATCCAGAGCAGACTGGTCATCGCGGAAACGCTCTGAAATCTTGCGATATTCTGGATCACGTTTGAGCGCCATATCGGCAGTGGTCATCATCGTCGGAACCTTTTTCGAAGGATCACGCGCATCGGGCGCCATGTCTTCGGGGTCCGGGTTGATCGGTTGCCACTGGTTCGCACCGGCGGGGCTTTGGACAAGCTCGTATTCGTATTTGAACAGCAAACGGAAATAGTCGCCGCCCCATTGTGTCGGGTTTGGTGTCCAAGCGCCTTCGATGCCAGAGGTGGTGATGTGGCCTTTTCCGATTTCCTCATCATCGGTCAGCCAGCCGAAACCTTGTTGTTCCAGCATCTCGCTTTCAGGGGCACCGCTGAAGGTTTCTGATGGCTGCGCGCCGTGCGCTTTGCCAAAGGCGTGACCGCCAGCGGTCAGCGCGACGGTTTCTTCGTCATTCATCGCCATATTGGCAAAGGTTTGACGCATATCGCGGGCCATGCCTTCGGCGTCATGCGGATCGCCTTGCGGGCCTTCAGGGTTGACGTAGATCAGTCCCATCTGGATCGCGGCAAGCGGGTTTTCGAGAGCCCGGCCTTCGGTTGGCTGGATGCGCGTGGCGACACCTTCGTTCACCCACTGCTCTTCCGTGCCCCAATATACGCTTTCCGGTTCGAACACGTCTTTACGACCGCCACCAAAACCAAAGACGGGACCGCCCATGCTTTCGATTGCGACGTTGCCGGTGAGGATGAAGAGATCGGCCCAGCTGATGTTGCGGCCATATTTCTGTTTGATCGGCCACAGCAAACGGCGCGCTTTGTCGAGGTTGCCGTTATCCGGCCAGCTGTTCAGAGGCGCGAAGCGTTGCTGACCTGTGCCTGCACCGCCGCGGCCATCGCCTGTGCGATAGGTGCCGGCTGCGTGCCATGCCATGCGGATGAAAAATGGTCCGTAATGACCGTAATCGGCCGGCCACCAATCCTGGCTATCGGTCATCAAAGCAGTCAAGTCAGCTTTCAAAGCTGCGTAATCGACCGCGTTGAAAGCCTCGGCATAATCGAAATCTTCGCCGTACGGATTGGCGCTTTTGCCTTCCTCGGTCAGGATGTCGAGTTGTGTTGCCTCGGGCCACCAGTCCCGGTTGGTACGGCCCAATAGAGTGCGCATACCTCCATCGCCGTGAAACGGGCATCCGCCGCTCATATCTCCAGTTTTCGCGTCCATTTGTTTCTCCTCTCGCACATAAGACTCGGTCTATCCGAGCGTGATGGCAAGAGTATGGTGGACGCGCTCTGATCAGTCCAATCGATTAATGCGCTCTGATTGATTGGCTTTTGCGATCACGCTGCCTGAGCGATGTCCTCGACCGGCTCATTGCGGATGAGATAATCGAATGCACCAAGGCCGGCTTTTGCGCCTTCGCCCATAGCAACGACGATTTGTTTGTCCGGCACAGTGGTCGCATCGCCAGCGGCGTAAATGCCGGGCAGATTGGTTGCGCCGTGCTGATCAATGATGATCTCTCCATATTTGGACAGTTCCAAACCGGTTTCTTTCAACCATTCTGTGTTCGGTACAAGGCCGATCTGGATGAACACACCTTCAAGTTCGATGGTCTGTTCTGTGCCGCTCTCGCGGTCTTTTACGATCAGACCATTGGTGCGTGATCCATCACCTGTAATCTCGGTTGTTTGACCATTGGTGATGATTTCTACGTTTGAGAGCGAGCGCAATTTGCGCTGCAAAACTTCGTCTGCGCGCAGTTTGGTATCAAACTCCACCAGCGTCACGTGACCAACGATCTTTGCCAGATCGATTGCTGCTTCGACGCCGGAATTTCCGCCACCGATGACTGCAATCCGTTTGCCTTTGAACAACGGCCCGTCGCAGTGCGGGCAATAGGCAACGCCTTTGTTGCGGTATTCTGCTTCGCCCGGAACCCCGAGATTGCGCCAGCGGGCACCGGTCGACAGGATGAGCGAGCGGGCTTTTAACACCGCGCCATTGGCAAAGGTGACTTCATGCATTCCGCCCGGCTGGCCTGCCGGTTTTAGCTGCGTCGCGAGGGCAAGATCCATCAGATCAATTTCGTTCTCGCGCACCTGGGCTTTCAGATTATCGGAAAGTTTGGGGCCTTCGGTGTAGCTGGTGCCGGGCAAATTCTCGATTCCCAGAGTATCCTGCAACTGGCCGCCAAAGCGTTCTGCGGCGATTCCGGTACGGAAGCCTTTGCGGGCGGTATAGACTGCGGATGCTGAACCGGCTGGTCCGCCGCCAATAATCAAAACCTCGAAGGGGTCTTTAGCAGACAGTTTCTCGGCAGCCTTGGCATCTGCGCCGCTGTCCAATTTGGACAGGATTTCCGCCAGTTCCATCTTGCCGTTGTAAAAGCTTTCGCCATTCAGGAAAGTAGCAGGAACCGCGAGCACGCCGCGATCTTCAACTTCGTCCTGGAAAGTGCCGCCTTCGATAAGAGTCGCGGTGATACGCGGATTTTCGAATGCCATCAGCGTAAGAGCCTGCACCACGTCCGGGCAATTGTGACAGCTGAGCGAGAAGAACATTTCGAATTCGAAATCGCCCTCGAGAGCGCGAACCTGCTCAATCAGATCGGCGTCTACTTTTGGCGGGTGACCACCTGCCCAAAGCAGAGCCAGCACCAAAGACGTGAATTCGTGTCCCATCGGCAGACCGGCAAACCGCACCCACTTGTTTGCATCGGAAGCGCGGCGAATGATGAAGCTCGGCTTGCGATCATGTGTGCCGTCAAACTGTGCGGAAACATCATCATGCAGCTCGGCGATTTCAGCAAGAAGCGCGCGGGTTTGCTGCGATTTTTCACTATCGTCCAGCGATGCGACAAGCTCGATCGGCTCGCGCAGATTGGCGAGATATTGTTTGAGCTGGGTCTGCATATTGGCGTCGAGCATGGTGTTTCCTTTGGCGAAAGTCTGCTTGAATTTCGGTCCCCGCTATTGCCGTTTATAAAGGGCAATCGGGTCCGGTTCGCTGCATGCTTGGGAGGGGGATAGCGTGCGCGAGCCGGACCCTTTTTGCGACCTGAACCCAAATTGGGGGAGGGTTCGGGTGTTAAACCGCGCGGGCAGGGAGGGGGGAGAAGCCCGCGCGGCGAAGGTTGTAAAAGTAAGGCTTAGATTTTGCCGACGAGGTCGAGCGAAGGTGCGAGTGTGTCGCTGCCTTCTTCCCACGCTGCGGGGCAAACCTGACCTGGATTGGCGCGGACATATTGTGCGGCCTTGATTTTGCGGGTCAGTTCGTTGGCATTGCGGCCAACGCCTTCGCAAGTGATTTCCATGATCTGGATAACGCCATCGGGATCGACCACAAACGTCGCACGGTCGGCCAGACCTACGCCTTCGCGCAGGACGCCAAACTGGTTCGACAATTTGTGCATTTGGTCACCCAGGAACGGGAAGCTCAGCTTGCCGATTTTCTCGGAGCTGTCGTGCCATGCCTTGTGGCTGAAATGCGTGTCGGTGCTGACGCCGTATACTTCGACACCCATGTCCTGAAGGACAGAGTACTTTTCACCCATGTCTTCAAGCTCGGTCGGGCAAACAAAGGTCCAATCGGCCGGATAAAAGAAGAATACGGTCCATTTACCTTCGATGTCTTTTTCAGTGACGTCGAAAAAATCTTTGCCGGCCTGAAATGCCGTGGCGGTGAACGGTTGAACGGTTGAACCGATAATACCCATTGTAATTTCCCTTGTTCTAAAATGTTGTTGGATTGAAATCTCTGTTGCAGCTCACATAGCGATTGCTGCATCGCACAAAAGACGATTTGTGCGATTGCGAAGATCGGAATTTTCAATCACAAAAACGGGAACGATTTGAAATCGTTCCCGAACACGGTGAAACGTTTTTTCGGGTTAGCGGCAGATTAGGCCGGAAGCCGCGATGCTTCGCGGAAACTGATCAGTTTGCGGCGATCTTCATCCCACAGCGTAAGCCACATCGTGCTTACCGCCTCACGGGCTGAAACCCGATTGACCTCCATCAGTTCGGGATGCGCTTTTAGGGCGGCGGGTAGCCGGTAAAACGGAATGCGGCTGACCAGATGGTGGACATGGTGGATCGAAATATTGCCCGTGAACCAGTTCATCACAGCGGGCAGGTGCAGGTATGAACTGCTGCCAATGGCCGATGCGTGATAGTCCCAATCTTCACGGTTATCCCAATGCGTGTCTTCAAACTGATGCTGGACATAGAACAGCCACACACCCACCGAAGCCGCCGTTAGCAGCACCGGCAAAAACACCATTGTGGTCACAAAAGCCCCGAATATCAGGCCGAGCGCGATGAGGACCGCCGCGGTGACTGCATTGGTGCCCAGCGCGCTGATCCAATAAAGCCAGCCGGCCTTCATTAACCCGATAGGCAGGCGATGCCGCACCAAAAAAAGGTATGCCGGGCCAAGTCCCATCAGCACGATCGGATGACGATACAGGCGATAGCTGAACCGGCCCCAGCGGCCTTTTGAGCGGTATTCGCGCACGGTCAGCGTATCGACATCGCCATATCCTCGCGCGTCCAGATTACCGGTGCTGGCATGGTGCAATTCATGGCTGCGCCGCCAGCAATCATAGGGGGTTAGTGTCAGAACCCCGATGGAACGGCCCAGCCAGGTGTTCACTTTCTTGCTTTTGAAGAATGATCCATGCCCGCAGTCATGCTGAATAATAAACAGCCGCAGCAGCAGCATCCCTGCAAAAGGGGTGAGCGCCAGCGCGCTGTAATATCCCGCCTGCAGCGCAAACAGCATCACGCCGATCAGGACCGCGAACGGCACAAAAGTTGACGCGACCTCCCATATGCTGCGCGAGGTGCGCGGCGTGCGAAATGCCGCCAGTTCGCGTGCCAGAGCGCGCGGATTGATGGCAATGCCGCTTTCTCGTGAATCGGCGTGCGAAACGTGATCTTCGCCGGTGCCGCCCGAAAGTTGGGAGCACTTGCCGGGCTGGTCAGTGGATAGTGATTGGATGGTAATACCTGTGGGTTTCAACTGGGGAGGTTGATCGAATTACCTAGCTATCAACCCGCGAGGCTCGAAGCAATCACCGTTTGTCGGAGCTTGTGAAAATTGCCGCCAGAGCCGGTGAAGCGCGGCCTGGCGGCAAGAAATTAGGTGTTTTGCATAACATTCACAGAACCATGATCATCGGTGTGATCGCCGTGCAAATGGTGCAACCGGCCATCGTGAACGTAATCGAAATGAGCGCCGTGCTGAACCACATCATGCTCTTCGCCTTCGTGGCCGTGCATATGATCTTCGCCTCCGACAGATTTGACCAGCTCTTCAGCATTGGGATTGCTCGAGCTTACCGGAAGGGTGTGTTCGTCAACATGCCCATCATGTGAGTGATGCAAGTGGCTGCCATGCAGATAATCGACATGGCCGGCGTGTTCGAGTGCGGCGTGTCCGCATTGTTTGCCGTGGTCGTGATCGTCATGCGATCCGTGCAAAACGTCGTGCGCATTGGCAGCGGTTGCCACGATCACGGTGAATGAGGCAAGGGCCAGCAGTCTTTTCATACGAATTCTCCAAAAGTTACTGATCCCGCCACAGCCTTACGAATACCTGAACGGTTTGTCACCCGGCAAGAACATCAAAATAGCCTTTGGTTTCATGGTCTAAGTAAAAACGTGTAAGCTGGCGAGCCTGTAGCAGCGCGGAGATTTTAACTGCACTAACCGCACTGTGCCCGGTGGAGCATTTTTTGATCGGCGAGCACCAATGCCATCATCGCTTCGACCACCGGCGTGCCGCGAATGCCTACGCAAGGATCATGGCGGCCTTTCGTGCGAACCTGCGTTGCCTCGCCTGCCGAATTGATCGAATCAACCGGAGTGAGGATCGAGCTGGTGGGCTTGAATGCGACCCGGCAAACAACTGGTTGCCCGGTTGAAATTCCGCCGGCTGTGCCGCCGGCATGGTTGCTGGCATAGACAGGTTTGCCATCGGGGCCGGGTGACATCGGATCGGCGTTTTGTTCGCCGGTCAGTCGCGCGGCTTCAAAGCCCGCGCCGATTTCCACGCCTTTGGTCGCGTTGATTGTCATCATGGCGGCGGCAAGATCGCTGTCAAGCTTGCCATAGACGGGCGCGCCCCAGCCCGCCGGAACGCCTGTCGCCACGCATTCTACCACTGCGCCCAGTGATGATCCGTCTTTGCGGGCATTATCGACCAGTTCTTCCCAACGTTTTGCCGCCGCGGGATCAGGACAAAAGAACGGATTGTTGCCAATCTCTTTAAAGTCGGTGGCGGCCGGATCAATTCGGTCGCCGCCGAGCTCGCAGACAAACGCCGTGATCTCAACCTCTGGAATAATCAGCCGCGCGACTGCGCCCGCGGCAACGCGCGCTGCCGTTTCGCGTGCACTGGAACGGCCACCTCCGCGATAATCGCGAATGCCGTATTTCGCATCATAGACATAATCGGCATGTCCCGGGCGATAGCTTTGCGCGATTTCAGAATAGTCTTTTGAACGTTGATCGGTGTTTTCGATCATCAGATGAATTGGGGTGCCGGTTGTCACCTGCTGGCCGTCTGCATTGTCGAACACGCCGGACATGATGCGCACGGCATCTGCCTCTTTACGCTGCGTTGTGTACTTGCTCTGGCCCGGCTTGCGTGCATCCATAAAGGGTTGAATGTCGCTTTCACGCAGCGGCAATCCCGGTGGACAGCCATCCAGAACCGCGCCAAGACCGGGACCGTGGCTTTCGCCCCATGTTGTAAAGCGCAAGACGCGCCCGAAGGTATTCACACTCATGCCGCTCTCATGTCGCAACTGTGGGCCGGTGTCCATAATGTCTGGCGCTGCGGGTTCGTATGCGCCAGAACAAATTATGTATTTTAGCGTGGCCAAGAGACACCAAGAATGATCGCAAAGCTATCAGGGCGGCTGGATGAGACGGGCGAGGACTGGGCAATCGTCGATGTTCAAGGCGTGGGCTATCTGGTCCATTGCTCGACCAAAACGCTCGCCGCCCTCGGCGAGGTTGGCGAAGGCTGTACGGTTCACACCGATCTTCAGGTGTCCGAAAACGATATGCGGCTGCTCGGTTTTGCCGAAAGCGCGGAGCGGGATTGGTTCCGGTTGCTGACTACGGTTCAGGGTGTGGGCAGCAAAGTGGCGCTTGCGATCCTGTCGGCGCTTTCCATTGGCGAAGTCCGCGATGCCTGTGCAGGCGGCGATGCGGCGACGGTGGCGCGCGCGAATGGCGTCGGGCCGAAGCTCGCAAGCCGGATCGTTAATGAGCTTAAGGACAAAGCCGGCGCATTACCCGGCGGCGGTATTTCTGGTGTGGCAGGTGCCGCATTGCCCAAAGGCAGCGCCAGTGCGGACGCGTTGAGCGCGCTCGAAAATCTCGGCTTTAAACCAGCGGTCGCGGCGCAGGCCGTCGCGCGGGCGCAGGCGGAATTGGGCGAGGGAGCGAAAGAGGGCGACTTGATCCGCGTGGCGCTGAAAAGGGCGGCTGGATGATAAAGAACAGATCGGCAGCAATCGTGACCGCTATCTACGCCGCGATAGTGGCAGCTATTATGACCAATCAGGGTGATCCGGACAGCATCGGCTGGTTTGCACTGGCCATCCCGTTCCTGATTGTCGCCATTGCTCCTGTCGGGCTGGCGTCGTTTATGGATTCCACTCAAACTGCATGGACTCTTGCCGCCGCGATCGCGGCGCTATTCGGCCTCTGGGGTTATATCGATACGTTCTACATCGGCAGACCGGATGCTCAGGGAGGTCTGGTGTTTTTTATCATACCGGTGCTGCAATTCGCAGGTATTGGCGTGTTTGCGTTTTTACTCGGACTCTCGAAAAAGGTCTCACCCGGCAGTTAGGTGACAAATGAAAACAATGAAGTTCATCCTCGCCATGATCAGCGTTTGCGCCGCGCCCCTTGCTGCGCAACAGGCCGATATGTCGGCTTTCAAAACCGGCCCGGTCTTCGAAGAATTCGGCCCACATGCGCCTGTCGAGGGGGTGGAGTCGTTTCCCGACGGAACTGAATTCGCGGTTGCATTCGACGTTGCCAAGAAGGCCGATGACGGCGCGCGCAATCGCGGATTTGAAAGCGCGGCGCGGTTCATCAACATGCACGTTGCCGCCGGGGTAGATGCGGAGGATATCCGCATTGTTGTTGTGGTCCACGGCACGGCAGTGCTCGATTTGATCACGGACAAAGCTCGGGGTGCACGCGAGATGGGCCCGAACGCATCGGCCGCGATGGTCAGCGAAATGCTTGAAAAGGGCGTGCTGTTCGTCATCTGCGGCCAGAGCGCATCGGTCTATCAGGTCAAACGAGAGCATCTGATCGACGGGGTCGATATGGATCTTTCCGCGATGACCGTCCACGCCGAATTGCAGCAGCAGGGCTATACGCTTAATCCGTTCTGATGTCCGAAATCGATCCCATCCACTCGCCCGACCGGCAAATCGGCGATCCCGATCAGGCTTTGCGGCCCAAGAGCCTTGCCGAATTTATCGGTCAGGAAGGCGCGCGGGATAATTTGCGCGTCTTCATCGAAAGCGCCAAATCGCGCGGTGAGGCGATGGACCATACGCTGTTCTTCGGACCGCCAGGGCTGGGTAAGACCACGCTGGCACAGATTGTCGCGAATGAGCTGGGCGTGGGTTTTCGCGCTACCTCGGGGCCGGTGATTGCCAAAGCGGGCGATCTTGCCGCACTGCTGACCAATCTTGAGCCGCATGATGTGCTGTTTATTGACGAGATCCACCGGCTCAATCCGGTGGTCGAGGAAGTGCTCTATCCTGCGATGGAGGACCGCGCGCTCGACATTATCATCGGCGAGGGGCCTTCTGCGCGCAGCGTGCGAATTGATCTTCCGCCGTTCACTCTGATCGGGGCGACAACCCGTCAGGGCTTGCTCACCACGCCGCTGCGCGACCGGTTTGGCATTCCGGTGCGATTGCAATTCTACACCCATGATGAGCTGGATCAGGTCGTAACCCGCGGCGCAAAGCTGCTGGGCTTGGAAATCGAAGCCAGCGGAGCGCGTGAGATCGCCCGCCGTGCGCGCGGGACCCCGCGAGTGGCGGGGCGTTTGCTGCGGCGCGTGCGCGATTTTGCGCATGTGGCTGGCGAAGGCACCGTCACGCGCGCAGGTGCGGATGATGCCTTGACTCGTCTGGAGATTGACCGGCTTGGTCTGGATGCGATGGACCGCCGGTATCTTGCAATGATCGCAACCACTTACAAAGGGGGTCCGGTCGGGGTTGAGACGTTGGCGGCGGGCTTGGCTGAACCGCGCGATACGGTTGAGGATGTGGTTGAACCCTACCTGATTCAACTGGGATTGTTGGCGCGCACCGCGCGCGGACGTGTGTTGAATGATGCCGGTTGGGAGCATCTTGAAATGGCCCCTCCAAGGGTCAAGCCACCAGCTCAAGACGGGCTGTTTGGTGACCAGGAACAGGGCTGAAGGCTAGATTCGCACGCGGCGCTGATCAGGCGTTTTCCGGTTTAAGGATAACGATTTGGCTAACTTAGGCTGTTTAATCGGTATCAAAACGGGACAGCGGGGGTGAAATCCGCCCGTTTGGGGCGCCTTAGCCGCGTTAACGGCCCTAATTCATGGTTAACCGCATTGCGGCGACCGGCTTTCCTCCCGCATGACAGGCTTGGAATTGGTGGAGGTGCGGGTGGGCCGCATTCCAACACCATCAGAAAGCAAGGTCTGAACTTATGTCGCTCAAATTGGCTGCTGCAAAGCTCTCCGCCGCTGTCGCCGGTGTCGCCCTTATCCAGGGTGGCGCAGTGCGCGTGGCCGAGCCGCTCAACACCGACGAGCCGCAATACACCACGAACCTCGACGGCGAGTTGGTCGAAGAGAGCCGGAAAGGTGTTCCTATTGCGGAGCCGCGCTACATCAAGGGGCCGCAATATGTGGACGGGCCGCGCTACATCAAAACGCGCGCTCGCGAATTGCCGCGCCCAGAACAGCGCCGTCGCCGTATTGTGGAGCGCACGATCGAGTGTCAGCCCATCGGTGCAGGTCCAGGCGTAGGTTCGGGCGCTCAAACGGTTGCTGGCTCTGCGCCGCTTCCGGCTGGTGCAACGCGCGCTTATATTGACGCAAATGAATGCCCACCAATTCAGCGGGTCGCCTATGCACCTGCTCCCCTTCCTCCGCTTCCGCCAATCACAGGCGGCGGCGGCGGTGGCGGCGCCCCGATCATTATCGGCGGCGGCGGCGGCTTTGGTGGCGGCTTTGGCGGCGGCGGCGGCTTCTTCGGGGGCTTCTTTGGCGGAGGCGGTTCGTCTTCGGGTGATGTTTCTGTTGTAAGCACAACAACAACCGGAGGGTCGACATCAAGCGGAGACCCGGGCTCGTCGAGCGGCGGCATTATCATCGACATTGATAATTCAACATCGACAACATCGTCGACTGGCACGATCAGTTCTTCGACTGGTCAGGTTTCGACTTCGACATCGACTGGCGATGTTTCCAGCTCGACTGGTCAGGTTTCGTCCAGCTCCGGCGGTATCTCAAGCACGACCTCGACGACTTCGGGTGACGTATCCAGCTCGACTGGCACTGTGTCTTCGAGCACTGGCACTGTGTCGTCGAGCACTGGCACTGTGTCTTCGAGCACGGGTACCGTGTCTTCGAGCACCGGCGGCGTGTCCAGCTCATCCGGCAATGTTTCAAGTTCTTCCGGTAACGTATCCAGCTCATCCGGAAATGTGAGCAGCTCTTCTGGCAATGTTTCGAGCTCCAGCAGCTCTAGCTCCAGCTCGTCTTCGTCTTCATCCTCCAGCTCGTCATCGAGCTCCTCGGGTGGCAACACGTCAGGCGGGAATACCTCAGGCGGGAATACCTCAGGCGGGAACACTTCAGGAGGCAACACGTCCGGCGGTAATACTTCTGGCGGTGTGACATCGACTGGTGGATCTTCGAGCGGCTCCTCGTCCAGCTCCAGCTCCAGCTCATCCTCGAGCAGTTCATCAAGCGGTGGAACAAGCGGCGGTAACACTTCTGGCGGTGCAACTTCGACCGGTGGTTCATCTTCGTCGAGCAGTTCGTCGTCGAGCTCCAGCTCCGGTTCTTCTTCGGGCGGTGCAACCAGTGGCGGCACCTCAGGCGATATGACTAGCAGCACGAGTTCTTCGACTTCGTCGTCCAGTTCGTCCTCATCGAGCTCATCTGGCAGCAGCGGCTCATCGGGCAGCAGCAGTTCGTCTTCGTCTTCGTCTTCAAGCTCCAGCTCTTCAAGCGGCTCGACATCTGGCGCGACCACCAGCGGAACAGAAGTACCGGCACCGCCGATGATGGCTCTGTTCGGGCTTGCGGCCGCAGCGATCTTGGGACGCCGCAAGTTCAAAGTGAAAAAGAGCGTCTAACGACCTCGTCCATAACCAATAGAAAAGGGCGGCCTCGCATCTCGCGGAGCCGCCCTTTTTATATCGTTATTTGTTAGTCCCGATTTCGCTGTTTGATCGGCCGATATGAAGCGCAGCGGTGCTGCGTTATTGAGTATCCCGATCCGCTTCCTTCCAAGCGTTAAAGCCGCCGGTCAGATGCTTCACGGGTTCACCAAGGTATCCAGAAAGGTTTTTGGCGGCGATCGCTGAACGACGTCCCGATCGGCAATAGAGAACGATTTCACGGCCCTTGGCCTGATCAATCAGGTCTGGACCGGGCGAAAACGCGGCAAGCGGGATATGCGTGGCCCCAGCCACCATGCCATTCGCTACCTCTTCATCGGTGCGCACATCGATCAACCAGATATCATCTGACGCCGACAAAGCCGCAAGTTCTTCAACCGATAGATCAACGACCTGTGACCGGTCATTTGTGAAATCACGCGGGATTCCGGCGTCGTTTCCACGCCGATCTGCAGTAGCCGTCTTGGCTGCTGCCAGTTCAAAACCGGGCGGTACGCTTGGCGTGCTTTCGCCGCTTTTATCGTCTCCCGCACTGCTTGGCGCGCAGGCGCACAGCCCGAAAACCAAGACAGTGGTAAGAGAGAAGCGAAAGCGGTTCATCGCGGTCCTTATGCCGCCAATTTGCGCAAGACGTAATGAAGGATCCCGCCATTGCGGTAATATTCCATCTCGTTTGCGGTATCGATGCGGCAAAGCGCGGTGAAGCTGAAGGTGGTGCCATCAGGCCGGGTGACTTCGATTTCGATGTCCTGACCCGGATTCAATTCACCGAGCCCTTTGATCGAGAATGTATCATCCGATGTCAGGCCCAAGGTTTCGCGTGTATCGCCGCCTTTGAACTGGACGGGCAGCACACCCATACCGACGAGATTGGAGCGGTGAATGCGTTCGAAACTCTCAACAATAACCGCGCGCACGCCGAGCAGGATTGTGCCCTTCGCGGCCCAGTCACGGCTTGATCCCGTGCCGTATTCCTTGCCGCCGACCACGATCAACGGGGTGCCATCGGCTTTATGCTTCATAGCCGCATCATAGATCGGCATCTGCTCGCCGTTATACGTGGTCTCGCCGCCTTCGACGCCGGGGACCATTTCGTTCTTGATACGGATATTGGCAAAGGTGCCGCGCATCATGACATCATGGTTGCCGCGGCGCGAGCCGTAGGAGTTGAAGTCCTTTTTCGGTACCTGATTGCCCTTCAGGTATTCACCTGCGGGGCTGTCTTCCTTGATCGCACCAGCAGGCGAGATGTGGTCGGTTGTGACCGAGTCGCCCAGAATTGCGAGTGGTTTTGCGCCTTTGATGTCTTCGATCGGCGCAGGCGTCATGTCCATCCCGTCAAAGTAGGGCGGGTTGGCGACATAGGTCGAGCCCGCGCGCCATTGATACGTGTCCGACGGCTCAACCGTGATCGCCTGCCAATGCTCATCGCCATCATAGACGTTGGCATACCGGTCAACAAACATCGAACGATCGATATTGGCAGCCCGGTTTTCCGCGATTTCTGCGTTGGTCGGCCACAGATCGGCAAGCATGACATCATTGCCATCCTGATCCTGACCAAGCGGGGTGGTGGTGATGTCTTTTGTGACAGTTCCCAGCAAAGCATAGGCCACGACCAGCGGTGGTGATGCGAGGAAGTTTGCCCGCACATCCTGACTTACGCGGCCTTCGAAATTGCGGTTGCCGGACAGGACAGAGGCGGCGACGATATCATTGCCGTTGATGGCCGCGCTGATCGGCGGTGCAAGCGGACCCGAATTGCCGATACAGGTTGTGCAGCCGTAACCAACAAGATCAAAGCCAAGCGCATCCAGGTCCGATTGCAGACCCGATTTAACCAGATAGTCGGTCACAACCTGCGATCCCGGTGCCAGCGACGTCTTTACCCATGGCTTTGGCTTCATGCCGCGCTCATTAGCTTTTTTGGCCACCAGTCCGGCGGCGATCAGCACGTCGGGGTTCGATGTGTTGGTACAGCTGGTGATCGCAGCGATCACAACATCACCATCACCAATGTCGTGGTCTTTGCCTTCGACTGCGGTGCGCACAGGGGCGGCTTTCTTGTAAATCCTGGCGAGGTCGTTGTTAAACAATTCGTCCACTTCGGGAAGAATTACGCGGTCTTGCGGGCGTTTTGGTCCGGCAAGGCTTGGGACAACGGCAGTCATGTCTAGCTCGAGTGTGTTTGAAAACACGGGCTCGTGCTCCGGATCAAACCACATGCCTTGCTCTTTGGCATAGGCTTCGACCAGCGCGATGTTTTCTTCGGTGCGGCCGGTTAGGCGCATGTAATCAATGGTCTTGTCATCAATGCCAAAGAAACCACAGGTCGCGCCGTATTCCGGAGCCATGTTGGCGATGGTTGCGCGGTCGGCGAGGGTCAGGTTGGCAACGCCAGGTCCGTAAAATTCGACAAAGCGGCCCACAACGCCGACTTCGCGCAGCATCTGTACGCATGTCAGAACAAGGTCAGTCGCAGTGACGCCCTCGGCCATCGCACCGGTCAGTTTGAAGCCCACGACTTCTGGAATCAGCATCGAGATCGGTTGACCAAGCATCGCGGCTTCGGCTTCGATTCCGCCAACGCCCCAGCCCAGAACGCCAAGGCCATTGATCATGGTGGTGTGGCTATCCGTGCCGACGCAGGTGTCGGGATAGGCGACCATTTCGCCATTGGGATCTTTGCTGGACCAGATGCCCTGCGCAATATGCTCGAGGTTCACCTGGTGGCAGATGCCAGTGCCCGGAGGGACAGCGGAGAAATTCTCAAAGCTCTTCGATCCCCATTTCAGGAAGTCATAACGCTCTGCATTGCGCTCATATTCGAGCGCCATGTTCGCTTCCATCGCTTTGGGATGGCCGAATTCGTCGACCATCACAGAGTGATCAATCACAAGGTTTACCGGAACCTGCGGGTTGATTTTGGCGGTGTCACCGCCGAGCTTCTTGATCGCATCGCGCATCGCGGCGAGATCGACAACGCATGGAACGCCGGTGAAATCCTGCAACAGCACGCGGGCCGGGCGATACTGGATCTCGTTTCCGGTAACGGGGTTTTTCTGCCAATCGACAATCGCCTGCGCGTGTTCTTTGCCGACAGTGAAGCCTTCATCTTCAAAGCGCAGCATGTTTTCCAGCAGCACTTTCATCGAATTCGGAAGTCTCGATATATCGCCCAACTGCTCTGCCGCCTTGGCGAGCGAATAATAGGCGTAATCGGTGCCGCCCACTGAAAGTGTCGAGCGGACTTTGAGCGTGTCTTTGCCGATAGCTGTCATCGGGATATCCCATCCTTTGGCTGTCCCGGTCCAGTAGAGGCTGGTGCGGGAGTTGAGTTCCGGAATCGCGAAGCGTCCCGGAACGATAATTCTGTCAGCAGCACCTGCTAGTTTGAGTGCCTCTCGTCAAGGGTTTGCCCCTGTAAACAGGTCGGTTTCTGGCAAAGGATTACAGGGCCGTAGCGGCAACGTTTTCGCGCGGCTTACGCGTGGCAATCCAGCAACCCGTTACGATCAACGCCGTCCCTGCAATTGTGGGCAGAGTAACCGGCTCTCTGAAGAACGCCCAGCCCAGCACGCTCGCCCATAAAAATCCTGTATATTCAATCGGTACCAGCGCCTGTGCCTCGGCGCGGGCATAGGCCCACGCGATTGCCATGGCCCCTGCCACCGTCAAGGCTCCTGCGGCTGCGATCGACCAAAGCGCCGCTGCGGGAGGGGCCACGGCGAAAAATGGAGCGAGCAGCAGCAGGACCAGTCCGCCAATACCACTATGGAAGGTTGCGACCTCTACCGGCCCTGCGACCTGGCTTTGTCGCCGGATGACCACAAAATTATACGCATAGAGGATGGCAGAAAAAGCCAGCGCGCCAAGACCAAGAAGCACATCATCCGACATCTCGCTGCGGCCCAGTTTGCCGCCGACTATCACCAGTGTGCCCAAAAAGCCCAGCAGGCTCGCCAGAATGGCTTTTTGCTGGATTTCCTCACCCAGAAGCGCCCGTGCAAAATATAGGGCGATCAGCGGCGCGATAAAACTGATCGCGATCGCCTCTGCCAGCGGCAGTTTTGTCAGAGCATAGAAAAAACTGAGCGCCATAAATGCCGAGATAATGCCGCGCTCGATATGCAATTTCATCACGTCGCGCCCCGGCCAGCCTTTGCGCTGCCACAGGAAAAACGGCGCGATGATCGCGGCTCCGAATAAAGAGCGTAAAACGGTTGCGGTGTATGTCCCGGCTGCCAGCGCCGCATCTTTCATAAACGCATCCATCATCGACAGAAAGCCGACGCCTGCGGCCGCGGCGAAAAATGGCAACAGCCGGTCTATTCCCGGTGAAGAAGATGCAGACATATCGGATGCCCTTTACGCCTAAGGGCCGATCAGGTCACGCTCTGGCCGCGTTTAGCCAGCTTTTTAACGGATATTCATGCCTGATATAGCAATCTTGGTTGATAGAGGCGTGCAAGCAGGGATATAGTTACCGCGTAGGTACTCGGCCGCGACGTGCGGCGTTTTAGGGACAGAAGTAACGTCATGATCAAAGTGACCGGCAAATTGGCAAGCGGCATTGCGGCTGCCTCATTGGTTTCGAGCGGCGCAATGGCGCAGGATCAAGCGGCCGACGCAGCAGAGGCCTCGCCGGTAGCAGCAGATTCCAGTTTCGAAGAAGCATTCCCGCAAATGGTTTCCGGTGAAGTGGTGCAGGGTGACCTGGCGCCTCCGGGGCCATTGGTTCAGGAATGGAGCCTTGACGCTGTCCAAAGCCTGATTGGCGTCATTGAAAACATAGCCGCTGAGGGGCTCGATCCGAGGGATTATGACCTGCAGGCGCTGAAAGTTTCGATGCGCGCGGGGCCATCTGAAGAGCTGAGCGAAATCGCGTCCAAGAATTTCGTCTGGCTGGTCGAGGATTTGCGCGATGGCCGCACGCCCATGGGCGCGCGCGAACAATGGTTTGTGGTCGATCCTGACCGCGACACTTTGCGCACCGGCGATCTGTTGAGCAAAGCGCTTGAGAGCGGTGACGTTTCCGGCACCCTGGCTGATCTTAATCCAACGCACCCGGATTATGCACGGCTTAAGGATGCGCTTGCAAATACGCCCGAGAGCGAGTCGAAGAAACGCAAGCTGATCCGCGCGAATATGGATCGCTGGCGGTGGCTCTCGCGTGATCTGGGCAAGAAGTATCTGATCACCAATGTCCCCGAGTATCAGTTGCGGCTGACTGTTGGTGACCGGATTATTTCGACCTACAAAACGATCGTCGGAAAGCCAGGGCGCACCGCGACACCGCAGCTTGCCGAAATGGTATCTGGCATTGTGTTCAACCCGACATGGACAGTGCCCCAAAGCATCGTAAAGGGCGAAGGGCTGGGCGAGCGCGTGCTGAGCAATCCCGCTTGGGCGAAAGCAAAGGGATACAAAGCGACAAGAGGTTCGAATGGCTGGATCACAGTCGTCCAGCAGCCCGGGCCGACCAACTCGCTGGGCCGGATGAAGCTCGAAATGCCGAACCCGCATGCGATTTTCTTCCATGACACGCCCTCGCGCGGTCTATTTGGTAATGCCAATCGCGCGCTGAGCCACGGCTGCATCCGTACCGAGCGCGCCCTTGAGCTCGCGATTACGATGGCGATTCTGGGCAAGGGTGCGAGCAAGGAAGAGGCGGTCGAGATCGCGACATCTGGTGAATACACCAAGGTGATGATCGAGGATAAATTGCCCGCCTACATCACCTATTTCACGATGGCGTCCGACATCAATGGCGAGATGCAGACCTTCGCTGATATTTATGACCGAGATGCGCCGGTTCTGGCCAGCCTTGATAAACCGCGTGAAGGCAATCGCAGCAATGTGATCGATGATGAAATTATCGTGATCGAGGATGATCCGCGGGTCGGAGGCTAAGCGTCCAAGCCGCGCAGATCAGAAACAGCTTTCTCAAAAGGTTCCGGGCGCATACCTTTGTATCGCGCTTGGATCTTCTGGCTGAAGCGTAGTCAGCGATCCGTCCGACCAGCCAAGGCTGTCTGCATAAAGCAAACGCCCGCCTGAAAGATTAAGCAGTGCAATCCGGAATTGCTCTTCGCCCAGCGCAAAGCATCCGTTTGATCGGCCAAGTCGGCCCCAGCGATCTATATGGTCAGGCTCTGCATATTTGGCGCGGTGCATGACGATATAGCGGCGCAGGGCAGCATCATTGGTAGAATCCAGCCCGCCAAGCCGAACCGATGTGCCGTAGCGCCCGACATACCATTCCCATGTGATATACGCGCCTTTGCTCGTCGCATTGGAGCCTTCGACGTTGGAATACTGGTTAAGCCAGCCATCATGCTCCGGATCGGACCCTGTGCCGTGGCTTACATGAAAGCTCTGCACTTCCTCCCGGTCGAGATTGACGAAGTGAAACCGTTTTTCCGCCGAATGGACCCCGAAATCCGCGATTCCCACAATGTCTTTTTTCCATATGACATCACCAGCCCGGTCAAGCTGGTCTTTGGCCAATGCAAACAACTTGCGGTCGCGTTCGGAGCCTTTGCGCGGGGCAGCGGCCAGTGTGACGGGCAGCGATGCCGCTGCGCCTGCCACAATCCCGGTTTTCAATACATCACGGCGGTTCATAACAACAATACTACTAGCGCAAATATGAGGTTCCCGTGAATAGGGAATTACACGCCTTCGTGAATAGCCTTCGCAGCCATGCCCAGTTTGATAACGCCAGGCATATTGCTTTGAATTTTTGGACCAATTTTGCCGAGCGCTGCCAGCCGAGGGTCGCCTTCTGCCATCATCCGCGCAATCGCGGGTCCGGTCGGGTGAAGGCGGCTTTTCGCGTTGAAAGCGTTGGTTTTTTCATTGTTTGATAGAATCGCGGTGCTCATCAGATTGGCCATCACAGCATAGGGATATGTGTCCGTCGTATCGGTGAGCGGTGCCGGAGGACACAGGGCATTCTTTTCATCATCGGCATCGAAATTGGCCTCAAGAAACGCGCCGAGAGCTGCGCTGTAAGGTACAAAAGGCGCCTGAACGAGCTGTAGTGTGATCGTATCGCCATCAAAGAATTTGGCCACTGTACCACGCGCTTCAAACGGCACTGCGCTGGCAGTGCAATCTATGAACAGCGTGTTCTCGGGCACATCCACCGACTGCTGGGCAAAGTGCATTTTGCCGGGTTCGATTTTGGTGACGCGGCCTTGACGATAGACAGTCTTAATCGTCCTCAGCATGGCGATTTCGGCTTCGGATATGACGGCAAAATGGAACATCTTGGGTATGACATCTTCGTCAATCCTAAGCATTGTGCCGCGCCTGCCCAGCTCCTCGAACATTGCATCGCCTGTTTCTGACGCGGCTGCTGCCTCGACCAATGCGACTTGGAATTCGATAAGTCCTTCGATGCGGTGATACGCCGGTTGCAGCAGCTTGCGATTGAACATCCAGCTGTCGCGCGGGCGGACCCAGCCGATTTTTTCAGGGGACACACCGGCCTCTAATAACCACACAGCGGTATCCATCGCGGTCTTGCCGCCGCCCATCACGATGTAATGGTCCGGAAGATTGCCCGTGTCTTTCCAAAGCCCGGGAAGATCGCCGGGGATCGTGAAACGCGTGCCCTCGGCAATTTCAAAATCGGGCTTGTGCGTCGATGGGACCGAAGTTTTGAAATAGGTACCGTCCACCAGCTTGCGGCGCACTGTAACGCTGCGTTCTTCACCGGACAGGATGCCTTTGATCGAATGCTGTGCTTCGTTTTTGCCGCGATATTCGGTGAGCGGGTGATAGGCCACGCGGCCGCTCGGGATCATGCGTTCGCTCATCAGCTTACTGTAATAGGCGAGGATCTCTGCATGTTTTGCGAGCGGATACATGCCGGCATTATGGCCATGTTGATCGACACGGTCGGGGCACAATTCCATCGAATTCACACCGTATGTAGAACTCGGCTGATGGAGGGCGACGAACGGGTATGCATCGTTCCAGTGACCGCCGGGCCGCGCATGTTTGTCGACGATTGTAATATGGCAATCGGGGTCTTCGTCCAGCAGGGTATCCGCAAAGGCCAGACCGACTGCGCCGGCGCCAATGATCAGATAATCGGTCTCAAAATCGGCCATGTTTTTCTCCTGCGGGGTGCAGGTTGCTCGGTAGCATCAATTGCCAGGCTGTGACACCGCGACATTTTCTGCCGCCATCGCCAGCATGGATTGCGCGTGCCGCCCGGCAACTTCGCGTTGGTCATCACCGTATCCCCCGCCAAGGGCCGAAGCGATCGGCAGGCCGCGCATGCGCGCTTGCCGAACGACATATCGGTCTCTCATCGACAGCCCGGCATCGCTTAAGGACAGCCTGCCGAGCTTGTCATTCACATGCGGATCGACACCGGCCTGATACAGCACCAGATCAGGATCGAATTCGGCGAAGACTTTCGGTAAATGCGTTTCCAGCGCTTCCATATATCCGTCATCATCAACCCCGTCGGGCAAGCCAACATCGCGGGTGGAGCGGGCCTTGCGCACTGGAAAATTCTTTTCCGCGTGAAATGACAGCGTGAAGATATCCTCGCGTCCGGCAGTCAGGCTGGCGGTGCCATCGCCCTGATGCACATCGAGGTCGATGATCAGGATCCGGCTTGCGTCACCTTGCGCGATCAAGCGATTGGATGCGACGGCGAGATCATTGAACACGCAGTAACCCGCCCCGGTATCGGCAAGCGCATGGTGGCTTCCGGCGGCACTGTTTGCAGCATATCCGTGCTTCATGGCCAGATGCGCGGCCAGCCACGTCCCGCCATTTGTATGCCGCACACGGTCGCGAATGCGCTCTGTGACGGGGAATCCAATCCGGCGCTCTTTTTCGCGCGGGACTTTCGCACGGAACACTTGATCGACATAATCGGGATCATGCACCGCCTCGAGCCATTCGCGCGGCATGGGATCGGGCGAATGTTCAGTAACAGCCGCGCCGCTCGCGCGCAGCGCCTCCATCACGAGGTAGTATTTGTCGAACTTGAATGTCCCGCGTTCCGGTTGCGGTGCCATGTAATCGGCGTGGTGGACGACGTGCAGCAGGGCCTAGGCGCCTTTATCTGCGAGCATCACCAACTCTGCAAAGATTTCGTCTTCGCTGCGGCTCGCCGAATTGCGCCAGGTGGTCGCTGTGTCCCCGTTCACAAGCTCGCCATCTGCCGTAATCACGAGCAGGTTTGGCGTGCCGGGCAAATCTTCGACGCCGAATTTGCGCGCTATTCCAAGGTTATGCCCGTCGCCGCGTTGAGGCATTCCGATATTCACGAATACAAGCTCGTATTTATCGGCAACCATCGACGCTATCGGCTCGCTTTCCATCCAACCGGCGAGCGCCCGGCTATCGTGGCACCAGTTTGCGCCCATCACGAGCAGCACGCGTTTTCCCGTGTCCGCGGCACGGAGCAAAGCCGCCTCGACATCGCCTTCTGCATCGTCAGAGACGATGTAGGCTTCGGCTTCGGGATAATCATGATGCGCGGCGCGGTGATTGAAAAACCAATCACCTCCGACAATCGCCGCCGCTAGGATTATCGCTGCGCCTAGCGTCAAAATCTGGCGGATCATTCGGCGGCTTCGGCTGCGTGCGGATCAAACGCGGTGGCTTCGCCGGCCTCGATCTTGGCAGCTTTATCCTCGACCAGTTTAACGATGTGATCGAGCATATCTTCGTCTTCGATCGTGTGGGCTTTCATGCCCGATAGATAGACCATGTGTTTGCCGCTGCCGCCGCCAGTCAGGCCGATATCGGTTTCGCGCGCTTCGCCCGGACCGTTTACAACGCAGCCCAGAACCGAAAGGCTCATCGGGGTTTTGATATGTTCAAGGCGTTTTTCAAGCGTTTCCACGGTACGGATGACATCGAAACCCTGACGCGAACAGCTGGGGCAGGACACCACGCGAACGCCGCGTGTCCGCAGGCCGAGCGATTTCAGCATTTCGTAGCCGACTTTGACTTCTTCTTCCGGCTCCGCAGAAAGCGAAACGCGGATCGTATCGCCAATTCCGGCCCAGAGCAGCGAGCCCATGCCGATCGAGGATTTGACAGTTCCGCCGATCAGTCCGCCCGCTTCGGTAATACCGAGATGCAGCGGACAATCGACCGTCTCTGCCAGACCATGATAGGCGGCAACCGCGAGGAAAACGTCGCTTGCTTTCACGGCGACCTTAAAATCGTGAAAATCATGATCCTGGAGCAGCTTGATATGATCAAGCGCACTTTCGATCAAAGCCTCTGGGCAGGGCTCGCCATATTTTTCGAGCAGATCCTTTTCCAGACTGCCCGCATTCACGCCGATGCGGATTGCGCAGCCATTGGCTTTCGCTGCGCGGACAACCTCGGCAACCTTTTTGGCCGACCCGATATTGCCGGGGTTGATGCGCAGGCAGGCCGCGCCGCCATCCGCTGCTTCGAGCGCGCGTTTGTAATGGAAATGGATGTCGGCAACGACCGGAATATTCGCGGCGCGCGTGATCAAGGGAAACGCGGCGGTTGCCTCTTCTGTGGGGCAGGAGACGCGGATAATATCACAACCCACGTCTTCGCAACGGCGGATCTGGTCGATCGTCGCCGCTGCATCCTCTGTGGGGGTGTTGGTCATGGTTTGCACAGTGATCGGCGCATCGCCGCCCACCGGTACATTCCCTACCATGATCTGGCGGCACTGCCGCCGTTCGATATCGCGCCAAGGCCGTATTGAAGACATGACCGCCATATAGTCCCACATTGATGACGCGGCAATGACAAGCACGCACAGGTCGGGCATGATGCGCAAATGGAACGATTTGATACAGATGCCGCCGAAGGCATGGACCCAATTATTTTCGGACGCGTGCTCGATGGTAAAGGCGGGGCGCGTCCTATCAGCAGATCGGAAGTCGACCATTGGCAGCCGGAGGCGCCGGGCGAGATCCTTTGGCTTCATCTGCGGCGGCATGCGGTGGAGGTGGAGCCGTGGCTCGTTTCTGACCTCGGGATTTCCGAAGTGACGGCGGAGCTGCTGGTTTCGGATTCGACCCGTCCGCGCGCCCTGCGTGAAGGAAACGCGCTGATTGCGACGCTGCGCGGCATCAATTTCAATCCGAATGAAGAGCCGGAAGACATGATCTCCCTGCAGCTTTGGTCAGACGGTACGCGGCTGATCACCTTGCGTAAAATGCCGATGCAGACGCCGCGCGATGTGCGGGACATGCTCGACGTGGGCAATGGCCCAACCGATGCCGGCGGCACGATCACGCAGATCGTCGAACAGCTTGTTGTCAGAATGGGTCAGACGATTGTCGATATGAACCTGCAAATCGACGAACTCGAAGCGCTCGACGTGGAGGAGGATCATGACGAAATTCTTCCCAAGATCACCTCGATCCGCCGCAATTGTCTTGCGCTGAAACGTCATATGTCGCCGCAGCACGAGGCATTGGAGCGGATTTCGCGCGATGCCCCCGGCTGGTTTGAAGACCATGATCGCCGCGAGATTGCAGAATCGATTGAACGCCTTCGGCGGTATCTCGATGATATCGATATCAGCAAGGAAAGCGCCGTTGTGTTGCAAGACGAGCTTAGGGCGCGGAGCCTCGCGTCGAATGAACACGCGACCTACATGCTGACAATCGTGGCGGGCATATTTCTGCCGCTGGGGTTCTTAACAGGTTTGATGGGCATCAATGTCGGCGGAATGCCAGGGACCGAGGACGGTGATGCGTTCTGGATTGTGGCCGGCATCTGCTTTGCAATTATTGCCGTTCAGCTGTTTCTGTTCTGGCGCTGGAAATGGCTGTGAGCCGCCCGCAAGACGGCTCACTCCAATTCTCACCAGCGGATCAGAGGAGGGACTGCGAAACGTCCAATCACTGCCGCAATCACAACCGGTGCAAAATGCCACAGGCCAACATGTGACAGACTGTCGACCGGACAGGTAATCCCATATGCCAGAGTGCCCAGCGATCCCGCTGCAAGGCCGGTCAGCCACGCAGAACGCTCAATCGATACGGGCGCGCCGCGGCGAAGCCACAGGATCGAGGCCGCAGCGACCACCAGAGCAGCCGTCAGAGACGCTTGTGTGCAGAGCCATGCAGCCGGATCGTTAAAACCTGAACGCGCGCCTGACCCGCCAGCCGAAATCAAGCTGATGATCGCAGCCGCCGGTACTATCGACAACATGGCAAAGCTCCACGCAGGTGCATTGCCGCGTGAGCCGACACGGGGCTGAGCGCTGGCGATAATGCCAGCCGCGCTGGCGAGTCCGACAATCAGCAAAAGACCGTGCGTGATCAGGAAATAACCTGATGCCTCGCCGTGGAGCAGGCCCCACCAGAATTCATGAATCGCAATCGATCCGATTGTCGCAATTGCAGTCGCCGCCGCAATCAACAGCACGCCTTCGATCGGTTTGACCCGGCGCACCGGAGCAAGGTTTTCGGTCATGGACGCGATAAGGTCTTCGCGGGATTGGGGGCGGGTGGAAAAATCAGTCATTTCAATCAGCTTCCTCAACCAAAGATGCCAGTTTTTTCAGGCCTCTATGGATATTGACTTTGACCAGGCTTTCGCTCTGGCCAGTTTTCTCGGCGGCTTCGCGGACGGACAATCCGCCTATTTTGACCATTTCGATCACTTCGGCTTGTTTTTCGGGGATTTGCCCGAACAATCGATCAAGGCTCACGCGGGCTAGGACGACTTCTTCTTCGCTGTCTTCTACCGCATCGTCTTCCATCAGTTCCTGGCTGTCATGCTTGTACACTTTGCGCAGATGATCGACCCAGCGATAGCGCGCAATGGCCGCGAGCCACGGAAGAAACGGACGGGAAGGATCCCATGTCCCGCGTTTGGTATAAAACGATATCAGCACCTCCTGCACCAGATCATCGATCTGATGGGGCGGGACACGGCGGCGAAAATACCGCTCCAACCAGACGCCTACCTCGGTGAGCAGCACATTGCCGGCGACTTTATCACCGTCCTGTGTCGCCACCATAAGGCGGGCGAAAGTTGGCTCATCGGCAACCACGCTACGCGGCTTTCGGTGCCATGAAACGGGCGGTGATAGCATCGAGCGAAATGGCTCCGCCGCCGCGGCTTACAAGGAACGCGCCCAAGGCAAGAACGGTAATGGCCCAGCCAAAGAAGTGTGCGGCATCAGGAAAGACGAACAGCTGGATAACCACTGCCATACCCATCAGCGCCAAAGCGGAAAAGCGCGTAAAGAGACCCAGAACGAGCAGGATAGGAAACAGAAACTCGCTATACGTGGCCATTGGAACCGCCAGATCGGTCGGGATAGGCAGGCCGGAAAATTCGTTCTCGAAAATGAAATACTGCGTCTCGTCGATTTTCAGCCACGTTCCCTCAACCACTTTGGTTTTGTATGAACGCCAGAAAATCCCGGCTAGCGCGATCCGCGCAAAAAGCTGCGCAATGCTCTCGACTATCGTGCCGGACAGCAATCCAACCAGACGATTATACATGGTCACAATTCCGCTCATAATATTCCTCCTGAATTGTCAGCAGCGGGGTCCCGGATTTTTTGCCTGACGGGCCCCAGCCACTGCGGTTTTCTATTATTTGATCGGCTTCAGTGAGCCGTTACCTTTTGGTGTCTTGATTGTAACGCAGCTGCCTTTGTCGACATACTTCCACGCATTGCCCTGGTAATCTTTGGTGGAGGTGCCGGCGCAGCTTGTGCCCGGACCGGCGGCGCAATCATTCTTGCCGGCTTTGGACACGCCGTAGCATTTCTCTTTGGCGCCTTGAGCGGCAACGGGGGTGGCGGCAAGACCAGCTGCAATCCCTGCGGTTAGGGCAAGGCCGGCGATGTTTGCGATTGATTTGGCATTCATGGGTTGTCTCCAAAACTTGTCAGTTCGCCCGGCGCTTTGCCGGACACATGATGCCATTCGCGCCATTGTGCGATGTGGTTACATTAGGGTCAAATAATCTTGCCGCTTTGCTGTCTTGGTGTTGATTGTAACGCAGCGGGACACAGCGCCGAACTCGATCCTATGAATGGCCGCGCGCAGAGCCTGCATATCTCATCAACCAGGCGCTTCGGTGTCCTGCCTGACCAAAATCATTCGCGGCTTAGATATTTCTAACCTTCTGCTATGAGAGGCAATTATGGAGCATCATACCTCTATCACCGCGTTTGGCGGCTTTGGCCTTGGCCTTCGGCGTACGCACCATGAGGACTTCCTCACAGCGACTGTCCCTGTCGATTTCGTTGAGGTGATCAGCGAAAATTACATGATCGAAGGCGGCAAACAGCTGCGGATCCTTGACGCTGTGCGCGAGCGGTATCCGGTTATCCTGCACGGTGTTTCGATGTCGATTGGTTCGGCTGGCGGATTGGATGCAGACCACCTTGCAAAGCTGAAACGGCTTGAGCGTCGGATCAACCCGCTGTGGGTTTCTGATCATCTGTGCTGGACACGGACCAGCGCGCATAACAGCCATGATCTGTTGCCAATGCCATTAACCCGGGAAGCGTTGGCGGCCGTCTGTGCAAATATTGATCAGGCCCAAAATGAACTGGGCCGCGCCATGCTGTTCGAAAACCCATCCAGTTACCTGACATTTCCCGAAGACGAGATGAGCGAGTGGGAATTCCTTGGTGAAATGACCCGCAGGACGGGATGCTACCTGCTGCTGGATGTGAACAATATCTATGTCAGCGCGCGCAATCACGGTTTCTCGCAGGATGACTATCTGTCTGGCTTGCCGCTGGAGCGGGTGCGCCAGATCCATCTGGCTGGCCACGATCCGGCGACAAGGGATCGCCCTGTGATCATCGACACGCATGATCGCCCCGTCGTGGACGGCGTGTGGGATCTGTATTCAAAGGCCATGGCGATGTTGCCGCAACCGGTCGCAACAATGATCGAGCGCGATGAAGACATCCCCCCGATTGCCGAATTGTTGACCGAGCTTGACCGTGCGCGCGGCATCGCAGGCAAAGCATTGCTCAGGGCATGAGCAGGCAACAGAATTTAGCCGAACGTCAGGCGGCTTTCATGCGCGCGATTTTGGACGAGAACGCGCCCCTGCCCGAAGGGTGGAGCAATTCGCAAGCCGCCGGGATGGCAGTCTATCGCGGCAATTACCGCTCCGCTCTTGTCGGTGCGCTGGAAAACACGTTTGAACGCACCGCCCGTTATGTTGGCGAAGGGCCATTCAAACAGGCCTGTGCGCATCACGCGATTGCCCATCCTCCGTCGGGCTGGACTATCGATGAAGCCGGTGCGGGCTTTGATATGACCTGTGCGCAATTGTTCACGAATAACCCTGAAGTGGCCGAGCTCGCATGGCTTGAATGGGTGATGCTCCGCGTATCGAGCGGACCCGATCAGACACCGCTGGATGCGCAATCTTTTGGTCAGCAAACATCAGCCTTCGATGATGATGACTGGATGCAGCTTCGCTTGCAGTTTCAACCCCTGTCACGGGCCCGCGAAGTCTCGGCCAACCTGACCGGACTCTGGAACGCGCTGGAGGATGGTTTTGATGACGCACGGCCGGCACCCATGCTTGATCAACCCAAAGGCTGCATCGTTTCGCGCGAAGCGGAACTTCCGACCTTTCAAATGACTACGCCGGAGGCTGCGCGAGCATTTTCGGCCATGCAAAACGGCGCGGCCTATGGTGATGCAATTGTGATGATTGCAGGGGAGGATGCGGGCCTGGCGACCATCCAGAAAGCGGCAATGCAAGTGGGCGCTATGGTAGGGGAATGGCTGAATGAAGGTATTATCACCGGCCTGAATCCTTGACTCTGGCTCGCCGTGCGTCAGGCTCGCGCGAAAGGGAGTGTTGGGATGTTAAGCGAAACCTCGATTGAACTGCGCAGTGCAAAGCCAAGTATGCTTTTGCGCGGTATCAAATGGCTATTGTCAAAGCGCAAATCGGTCTTTCCGACTGATCCTGTTGATATCGGGCAATTCCTTGACGGCCGCTCGCTCCCACATGACGCGCCGATGCCTACCAAGTTCGAAACGCGTTTTCGGGTCGAACATTGGGAGGCTGAAGGGCAGAAGGTTGTCACGCTTCATCCCAAATCCGGGCCTGGTGCATGGCACATGCTCTATTTTCATGGCGGCGGGTTTATCCTGCCCATGTTCGATGTTCACTGGCCTTTAGCCGCCGAGCTGGTGGACCAATTGGGGATCAGCGTCACTGTCCCGCTCTACCATGTTGCGCCGGAGCATTCGTATAAAGATCAGGACGCGCTGGCCGATGCCGCCTTTGCACGGATCGCAGCATCGCATGATCCCTCCCGCATCATTTTGAACGGCGATAGCGCGGGCGGCCATATGGCGCTGTCTCTTGCTTTGCGCCTTGCAAGGACGGGCAATGCACAGCCGGGCAAGCTGGCATTGTTCGCGCCGTGGCTCGATGTGACGATGCGTGACGATGCCATGCGGCAGGTTGAGCCGCACGACTTCATGCTGAAAATCGACGCATTGCGAGAATTCGGTGCGATTTGGGCGGAGGACCGTGATCCGGCAAGCCCGGCCTGCAGCCCGCTCTATGCGACTAAAGAGGATCTTGCCCTGCTGCCGCCGACCCGGATTTGGACAGGGCGGCATGATCTGTTCATTATCGACAGCCGGACTTTTACAGGCACGCTGCGCGAAGCTGGCGTGGATGCCAAACTGTACGAATACGAAGCCGCACCGCACGTCTTCATGGCGATCACGCCCACACGCGAATCCAAGGACACGATAAGATTGCTTGGCGAATTTATCGCGGCGTGAAGTCCCGCTAAGCGGTGAAGCTTTCACCGACCATCTGTTCGCTCATCGACCACAGCCGATCCGCGCTCGCGCTATCAAGTGCGTAGCTGCGAACGCCGCCAGTGGACGAGGTTTCATCCACTTCGGCGACGTGGCAGTCCTCACAATACACGCCGCCGCGGTCTCTCAATTCACTTGCTGTGGCGGCCCAGCACTGCGTCGCGGCGCCTTGCGGTATGGTTTTCCATGAGAAGCCGGGATCGCTTTTGGTAACCCGCGAAATCAGCGCTTTTGACTGATCTTCGCTTAAATGCCGGCTGAGATTGGTCCGAATGCCGCCCGGATGGACAGCATAAGCGTGGATCCCTTTGCCGCCAAAGCGTTGCTCAAGCCCGACTGTAAACAGAATGTTGGCCGTCTTCGATTGGCCATAGCTGACCCATTCATTGTAATCACGGTTTTCAAAATTGGGATCATCGAGGTCAACGGGCGCCATATGATGGCCCCGGCTCGATAAGTTGACGATCCGTTTGTCTTGCCCTTTTTCGACCAAAGGCATCAAATGCTTGGTCAACAAGAAGTGGCCTATGTGGTTGGTGCCAAACTGGGTTTCGAGACCGTCGTTGGTGGCGCCTTTGGGTGTTGCCATGACCCCTGCATTGTTGATCAAAACATCAATCTTGTCGAAACGGTCTCGCGCTTCTTTGCCGCATGCCCGAACGCTTTCCAAAGCGCCAAGATCGCATATGATGCTTTCAATCTGCGCCTCAGGGTGATCGGCTTTGATTGCGGTCACGGCAGCGTTGAGCTTTTCCTGATCGCGTCCCGCCAGCACAACATGAGCGCCTTTTGCAGCCATAGCCCGGCCCGTTTCCCGGCCCAGACCCGAATTTCCGCCAGTAATGAATACTGTTTTACCCGACAGGTCTTGGCCCGCGAGGACATCGTCTGCGGTGCTGCTTTCGCCAAAATCGCTCATGCTTCTCTCCCTTAAAGACGGAGCTCCATCAGAAACTCTTCGTCGATCTGCTCGCCTACTTCAAATGTGATATCGGCAATCTTGGTAAAGCCATAACGGGTATAGAAACGCTGTGCACCGAAGTTTTCAGAATAGACCGACAGCTGGATCGCATCATGGTTTGCGACGCGTGCATGGTTGAGCGCCCAATCCATCAGCGCAGCGCCAATCCCTTCGCCTGTGCGATCAGGCGCGGTATACAGCTGGTTCAAGGCTATCGGATTTTTCGCATCGGAGTGGTGCGCATAATCGCTGGGCGCGCTCATTTTGCAAAATCCGATCAGACTTTCGTTTTCTTGCGCCAGACAGTGACTGATACCCAGCATCGCGATTTGCGCGCGGATCGTCTTTTCGCAATACGCGGTGGCCAGAAATTTGTTGAGATCATCGGCACTGTAAAGGTGCTCGAACGTGGCGCAAAAGCTCTCTTTGCCCAGCAATGCGAGGCCGGGCACGTCATTCAATCGGGCTGGGCGCATAATCATGCCCGCGTTCTAACCACAATCGAAGCGGCAATTAAACGCAAAAAAGGGCGCGGCAGATGGTCCGCCGCGCCCAGTTTACAGGATGGATCTGGAGCCGGTAATCAGCTTTCGTCAGTCGCATCCATCTGTTCAAGTTTCTTTGCTGCCCATTCGCGTCCGCCCAGACCGAAGGCCAACGATCCCGCAACAGCAAGGCCGATCACCAACGCGCTGAAGGCCGTCTGCACGATCTCTTGGCCAACACCCATGAATTGAAGACCCATGAAGGCGAACAAAAGCATGGTGGCATAGCGCACAACTGTTCCGGCCATGCCGGCACCGGCCAGCATTTTGCCGAGCATATTTGCGATGAGAAAACCGGCTGCGATAACCAGTCCGCCAAAGATCACGCTGCCGCCAAGGGCAAGCACTTCGTCAAGAATGGCGGTCAATTCAGGGAAGCCAAGCATCCGTGTCGCCGCGATGGCGAAGAACAGTATGATGGCGATCTGTACGACGCGCGCGATCACGCTGGATGCTTTGGTTTCGGCAGGCAGCAGGCCCAATGCCGAGATTGGACCATCAAAACCAAGCCCGCCCAGCAATCCGGCCAGCAGATCGACCACAAAGCGGCTGATCAGATAGCCGATACCGAGCAATACACCGGCAGCGATGATATTCGGGATTGCCGCCAACACGATGGTCAGCATATCCGTCGCCGGACCGGAGACAGAGGCAATGTTGAGCACGCCAAGCGCGCCAATCGCCACCGGAATGGCGATCAAAGCGTAAACCACAGTGCCCAAAGTTGTGCTGACTGTGGTGTTGCCCGTCACTTCTTCGACGCCGCCTTTGTTGGCCCATTTGTCGATGTTTACCGTTTGCATTGCGGTCACAGCGATGTCGCGCACGATCCCTGCGATCATGAGGCCGATAATCAGCAACAAGGCTGCGCCGACAAGGTTCGGGATGAATCCCATGACCGTGTTCAGCAATCCGTTGATCGGCTCTGCCACAGCGTTAAGTTCCAGCACTTGAAGCACAGCAATCAGACCAAACAGCCAGATCAGCAGCGAGACAATCTTGCCCAGTGACATCCCGATACTGCTTCCGCCGCTGATGCCGCGATTGAGGAAGGACACTTTATCGACCAGTTTGGCAAACGCCCATTGGGCCATTTTCGCAAGCAGCCATGTGACAATCAGAATTCCGATGGCATACACTGCCTTTTCGCCGAGCTGCATTGCGAGCTCTGGATCAAATTTGTAGTTACCAATTTGCATTGGGACCCCCTTTGTTGGATTGATTGGAATGTAAGAATAGATTTCTTTGACCGGCGTAGGGGATCCTGTCGAATTTGAAACAGAACGCCGGTACAAATTACAGATATTTACATCGAAAAGAGGTATAGTTTTGGAAATGCGTAATTTTCGTTCGCTCGCCCTGACATTTGTATTGTTTACTGCAATGATGGCGGGGAATTTGTTTTCGGCAAAAGCATCAGAGCAGGATTCTGATCCACGCTGGTCGATTGCAATTCACGGCGGCGCAGGCACGCTGGATCCTGACCGGATGACGCCAGAACGCCGCGCTGCTTATGAGGCCGCTCTGCAAGGCGCGCTGGACGCAGGCAAAGCTGTGCTGGCGGATGGAGGCAGTGCCATGGATGCGGTGAAGGCGGCGATTATCCCGCTTGAGAACAACCCGCTGTTCAATGCCGGGCGCGGGGCGGTGTTTACATGGGAAGGGCGCAACGAGCTGGATGCGTCGATCATGGATGGCCGCGATCGCAGCGCGGGCGCTGTAACCGGCGTAACCACGATCAAGAATCCGATCTTGCTCGCTGACAAAGTGCGAACCGATAGCCCGCACGTATTCCTGATGGGAGAGGGCGCAGAACAGTTTGCAGGAGAGCAAGGGCTTGAAACAGCGCCGCCGGAATGGTTCGCAACCGAAGCCCGGCGCAGCGCGCTGGAGCGGATGAAGGCAAATCAGCTGTCGGCGCTGGATGTTGATCACAAATTCGGCACAGTGGGCGCGGTGGCGCTCGACATGGACGGCAATCTCGCCGCGGGGACATCAACTGGCGGGATGACGGGCAAACGCTGGGGCCGGATCGGCGATGCGCCGGTCATCGGAGCTGGAACGTACGCCGATAATCGCAGCTGCGCGGTTTCGGCAACGGGGTGGGGCGAATACTTCATCCGTGTCGGCGTGGCGCAGGAGATTTGCACGCGGTTGCGCTATCGCTTTCAGATTGATCTCAATGCCGCGCAATTGACAGTCCCCAAGGACAAAGAAGGCAATCCATCCTACTATATCCACTCCTACGAAATGCCACTCAGCCTAGAGGCGGCTCAGGAAGAAGCGGACATCGTTATGTCTGATGTAAAGGATCTGGGCGGCGATGGAGGGGTTATTCTGGTGACGCGGGAAGGCCACGCGCTCTACAGCTTTAACACAACCGGCATGTACCGAGGCCGCGCGACCAGCGACGGGGTAAACGAAGTTGCGATTTTCGCTGCGGAGTGACGCTGCAATTTGCTGCTAGAATGGCAGAATTCGGTCTCTTCGGGCGAAATCAGCGATGATTTCGCCCACCCGCGCCAAGGCTGTTTCTGACGTCGGATCAATGCCTTTATGCGTCTCACGAGCCCGGAAATAGGTCGCGAATGTGATCGGCGGGTGTTTTTCAGGTTCGACAAAACCGATATCAACATACAGGCTGCCCATGCCTGGCCAGATCGAGGTGCCGGTCTTGTCGCCCGAACGCCATTCATCCGGCAACCCTGCACGGACACGGCGCATTCCCGTGGATGTATCGGTCATCCATTGGCGCAGCATGGATTGCTCGGATGCGGGCAGAACATCGCCAAAGGCAATTTTTGCAACGGTGCGGGCCATGGCAGAGGGCGTAGTCGTATCGCGGACCTCCGTGATGGGCACGTTGTTTAGCGCAGGTTCCATCCGGTCGAGGCGGCTGGTTTCATCGCCAATCGAGCGCCAGAAACCTGTCATTGCTTGCGGTCCGCCCACTTCACGCAACAGAATATTCGCAGCCGCATTGTCGGAAAATTTCTGCACGGCTTCGGCCAGTTCGAGGAGTGTTGCGCCTTCGCCCAGCCGCTCTGTCGTGAAAGGAGAAACAGACATGAGCGCGTCTCGCGTCCATGTTACTCGCCGGTCCAGACTGTCCTGTCCCGCCGCATTCCGCGCCAGCACCATCGCGGCTAGCGACAGTTTGAAAGAGGAACAATGGCCGAACCGCCTATCCCGGTTCAGGCCGACGCAATAGCCGGTGGCTGTATCATAAATCTCTGCACCCAGCATGCCATTGGCCGCCGCCTCTGCAATGCGCAGCTTTGCCGTCAACCGTCCCAGCGGGCTCTGATCCGGCGGAAGGCATGCCGATGCACCAAGTGCGAGTGTTCCACCCATAAAAGCGCGCCGCCGGATCATGCGAGATGTTTCTCCATACAAAGGTCGTATTCGTCAGCGCCATAGTCGCCGAAAGCGCGGCATTGGGCAAATCCGAACGCTTCATCAAGGTGGACGGCGGGGCGAAAAGGCGCAGTCCGGCCGTTTTTCAGACTTAACCACGTATATTCGCGCGCTTCAGGCACCTTGATTAGATGAAGACACGGCGGACCCAGCGCATCATGGCCTGATAGGTCATCCGGCTGGATATCGAATTGCGTCATGAGAACTTGTTGGCCTTGCGTTTGCCAAAGCGCATATCGCCTTCGAGCTTGGCGCGCAGCTGAGCATAGAATGCCTCCAGAAATGCGCGCTCGTCTCCTGCACCCGGATCCCAGCCAATTTTGCGGCAGATGGTTTCATGGACCGCCGAAAGCGCATCGGTTTGATTGTCGCGCAGCATCCGTTCCAGCGTCTGCAATTCATGCTCGCCATAGATCGAAAGCTCTGCATCCCCAAAGGCATAGCGTGCGCCTGTGATTGCGCTTGATCCCTTGGCCGCGGCCCCCTGGGTCGAAAGAGCCTGGGCAAGTTTGGTGCGCGGGGCTTCGACCACCCATGTCCCCGCAATTACATCCCCTGCGCGCAAAGCGTCTTTGTTGAAAAAGGGAAACAGCATGAAGATGAGAAACCAGATCAACCCGGCGATCCCGGCATTGCCCGCCGCGCCGCTTGGGGCGACCATGATGAAAACGAACGGCATGAACAGTTCGATATCCCGCAGCAAATTACGCGCAATGACCGCTTCGGGGGTTAACCTGCCGCCGTTGCGGGAGGCCACTCTGATACCGACAATCCGTTTTCCAAAAGTCGCGCCTCGCGGGCCCAATTCCATACTCAGAAAATACGCATAGCGGGCCAGGAAGCCGAGCAAAATGAGGATGATGAACAGGAATTCTGCAGCACCAGAAACGCTCTGCTCCATCGCATTGGCGGCGTCTTCGAACAGACCGCCGAGGATCAGCATCAGAATGATCTGCACCGCCATCAGCGCCAGCGAGATAAACACAAAATCGAGTATCAATGCGCCAATGCGCGATCCACGCGCGGCGATTGTCATCGGGATCGCCAGCCCCTCTGGCGTGATCAATGTGCGTTCGCGTTTGCGATCGACCGATATCGCTTTGGCTGCTGGATTCATTGGCCATCTTCTGCGCGTTGCGGTTGATAGACAAAGAAATACGCAATCCAGAACAGCAGAAACGCGCCGCCGATCAGGTAACGGCTTGCGGCTCCTTCGACCAATTGGCGCGGGAAAGCTTCGAGCATCGCGGCCACAACCATCATCAGGACAACACCGACCATAACAACCGCGCCGCGCCGGCCGCTTTCGGAAGCCGCGTCTAGAATGGAGCGTTCTCCGGGAAAGGCCATGGAGCGGCCAATGTGCAGACCCGCAGCCCCTGACAAAAGGATGCCGAACAATTCTGTGGTCCCATGAACGCTTAACCAAGCGCCAAATTCCCATCCCAATCCGGCGCTGGCAAACAGCCAGACCATCGCGCCCAGCATCGCCATATTGTGAATCAGCAAAAGCAACGAGGGGATACCGAACGCAAACCCGAGAGCAAATGCGAGGATGCAGACGCCTGCATTAATGCTGAAAAGATAAGCGGCAAAGACCGATAAACCGGCTGTTTCGTTTTCAACTTCTATGGTCTCAAGCAAGACGTCCCGGCTGGCTCCCGGTACACGGCCATCTGAAAGATTGGTTGGTACAAGGCGGTAATACCAGTCGGTATTCTGCAGAACGAGAAGCCAACCAACCAGCGCGCCTGCAACCATCACGAATAATGCAATACACACGTCGAGCCATATTTCGCGCACGGCCCGGCTCCAGCCGCCCAGAAAGAATTCGCGCAGCCACCCAAATAAGCCTTTGCGCGGACCGTAAACCTGAAACCAGGCGCGCTGAACGAGGCTTTCCAGATACGTCAGTGTCGCCGCATCAAGAGTGGTCTCGCGCGCCACGGAAAGGCTTGATGCAGCGGTCCGATAAAGGGTCGGCAAAGCAAGCAGGTCCTCATCGGTGATCCTGCGTGTTCCGCCTTTTTCCATAGCGACAACAATATCTTCGAGCCTGCGCCAGTCGCCTTCGCGCTCCAGTCGGAACCGGTCCGACCGCAGGGCCGCACTTTCGATATCTGCAGGCGCTTCAATCTCGCCCCTGCCGAACCACGATCCGATCCGGTGCTTTACGCCCGCAGCAGTGGTTAAAGGAGCGCTCATCCGATGGCCTCGCTGTTCTTGATCGCGAAGTAGCGGTCGATCAGCTGGTATCCGATCTGATCCCATGGTGCCTCAACCACATTGACACCCATACGGCGCAGGCGTTGCAGCACCACGGCACGCTGGGTCGCCAGTGTATCGGCGGTGACACTGCGGGCGAGTGTGGCGATATCTCCGGGTTCTTCGCTGACGAAAGTCTCAAGCTCGCTATCGGCAATCGTGACAAACAAGACGAGATGTTTCTCGACGAGCCTGCCAATGCTTTCGATCATCATTTCCGCCGCGGTCGGATCAGTGAAATCGGAAAACAGCACAACCATCGAGCGCCGCTGAAGTTTTGCTGTCAGGGTTGCCAGAGCCAGAGTGAAATTGGGCTCGCTCGCTTCGTAATCAAGTGCGGCAGCGGCGCTCTGCAAGCGATGAAAAGATCGGCTGTTTGAAGCGAATGGCGTCAAGACCTGCGGGCGCTGGGCAAAGCCGAACAGCGATACTTTATCGCCTCCTTTAAGAGCGACATAAGCGCATGTGAGCGCGGCAGAGACGGCTCTATCGATGCGCGGCATGCCATCAACCGGTTCGCACATGGCCTGTCCGCAATCAAACGCAAAGACGATCTGATTGTTGCGCTCGCTTTCATTTTCGCGAGCGTAAAGGTGGTTGTGCCGCGCACTTGCTTTCCAATCGATGCGGCGCCGGTCCATTCCTGCTTCGTATTCCGACAAGGCCTCAAATTGAGTGCCTTCGCCGCGAATCCGGCGCGCGATCAGGCCGTTTTGCGAATTGCGAAGAAACGTCTGCAATTCGCGGCTGCGAACAGGGGAGAGGTCTGGCCAGATGCGCAGCTCTTTATCCAGCGACTGGATCGTCTGCCGCGCGCCAAGGCCCAAAGGCCCTGTCCACCGCAGCCAGGCGCGCGAGATTGTTGCCGTTCCGCGCCGCGTTGGAAACACATCAAAAGCACCGCTATACGTGTCTGTGTCTTCATCCTTAAGCAGCGTGAGATTTGCACGGCCAGACTGGCCTAGGCGCGGATCAAATTCGACGGCAGCCTCGGGACCAAAGGCGGCCTGCCGGTTAAAGCGGGCGAACACTTCGATCGGGGTCGCCTGACCAACTTCTGTATCGGCCGGTAGCTGGACGATCCATTCGCGGCATGTCCCTGCGAGCAACGCATCCAAAATGATGAGAGCGATTAATACGATCGCTGCAGCCGGCGCGGCCACCCACATTTGCGGCGCAAGCGCCGCGATCACAATCGCGACCGGAGCAAACGCCGCAATCAGCCAAGCTGCGCGCTCTGTTGGCACAAGAGGAAGGTTGGGGCGGGGCAGCGCCATCAGACTAACGCGGCGCCTCGGTGCTTTCGACCAGTTCAGCGACCAGAGCCTCTATGTCGCGCCCTTCGATTTCAGCAGCCGGGCTGAGTGTCAGACGGTGGCGCAGAACAGGAACGGCGAGCGCTTTGACATCGTCCGGGATGGCATAGGCGCGTCCGGCCAGCGCGGCGCGCGCGCGAGCCGCATTGGCAAGCATGACGGCGGCACGCGGGCTGGCACCGACGGCGAGTTCTGCGTGTTCACGCGTCGCTCTGATCAACTGCACGACATATTGCGTGATCTCTTTGGCTACGGTGACATGTTGAAGCGCGGAACTGGCCGCGACCAATTGATTGGTGTTGGCGACAGCTTTGACACCCAAATCGGCCGGACGCTGCGGCCCTTGGCGCTTACCGAAATCGGTAACGATCCGGGTTTCCTCAGCTTCATCAGGATACTCGACCAGGAGTTTAAACAGGAACCGGTCAAGCTGTGCCTCGGGCAAAGGATAAACGCCCTGGTTCTCAATCGGGTTCTGGGTGGCGACCACCATAAAGCGCGGCGGCAATTGGTGTGTTTCCCCATCCAGTGTGACGCGCCGTTCCTGCATCGCTTCGAGCAAGGCGGCCTGCGTCTTGGGCGGCGTCCGGTTGATTTCATCGGCGAGCAGCACCTCGCAGAAAATCGGGCCGCGCGTTAGCGTGAACTGACTGGTCTGAAAATTGAACAGGTTGGAACCAAGAATATCGCCCGGCAAAAGGTCAGGTGTGAATTGGATCCGTCCAAAATCAAGGCCCAGCGCCGCTGCGAAACTGTTCGCCAGAAAGGTTTTGGCTGTTCCCGGAGGGCCTTCCAGCAGCACGTGCCCTTCGCTGACCATCGCAACCAGCAATTGTTCGATTATCTCATTTTGACCGACTACGGCCTTTGCTATTTCGGCGCGGATCGCATCGGCCAAAGTGCGCAATTCGTCTAGGCTCATGCTCATTTCGCAAGTTTCCCTTCAAGCTCTCTCAGCGCCTGTGCGGCGCGTAGTATTTCGGTGGATGATCGGGCTTCGCGCAACCGATCTGCGCGAAGCGAATAGGGTTCTTCTTCGGGCAAACGCACCGCGAGCGCCGCATCAATCGCTTCGGCATCATGCTTTATCAATCCAAGCCGGCTCGCCAGCCGCCGGGCAGACAAATCGGCATAGGGCGCGGCAAGCAAACCAAACCGCCTGGCCCGGACAATCAGGCCAGCTCCATTGCTCACCAGCTGTTTTTTGCCAAATGCAATTTCCGGACCGCCAATCGCAGCAGGGCCAAATCGCAAAAATGCGCGCCACGCGATGCTCAGCATCGCCAGTATCAGGCACAATGTGGCCGCCAGAAAGGGCGGTCGAAACGCGAGCGTCAGAAGATTTTCCGCGCCGCCAAATCCATTCAGAGTCAAATCAAAGGTAACGGCAGAATAATCGCCTTCATATCCAGCCTGCTGGACAAGCGCGATGGCTGCGGCTGCGTTTTCTTGGCGGGATAGACCGTAATTGTTCACCAGATCGGGTTCGACGACAAAGACTGTCCAATGGGCATTGTTGTAATATTCGCTGTCTTCCTCGCCCAGCACGCTTAGCGCAAGAATATGCCCGCTTTGATCGGTGATCAAAGGGTCATGCAGGGCGCTTTGTTCGGCATAGGCGATGGTCTTGGTCGGCACCTCTCCGCTTTGATCCAGCCCGCTCCACTGCGGCACTTCATCGTCTTCCAGAGTTTCGATTTTCTGCGTCAGAGCAAAGGGTGCCGGAAGCTCGCTGGTCCACTGGAGGGTGTTGGCGCTGCCAAGTGCAACCCAGCCGTCTTTGAATTTATCGGCAGTTTCGGCGGGCAAATTGTTAGGCGGGCCGCTGGCCGACCATTTGGGCAAAATGACCATCGTCGGCCCCAGATAATCGCGTGCCTCCAGGATTTGCGCGATGTCTTCGGGATCGGAATAGAGCGGCGGTGTAAGGATAAGAAGATCGGTGGTTTCGAGCCCGCTTGGTGTGCGTGACAGCGTGACGTCGAACTGTTCATTCTCAAGCAGTCTGACAAGGCCCGCATAGCCATTCAAACCTGTCGCGCTGGCATGAGCAGCCCCGGTATTGCCGCGATCACCGGTGTCGCCGGCGCTGATGAAATACAGCAACGCGATAAAGGCGGCAAAGCCGACCAGCACGATGCCCAGCACCCCTGCGCGGCTGAATGGAGAGGCGGATCGCCGTGCCGAGGCGGTGCCGGTCATGCGCGGCTTCCGATTTTGACGAGAGCAAATTCGGTGTAGGCTGCGCGCGCTGCCTCCCAATCGCTTTGATCGAGTGAGCGCAGCGCGAATAGACTGCGCTCCACGCGTTCGGAAATTGTTCCGAAGGCCCGACGGGCTGCGTCAGACAAAGCGGGCAGGGAGGCAAGCTCTCTTGCGGTGCTCGACGGCTCAACCCATTCCGGTTTGGCCGCAGCGATATGGCCAACACTGCGTTGCAGCAGCAGCCGGGTGGCCTCGGCATAGCGCCCTTCGGCCGCCAACCGGTCGGCATCTTCCAGCAGCGACAGCGTTTCACTGCGGCTGGGAGCCCATTCGGGTTCGCCGCGGGCAGCCCGGTTTGCCTGTTCAGCGCGCCGTTTGCGGCTGACCGGCCCAATCGTTCGGAAAAGGATGTAGCCCGCAAACGCAATGGCGAGCGCCAAGAGAACCCATTGCAATACGGGCCAAGACGCCCCGATCAATGCGCCGATAGGGGCCAGCAATTCTGCGAGGAAGCCAAACAATGCATCGAGCGCTTGCTCTATAAAATTGGGCTCACGCGGCTCGATCGGCGGAATATCGACAGGTTCGAATTGTATGTCGCTATCGCTGCGGACATCGTCCCAACTTTCCAGCGCAGCATTTGTGGCGCTCGCGCTTGTATCAGCACGCGTTTCGACAGGCAAAGACGAGGCTGCGTTGGTCATCCATCGTTGGTGGTGGCACGGCTAAAGGCGCGGCGCAACAGCGCATTAAAGCAAACGCTCTAACCGCGCGCTCTGGCCTGTTCATAGGTGCCCAGAATCCGCAATTCCTTGGAATAAAACGCACATTCCTCAAGCGCCCGGTCAACAGCCGGGTTGCCCGGCGCCCCGATAATATCGGCATAAAACATCGTTGCGGAAAAACTCGCGCCTTTTTGATAGCTTTCCAGCTTGGTCATATTGACGCCGTTGGTCGCAAAGCCGCCCATCGCCTTATACAGGGCCGCCGGAATGTTCTTTACCTCGAAAACGAAGGTGGTGATTGCCTGCTTGTCCGGTGACACCGGCTGCGCCGCTGCATCGTTCGCCAGAATAACAAACCGCGTCATATTATCATGACTGTCCTCGACATTGGTTTCGGCAATGTCGAGATTGTACAGCTCGGCCGCAATTGCAGGTGCGATCGCGGCAAGTTTTGGATCGCCTTTTTCCGAAACAAAGGCGGCAGCGCCTGCCGTATCGGCGTGGCTGAGCGGAACAATGCCGCGTTCCCGCAGGAACAGGCGCGATTGACCCAGCGCCTGAGGGTGGCTGTACGCGACCTCAAACGGACCTTTGCCGATACCCATCAAAGCATGGTGGATCGGCATGAAATATTCACCGACAATCGTCAGCCCGCTTTCTGGCAACAGAAAGTGGATGTCGGCGACGCGGCCGTGTTGAGAATTTTCAATCGGAATAATCGCCTGACCTGCGCGGCCATCTTTCACCGCCTCCAGGGCGTCTTCGAAACTGAAGCAGGGAAGGGGCAGGGCATCCGGCCTCGCCTCTCTGGCGGCGCGATGCGAATTTGCGCCGGGCGATCCTTGAAATGCGATAGCGCGCGGCGGATCGGCTTCGGCTTCTGTACGAAGCTGATCTACGATGGCGAGAGCTGGTCCGGGAAAACTGCGCATGATACGCGCTTTGCTAGTGCGGCAAAGCAGCCGCGGCAAGCCCGGTTGCGCGTTATGCAATGATAGATGTTGCGATCTCTCTTGCAAGCAGCGGAGCCGGGCATTAATGGACCGCACAGATGACACAGAAAAACTCTTCGGAAGCGACGCCCGTAGCCGCCAATGGCGGTGGCGATATGTTCAACACAGCAGCGGGCTGGGTGCTGTTCGCAGCAGGTCTGGGCCTCGGCCTTTCGATTCTCAGCGGGAAATTTTTCCACGCTGACAGTCCTGAGATGCCGGAAAAGCCCGGTTATTTCATCGCGGAGCCAGAGGGACCGGCAGACGGACCTGCGGAAATCAGTCTTCCCGAAGCGATTTCATTGGTGTCGGCCGCAGATGGCGAGAAAGTTTTTGCCAAGTGTCAGGCCTGTCACAATGTCGCGCAGGGCGGTCCTAACGGAATCGGCCCCAATCTGCATGGCGTCATGGGCGCAGCTTTCGCCAGCAAAGCCGGGTTTGGCTATTCGTCCGCGCTTTCAAGCGCCGGTGGCAACTGGGGCTGGGAAGAAATGGATGCGTGGCTCAAATCACCCAAAGGTTACGTAAACGGAACTTCGATGAGCTTTGCCGGTCTCGGCAAAATCGAAGACCGCGCGGCAGTTGCGCTGTACCTCAATGAAAATGGCGGCAGCCTTACGCCTCCGGAATTCACGCCTGTCGCCGAAGAGGACGCGGCTGCTGAAGCCGGGGCAGAAGGCGAAGCAGCAGCTGAGCAGGATGCAGCGGCGCAAACCGAAGAAGCGCCCGCCGAATAATCTGTCAAAGGGGCGCGATTATTCGCGCCCTTTGAACCCTTGAGCCACGACATACCATTCGGACGAATCCTTGCGACTCGCCGGCGGTTTGGCATGTTTGACTGTCTTGAAGTGTTTCTTGAGCAGAGCCAGCAAATCGGCGTCTGTTCCCCCTGCCAGCACTTTTGCGACGAACGATCCACCTTTTTCCAGCGTCTCTGTCGCAAACCATGCTCCCGCTTCGACCAGTGCCATAGTGCGCAAATGATCGGTCTGTTTATGGCCGACAGTGTTCGCCGCCATGTCTGACAGGACCAGATCGGGGGCACCCTCCAGCGCATCCTCCAATGCTGCGGGTGCAGCATCGTCCATAAAGTCCATCTCGAAAATGGTGACGCCTTCAATCGGCTCGGTTGGTAGCAAATCGATCCCGACAACATTCGCTTTGGGAGATTTTGCCCGAACCACCTGAGCCCAGCCGCCCGGAGCAATGCCAAGGTCAACCACGCGCTTTGACCCCCGAATCAAACCGAACCTGTCATCCAGTTCAATGAGTTTGTATGCCGCGCGGCTGCGATAGCCATCGGCCTTGGCCTTTTTGACGTATGGATCATTAAGCTGACGCTGAAGCCAGCGGATCGACGATTCGCTGCGCTTCTTTGCTGTCTTGACCCGTTTTTCAGGATCCCGGCCGGAACGCGCCATTATTCTGCCTTGCCTATTCGATTGTCATGCAGCGCCTTGAGCGCCCTTTCGCTTTGCCGTTCTGCCGCCATCAGGCTGCGCAGAATGCCTTCGCGAATTCCCCGGTCGGCCACGCCGAGCCGTTCGGCTGGCCACAGGTCCAAAATGGATTCAAGTATGGCACACCCGGCCACAACCAGATCGGCACGGTCATTGCCAATACACGGCAATGTACAGCGATCTTCCGGCGACATTGCAGACAAACTGCCACTGATATCGCGCATCGCGTCCGAGGGAACGATCAAACCGTCCACCGCTTTGCGATCATAATGCGGCAATTCCAGATGCAAGCTCGCCAAGGTTGTCACCGTCCCGCTCGTGCCCAAAAGACGGATATCATCTTGGGTGGCCGCATCGGCAATCCGATCCGCAAAAGGGGCAAAGCTGCCCGATACGATTTCGCGCATCTTGGCATAGCGAGCCATTCTTGCATCGCGATTGTTTTCCCCGCGTCCGACAGTATCGGTGAGTGATACGACGCCCCACGGCACGCTTTGCCAATCAATGATTCGCGGAATTTTGCCGCCGGGTTTCAGCAGCACGAGTTCTGTCGAACCCCCACCGATATCAAAGATCATCGCCGGACCTTCGCCCTGTTCCAGCAAGATGTGACAGCCCAGAACCGCCAGCCGCGCTTCTTCTTCAGCGGTGATTATATCAAGCGCAATGCCGGTTTCGTTGCGCACGCGCTCTATAAATGCCGGACCATTGGCAGCGCGGCGGCATGCCTCGGTCGCGACGGATCGGGCAAGCCGCACCTTGCGCCGGCGCAATTTGTCAGCGCAAACCGATAAAGCGCCCAAGGCGCGGTCCATCGCTTCATCGGACAGTTTGCCCGTCGTCGCCAGATTTTCGCCCAGTTTCACAACCCGGCTAAACGCGTCGATCACGGTAAAATCCTTGCCAGAAGGGCGGGCAATCAAAAGCCGGCAATTATTCGTGCCAAGGTCAAGCGCGGCATAGGCCTCACCCGGACGATGCCCGTTATGCGCTGCCTGCGGCTTACCATTCGGTGTCTGATTTAGGGGTGAACCCTGATTTTCGGATTGGCAATGCGCGCGGGTTTGCCCTTTGGCGCAATCGCTTTTTCCATCATGCCGGAAGGGACGTTTGTAGCGAAAATCAGCTACTTTGCCGGACCTGCGGCCCCTTTTCTTACCAGCTTTTTTATCTGCGTCCGGCGGATGAGCGGCCGCCATAATACTGTATCTTTCATCTCACTCGCACGAATATGGCACGAGCACCTGAGGCCAGAGCTAACTCATGCGGGCAGCAAGAGCAAGCGAGCCGGGCCTTGACTGTGCTGCAACGCGAAACTAGGAGGCGCGCTCTCGCGCTGAGGGTTGCCGTTTATCCCCCCGCGTAATGCCCCGTCGTCTAATGGTAAGACTACGGACTCTGACTCCGTCAATTGAGGTTCGAATCCTCACGGGGCATCCATTTTCAACCATGCGCTGCCAAACGTCGCCTTGCCGATGCACTTGCGCGCGCCTAGGGGTTCGCCATGACAGAAAAAGACCTGACCGATCATAAGTTTTACCACGCGGGCGAAGAATCGCGTTTCACCGAAGAAGCGCCCGATAAAACGCCCCAGACGGAGCACCCGGCCTATAAGCTGGCGTTTCGCGACCATGATTTTCTGCTGCGTGATGAATTGCGTCCGGTCCGGTTTCAGCTGGAATTGCTGAAACCCGAAATGCTGCTGGATGAAGCCCGCGTCGGATCGACCATGGTGATGTACGGATCGGCGCGCATTCCATCATCTGAGCAGGCGCAGGCCAAGATCGATGCCGCAAAAGATGGCACCGAATTCGAACAGAAAGTCGCCGGTCGTTTGGCCGAAAAAGCCAAATATTACGATGAAGCGTATAAGCTCGCCCGGCTCATAACGGAAAAAGCCATTATCGAGGACGGCAAACGTCAGTTTGTCATCACGACCGGCGGTGGCCCTTCGATTATGGAGGCAGGCAATCGCGGGGCAAGCGATGCAGGCGGAGAGTCCATCGGCCTGAACATTGTGTTGCCGCACGAACAGGCGCCAAACCCGTATGTCACGCCATATCTGTCGCTAAACTTCCACTATTTCGCGCTGCGCAAGATGCACTTTCTTCTTCGCGCGCGCGCTGTTGCGGTGTTCCCCGGCGGTTTCGGAACATTTGATGAATTCTTTGAACTGCTGACGCTGATTCAGACCGGCAAGATGAAGGCTGTGCCCATCCTGTTATTTGGCAAGGATTTCTGGACCCGCGTCGTCGATTTTGATGCGATTGCGGAAGAAGGCACGATTTCGAAGAAAGATCTGGAGCTGTTCCGCTGGTGTGAAACCGCAGATGAAGCCTGGGATCACATTTCCGAATTTTACGACCTCAAAAGCTAAAGCGGGACTTGTTCGATCAAGTCGTCCCGGGCGCTCTGCGCGCGGTGATTGTTATGCCAACACTCGCCATAGGTGATGAGGCCAAGGCCACGCAGGTTTGATGCCTGAATTCTCGCGCCTTTGATCATCCAGCGTCGTCGACCCGGATCACCGGCTCCATCACAGTTTGCGAACTGCCTGATGGCCCAACGGCCCGTTGCCAAGCCCATAGCCGGGCGCGTTCTCGATAGCCTCACGGACAAAGTTTCGCCCAAGCCGCACAGCATGTTCAAGCGGCTGCCCATGGCCCAGCAAAGTCGCGATTGCCGAGGATAAAGTGCATCCCGTACCATGCGTATGCCGCGTATCGATCCGTGCGTGGTCGAATTGAACGGCACGCGCATCGGGTACATAGAGAATGTCGATGATGCGGGCATCGCTGGTATGCCCGCCTTTTGCGAGCACGGCCGCCCCTGTGTCTTCACCCAATTCCTGCGCCGCCTCCGCCATTTGTGACGAATTATCGAGGCTGCGCTCAAGCAAATGCGCAAGCTCTGGCAGGTTTGGGGTTATCAAATCGGCACGCGGGAACAGCATTTCGCGCATCGCAGCGATTGCATCCTGCGCGATCAATGTCGCGCCGCTGGTTGCGACCATAACCGGGTCCAGCACAACCGGCACGGCGTTATCAATCAGCGCGAGCCCTTCGGTTACGGCGGTGATGATCTCCACATCGTGGAGCATCCCGATCTTGATAGCGTCGACCCCGATATCATTCACGCACGAGGCAATCTGCTCGCGCACGATGGCTCCGCCCATGGGGGCGATTGCCTGAACGCCGACGCTGTTTTGCGCTGTGACCGTCGTAATCGCGCTCATGGCATAACCGCCGAGCATCGTGATTGTTTTTATGTCTGCCTGGATACCTGCTCCGCCGGAGGAATCCGACCCGGCGATAGCCAGAATACGGGGAGGGCGGGTCTCGCTCACCCTTTGAACTTTCTGGTGGTGGATGGTGGGTATTCTTCGTGAAGTTTCGCGGCCCGTGTTGGCCGGTCCATCAATTCACCCCCGCAGTTGGGGCATTGATCGTCCAATTCCTCCGCACAAGTGGCACAGAATGTACACTCAAAGCTGCAGATGAATGCACCGGGAGCCTCGGCAGGAACATCGGTGCCGCAGCGTTCGCAATCGGGGCGCATTTCCAACATACCAGATGCTACGCTTATGCCGCCGCGCGCACAGCGTCGCATACGCGGTCAACCACCGCTTCGACCTGAGACTGGTCGTCGCCTTCGGCCATAACGCGAATAACGGGCTCTGTGCCTGACGGACGAATGACGAGGCGGCCTTTGCCCTCCAGCTCGGCTTCGGCCTCGGCGATGACCGCTTTGACTGTTTCGTTTTCAAGCGGCGCTCCGCCGGAATATCGGACATTCTTGAGCAATTGCGGCACCGGATCGAACAGATGCAAAATCTCGCTGGCGGGCCGTTTGGATCGAACCAGGCTGGTGAGCACCCGCAGAGCGGCAACTGTGCCGTCGCCCGTGGTCGAATGGTCCAACATGATCATGTGGCCCGATTGCTCGCCGCCAATATTAAACCCGCCTTCTTTCATCCGTTCCAGCACATAGCGATCACCGACTTTGGTGCGCTCAAGTGTAAGCCCCTTCGAGGCCAGATACCGCTCCAGCCCCAGATTCGACATGACGGTGGAAACGATGCCGCCGCCTCTGAGTGAACCCTTTTCGTGCATTCGCGTCGCGATCAAAGCCATGATCTGATCACCGTCGACCGCGCGGCCTTTCTCGTCGACTACGATCAGGCGGTCGGCATCTCCGTCCAGAGCGATCCCGATATGCGCCTGTTCTTCGACGACGCGGGCCTGGAGAGCTTCGATGGCGGTGGATCCCACGCCATCATTGATATTTACGCCGTTCGGATTCACGCCCAGCGCAATAACGTCTGCGCCCAATTCCCAAATTGCCGACGGGGCCACCTGATAGGCGGCGCCATGCGCGCAATCGACAACCACTTTCAGGCCGTCAAACCGCACTTCGCTCGCCACGGAATCCTTGACCGCGTGGATGTAGCGTCCGCGCGCGTCTTCGATCCGGCGGGCGCGGCCAATCTTCTCCGCGGGGGCAAGGGGGATCTCGGTTTCGATCAGACGTTCGATTTCAGCTTCGGCTGCGTCGGACAATTTGAAACCGTCGGGGCCAAACAGTTTGATTCCATTATCGGCGTATAAATTATGGCTGGCCGAAATCATGACCCCCATATCAGCGCGCATTTCCCGCGTAAGCAAAGCGATTGCCGGGGTTGGCAGGGGGCCGGTCATAATCACATCGATCCCGACGCTTGTGAAACCGGCGACCAGTGCGCTTTCGACCATATAGCCGGAAAGACGCGTGTCTTTACCAATCACAACGCGGTGACGATGGCCGCCGCGGACGAAGTGCCGCCCTGCGGCCTGCCCGACCTTCATTGCTGTTTCGGCTGTCATTATGCCAGAATTGGTGCGACCCCGGATCCCGTCAGTGCCAAAGAACTTGCGTGCCATGCTCGAAAGAGCTCCTTCAATGATCGGTCGTATTTGTCAGGCGCTTCTGGCGCGGTTATCGCGCAAAGTGAAGAGCGTGAACGTAAAGATTTGCACGTAACAGGGGTTCGTTTCAGTGAGCAATAATGATCGGGCAGGTTTTGACCGTGCATCGCAAGATAATTTTGAGCTGATAGCGATCCGTCTTCCGGTGATCGCGACCTTTGTTGCTTTGATCGCTGGGCTGGGTTTTGGCGTGGTTCTGGCCGGGGGCGGGATCGCCCAAGGATTGCAGGATTTTATCGCTTTGGTCGGGACATTGTGGCTGCGGGCATTGCAGATGACGATCATCCCGCTCGTTGCGAGCCTGTTGGTGCTGGGTATTGCGCAAATGATCGCAGCGGCAAGAGCCGGCGCAGCGGCGGTCAAATTCTTGCTGCTGGTGTTCGGTGTGTTGATCGCGGGCGGAATTTTCACTGCATTGGTGATGCCGTTGGTCCTGCAAGCGGTTCCAATCCCCGAAGCGGCCAGCGGTTTCATGGCAGCCGTGCCCGATGACAAGCAACAGGTGCCGGGTATTCTGGACTTTGCCGCATCGCTTATCGCGCCCAACATGATTGCCGCAGCGGCGGAGACTGCGATGCTTCCGCTCACCATTTTCTTTGCGCTGTTTGCGATTGCCATCGCGAAATTGCCCGCCAATCAAAATGCAACTATGCTTGGTTTTTTCCATGCACTTGCGAACGCCATGTTGATGATTATCGGCTGGGTCTTGTGGATCGCTCCGATCGGCGTGTTTGCGCTGGCGTTTGGGGTCGGCATGCGGAGCGGCGGCGGAGCATTCGCTGCGCTGGCACATTACATATTGATCATTTCCGCGATGGGCGGATTTATTCTGGTCTTGGCATATGTGATTGCGTTTGCCCTTGGCGGGATCAATCCGCTTCGTTTTGCCAAAGCGATCACCCCGGCTCAGGCTGTTGCGGTATCAACGCAAAGCTCGCTCGCCAGCCTTCCCGCCATGCTCGACAGCGCGACCCGTTTGAAATTGCGGGCCGAGACAAGCGAATTCGTTTTGCCGTTGGCCGTTGCGATTTTCCGTTCGACCAGTGTTGCGATGAATCTGGCCGTGGCGCTTTACGTTGCAGCGCTGGCTGGAATTGATGTTCCAGTTTCGTTGATGGTGGTCGGTATTCTGATCGCTGTGATCATCAGTATCGGATCAGTGAGTTTGCCGGGGTCGATCAGCTTTGTCGTTTCGATCGGCCCGATCGCTTTGGCTATGGGTATACCGATAGAGCCGCTGGCGTTGCTCGTGGCGGTTGAAATGATACCCGACATCATGCGCACGCTGGCCAATGTCACCATGAACGTCGCCGTGGCATCAGCTGTGGATCAGGGCGGAGCGGATACAGCAACCGATTAACTTTTTGCTGCGGCGATCCCTCTACCGGCAGCGACTTCATCGAGTTCTTCAAGGATCGCGCGGTGCGCGGTTGCATCATCAATCGACCGCTGGGGAATATCGCCGTCGGCCAACATTGAATTCAATGTTGCGCGGGCGCGTCCCACACGGCTTTTGATTGTACCAACTGCGCAGCCGCAAATCTCGGCTGCTTCATCATACGAGAAACCGCCTGCACCAACGAGCAACAATGCCTCGCGGCGTTCTGGCGGCAGGGTTAGCAACGCGCGGTGCATATCGGAAAGGTGAATGGGTTCTTCCTGTCCAGCAGGCGCGGTCAGGATGCGTTCGGCGACGCCTTCATCATACTCGCCGCGGAAACGGTTGCGGCGCATATCGGTAAGATAGGCGTTGCGTAGAATGACAAAAGTCCACGCCCGCATCGATGTGCCCGGTTCAAACCGATCCTGCGCGGCCCACGCTTTCAGCATGGTTTCCTGCACAAGATCATCGGCCATATCGGGCCGCCCGCAAAGACCGCGCGCAAACGCACGCAAATGGGGGACGACTTCGGTTAGCTCGCGCTTAAACGCTGCTCTTTCTGCCGGGGTGCGTTCTGGCAGAGGTTTTTTCTCTGCCATCAGGCTTTTTTTCCTTCGTCGGTATCGCTCTCATCGAGCTGCGCGAGCAGATCCATAAAGCTGTCTGGCAAGGGTTCATCGACAACCGAATCGTATAGCTGGCGCAAGCCGCCTGCCCAATCGGGTGTTTCACCACCGTCCGTGTCTTTGTGGGCTTCTTCGCCCTTTTCGTTATTCTTCGAAGCCATTGGCTCGACAAAATCCCTAATTTATTGCTGGCCCGTGGCCATACCGCTCGCGGTGAGTGCAGAGCATTTTATTCTCTGTAATGGGAACGATGCGGTGTCTGTTTGGTTCCGTCCAGACGGATTAGCAGATTGTGAGCATGGACGCCAAAACAACGGATAGGCAACACGAAGGCCATGACCGGCCCGAGGGTTCCGGGGTTCGGGAAACCCCAATCGGCCCGCTTATTGGTCGGGGCCGTGTGCGCCTTTGGCTGCTCAACTACCCGCGTGCCATTCCGCTCGCAATTTTCGCAGCCATAGCTGCCATCACCGCGCTCAGCGTTTTTTCGGTCGAGCGCAGCGAACGCGTAAGCGAAACAGCGCAGATGCGCGAACAGGCACAGTCGATTGCTTCGGAGCTTGAGCGGCGGGGGAACAGTTTTTCTTCGTATCTTCGCGCAGGTGCCGCCCTGTTTTCCAGTGTCGACGAAGTCAGCCCAAAGGTTTTTCGCCAGTTTGTCAGCGAGCTAAGGGTCAACCTTGATTACAAAGGCGCAGAGGGGATCGGATGGATAACGGTTGTTCCCAGCGGAGGAGAGGCGGCATTTCTTGAACAGTCCCGCATGTCCCAACCTGATTTTCCAGATATCCGGCCCGAAATCGGCGCATCACCCAGGCGCACTGCGCCGGTCACATATTTTTCACCCGACTCCGCCCGCACCCGCGGGCTCCTTGGTCTGGACATGTACACCGATCCTGTCCGCGCCGCAGCGATGGACGAAGCAAGGCGCACTGTGCAGCCCACCGCCTCTGGCAGGGTTGAACCGATTGTTGATGGCGCAGGGTCCGGCTCTGAATTCATGATCTTCATGCCTGTCTATAACGGTGAACCCTCGCAAAGGGATATCGATGAAAGCCTCGCCGGATATGTCTACAGCCCCTTTAACGCGGCGCGTTTCCTTGATGCGGCGATCCAGCGCACGGCATCGGGCGATTTGGATGTCCGGCTTTACGACGGCTTAGTGGACGAAGATCTCAGGCTTGCGGGGGGACACACCGAAGGGCCGATGACGCACCATATCGAAGAGACGGTGGTTATCGCCAATCGCGAATTGGTGCTTGTGGTCGAAACCGACACCACCCGCGTCCTGGCACCATTATCAATGGTGACCCTTTTGTTCGGGCTCGCGCTTGCGTCTCTTCTTATGCTGCTGGCGCGTTTGATAACGCAGCAGGCCCATGAGGATCGCGAAAGGCTCGCGTTTTACGAAGAACAGCATTCGATCCGGAATTCACTCAGCCGCGAGCTCAATCACCGGGTCAAAAATACATTGGCGAATGTTCTATCGATCGTTTCGCTAACCCGCAGACGCGCGACCAATCTGGACGATTTTGCTGACAGTCTGGAAGGGCGCGTGCGCTCTTTATCCGCGACTCACGATCTTCTCACCGGAAGCGATTGGGGGACGACCGCTATGAGCCAGGTGATAGAGGCCGAGCTGCAGCATTTCCGCAGCAACACCGACAGTTCTTTTACGGTTGATGGACCAGCGGTTGAGCTTGCACCCAATGATGCCCTGTCATTCGGATTGGCCGTGCATGAGCTCGCAACCAACGCTGCAAAATTCGGCGCGCTCAGCACGTCCGACGGGCGAGTTGCGATCCAGTGGAGATTGATTGACGATAATCTTGTAGAGGTCGAATGGACGGAAACGGGAGGGCCAATCGTCGAACCGCCGCAAAAGCGCGGCTTTGGCCTTGATCTGATTGAGAAAATCGTCGCGCATGAGCTCAAGCAGCCCGTGGAGCTGCATTTTGACGAGACCGGCGTGCGTTGCACTTTGCGTGTTCCCGTGCGGCAGCGCAGCGCGTTTCAAATCCGTCAAACTACGGATCAGGGCAAGGGTTGAAAGCCCTCAATCAAGCGGGCGGGTGGACCCGAAAAACAAAGCCTGACTAATCGCGGCGCGCACCGTCTTTTCCTGAAATGGTTTGGTTACCAGATAGGTGGGCTCTGGCCGGTCGCCTGTAAGCAGGCGTTCCGGATACGCCGTTATAAAGATCACCGGCACCTTTGCGATGGCAAGGATATCATCGACCGCGTCCAGTCCCGAAGATCCATCGGCAAGCTGAATGTCCGCCAGAACGAGGCCCGGCATCTTTTCTTCGACCACTTGCTGTGCCTGAGTGCGCGTTGCAGCCGTCCCGCAGATTTCATGGCCGATACCGCTGACAAGGTCTTCAAGCTGCATCGAGATAAGCGGTTCGTCTTCGATGATCAGCACCGAAGTCGCCTGTTCGCGATCGATTTCACTGACCGCTTCGGCGATGAGCGATTCGATATCGGCGACATCCATATCCATAATCTGGGCGGCTTGTGCAGGAGAAAAGTCTTCCAGCGTCGTAAGCAACAATGCCTGACGGTTGAGCGGTGTGATCGCGCCAAGCCGGGCCTGGGCACCGATTTCATGCTCACCGCTTGCTGCTGTGCCGGCATCCGCATCAAGATAGGCGCTGGCCCAGACTTTGTTGAACGCGCGGTATAGCGGAATGCGTCCACCTTCGAGCGATGCTTTCAAATCTTCATCGGCAAGCGCGGCCTCGAGCGTTGCCCGGACAAAGGCATCGCCGGTCGCCTGTGATCCAGTCAATGCGCGCGCATAGCGGCGAAGGAATGGAAGGTTTGCTGCAACTTGTTGACCTAAAGACATAATTTCTCGCTGTTATGAACTTGTGAGCCTAGCATAGCCTGGCCGTCGCTCAGGTCCATAGCGTGTTGAAACGCTGACGTCTCCACTCCAGATGAATTCAGGCATGAGCGGGGAGGCCCGATCTTTCAGCGTCACGTTAAAGATCGGTTCGGATCAAAAAATTCGAAAAATAATTCAAACTGCGGGAACCGCATCTTGGTGCGCGCATTTTGCTATTATCACCGCCGAGACCCCCCTCCCGTCCAAGCGGCTGGTGATACGATCCCGAAAGGCCTCCACTTTCCCAAGTGGAGGCCTTTTTTGTCGGATCACCGCGCGTGTCAGAGCGATTTTTCGTAGATCGTGTATTCCCGGTTTACCGCGCTTTGAATGGTATCAGCGATTGCGATCATGCCCTGATTGTCTTTGAGCACCCATCCCAGCTCTCCCCGCGTCGATTCAAAAGTGCTTGCTGCATGTTTGCGGATCGCGCTGATCATCATAAATGCAAGCTGGCTGGCCATGCGAGTGTTATGCATTTCTTTCAGCACTCCCATCAACGGAACCCGCATTCCTGATCCGCGCGGTTTTTTGATCCAGCGCAGCATATGGAGCCAACCGAACGGGAAAAGTTTGCCGTTGATCTTGGCTAACGGGTCATTGATGTCCGGGAATGTGAGCATGAAAGCCACGGGTCGTCCGTCGACCTCGGCAATCATGTTCAGATCTTCGTGAATGATCGTTTTCAATTTCTTGCCGGCATAGGCGACTTCATCGGGTGTAAAAGGCACAAAGCCCCAATTGTCTGACCATGCATCGTTCAGGATCGACAAGACGATTTCGGCTTCCTCATCCCAGCGTGCTTTGCGCACGGGCCGGATATTGATCCGTTCATTGCGCTCCCCCGACTTCACGATCCGCTGGATTAGCGGTGAGAATTCCTTGCTGATATCCAGATCATAGGTGAACAAGGTTTGCGCAGCCTGATAACCTTTCGCTTCGATCCACGCGGCATAATGTGCAGGGTGATGGCCCATCATGATCATCGGAGGGTGATCTTGGCCATGCACCAGCAATCCCGGCTCTTCCCAGATCGACAGCGAAATGGGCCCTACGACCCGGGTCATGCCTTGGCTGCGTAGCCAAGTTTCGGCTTCTTGGATCAGAGCATGGGCGGCGCTTTCGTCTTCGGCATCGAAATATCCGAACATCCCGGTGCCCGGACCAAAGCCCTGACTGGCGGGCATTTGCAGAGCGAGCTCATCAATATGCGCTGAAATTCTGCCGACCGGAATACCTTTGCGGTAAGCAATCATGAACTGCGCGCGGGCATGCCCGAAGAATGGATTTTTGTCCGGGTTTACCAGTTCGAGCTGTTCGCTGCGCAATTGCGGCACCGAATTCGGGGTTTTAGCGGCAAAATCCCGTCCGACATCCACGAACCGAGCGCGGCCACGCTTGCCCTTGATCATCTCAATGCTTATTTGAGCGTCCGTCACGCGATATATCCCGTATTATTATTTTGATTGATGTTACATGTGCCCCGTTATCGGGTCTACGCGCAAGTCAGTCGATTACTCTTGCCAACATATCCAATTTGGCGCTGCCGCCTTTTTTACGGTAAAGCCAACGACAGTGAAACCGATGAACCCACAATCTGCCTCAATTCCTGCATCCGACGCAGCACAAGACGCGCCTTTGGCGCGGCGCGCGACGCGTGTCGATTTTCAAACCGAAGATGATAAAGATATGCTGCGCGCGGCCCGTGATCTGACGAAGGATCTGGGCGAAGCGAAGCCGGGCATTTATTGGCCCGACATGCTGATATCTGCCGGAATTGGCTATGGCGGCATTGCGACTGCTATTCTCACCGATAACATTGCGATTGCCATTGCCGCCGGGATTGCGGCATCGCTCGCGCTTTATCGCGCGCTGATGTTCATCCATGAACTTACACATATTCGCAGTGATGCTTTGCCCGGCTTCCGTTTGGGCTGGAACCTGATCGTTGGCATCCCGATGCTCACGCCAAGTTTCATGTATGAAGGTGTGCACGTGATCCACCACAAGCGGACTCAATACGGCACAATCGAAGACCCTGAATATCTTCCTTTGGCTTTGATGAAGCCGTGGAGCCTGCCTGTTTTCGTGCTGGTCGCTCTGCTCGCGCCACTGGCGTTGATCGTTCGGTTCGGAATACTGGTCCCGCTGGGTCTTTTCATTCCGCCTGTGCGCAATTTCGTATGGCAGCGTTTTTCGGCGCTTTCGATCAATCCCGATTTCCGGCGCAAGGCCCCGACGGGCAAGCTGATCAAACGGGTCCGCTGGCAAGAGGCCGCAGCGAGCATCTGGGCGATTGCAGTCCTGCTAAGCCCGCTCGTTTTCGACTGGCGCCCATTATTGACTGCTCTGGCGATTTTTTCTGTGACGGCGGTTCTTAATCAGCTGCGCACTCTGGTTGCGCATCTGTGGGAAAACGAAGGCGAACCGATGACAGTGACCGCTCAATTTCTGGACAGCGTCAATGTGCCGCCGCCGGGCCGAATCGCCGAAGTGTGGGCGCCTGTCGGTTTGCGGTATCATGCGTTGCATCACCTGATGCCGTCTATGCCGTATCATGACCTGCCCGAGGCGCACCGGCGCTTGAAAAGCGAGCTGGGTGATCAATCGACCTATGATGGTGCCAATCATGCTGGAATGTTCCCGCTGGTAGGCCGCATTGCGCGCAGCACCATGATACGCTGAGCGTTAGGCTCCGCGTGTATTCAATCGAGAAAATGGATCATTGCACAGCGCCGCGCTGCGGGTAGGCCGTCATCTGCTTCATTAGCGAGTTCTCCCGCCAGGCGGGGATGTGCGTCCAGTGCAGTCACCTCTTCAAACCCGAGCTTGCGGTAGAACGGACCATTCCATGCGAGGTCGCGGAAGGTTGTCAGCGTGAGCGCTTTGAAGCCAGAATTGCGGGCATCTATCTGACATGCTCGGACTAAGCCTGCGCCAATGCCTTTGCCTTGATGGGCGGGAAGAACGTCCATCTCCCAGATATGCAATTCGCGCCGGAATGGCTGTGCGGCAAGAAATCCGACCATTTGATCACCGACAAAGCTGACAAGGCAGTGGCCTTTTCGGATCAGACCGCGCAGTTCATCTGCCTGCCAGTGATCGCTGAAATCGAAATTGGCGAGATCAGGATCGTCTGCAAACTTTGCCGAGGCAGCGATTTCGATATCCGGCATCGCGTCTGCATCTGTCTGGCGCGCAAGGCGCAAAGACCAATTTGCCCTGCTCATTCCTCGGTTCGGATCAAGACTGTTTCACCCACGAGCAGAAACAGGAAAAATGGCGCCCATGCCGCAAGGAATGGCGGATACCCGCCGAAACTGCCCATTGCCAGCGCCGCATTATCGACCACAAAATACGCAAATCCAAGCGCCATCCCGATGATCGCGCGCACAAATAGCTGGCCAGACCGTGCAAGTCCGAATGCCGCGATAGAGCCGAGCAGCGGCATCAAAATCGAAGAGAGCGGCCCTGAAATCCGGTGCCACCAATTCGCCCGCATTTCGGACGTGCGTCTGCCAACTGCGTCAAATTCGTCAATTGTCTCCGACAGTTCCCAGAACGATAGGCCATCCGGGTCCACCGATTGCAAATCGATCTGTTCGGGCGTCAAAGCCGCGCCCACTACCATTTCATCGATTGCTTCGGTTTCGGCGCTGCCGACATCGAAGCGGACCGGATTTTCCAGAGCCCAGCCGGGTCCTGCATATCGCGCAGAGCTTGCCCGGATCTGTTCGCGGATAATGCCGCTAGGCCCGCGTTCATACCAAGTCACATCGTCCAGCGTGATAGCCGCGCCGCTACCAACCAGCGTAGCTGCCGTGAGGATATTGACGCCATCTGTCAGATAGACGTTTGTTCGAACACCAGTGTCTTCGGGGATGGGGCCATATTGAACCGCATCCCAAGCCTTCAAAGTTGTATTGGCCCGGGTCACGACCCGTTCGTTGAAAGCGAAGCTGAGGGCAGCGACAACAGCAGCGGTCAGCAATAACGGCGCCAGCACCTGATGCGCGGAAAGCCCTGCGGCCTTCATGGCCACAACTTCGCTGTTCTGGTTGAGCGTGACCAGCGTGATCAGCGTCGCCAACAACACCGAATACGGCAAAAAGCGGGAAATGAGCTGCGGAATGCGCAGACCAACATATTTAAGAATTTCGCCTTGCCCGTTCCCCTCCGGCGTAAGGATGCGCCCGGTTGCCGACAGCAGATCGAGCGCCATCAGCACCAATACCAGCATGACCAGCACGGCAAGGATCCGCACCACAAACATCTTTGCCAGATAGAGCGTCAGCGACCGTGAAGGGAAAAAATCGAGCTGCATTATGAAACGCCTATGGCCGTCTATTCAGCCGGAGACAATTGCGGATCTGCGTCTTCGGGAAGGGCTGTCTTGGGCCTTCGGCGCTTGAAGAGTTTGCTGATGCCTTTGCCGATCTTCGCAAATACGCTTTCCAGCGCTCCGATTGCCTGACCGCCGGGGACATAGGCAACCCGGTAATACATCCAGATGATCAATGCGGCGAAGATCACAAACGGCCCCCAAAGCGCGACAACGGGATCAATCCGGCCAAGCGTCGCGACGTCTTCCCCATATTGGTTTACCTTGTGATACGCGACGACCATGATGATCGAGACAAACACGCCAAGCGCGCTCGTTGATCGTTTGGGCGGTATCGCGAGGCTGACGGCTAGAAGCGGCATCAAGAACATCATCACAATTTCGACCAGACGGAAATTGAAAGTGGCCAGACTGGCATCGCGTTCGGCATCTGCACTGGTTTCGCTCCAACCGATGCGCAGGAGCTCTGGCAATATAAACTCGCGTGTCGCATCGCCGCGAGCGCGGAAATCTTCGATTGCTGGCAAATCGATCGGCAGATCATGGCGGCTGAAAGACAGAACGCGCGGTGTTTCGCTGCCGGTATCCTGAACGATGGTGCCTTCGGACAACCGCAAGATGATCGTATTGGGATCATCTGTTGTCGCCATGAATGTGCCTTCGCGGGCGCTGATGGAAAGGACCTGTTTTTTCTCGTTAGCGACGCGGGCAAAGATGCCTTTCAGCTTTTGACCGTTATCTTCGCTTTCCTCAATCCGCAGCGCCATCCGGTCTGCCAAAGTGGTGAACTCTCCCACTTTGATTGAGGCGCCGAGCGCGCCAGAGCGCAGCTCGTACTCCATCTGCTGATAGTAATAATTGCTAAGCGGCTGGACATAGAAGACCAACGCGACATTGATTGCCACCAACACCAATGTGATCGCATAGGGCATCCGCAGCATCCGCCAGTAGGACAGACCGACTGCGCGCATCGTATCCAGCTCACTTGAGGTTGCGAGCTTGCGAAAGGCGAGCAGGACGCCAAGAAGCAGGCCCAATGGGATCGCGAGGCTGGCATATTCCGGGATCAAAGCGCCAAGCATTTTGAAGACCACCCCGATCGGGCCGCCTTCAACAGCGACAAAATCGAACAGCCGCAGCATCTTGTCGAGCGTCAGCAGCGAAGCCGCGAGCGCAAACACGCCCAGCATCGGCACGATCACCAGCCGGAAAATATACCGGTCAACACTGGGGATGAACTTCAGCACGGTTGGATCATTGCCCTTCGCTTTGCGCAATTTCGATTGGTGCGACCGCCATAGCGCGAAATTATCGCGTGGTCATGTATTCTTGCCAATGGCGGGACTGTCTTACCAGAACCGGCTGCCGGGCCCGCCTTTGAATGGCCCTGCTTCATATTGACTGATCCAGCCGCCATAGAATTGGCCAGGCTGCGGCGTGATCACTTCTCCATCGACCAGACATTGATCGAACGGATCAGGATAAAAGGCGAGATGGTCTTTGATACCGGCAAAGCTCGGTGTTGGAGCAGGATAGGACCATGCAGCCCCCGCCAGCCGGCCGCTATCCATGACTACATCCCAATAACGCGCCTGGCCTTTCCATTCGCAAAGACTGCGCTTTGCATTTGGTTCAAGGCATTCCAACCGCACATCGGCAGGCGGGATATAATACGTCGGCGGATGGCTGGTTTCGAGGGTACGCCATGCCTGTGTGCTATCGGCGAGCACAATATTGTTGTGAATGATTTGGATTCTGCGCGGTGTCGGCTCGCAGATTGCCGGACGCGGATAATCCCAGACGCTTTCCTGACCGGGGCCGATCGGATCGGGGTCAGGATGGCCGAACATGCTCACACGTCTGCCTTAGGCCTTTTCAAGTGTGCACTGCAGCGGGTGCTGGTTTTGTTTTGCAAAATCCATCACCTGATTCACTTTGGTTTCAGCGACCTCGTAAGTGAAAATGCCGCACACTCCCACGCCCTTTTGATGCACATGCAGCATAACTCGGGTCGCTTGCTCGATATCCATCGAGAAAAACCGTTTAAGGACCATAACGACGAACTCCATCGGGGTGTAATCGTCATTCAGAAGCAGAACTTTGTATTGGCTGGGTTTTTTCGGTTTTGTGCGGGTCTTCGTCGCAATCCCGGCCTCCCCGTCTGTCCCGGTATCGCCATCTTTCCCGCCATCACCATCATCCGCGCAAAGCGGACGCAGCAAAACCGGCAGGCTGATTGGTTCAAGATGGGGACGGATCTGTGCCATGAGGCTCCATTATGGGATTCGTATCTGTGATCGCAAGAGGCATCACGCATCGCATAGCGTAAGTTGGCTTAACGAGATGTGCGGTAAGATGTTCCATTCGCGCCAAGAGCCGGGAATAGAAAAAGGCCGGATAAACCATAGGTCTATCCGGCCCGGCGCCTAGCGCCCATTTCATAAACCGGGATTGGGAGAGAGGAGAGGCCCGGTTCAGAAAGGAATTCTTACGCGGCTTTCGAGATTTTCTCGGCAGCAACGCTTACGCGGTTCGAAATTGGTGCGAACGCATCGTTGTAGAGTTTGACCCAAGCTTCGGTGCGCTTCGAACCGTAGCCGACGACTGCGTCGAAGTTACGACGTACAAGCTCGCCCTGCAGCTGAAAGAGTTCGGTTGGCGACTTTACAGCAACCATTTTCTTGGCGTCTGCAGTTACGATCTCAACAACGCTCTTGCCGGTTTCGACATTGTCCTTGGCCAGCTCTTGTGCGCCGGAGAAAAGGATCTTGCCGCTTTCGACGACAGCTTCGACGTTTGCTTTGTTGAATTCACCGAATTCACCGGCGAACTCGCCTGCATTGCCATAAGCAGCTTTGAGGCGCTCTTGTGCAGTTGCGGCCATTTCCTTGGCGGTGGCGGTGAAATCGTTCTTTTCTGCGGTTGCCATGATGGTTTCCTTAAGTTTGGTGACCGGATTGGTGGTCGTTGTTTTGGGGGCTGCTTTTTTCGCAGCAATTTTAGCCTTCGAGGCAGGTGCTTTTTTCGCAGCTGGCTTTTTGGCTGGTGTTTTCTTCGCAGCGGGCTTTGCAGGCGTTTTGGCTACAACGGCTTTTTTCACCGGAGCTTTTTTCGCCGCTGGCTTTTTCGCAGGAGTGCGTTTCGCCGGAGCTTTTACTGCTTCTTTCACAGCGGCCACTTTCGGGGCTGGCTTCGGAGCATCTGCCTGAACCGCGTCTGCTACCTTTGCTGCACTTGCAGTTTTAGCAGCAGCGTCTTCATACGCTTTTTCAGTCGCTGCATCGATCTTCGATTGAGTGTTGGCGTCTGCCATAATTTCCTCGCTTCATGTTGCAGTGCACAAAATAGGCATTGCAGCAGCGAAGTCAAGAATTTTTTGTGCAGTGCACAATTTGTGGCTTAAGCCCTGATTTTAATGGATATTATGCCCTAACGCGTTTGCACATAGCGACCGGGAGCATCTTCAATGACCTGATCTCCGCGTCCGCCGGGCTTGCGTTTGCCGGTTGCGGGCACACGAACATCATCCTGGCTGTCCAGCCATCCGAGCCAATGCGGCCACCAGCTTCCGGGATGTTCTTCCGCGCTTTCGATATAGGCCTTTAACGACGGCGCATCGCTATCGCCCAGCCAATACTGGTATTTACCAGCAGAAGGCGGGTTCACCACGCCTGCGATGTGGCCCGATCCGGCGAGCAGAAATTCCAGCGGTCCAGAAAAATGATCTGTAATCCGCCAAACACTCTCTGCCGGCGCAATATGATCATCGCGGCCAGCCTGCACAAAGCTGGGCGTTTTGACGAGCGTAAGGTCAATCGGCGTGCCATCAGCCGAAAGCGCATCGGGCACGACCAGCTTGTTGTCTCTATAAAGATCGCGCAGATAGTCGTTATGCCATTTCGCAGGCAGATTGGTGACGTCGCCATTCCAATGCAGCAGGTCGAATGCCGGGTACTCTTCGCCAAGCAGGTAATTGTTGACCACATAATTCCAGATCAAGTCTTTGCCGCGCAGCGCATTGAATGTCGCCGCCAGGTACCGCCCGTCCAGATACCCTTTCTGCGAAAGATTGCCGATCATCTCCAAATGACCGTCTTCGATAAAATGCTTAAGCTCCCCGCTCTTTTCAAAATCGACCTGAGCGGTGAAGAAGGTCGCGCTTTTCACTTTGTCGGCTTCATCGCGCCTCGCCAACAGCGCGAGCGTCGCCGCGAGCGTTGTGCCGGCAACGCAGTAACCGATCGCGTGCACATGCGGCACTTGCAAACGGTCACGAACGTGGTCGATCGCTTCAATCTGTGATCGGATGTAATCGTCCCACACCGTATCGGCCATGGTTTCATCAGCCGATTTCCAGCTGACTACGAACACAGTCAGCCCCTGATCCACCGCCCATTTGATGAAGCTCTTTTTCGGCGTCAGATCGAGAATGTAGAAACGATTGATCCACGGCGGAAAGATGATGAGCGGCACTTCATAAACATCCTTCGTTGAAGGACTGTATTGAACGAGCTGAAACAGATTGGTCTCATAAACGACCTTGCCCGGTGTCGCAGCCAGATTTTCACCAAGGGTAAAGGCGTCGGGATCGGTGTGGGTCAGCTGACCGCGTTTCAGATCCGTGATCAGATGGCGCATCCCGCGCACAAGGTTCTGCCCCCGCGTTTCGACAGTGCGTTTCATCACTACGGGGTTTGTCAGGAGGAAATTGTCCGGGCTCATCGCTTCGGAGAGTGCTGTTACTGCAAATTCCAGCTGCCTGCGCTTTTCCTTGTCCAAGCCGGGCAGGGACCGCACCGATTGCTGAAAATACTGGGTCAGCATGAGATAGGTTTGATGCAGCAAGGCGAAGGCAGGATGCTCTTGCCATGCGGGGTCGGAAAAACGGCGGTCGTTCAAGGGAAGCTGCGCGCTACCTGCATTATCAGAGGCCCCGCTGTCAGAGGTCTCGCTTTGTGTGGCTTTCGCAACAAATCGTTCGAACACGCCTTTCCATAGGGCTAGCGAATCCTGGGCAAGTTTGGCCTGAGCGTCGAATGCACCGGTTGGGAATTGTTTCACCATGCCTTGCGAAATCATCAGCCACTGGGCTGGATCAATCGGGTTTTTGCCTTTGGTGGCATTCTGGGCCGCGCTCTTTGCCTGATCCGTGACATATTCAAACCACATCTTTTGCAGCTCTGCGCTCGATTTGGCCCAATCGCCCATTTCTCCGGCTGAAATGCCCTCGGGAAGAAGCGATTTGATGCTGTCGGCAGCGCTGCCCGCCGCGCCGGGCAGGCCATTGCCAAACAATTCGCGCAATTTTTCTCCACCCATTTCAAAGAATGACGTGAACGCATCGTTGCTGCCAAAGGGGCTGCCGTTGTTATCATTGGCCATACGTTAAACTGTCCTGATTGGGACGATTCCGGTCAAGGGAATCGCGAAGATGTGCAACTATGCTGTAACTTTAGCGAAAACGCCTTCACACATCGACCGTTAATGGCTTAAATACAAAATTACGTCCGCAGCCAGTTTGATTGCGCGGACGAGGGTAGGATGCGCAATGGACGAACAATTTTATCGCATGAAGCGGTTGCCGCCGTATGTAATCGCGGAAGTTAACGCGATGCGTCATGCCGCGCGTCAGAGCGGGCAGGACATCATCGACCTTGGGATGGGCAATCCAGATCAACCGCCGCCGCAGCATGTGATTGACAAGCTGTGCGAGGTCGCCGCTAAACCTGATGCACACGGATATTCGCAATCGAAAGGCATACCCGGGCTGCGCCGTGCGCAAGCCAGTTATTACGAACGGCGCTTTGGCGTTGATCTCGATCCTGAAAACGAAGTCGTTGTGACGATGGGATCGAAAGAAGGGCTGGCCAGTCTTGCCAATGCAATTACCGCGCCGGGCGATGTCGTGCTGGCGCCCAACCCGTCTTATCCGATTCACACATTCGGGTTTATAATTGCCGGGGCCACCATTCGTTCTGTCCCGACGACCCCGGACGAAGAATATTGGCGCGCCCTCGAAAGCGCGATGAATTTTACTGTGCCGCGGCCCAGCGTCCTTGTGGTGAGTTATCCCTCCAACCCAACGGCTGAAACGGTCGATCTGGCGTTCTATGAACGGCTGGTCGCATGGGCGCGCGAAAATCAGGTCTGGGTCCTCTCTGACCTTGCATATTCGGAACTGTATTTTGATGGGGTGCCAACCCCCTCGATCATGCAGGTAGAGGGCGCAAAAGATGTCGCGGTAGAGTTTACCAGCATGAGCAAAACCTATTCGATGGCCGGATGGCGGATGGGTTTCGCCGTTGGCAACAAACAGCTTATTGCGGCTCTCACACGGGTGAAATCCTATCTCGATTACGGTGCATTCACTCCGATTCAGGCTGCGGCCTGTGCCGCTTTGAACGGTCCGCAAGACATCATCGCTAGCAATCGCGCGCTTTATCAAAAGCGCCGCGATGTCATGGTTGAGGCATTCGGAAGAGCCGGGTGGAATATCCCCGCGCCTGCAGCATCCATGTTTGCCTGGGCGCCGCTTCCGCCGGAGCTGGTGGAGATGGGTAGCCTCGAATTTTCCAAACAGTTGCTGACCGAGGCTCAAGTCGCTGTCGCACCGGGTGTGGGATATGGAGAGAAGGGCGAAGGTTTTGTCAGAATTGCCATGGTAGAAAATGAGCAACGACTGAGGCAGGCTGCGCGCAATGTTAAGCGTTACCTATCGTCATTGGGAATAAAGGCTCCGCAAACTTAGCCTATGGATTCAACGGCTAAGCAACTTCTTTAAAAAGGAGGGAGCAAAGTTGTGTAATATGCATTAACTTATAGCACAGGCTTTTTATTTGATGGAGGATCGGATGCCGCCCGAAGCGGCGCGGCCGTTGACCGAAAGGCAGCGGGCCGTGATCAAACGAATTGACCGGCGAATGCCCATAAAGGTGATCGCTCAGGAACTCGGCGTATCCGAGACCCGGATTAACCAGCATATCCGGGCCTTGAAAGATATCTACAGTGCAGGCAGCCTTGGTGATCTTGTTGAAATCTATAGGGCTTCGACAAAGGCAGAACGGGAAGAGGCGGGCTCTTCCCCCTCTGATCGCCCCCCCTCTAAACAGGATGCGGACAGCGACCCTTCAGCCAGCGAGCAAAAGGACTTCACGGAATCTGTATATAGTAAAAATCAGGTCCCTGACTTAGGCAAAATCGGCGATACGGATTTCCGGGTCGACCGGGGAGAGCTCGTGATGAGCGACGTTCTCCCGCTGATCGAGCAGGCGCCTTGGCTGCGTTCTGGCGAACCAAAGGTCGTCCCCGGGGTGCTCGACGGCGAACATGCCGTTCTGTTTCGCCTCGCTGCTATTATCAGCATCGCATTCGGCGTTCTTGCCGCGGTGGTGCTGTCCGTTACGGCAGCGGTCGCATTGAGCGAGGCAATGGACGGCACAGCGCGCGTCCCCGTGGATGAAGTTAAACCCTCCGCCTGAGCATGGGGGGCAGGAGATTCCCGATGACCGATCGCGTACTTAATGATGCCCAAAACCTCAAAAAACTGATCCGCGAAGCAGAAGCGCTTGCAGATGAATCCATGATCGCCTTTGCGCGCCTGAAACAGGCGATGCTGGCCGCCCGCCAGAATCCGGGCGTTGAAGTGGACACCGGACAGCGCGCTTTGATGCGCCTCAATCAGGCAGAAGGCCAGGCAATGGCAATGTCCACAAGCCTGCTGCGTGTTCACGATGAGCTGAGCAAGGTTGCTCGTGAGAAGATGGGCGGCGACGAAAAGATTCCAACGGAGTTCGGCCCAGAAGCCCTTGCTTCTCTAGATGATGAGCAATTTTCAGTAACCGAACCAACTTAATAAGATCGGCAGCGATGTTCGAAACAGTATTAGAATATCGCGTCGAATTTCAGCGTCTTGCCAGCATCTTATTGATGCTGGCAGCACTGAAATGGGGGAGCGCCCCGGAAAGAGCGGTAACGTTGGTTTTTGCGGTTTTGTTCACTTTACCGCTTTCGGCGTTCGAATTTTGGGCCGAAGGACCCCTGATATTTAGCGGTAGCGGTTCGATTTACATAGCCCTCGATTTAGTCGCTTTGGCCCTGTTTCTTGCGATAGCGCTAAATGCCAACCGAACTTACACTTTATGGATCGCAGGTTTCCAGATCGTGCCGCTTGCATCCCACTTGGTGAGAGGCGTCGTCGATGCGGTGTCACCGCTAGCCTACGCTGTTCTTGCGATCGGTCCGTCGTATTTTCAGTTGATCCTGATGGGTGGAGGTCTCTTGTTTCATATCCGCCGAAAGAAACGATATGGCGAGTATCGCGCTTGGCGTGTGCAATCATTTGCTCCTTTTAATTCAAAGACTAAGCCTGCAGGCCTCAGGAGCCAGTTATGAGTGCTGTTTTGGACCGGCCGAACAATCCGACTTCTGATTTGCGCAACCAGAACAGCGCTTCGATGATCGATTACCTTCGCCGTATGATCCTGACCGAGCCGGTTGAACGAGAGCGTTTTCACGCGATCTTTCTAGATGGGGCGCGGACCTATCTCAGCGATACACAACTGGGCGCTGGCGGCAGCGCGTTTTTATCGGTCAGAATGCGCGATCTGTTCGGGCTTGCTCTTGGTCTGGGAGCGCAAGGGTTGATCGTTGCCCATAATCACCCATCCGGAGATTGCCGGCCCAGTCGGCTGGATATCGAAGCGACCAAGCGGATGAATGAAATTGCCACCGCTCTTGATATCGAATTGATTGATCATCTCATCATCACTGATCGTGCGCTGTATTCGATGCGCGCAGGGGGGCATATGTGAACTCCAATGCAGCGTATACGATCTTTCCAGACGGTGACACGCTTATCCCTCGGTTTCGCGTAGCGGGCGACGTTACCCTCGATCTTATTCATCGTGACGGGCGGGTTGAGGCCAAGTGGATCGGCTTTCATCCGCGCGAGTTTGAATTGCTGTGGCGGTTGGCAGAAACACCGGGCCGGCCCATGACAAAAAAGCAGTTGCTGGCTGACGTCTGGAGGCTCGATTTTGAACCGGAAAGCAATAGCGTTGCTGTCCATGTGGCTCGGGTCAGGGCGAAGCTTTCTACCTACGGGCTTGATGCGATATTGGTCACCCATCCAGAAGGCGGCTATTTCCTCGATGTCCCGCCAGAGCCAAGCGCGTTTTCGTTTGGAGCGCCCAAGAGCACTTAAACATGGCTGATAAGGGCGCGTGGTTCGTCTGATCGTGATATAGGCTGGACCAGTTCAAAGCGCGGCGATAGTTTCATGGAAACAATCTGCAACACTCAATCGAGGTACCCCCTATGTCTCATGCTCCCACACTGGCCGCCAATGATCGTGTCTCGATTGATCTGGCCGAAAACGGCGTCGCGCAGGTTCGCCTGACGCGCGGTGACAAGATGAATGCCCTCGATCCGGAAATGTTTGAACGGATTATCGAGGCCGGCTCGGCTCTTCACAGCATGAAAGGCCTGCGTGCGGTGGTTCTGTCGGGCGAGGGGAAGGCGTTCTGCGCTGGTCTCGACACCGCGAGCTTTGCCCGCACGCCAAGCCCGGACGAACCCGATCTGACTGAGCGTACCTATGGCAATTCCAACAAGTTTCAGCAGGTCGCGATGCAATGGCGCAAACTGCCGGTACCGGTCATCGCGTCAATGCACGGCGTGTGTTTCGGAGGCGGATTGCAGATTGCCAGCGGCGCCGACATTCGGATCGCGCACCCTGAAACACGTATGGCCATCATGGAACTGAAATGGGGCCTCGTGCCGGACATGGGCGGTTATGCCCTGTGGCGCGGTCTCGTTCGCGATGATGTCCTGCGTGAGCTTATTTATACAAACCGCGAATTCAGCGGCGAAGAAGCACAGAGCCTTGGTCTGGCGACCTACACCGATACCGATCCGCTCGCGCGGGCAACAGCGATCGCCAGCGAGATTGCCAACCGCAATCCGCACGCAATCCGCGCGGCCAAACGCTTGCAGGCCAGCATGTTGGAACGGGGCACCGATGCCATCCTGTTAGAAGAAAGCATCGAGCAGCATGCGATCATGCGCACAAAAAATCAGGTCGAAGCGGTCATGGCCGGAATGGCCAAGCGCGCGCCGTCATTCGAGGACGTGTAACGCGCCGCTCAACCGAATATGGCGACGCATTGAATGCCGTCGAGCACCTGTTTCCCGTTGGCATCCCACATTCTTAGCCGTTCAGATGAATAGCCAGCATCGGCGTGCTGGCTGGCATTTTCGGCAAGATACCAACCGCCCTCGGATTGCGTATTCGGGTCGAGTACATTGAACGACCAATTGATTGAGCTGATCGGGCCCACGCGCGGCATGATCCGCATTGCGCCCGGCGGCATGACATCGCCCATCAGGACAAGCTTGCTTACCGGATCAAGCTCGTGTTCCTCGATTAATCGCGCCCAGCGACGAACGGTCGCACCGTGATCGTCGCCTTTGGTCTGGCCATAGCGAAGTTCGAAATTGTTCTGGATGAATGCCGGACCTTGCCCCTTCATCGCAGCGGGATTGTCTGCAGGCGCTCCCGGCCACGCAACCGGCGCATCGGCAGATCGCATAGCATTGGGTTCACGCTCTGCCGCGAACAGCCAGAATGCAGTCAACGCGAGCTTTCCCTCTGAATGGATTTCGGTCCTCACCTGGGTGACATTGCGGCCCTGCCGTAAAATCTCGGCGCTCAATTCGATATCTTTTCCAACTGGCGCCACAAAACCGATCTGCGCAGCGCGAAGCGGGGGCAAATCCGGGAATGCCCGCTGTGCAATGGTGAAGGCAACCAATGCCGAAGCGCCGCCGTAAAGCGTGCGTCCTTGCATCCATTCATTCGCGTGGGTCAGGTGAGCGGTACCGGATTGGCCGGTGACAGGTTCTAGAAGGCTGGCAATAGTCATGCCGCTGTAGTTGCCCATATACGCGCATGGGTCCAGATTGACGTTGCGGAATGTCGACCATCCGCCGCGGGGCGGCTGACGAAATATTTGCAGACTGACACTCAATTGCGAATGCCGCATTGCCTTTACTGACACGAATCGCTAGTGCGCGGCCTTCGTTTGTCCCTTCATGCAAAAGGGGTAGGCGGCTCGGCCCGATGGCGGAGTGGTTACGCAGAGGACTGCAAATCCTTGCACGCCGGTTCGATTCCGGCTCGGGCCTCCACCTTTTTGAAACCGCGCATGGTCATGCACCACAGGCCCTGCGCCCGGCGCCGCTTTAGCTCAGGTGGTAGAGCACATCATTCGTAATGATGGGGTCAGAGGTTCGAGTCCTCTAAGCGGCACCACCCACTCTCGGCAGCATTTCCTGCGGCATTAAGCGGAACGGTTGTTCGGCTGGTCATGCCAGCGGGCATCGGCGTTGGGCATCTTGGCTGTGGCTAGGCCTATAGCTCGGCCTCCTGTGGCTCGGCCCGAGGGGGCACGTCGCTACCGACTGCTGAATACAGCTGGACATAGGACTGGGAGAGGTCGGCCTCTCCATCAATCAACGCTTCGCGGCTGGAGATCAGCTGGCGTTGCACATCGAGCACATCGAAAAGCGAGGCGAGCCCTTCGCGGTAGAGCGCATTGGACTGATTGAATGCCGCCTCGCTTTCGGCGACTGCCTTTTCAAGCTCTTCCTTGCGTTCGCGGGCCGATGCGATTGCTGCAATCGCGCTTTCGACCTCTGCCAGTGTTTCCAGCAGGCTTTGACGATAATCGGCTACTTCTGCCTGCAAATCGGCTTTGGCGGCGTCCACCTCGGCTTTTCGTCGCCCGCCATCGAAAACCGGGATGTCGAGCGCAGTGGCCAAACTTGCGAGTGCCCGAGCGAACAGGCCTTCCACGCTGCCATCACCCAGAAGCAAACCGCCGGATAGGGCAAACGCGGGCAACAGGTCTGCGCGCTCAATCCCGACATTGGCCGCCGCCGCCGCCACATCCGCTTCCGCCAGCAGCAAATCGGGCCGCCTGCGAAGGAGGTCCGCCGGAATACCGATGGCGGGACCTTCCCGGTAGTCCGGGATTGAGACCGAATTGCCGGTTGGAGGGACCGCAGAGGGCGGGTCCCCGACAAGCACAGACAGCGCATTTGCCGCGCGGGCTCTGGCGAGTTGCAGAGGGCCGCGCTGCGCTCGTGTGCGGGCCACATCGGCTGCTGCGCGCCGCACATCCAGATTGGATGACAAGCCCGCTTCAAAGCGCAGATTCACGATCCGCAATGTTTGTTGCTGAAGATCGGTCGATTGATCGAGCAGTTCGAGACGCGCGCCAGAGCGCTTCAATTCGATATGCTGGCTCGTCACCGCTGCAGCGATCAGGCGGCGCTGATCGGCCAGAAAATAGGCTGCACCGTCAGCATTCGCCAGCGCGCGCGCCGTTTCGGCTGATAGTCGCCCGTTAAAATCAATGGTCCAGCTTCCAAAGAGCCCCGCGCGCGATCCGCTGAAAGTGTTTCCGCCATCATCCAGAGCGCCATCGGCGGAAAACTGGCCATCTACAGAAGGAAGTAGATCGGATTGTTCGGCGCGAATGATCGCTTTGGCTGCGAGGAGACGCTGGCGTGATGCCTCAAGCGACTGATTTCGCTTAAGCGCTTTCTCAACCAGCGCATCGAGTTGCTCATCCTCGAACCCGCGCCACCACACGTCATCAAGCCCGGCAGGCGGACGCGTGTCGGCATAGTATTCAGAGGGCAGGGCGATGCCGCTGGCCGGTTGAACGTCAGGGATCGACGGGCCGGCGCATCCGCTTGCCATTGCTGCGATGACTAACGGGAGAAATATCCGGGTCATGCCGGAGCCGTGACCGTTTTCGCGGAGTGCTGTTCATCCTCGTCAAGCTCGCGTTCCAAACGAGCCAGATCGACGCTCCGCAGTTTTCCGAATGGAGCGATCAAAGCGTAGAGGGCGGGCACGAGGAAAAGCGTAAACAGCGCCGCAATTGCCAGCCCGCCGAAAATCACCCACCCGATGGCTTCGCGTGCCTCTGCCCCTGCGCCGCTGGCCAGCACAAGCGGCACGGCACCCAGAACTGTCGAGATCAAGGTCATGGCAATCGGGCGCAGCCGGATACTGGCCGCGTCGGCAATCGCCGTTGGCACATCGGCACCCTCGTTGCGGCGCTGATCGGCAAATTCCACCATCAGAATGCCGTTCTTCGCCATGAGGCCGATCAACATCACCAACCCGATCTGCGAATAGATATTCAGCGAAGTACCGGAAAGGAACATTGCATAAATCGCGGCAGCCAGAGCAAAGGGGATCGATGCAAGGATCACAAAGGGGCTAGACAGGCTTTCAAACTGGGCAACCAAAACCAGAAACACGATCAGAAGCGCAAAGGCATAGGTGAGCAGCAATTCGTTCGAGCTTTCCTCAAGCTGCTCCGCCTCTCCTCTTAGAATAATGTCGATATCCTCAGCGACCGAAGCGTCGGTCAGGCGCTCCATTTCCGCCACCGCATCAGCCAGGGCAATACCGGGCGCGATCACGGCCTCCACTTCGATTGCCCGGCGCTGCTCTGTCCGGTCGAGTTCGGCAGCAATACCTTGCTCGGTAAACTGGGTCAGGGACGAGACGGGCACGAGAGCGCCAGTGCCGCTGCGCACGTAAAGATTGCCGAGGTCGCTTGGGCGGGTAATCACGGCCGCTTCGGAGGTGAGGAAAATCGGTATCGCCTGATCCGCGACATTCAAATCGACCACTTCTGTACCATCGACCATTGTGCGCAGGGTCAGCGCCAGATCATCAAGGTCCACCCCCAGATCGGACGCGCGGGCGCGGTCAATTCCGATTGAAAGTTGCGGCTGCGTGGGTTGATACGAGATTTCGGGGTCTGAGAGGATAGTCGAATCCGTTTCAATCGCATCGGCCAAAGCGCGCGCAGAACGATAGATCCCTTCGTAATCGTCACCGGTAAGGGCAACTTCAAGGCCGCCTCCGCCGCCTCTGCCACCGCTTAAAGTGCCGCGTCCCCGCGCCGAAGCACGCGACCCCGGTATCGCATCCAGCGGATCGCCAAGCGAGCGGACAATCTCCGTTTGGCTGCGATCGCGCTCGCCCCAATCCGAAAGATTGGCTGTTACCTGTATCCGGTTTGGGTCGTATCGTCCGACGATTGACAGAGTATTTTCAACCTCGCCGCTTTCAAGCAGCGGCTCGATCACCTGTTCAATCTCGTCCATTTCCTTGTCCATAAATGCAAGGCCGACACCGTCAGGCCCGCTGGCCCAGACGTAGAAAGTTGACCGGTCTTCGTCCGGGACCAGTTCCTGTTCGATTTGCGAGTACATGATGCCCGCGCCAACGACCACAATCAGCGATAGACCGACCGTGCGCCATGGGTGAACAATGCATCCGGCGACTGCGGATTGATACCGCGCGGCTGCTTTTTGCGCCCATGCAAGGAGGCGCGGATGCGGCTCTGCATTGTCTCCGCCAAGATCGATCTTGGCTGCCAGCGCAGGCACCAGCGAGACCGCCACGAATGTCGAAAGAATGACAGCCACCGCCAGAACGAACCCGAATTCGCGGAACAGTCGCCCCGTTTCCGAGGGCAGGAAGCTGATCGGAATGAATACGGACACCAACACCGCCGTTGTTGCGATGACAGCAAAGTACACCTGCCGCGTGCCAAGCACCGCAGCGGCTTTTTTGCCCAAGCCATCTTCTTTCTGCAGGCGCTGTGCGTTTTCCAGAACCACGATGGAATCATCCACGATCAAACCTGTCGCCAGAACCAGTGCGAGCAGCGTCAGAAGGTTGATCGAAAATCCGAGCAGCCAGATACCGGCGATCACGCCGATCAATGCGATGGGGATCGACGCGCTTGGAATAAGCGTGGGTTTGAGATGGCCAAAGAACAGGAATATCACGATCATGACCACCGCGACTGTCAGCACGAGTGTTATCAGGACGCCTTGAACCGATACCTGAATGAAGGCCGCATCATCCGATATCACGCGCAAGTCGATATCATCGAACCGGGAATCAATCCGTTCCACTGTGCTTCGGGTCGCGTTGGAAATTGCAATCGTGTTCGAGTTGGCCTGGCGGATTACTCCCAGTCCGATGACCGGTTCTCCGTCCAGCCTGACATAGCTGGTCGCGTCGGCTGGTGCGAAATACGCCTCTGCCACGTCGCCGATGCGCACTTCGTTTTGTACGATTACATCCGCAATCAGGGCCGGATCGGCCGCGTTGGCTTCTGCCCGAACCACCAATTCCTGCGCGTCTGAGCGGAACGAACCAACCGGTGTGTCAAACGGCGCCTGCTCCAACGCAGCGGCCACATCGGTCATCGTCAGGCCATACCGTGCAAGACGGGCCGGATCGACCACGACACGCATTTGGCGCTCGCGCGTGCCGAATGTGTCGATACTGGCCACGCCATCGGCCGCTAGCAATTCCGGAATGATATCGTTCTCGACGATCCGGGTCAGCTCGACCACGTCATACCGGTCGCTCAACACTGCGAGCGTCATGATCGATTCCGCATCCGCATCGGCTTTTACGACGCGGACCTGTTCTACGCGGTCTGGCAATTCGCGCGTTACGCGGCTTACGGCTTCGCGAATATCGGACGCGGCCGCATCAAGATCCGTGCCCGGATTGAATTCAACCCGAATTCGTGTCCCGTTTTCCTCACTTGATGACCGGATTTGACGTACGCCGTTGACGCGCGCGGCCGCATTTTCAAGCACCGACGTGACTTCTGCGTCCATTGTCTCGGGCGCGGCGCCGGGCAAGGTGGCGCTTACGGTGACGACCGGGCGATCGACGTTCGGCAATTCGCGCACTTCTGTGCCCAGCAGGGCTGCAACCCCCGCAATCACGATCAACAGGTTCAAGACCATAATCATGAGCGGTCGCTTTACGGCGAGCAGGGGGAGGTCGGTTTTCATTGCGCCGGTTCGGTTTCGACCTGGGCGGCGGGCCGTTCCATCGGCTTGACCAGTTCGACCGCCTGACCTTCGCGGACTTTCTGGACCCCTTCCACGATGATCAATGTGCCTTTTTCAACCTGTGCATCAAGCAAGGCCAACCCATCGCGGCGTGAGGCAATCGTTACCGGAACGCGCTGCGCTTTGCCGTCACGAACTGCGAAGATCGATGATCCATCCCCGCTCCAGACGACCGATGCTTCGGGCACTGCAGCGCGCAGCTGTCCCGAACCGACAAAGCGGACACTGAAACTCATTCCCGGTCGAAAGCTGTCATCCTGATTGCTGATTAAAGAACGCACCGTGTAGCTTCGCTGCTCTTGCTCGATAGTGCTGTCGACTGCTTCGACTTTGGCGGCAATGGTTCGGTCCGGTTTAGAGAAGGGGACAACTTCAACAGTCCCGCCGGGCTTTAATCGTTGGAACACCGATTCCGGCGCGTTGAAATCCACAAATAATCTGCTGCGCTGGTCGAGCTGCGCGATCAGGGTGGTCGGTGTCACCCGGTCACCGACGTCGATCTCGGACAGGCTGATATGCCCTGAAAAGGGCGCGCGGATCGTGCGTTCTGCCAGCGCGTCCTGCGCCAGATCACGTTGGATTTGAGCAGCGGCAAGGGCCGTTTCACCCTCTTCAATCTGGCTTTCCGATAGTGCGCCTGTATCTTCGATCCGCCGATAGCGGGACAGCAATTGTTCGGCTTCCTTCACGCGGACCTGCGCAAGGCGCAGCGCAAGGCGCTCTGAACGGGAATCCAGCTCGATCAGCGATTGTCCTGATTGAACGAAACTTCCCGCAGAAAAGCGTACTTTGCGCACTTGTCCGGAAACTTCGGGATATAGTTCGGCCGATCGTGTCGCGCGCGCGGTGCCGATTGCCTCGATCACTTCTTCTTCTGCGAGGAGCTCGACTGGCTCGGCCACGACCGTGACCGAACGTTCCTCGCGGTCTGCGCTTTCGCCTGCACATGCAGAGAGCAGCAACAGTGCCGCAAAGGATAATGGTACGCGCATACGTTTCGCTGTCTCTGAAGTTAAAGAGCTTAGTTGAGTAATCTCTGGTGACCTGAGGAGTTCCAAAACGCATTTGCGAGCGCTCGCCTTTACAGCGCGCTTCGATCATTTTTTGAGGCCGCCGCGAGGCTGGTGAAACTTGACAATTGAAGCTCCAAACAGATACACACTTTATGTAAGTTTGATGGAGTTTAAGATGATTCGCGCCGAAGATGCCTTGGCGGCAGCAGCCGATCAAATCACCCGTGCTCAACAGAACAAGGGTCTGCGTCCGACGATTGCGGGCTTTTTTGACGAGTCGACCAATACGGTAACCTACGTGGTTAGCGATCCGACCTCGAAAGAGGCCGCGATTATCGACTCGGTTCTGGATTTTGAAGCCGCGTCTGGCCGCACATCATACGGTTCGGCTGATCGCGTGATCGAATACATCAATTCGAATAATTTGAAAGTGATGTGGCATATAGAGACTCATGCCCATGCTGATCATATCTCGGCTGCGCCCTATCTTCAGGAAAAGCTGGGCGGCAAGCTGGCAATCGGTCGCGAGATCATTCGGGTGCAGGACGTATTCGGAAAGCTGTTCAATGCTGGCACCGATTTTGAGCGGGACGGATCGCAGTTTGATCATCTGTTTGTAGACGGCGAAACATTCAAGATTGGCGAGCTGGAAGGTATTGCCCTTCATGTTCCCGGTCACACGCCGGCTGACATGGCCTTTATTATCGGCGATGCCGCGTTTGTCGGCGACACGATTTTCATGCCGGATTTTGGCACCGCCAGAGCGGATTTTCCCGGCGGCGACGCGCGGCAATTGTTCCAGTCTATCCGGCGCCTGCTTTCCCTGCCGGACGCAACCCGTCTGTTCCTGTGCCATGATTACAAGGCGCCGGGGCGCGATGAGTTTGCGTGGGAAACCACGGTCAAGCAGCAGCGTGAGGACAATGTGCACGTAAAAGACGGTGTGACCGAAGATGAGTTCGTTGAAATGCGGAACAGCCGCGATGCAACTCTCGCAATGCCAGCGCTGATCATGCCATCGGTGCAGGTCAATATCCGCGGCGGCCGCCTGCCGGAACCCGAAGATAACGGCGTAAGTTACATCAAAATCCCGGTGAACGCGGTATGAGCTTGCCCGGATTTCCTGATGCGACCCCTCTCGCAGGGCTGGGCGGCGGCGTGCTGATCGGTGTCGCTGCCGCGCTTATGCTGCTGGGTGCGGGCCGCATCGCCGGTGTCTCCGGAATCGCCGCGCGTGCGACCGGGATGAGCGATAGCAGCCTGCCCAGAATTTCAGCCTGGCTGTTCCTTTTGGGGCTGCCGGCTGGCGCGCTCATCGTCACTGCGGTGATGGGACAATTTGAACCCAGCTTTGCCAGCCCTGTCGTGCTTGTGATTGCGGGGCTGTTGGTGGGTGCAGGGACGCGCCTCGGCAGCGGCTGTACCAGTGGCCATGGCGTTTGCGGGATGAGCCGCCTTTCGCCGCGCTCTCTGGTTGCAACGGCCACCTTTATGGCATCCGGCATTGCGACAGTTGCGATTATGAATGCCTTTGGATGGGAGGTGTTGTCATGATTTCTCGCCAACTTCCGATTCTTGTTTCGGGTGTCCTGTTTGGTGCCGGTTTGACTTTGGGCGGCATGACCGACCCGGCGCGCGTTCGCGGATTTCTTGATCTGTTTGGCGATTGGGACCCGACCTTGGCGTTTGTCATGGGCGGGGCGGTGATCGTCATGGCAATTGCCTGGTGGTTGCAGCCAAAACTGGCGCGGCCGCTCTTCGCTGATGCGTTTGCTCTGCCTTCGCGCAGAGATTTGACGCCGAAACTGATCGGTGGCTCGGCGTTGTTCGGTATCGGTTGGGGTGTTGCGGGCCTGTGCCCCGGACCGGGTGTTGCCGCATTGGTGATCGAGCCGGTTTCTGCCGCGATTTTCGTCACCGCGATGCTTGCCGGGATGTTTCTCGTGCGTCTGACAGAAAGCGACACCTGATGGATATTCGCAGCGTAAATGCCGGGCTTTCTGTAGCGCCTCAAATTCAACCCGATGAAATGGCAAGCGTGGCCGAGCGCGGATTTGTAGCCATCATCTGCAACCGGCCCGATGGTGAGGAAGCCGGGCAGCCGCGCATCGACGAGATGCGCGACGCTGCACAGGCTGCGGGGTTGGCATTTCATCACATTCCTGTTGCAGGCGGTGCATTTCCGGACTCTGCAATATCAGCTTTTCGTGCGGTCAGACGCGGGACGCAAGGACCCGTTCTGGCCTATTGCCGCACTGGTACACGCTCCATCACACTGGAAACATTAGCCAATCCAGATGGCATCGATCCATCCGAACGGATCAAGCAAGCGGCGGCTGCGGGCTATGATCTGACCGCGATTAGCGAAGCGTTACACTGAGGGCGGGCTCTGTTTAACGAATTGGGAGAATTCCGATGTCCGCTTCACACACAATTGTCGTCATTGGCGGCGGCTCGGCAGGAATTGCTGCGGCGTCATCCTTGCTCAAGCGCAAGCCCGGCCTTGATATAGCCATCGTCGAGCCCGGCGATACGCATGCTTATCAACCCGGCTGGACGATGGTGGGCGCAGGCGTCGTTGATGCCGATGTCACTCGCCGGCCCATGTCGAGCGTCATGCCAAAAGGTGTTACGTGGCTGAAGGTGGCGGCGAAATCGTTTCAGCCAGAGAGCAATCAAGTCACCCTCGAAGATGGTTCGACGGTTAAATATGAAGCGCTTGTCGTTGCACCGGGCATCCGTTTGGCCTGGGAGCAGATCGAGGGGCTTGAAGCAACGCTGGGAAAGAACGGGGTCACGTCCAATTACCGCTATGATCTGGCTTCTTACACGTGGGAACTGGTTCAGGGCCTGAAACAGGGCCACGCCATTTTCACTCAACCACCGATGCCCATCAAATGCGCAGGCGCCCCGCAAAAGTCGATGTATCTGTCCTGCGATTACTGGATGCGCAGCGGTGTTCTGGATCAGATCGAAGTAGAATTCGACAATGCCGGCGGAGTGTTATTCGGCGTTGCTGATTATGTTCCGGCATTGATGGGCTATGTCGAAAAATACGATGTGGACCTCAGATTTGGCCGGACACTCAAAGCCGTTGATGGGGCCGCGAAACAGGCTGTATTCGGAACAGAACATGGCGATGAAACGCGCGATTTTGACATGCTGCATGTTGTGCCGCCGCAAGTCGCCCCGCAATTTCTTGCCGACAGTCCGCTAGCAGCCGAAAGCGGTTTTACCGATGTCGATCAGCATACATTGCAGCATGTCCGGTATCCCAATGTATTCGGGCTCGGTGATGGAGGCTCCACACCCAATGCCAAGACAATGGCAGCGGCGCGCAAGCAAGCGCCGGTTGTTGCGGTCAATGTCTTGCAGCAGCTTGGCGGAAAAGGGCCGCGGGCCGGGTATGACGGATATGGATCCTGCCCTTTGACGGTCGAGCGCGGGAAAATTGTCCTTGCCGAATTTGGTTATGGCGGGAAACTGATGCCGAGTTTTCCAAGCTGGCTGATCGACGGGACCAAGCCTGCCCGCCTGTCATGGATGCTTAAAGCCGATGCTTTGCCCTGGATCTATTGGAACGGTATGCTGAAAGGGCGCGAATGGCTGGCCGGCCCCGGCGGGCTGATTGCGCAATAGACGCGGCTTATCAGGATACATGACTATGCTGGCACGATATCTGCCGATCTTCGAATGGGGTCGGACCTATGATCGAAAGGTCCTCTCGAATGACCTGATGGCGGCTGTCATTGTCACAATCATGCTCATCCCGCAGAGTTTGGCCTATGCGCTGCTTGCCGGCTTGCCCCCGGTTGTTGGCCTGTATGCTTCGATCCTGCCTCTTGTGCTCTATGCGATTTTTGGCACCAGCCGGACGCTTGCTGTCGGGCCGGTGGCGGTTATATCGTTAATGACAGCATCGGCGGCGGGTGCTGTCGCCGATCAGGGAACGGCGCAATATCTCGAAGCCGCCGTAACGCTGGCGATGTTATCGGGTGTCATGCTGGTGATACTGGGCCTGCTACGGGCCGGTTTCCTCGCAAACCTGCTGTCTCATCCTGTCATTAGCGGGTTTATCACCGCCTCCGGGATCCTGATCGCGACAAGCCAATTGAAACATATCCTCGGCGTGAGCGCGGGCGGTGACAACTGGCCCGAAATGCTGGGCGCTTTGGCCGGTGTGATCACCCAAACAAACGTCTGGACCTTTGGGATCGGGATCTCTGCAACGCTCTTTCTGTTTTGGGTGCGCAAGGGAGCGAAGCCTGCGTTGCAAGCGATCGGGTTGCCTGAACGCGCCGCCGAAATGACTGCGAAAGCCGGTCCTGTGGCCGCTGTTGCTTTGACGATTTTGGCGGTTCTGGCGTTCGATTTGGATCAGCGCGGTGTCAATCTGGTCGGCGCAATTCCGCAGGGCTTACCGCCATTTGCTGTCCCTTCGACGGATATCGCTCTGATCGAGAAGCTCTGGGTGCCCGCGCTTCTGATCTCGATCATCGGATTTGTTGAAAGTGTTTCGGTTGCACAGACGCTGGCGGCCAAACGCCGTCAAAGGATCGCACCGGATCAGGAGTTGGTCGGGCTTGGCGCAGCAAACATCGCCAGCGCATTTTCCGGCGGGTATCCCGTAACCGGCGGCTTTGCCCGCTCTGCGGTGAACTTTGATGCGGGCGCACAGACACCGGCGGCGGGTGCCTTCACCGCTGTCGGCATCGCTTTGGCGACTCTGTTTCTGACGCCGCTGTTGTTCTCGCTTCCGATTGCAACTCTTGCAGCGACCATCATTGTTGCCGTCTTGAGCCTGGTTGATCTGAAGACGCCCATCAGATTGTGGCGCTATTCCAAGGCTGATTTCGCAGCCCATATCGCCACGACAGCTGTCACATTGATCGCCGGTGTCGAGCTTGGAGTGATCGCAGGCGTCGCGGTGGGCCTGTTGCTGTATCTTTGGCGTGCCAGTCGGCCGCACGCCGCAATTGTCGGGCGCGTCCCTGAAACCGAACATTTCCGCAATGTTGAACGCCACGAAGTCTTCACGCTTCCGCATGTTCTTTCGATCCGTATTGATGAAGCGCTCACATACCTCAATGCCCGCTGGCTTGAGGAATATGTCCTTGAACAAGTCGCCGACCGGCCTCCTGTGCGCCATGTTATCTTGATGTGCAGCGCGGTGAATGAAGTGGACGCTTCGGGTTTGGAAAGTCTGGAGGCAATCAACCACAGGCTCGGTGATGGCGGGATCGGATTGCATTTGTCCGAGGTGAAGGGCCCTGTCATGGACCGCATAAAGCGCACGCATTTCCTTGAAGAACTCAACGGCAAAGTCTTTCTTTCTCAGGACCGGGCCTTTGCAGAAGTGGCCAAGGACACCGGCGAACCGCCTGAACCGGTCGATCATTACATGGCGCGCGGCCTGATCTGATCTCTGGCAAAGCGGGTCAGATCAGGCCTTCGGCCCTACAATCCCGGAGGGCTTGAGAAGTCTGGCGCTTCGGCCACGATCCGGTCGGATTTTGCCGTTTCGCCTCGCATGAATTGATGCATCGCCTCACCAACTTCGGGTGTGGTCATAAACAGATTGTGGCCAGCATTCTCAACGAAGATCTGCTGCACATTGCGCAGGCCCGCTGTGGCCTCTGCATGGGCCTCTGGATAGGTCCGGCCATCAAGCGATCCGGTGAACATCAAGACCGGCACATCGCCAAACGGCCCATCGCGAAAATTCGGACCCAGATCGATCTCTTCAAATTCACCAAGCATTTGAGGCATTGGAAAATTGACGTATTTGCCGAGCGGCGACAAATCTGCCTGCCGCTCGAACGCTTTCATGCGGGCAGGGGTGATGCCGGATGCACGGTCCATCGCCAAAGGCATGGCGGCAAAAGAGATCGGCTGATCCGGTGTCCAGAAGCGCTGAAAAATTCCAATGGTAAGGGTCGTATCGCCTTCATCAAGCTGCCGGTACATTTCCAGCAGGACCGAGGCATATTGCGGGTCCATGACCAGTCCGCCACCAAATTGCTGCAAATGCCGTCTTTGAAGCATCAAATCGTATGTGCCGCCATCCCGTTTGGGGATCGTCAGCTTCATCGGTTCTTTATCCAGCTTGGCATTCACCCGCTGCATCAGGCCAACGATATCAGGGTAAAGCGCGCGGGCTTTCGGTTGGGCATTCACAGCCTCCTGCAGGCGCTTGAAATACCCCATCGTTCGCGCTGGCAGCTTTACCGTCTGATCCAGACCTTCGGTGGCCGCCATAATAACGCGGTCGAGTTCATCGGGGATCGCTGCGATGGAGGCGAGGGCCAGATGACTGCCATAGGAGATTGACCAGAGCGAGATTTTCTCCGCTCCCAGATGCTGACGCAGATCGGACAAATCCTGAGCGCTTTCGGCGGTGTTGAAGCCGCGCAGATCATCACCGCTGGCTTTCCATTGCGCTGCACATTCGCGCGCGGCAAGGCGGTGCCTCTGATCGAATTCGGCGTCGCTGATTACCTCCATCTCGCCAACATTTATGCGGGATACGCAGCGTTCCGGGCTGTCGGATTTTCCGGTGCCGCGCTGATCAAATGCGATGACATCCGCGTGCTGGCGCATCGCCATGAACAGCGGAAAACGCGGGCCGGTCGCTGTATCAATGCCCGATCCACCCGGACCGCCGGATAGATAGACAATCGGGCTGCCCGGCGTATCTGTGGTTGCAGCAAAACGGACATAAGCGATCTTCATGGTGCCGCTGTCGGGATCGCTGCGGTTGACCGGAACCGTCAAAAAGCCCTCAACCGCCTCGACGGTTTCCCCGGTTTGCGTTTCAAACATGATCGTTTGTTCGTTTGGCGCCGCGATAGCATCTGTTGATCCTAAAGCAGTGGATGCAAGGGCAAGCGCCATAGCGGTGATTAGAGGGGCTGTGTTCATGCTGTCTCTCCCGATTGGGTGTGAATTCGATAAACCCAAGAATGGCGCAATTGCGCGCTTTTCAAAGGGTTCGATCTGTAAGCGGGGGGTTATGATCGCTGAACGGCGGGACTTCCCACTCAGCGGCGGCTATAGAATTTCGCGTGTTTCGGATTGCCATTCTTTTCCTGATGAGCCTTGCGCTGCCGGCTGCTGTCCAGGCGCAGGAGTCGCGGAACTTTATCGACCATCCGATCACCGTTTGCGATGCAGACCCATTGGCAAACAGTCCGCCCGATTTCACAGACCCGGATTGCCGTATGATGCTTTTCTACGAGGCTGACCCGCAAGACCGGCAGATCTGGATCGAGCTCATATTCGATGCCGATACCGCGATGATCGAAGCGGGCAAGCCGATGGGATTGTTCTTTAGTGCCAAGGCATCAAGCGAGGCGTTCCTGAATTCGGTAACGATCGGCGCGAATGGGGTGCCGGGTACTTCGGCTCTAAGCGAAAAGCCGGGTGATATGGACGCGGTGTTTTTTGTGCCCGAAGGGACGCTGAGGGCGACTGACAACCGATTGGTGATGCGTCTGTCATCCATGAATGGCGGCATCAATCTGCAATCACCGATCCACGCAGCCTCTATCGCTCCGTATCGCAATCCGCGTCAGCCCGGACCTGCGACATGGTTTGTGTTGATCACATTCGGATTGTTAATTGCCGCCTGCGTGTATTTCGGGGTGGATTCGATCCGCGCTAAACAGCGCCGGGATTCCGCGGTGATCGCGATGATCGCATTCGCAAGCGCCGCGCAGCTGGCGGCAGAGGCCGCGCGCGATATTGTGCCATATCCCTATCCGCTTCACGATTTGCGCCTGTCGCTGATCCTGACTTTCGCGATCGCTTTGGGGCTTAGCTGCACGGCCTATGGGTTGCTCGTCCTTTTCCGCCCGCAAAAGAAAGCGCGCTTGATTGCGCTTTTGGCGCTGTTGGGGGTGATGCTGATGATCACTCTGTTCCAGCAAGGCTTTGATATCAAAACCGTGCTGGTTTTGCTGTCCGCGTCTCTCGCGATCAGCGCCGCAGGTGTTGTTTCGCGGGCTCAGGGCAACCGGAATGGGCAATGGTTCGCTTTGGGCGGTGCAATCATCGGTGTCGCTATTTTTGCTCTCGGCGGCCTGTTTCTTGATACGCTGCTTTATCTTTTGATTGCCGCATTCCTGCTCTGGATGCTTGTTGTGCGGGCGAGGGGTGGGGGCCTGCCTGATCTGGCTGCGATACAGGCGCCAGCGCCCCCGAAGCGGATCGAACTGTCCAGCAATGGAAAGATCGAGTTTGTTGATACAGGCGAGGTGATACGTTTCAGCGGCGCTGGCGATTATGTCGAAGTGTTTTTGAAGAGCGGAAGGAGCGGTTTGTCAAACGCGAGCCTGACAGCCTTGGAACGCGAACTGCCAGACACTTTCATCCGCGTTCATCGCTCGCACATTGTCAACGCCGACCATGTGCAATCATTGCAGCGTGAAACTGCCGGAACCGGCGAACTACAGATGGCAGACGGCAGCAGTGTACCGATCAGCCGCCGCAATATGGCGAGTGTCAAAAGCGCGCTTGTGGAGCGATAAAGTCAAAGGCCATGGTGCCCGATAAAAATTCGCCCCATCTTCGTGGTTCATCTGCCCGCGATAAATTTGTCGGATTTTTTGACAATCAGGAGCCTCACGCTCGCCCATTAACCATCGAAAGCACAGAAAACTGCCGTTGGCATACAGATTGCATTCTTTCGCGTTAACGCAATCTAAGACGTTTTAGGATATGGAAATGAACACACTCAAAAGCCTTGCAACCGCTTTCGCAATGATTGGTGCGACGATCGCGGCACCCGCATTGGCCGAACCGATCATGCTGGATGCCGGCGATATCGGGGAGAGCTTTACTGTGACCTATGATGGGTTTGCAGATGGGCAGACCATCGATGGTCTATCAGCAGAGACCGTGTTCACGCTGACCGGTGTAACCGGTTCAACCTATACCTTCGATTATTCGGTTACCAACACGACAAATTCGGGTGTCGGCTCGCGTATTTCCAGTTTCGCATTCAACACCGATCCTGACATCAGCAGCGCGGTTTCGACAGGTGTGTACGATAATGCTGTGACGGATTCGAATTATCCGAACGGCATCGGGACGGTAGATGTCTGCTTTAAGGCTGCACGGACCAATTCCTGCGCGGGCAACCGAGAGGGCCTGTTGGCCGGCGAAAGTGGCTCAGGTTCGCTGACACTTAATTTCCTGACGGCGCCGACGACGCTCACATTGGATGATTTCTTTGTCCGGTACCAATCAGTAAGGGGCGTGAAAGGCGTTTCTTCGGCCAGCGGTCAGCAAACGAGCACGACCAGCACGTCTACGACGACAAGCAGCACGTCTACGACGACAACTAGCACAAGCGGCGGAACACCGGTTCCTGCGCCGGGTGGTATGCTGGGGCTGTTTGCATTGGCGCTTATCGGCTTTGGCTTGGTCCGTCGCCGTCCGCGCAGCGCCCAGCGCGCTCTGGGCAATCCTGCCTACGCATAACGTTCCCTAGTGGGGCTCGCCCCGCTTTATAAAAAGGCCGCTGAGGGACTGCATCGCAGTTTATCAGCGGCCTTTTTCGTTTTGCTTTGCGGGATCAGCCGCGTTTTGCGGCGGCCAGACGGCGCGCTATCGCGGTATTATCGGGATCGAGCCGCGCTGCCTTTTCCAGCATCCTTAGGCCGCGCGTTCGGTCTTCTCCGGTTTCAAACAAGATCCAGCCCGCAGTATCGAGAATGGCCGGATGATCCGGCGCGATATCTACGGCCTGCAAAGCGATGCGGACCGCGTCTTTGTTTTCGCCCAGTTTTGATTTGGCATAGGCGAGATTGTTCAGAACCATGGCATTCGGTTCAGCGATCCGGGCATTGATCGCTTCATAACTGCCGATCGCCTTGCGCCATTGTTGATTGCGAAGCGCGCTATCCGCCTTGGCCAATTCACCGCCAAACCATTCCGGCGTCGTTGATTTCTCACGCGCAGCAAACCGCGCCGCAGAGCTGTCACCGGCTGCGCTGGCTGCGTTTGCGGCAATCGCCAATTCTTCGGGTTTTGCATCAGGCCGTTCGGCGAGACTGCGGATCGTTGCAAGAGCGGCTTTGGGTTCTCCTGCCGCCAGCTCAGCCTCGGCAAGCAGAGCGCGGGGCTTGCGTAGAAACGGATAGTCTTCAACCAGAGGTTCCAGCCAAATCCGCGCCTGAGCGACCTGACCAACCCGCAACAGGGCAGTGGCGTAGGTCGCTTGCTTGGATGGATCCTGGCGAAGGGCGGCTTCATGCGGCTGAAGCAGCTCGCGGGCGGTCTGCCATTTGTTTTCTTCGAGTGCGATCCGCGCTTTGAGATGGATGACATCAATCGAATCTGGAGCGCTTTGGGCCAGCTGGCTTGCGGCTTCTTTTGCCGCTTCAAGCTGTCCCATCTCCCCAAGCGTTGCGGCCCGTCCCAGCTGTGCGGGGAAGTTTTGAGGGTAAAGCTTTACGGCTCTCTCATAAGCGCCAAGGGTCGCAGGCAGATCAAAAAGCGCCTGATTAACGCGCGCCGAAACCAGTAGCGCATCGATATTGTCCGGCCCTTGCGCAAGCGCCTGTGAAGCCGTGCCTTGAGCCGCAGCGACATTGCCTTCGAGCAATTGAATTTGCGCTTTCACGGCAAGCAGGCCGGACCTTTCGCCGGGCAGGGTTTCACCACTGGCGATTGCCCGTTTCGCGGCATCAAGGTCATTCAGCCCCAAATGCGCCAGCGCGCTCAGGCGTGCGGCATCGGCCGTCTTGGGCTTTGCCACAGTTTCTAAAACGGCATTGAATTCACCGCGCAGCAGCTCGGCCTCTGCCACCAGCATAGTGTATTCGGCCGGTTGGTTCGCCTTTGCAATCTGGGAGAGCGAGAGCATCGCGCCCTCTCCATCGCCCATCGCGATTTGGGCCCGCGCAAGCAGCGTAAGCGCCTCTGTGTCGCCGGGTAAATCTTTCAAAGCCGAAACGGCATAAACCTTCGCGCCTGAATAATCATGGGCGTCATAGCTTGCCTCTGCTTCGGCCAGCTTTTCCTCTGGCGCAAGGCCGCAGCCGGTCAGCAGTGCAAGCGAGGCGATCCCGGCAAGGGTGATGTGCGTCATTTTCATAAGAGGCACATTACGCGCAAACCGTGAACTTTCGATAAAACACACGGTTCGGAAACGAAAAAGGCGGAGCAACCCGAAGGTGCCCCGCCTTTTCAAAGTCCGTCGATGCGGCGCGTTACATAGTAGCGCGGATACCCATGAAGAACAGAGTGCCAACCGGGCTAACCGGATAGGCTTGCTCGGTCACGAAGGGGCTCTCGTTGAACACATTGTTCACACCGCCATACACGTTGAACATATCACTCACTTCATAGCTAAAGCTGATGTCGTGAATGAATGTTTCCTTGGTCAGACCATTGGTTGGCGAGAACAGATCGTTCGCGGTGGTGCCAACATCTTCGATTTCAACCGAACGCAGCGCCTGTCCGTCAAGATAGGTTGTACCCCAGGTTACGCTGAGACGGTCCCAATCCCATGTCAGCGAGGCGCGGCCAGCCCATTCAGGACGCTGCAATTCGCCCAGCTCAGGGTCGACCAGTGTCAGATCGCTTGGATCGAAGAAGTTGTTCAGCTTTTCAACATACGTTCCGCTACCGGCGAGCGTGAACCCGTGGTCAGCGAGGTCAAAGCTGTACCGAGCGCTGAATTCGACACCCGATGTTTCAAGACGGGCAAAGTTCAATGAAGTCTGACGTAGGAACGTGAAACCCCCTGAGTTGCCGCTACGATCGAACAAATTACAGAAGCTGTTGTTGATGCTCGAGCTATCCACGCAGTTGTCGACGATATCCTGGGCCGAAACCGTGCTGATCGCGTCCTCGATTTCGATGTTGTAATAATCGACGCTGGCGATGAAGCCGGGGAAGAACGACGGCGTGAATTGTGCGCCGACTGTCCATGTTGTGGCCGTTTCAACATTCAAATCTTCGTTGCCACTGATCGAACCCGAGAAACGCGCTGTCAGCGGGTCGACATAAACATACGGGCTGTTTGGTCCGATAGCCGTGACCCCGTCAGCTTCAAATCCATCACCATTTGGATCTCGCGGATCGAAATTGATCGTATTGAAGAAAGCGGTGCAGTTGGCCTGACGCAGTGCCGCATCGGGCGCTGATTGCAGGTTGCCGGCATCGCATGGATCGACCGGACGGAAGAACGCGCCCTGTGCTGGGTTGAACAACTCGTTGATGTTCGGCGCTCGGACCGCACGCGAGTACGTACCGCGGAACAGGATATCTTCTACCGGAGCGTAAAGGCCGTTGACGTTCCATGTGAAGTTGCCGCCAGCAGTCGAATAGTCAGAGTAACGACCGGCTGCGCTAACCTCGAGGGTTTCGGCAAAAGGTACACCCTGCAGGAACGGCAGACGGATCTCGCCGAACACTTCGGCCACAGTGAACTCACCGCCAGCATTGTTAATGGTGGTGGATGGATCAAACACGAGCGAGTTTTGCGCATTCGGCAGATCGCGAACGAGATCGCCAGCATTGCCGTCCGGCGTTGTCACCGGAAGGATGCCAAGGACGAGCGGGTCAAAGTTCGACGTGCTTTGCTCTTCACGGAACTCGAAGCCGCCAGCAAAGCCAACAGGACCGCCGGGCAATTCGAAGAAAGCGCCGGTATCACCAGCAAAGATCGCACTGAAAACCATCTGTTCGAGCTGGAATTCATTGACGATTGTCGCCGTGATAAAGTCGATTGCTTCCTGGCTGATCGCGCCAACCCCGCCAAGAACGTTGGCTGGTTTGCAAGAGCCGTCGCCCGGATTGAAGGTGAAGAAGCCCGGATCGCCAGCAGGAATACCAAATGGCGTGGTGGCCGGTGCGGTCGGATCAACGTCCGAACGGCAAATTGGATTGCCTGAGATTGGATCGCTGATCACGTCGATCGCGGCGTAGAAGCGGTCCAAAATCACACGGTTGGCATCCAGAGTTGTCTGGTTGAATTTGCCGTAGTTCGCGCTGATTTCGTAATTGAAATGGTCGGTGATGTCGCCCTTCACCCCAGCCACGAACCGGAGGGTTTCAAATTCGTTGCGATTGCGGTTTGGACCAAGATCGGTCGGGTCACGGGTAAGGTAGAGGCCTTCTTGGACGCCGTCACCAAAGAACAATGGCGCTACGAAGTCCTGCAAATCGCCCGTGATAAACGGGTTGTCTGCGCGAATGGTCAGCAAGTCATAAAAGGTGTTCGGTTGCGCCTGAAATTCGGCTGCGTTCGAAACATACTTGCCTTCGAAGAACACAATCGCTTCTGGCGAAATCTCGTAATTCAGGTTGGCGTTGACCGACCAGCGCTCCGTTTCCGGGATTAGCGAGTTCGAGTTGAAGTTGTTCTGGATGCCGTCGCCGCCGAACTGGTTAAACAGACCGGTGATCTGGCCGTCTTGATAGACGGAAAGGCTGCCATCGGCATTGATAACCGCACAACCACCCGCGAGGCCAAAGGCGCCCGGATTGAACGTGCTGTTATAGCCGACTGCAGATTCAAGACAGTCAGCGGTGCCATTGTTGTTGATATCGGGGCCATCGCTGAGACCGATATCACCCGGTGCGACAATGCCGCCTGCCGAGGACAAGGAGAAACGCGGATCACCAGCGATAAAGCGGCGCGGCGCGTTCAAAGCGCGATTGATCAGCGCCAATTCCGTTGCAGTGGGGGTAAAGCCGGTTGCATCGGTATCGATCAGGCCGCCAAGGATGGCTCCGTTGGCGTTGAAGTTTGGCGTATCGGCACCAAGCTCGCCGGTTTGGAAGAACAATGCAGGGTTGGCCTGATCATCGAACAAACCGTTGTCGCGCGAAAAGCTGCGCTCGCCAAAACGCAGTTCGTCAGCGCGGGCATATTCACCGGAAATGGTGATGTTGCCGCGGCCGTCTGCGAAATTGGCACCCCAGGTAAGGTCGCCATTGATACGGAAGGCGTCGCCCTCGGATGAGATACCCGATTGCACGTTTGCCTGAAGACCTTCGAAATCATCCTTGAGGACAAAGTTGACCACGCCGGTCACGGCGTCTGCACCGTAAATCGACGATGCACCGCCGGTCAGGGTTTCGACCCGCTCGACCAGAGCGGTCGGGATCGAGTTGATGTCAACGATCTGAGCGCCTGCAACGCCAGAAACGTGGCGGCGGCCATTGACCAGAACGAGTGTCCGGCCGGCACCAAGGCCGCGCAGGTTCAAGGTCGCCTGACCGACCGCAGAACCGAACACACCATCGATCGAGCCTTCGGTCGATGTCGAAGTCGAAAGAGCCGGAATATCGCGCAAGACGTCAACGACGTCGGCGGTGCCTGACTGGGCAAGCTGTTTGGCTTCGACGGCGAGAATGGGCGCTGGTGAACCGATGTTGGGATCGCGAGCGATGCGCGAACCGACAACAACAATCGCTTCGCCTTCGGCTTCGGGCGTATCCTGATCGGGTGCCTCTTGAGCGTGCGCGGCGAATGGCATGGCACTGGCTGCGGCGAGGAGGAGAGCATGGCGTGAGAGCCGGATCGGGCTCGAATTCTTGAGAGTTTGCTTAGTCATTACGTTGCTTGGCCCTTTTTGTTGCATCGCAGCACGTTCGCTCGTGTGGCCGCTGCGAGTCAAGCTGGAACCACAGCGGCGTTGCGCTTCTGCGGCCCGAGCGGACATATTGTTGCAAATATGCAATAATTACGTTGCGTAATCTGTGTTCGCCCCGGATCGTGCCGGTGCTCGCATGGGCGCAGCACTGGGCAAAGCGCTGTGCAAAGCGCTGTGCAAAGCACTGGCCACCGCATTGTGTATCTTCCCGAACCAGGCGCGCCGGCGGGCTACTCCGATTTGTGCACCGCGCCCTGTTTCATCACGAAGCTCACGTTTTCCAACAGGCTGATATCCGCCAGTGGGTTGCCGTTCACAGCGATGATATCAGCCGATGCCTTCGGTGCGATAATGCCGACCATACCGGTTTGGCCCAAAGCATCCGCCGCGTTGGATGTTGCGGCGCGCAATGCTTCTGCCGATGTCATTCCAAACCGAACCATCCGCGATAGCTGGCGCGCATTGTCGCCGTGCGGATAGACGCCGGCATCGGTGCCGAGCACCATTTTGACGCCGGCTTCGTGCGCTTTGCGGAAATTGTCGCGCTGGGTTTTGCCCGTCATCCGTTCTTTATCGAGGCTTTCGGGAAGGATGCCCGCTTTCTCTCCTTCGCCAAGGATGAATTCGGTGACGTAGATATCCATGGAAAGATACGCGCCGGTTTCTTTCGCCAGACGAATGCCTTCGTCATCGATGAAGCTGGCATGTTCAATCGTATCTACGCCCGCTTTCAAGGCATTGACGATCCCTTCGGAACCGTGCGCATGGCTTGCGACCTTTAGACCGTGGCTGTGGGCTTCCTCGGTCAGAGCGGTGAGCTCTTCGATTGTATATTGCGGCGCGCCGACTTTCGTCCCTTTCGACAGGACCCCTCCGGTCGAGCAGGTTTTGATCACATCAACGCCAAACTTGCGGTTCTTGCGCACTGCCGCGCGCGCAGCCCACGGGCCATCGGCGACGTTTTCACCAACCGCCTCGTATTCAGGGGGAAGCAGGTTGTTGTCCGAACAATGCCCGCCCGTGATCCCGATGGGCGGCCCGGAAACAAACATCCGCGGCCCCGGAATATCGCCCTCGTTGATCGCATCGCGCAATGCGACATCGCCGAAACTGCCAGCGCCGACATTTCTAACCGTCGTAAAGCCCGCCATCAAAGTGGTCTTGGCATTCACCACTCCGGTGATCGTTGCACGTTCATCCGAAATGGCAAGCCGCCGATAGCCGTGCATATCGCTATCGCTGGTAAGGTGGACGTGCATATCAATTAGGCCGGGCAGAATGGTCTTGCCGGCCAGATCGACATAGGAGGCATCTTCAATTTGCGGGGCTTCGCCGGTCGATACGCTTTCGATCACGCCATCGACGATCGTGATTACCGGGTCATTGACCAAAGCGCCGCGTTTCACATCAACCATTGCGTCCGCTGTCAGGATAACGGTGTCTGCCAGTGCAGCGGCGCTGCAAGTGACAAGGGCGGTAGCGGCAAGAGCGTGATGGACGAGTTTCAAGAGCGGTCTCCGGGAATACTATTGGGCCAGTGCGACATGCGCGGCGTAACAGTATTCCCGTAAACGGCAAACAGCGAAAGATTTCTGGTTATCAGTCGGTTTTGAAAACGTAGACCGGGCCAAGGTCAACTTGCTGCTCTGTCCCGCCGAAATACACCTGGAGTTCCGATCCGCCGGGCGTGAAATCACGCGGGGCCTGCGTTTCGATTTTGATAAGCTGCCATGCAGTTCCGATTTTGAAACGGTTTGAGGCAAAAGAATCGAACGGCGGGGCGGTGCCCTGAATCCGCGACGCGACGACCGCCTTGCCATCTTCTGCGGCTGTGCCGATTGTTTTTGCGGCAATCGCAATGGTCAACTTGTCCCCTTTCGCGATCGCTTGTTCAATCGGTATGGTTGCATACAGATCGGTCAGATTGGTTCCGGGCTGCGCCACTTCGAAACGGGTTGCTTTCATCATCCAGATTTCTGGTTCGTCGCGATTGGCATAGGTGCCGGCCGATCCTCCGAATTTCCAGCGGGCTTGCCCCGGATTGTTGATAAGGCTGCCTAGATCCGCCAGTCCGTCCGGCATCTCCAGTTCAGGCGTTTCTGACCGTGCCGCCGCGACGGTTACAGGGCCTTCTTCGGCGATCTTGGATGCGCCGGAAACGACGATGGCTTGGCCGATTTCGATAATCTGGCGTGTCCGCCCAAACTGGATTGATACGATCCCGTCGCTGCTTCGCAATGTCTGTTCCGCTTCGGCGGTGACTTCGTACCACGCCCATTCCTTGCCGATGGACAATGTCTCTTCGCCAAATCCGGGGAATGGTTCGGCGTTCTGCTGGAACCGGACCCGTACGATCCCGAGACCGTCTGGTGTGTCGGCTTCGACGGTGCGCGCATAAAAGCCGACGGTAATCGTCTTGCCGCGCTTCACTTGCTCGGTCAGCGGCACGTTGGTGCCAGCGGTGTAGATGAATTCCGAAGCGCGCTTTATTTCAAAACGGCGCGCTGCTCCGCCGCCTGGGATGCTGTCATCAACAATCGCGCTCGCTTCCAGATCAGCCCCGTAACTTTGCCAGTCAATGCGCGAGGGATTGTTCACCAGATCGCCGGGCAATTGCGCATCGAGCGCTTTAAGCTCCGGGCTATCCTGCGCTGCTGCGGGTGCCGCGATCAGGCCCGCTGCCGCGAGACACAAGGCCGCGCCCACGATCTTTAGATGCGCTGGTTTTTTCCGATGAGATGCGATTGCTTTGTTGGTTCCCATGATATCCTCTCCCAGTATTCCAGCGCCTGCCGCCGCAAGCGCTGCCAAATTCAGTTAACGTTCTCAATTTGCATCGATTTGTATCGCCTTCAGGCTGAACCCGCGCTTTATCGCCCGGTCATACCCGGTGCGCAGGTCATGCTGCCTTTGCAGGACAATAATTGGCGAGGTAATCGCCATGGCCCGGCATATGCTGCACCAGATAACGGATGGATTGTTCCATCTCGTCGATCTCCTTGCGGGTGCGGGCATGGTCGATTGCATCGGCCATCGCGTTGTGCCCTTGCATCGCAATGCCCTGACCCATCATGACCGCCGCCCAGCTGGTTTCGGTGAACAGTTCATCTTCTTCCCTGAAGATTTGCCCGTTCGCTTTGAACAGCTCGATTTTCTCGGTCAGCGAATCGGGCACGTCCATGGTGCGCACGTAATTCCAGAAATCCGTGTCATCCCGCGATGTCGCGTTGTAATGCAGGATCAGGAAATCCCTGATGCGGCTGTATTCGCGCAGGGTAAGCCGGTTAAAGGCGTCTTGCTGAGTTTGCGTGATCCCATCCAGCGAAAGCATCGAAATCAGTTTGTTGATGCCGGTGTTCACAAGGTGGATCGAAGTCGATTCGAGCGGCTCCATAAACCCGGCTGAAAGGCCGAGCGCCACGACATTCTTGTTCCAGAACTTCTTCCGGTAACCGGTCTTGAACCGCAGGAAATTTGGCTCTGCCTGAGGCTTGCCTCTGATGTTCCCTGTAAGGATATCGAGCGCCTCCTGATCCTCCATGAAATCGCTGCAATAGACATGCCCGTTGCCGTTGCGGTGCTGCAACGGGACCTGCCATTGCCAGCCAGCCTTGTGCGCTGTGGCGCGCGTGAACGGCGGAGGCGGGCTGCCATCGTCCCGTTTGCAGGGCAGGGCTACGGCGCGGTTGCACGGCAGCCAGTGGGACCAATCTTCGTATCCGGTTTCAAGGGCTTCCTCGATCAGCAAGCCCCTAAAGCCAGAGCAATCAATAAACAGATCGCCTTCGATGACGCCGCCTTCTTCCAGTTTTACAGAGGTTACGAAGCCGCTTTCTGAATCGAGCTGGACGTCGCAAATCTTGCCTTCCTTACGCACCACGCCGCGCTGTTCAGCGTATTTGCGCAGGAACATCGCATATTGTCCGGCATCCAGATGATAGGCGTAATTAACCGGCGGCAAATCATCGCGCGTTTTCTGATAATCTTCGCTGCGGGCAAATTTGCCGAAATGGGCGGCCATCGTTTCGACATTGAAAACCTGAATGGGGCGGTTGTCACCGCTATTGGCGAGCCGGTGCCAGATGTGATGAAACGAAATCCCGCCCATCGCATATCCATAGGCCCCGAACGGGTGAATATAGCTGTCCCCGATCTTGCCCCAGTTTTCGAACTGGATGCCCAGCTTGAACGAGCCTTGTACCGAGGCGAGCATTTCGCGTTCGTCGATTTCGAGCAGTTCGTTGAATTCGACAAACGGCGGGATCGTTGCTTCGCCCACACCGACCGTCCCGATCTGTTCCGATTCGATCAGTGTGATCCCGAGCTCGCGATTCTGTTTAAGCCGCGAAAGCGCAGCAGCAGCCATCCAGCCCGCAGTTCCGCCGCCAACGATGATGATGTTTTGTATTGCCATTTGATCCTCTGCCCGCGGCTTTTTTAATACGATGCGCCTTACACACATCGAGGTGTGGGCAAAATCCCACACTCCCAATCTGCATTATGAAGTTTATATTGCAAGTCTTGTGAACGCTAACAATTTTCGCTAGCCACCCAATAGCCCAACAATGGGTATGAACCCAATTATGGGGTCTTGGGGAGGTTTAGATAAACATGAAGACGGCTCGTATTGCGCCTTCACGGCGCTTCTTTGCATTGAGCACTGCGTCCGGTTTGGCGATGTCCGCCATGATCGCGACTCCGGCTCTTGCGCAGGATGCAGATCAGGATGGGGAAACCGAAGAGGTTGCTCCGGCTGGCGAAGGTAACGCCATTATCGTTGAGGGTTTCCGCGCTTCGCTTAAGAACGCGCAGAACATCAAACGTAATGCTGACACCTTTGTTGATGCAATCACCGCAGAAGATATCGGCGCGCTGCCTGACCGTTCGGTCGCAGAGGCGCTGCAACGTATTCCGGGTGTCAACATTGGCCGGTTTGAAAATCCGAGCGATCCGGACCGTTTCTCGGTCGAGGGCACCGGGGTTATCATTCGCGGTCTGCCATTCGTTCGTTCAGAGCTGAATGGCCGCGATATTTTCTCCGCCACTGGCGGGCGCGTGCTCAGCTTTAACGATGTTTCGCCAGAGCTTCTGGGCCGCGTCGAGGTCTTCAAAAACGTAACAGCCGATATGGTTGATGGCGGTATCGCCGGTACCGTGAACCTGGTTACGCGTAAGCCGCTGGATAATCTCGGCACTCGCCTGTCCGGTACTATCGAAGGCAATGTCGGTGATCTGGCTCAAGAATGGTCGCCAGGTTTCTCGCTGCTCGGTTCGACAACATTTGAAGCTGGCGATGGTCACACCATTGGCGTTCAGTTCGGCTATGCCAACTCGGAACTCGTAAGCCGTACTGATGCGACGCAGCTGACCGACCCTTGCTATCGCGCGGACACGCTTGACGGCCCATGTTTCCGTACTCGTGCGGTGGGATCGGGCGGTTTCGGTGATCCGACCGGTTTTGATTCGTCGAATTTCCCGCCTGCCGGGACTGTTCTGTCGCCCAAAGGCGCGGGTGTTCGCTCCACTGAGTTAACGCGTAATCGTGAGGCGTGGTCGTCTGTTCTTCAGTACGAGAGCCCTGACCGCAATTTCGCCGTTACATTCGAGTGGCTGCGTTCCGATACTTCGTTCCGCACCGAGGAATTCGCTGCTCTCGCGCTTGTCAACAATGACGCGTGGTTCGCCGTTCCTGCCGCTGGAAGTACCTGGGCATTTGACCAGAATGGTGTGTTCCAATCCGGAACGCTGACCCAAACGCTCGGCGATTCCGGTTTCTCACCTTGGTTTGGTTTGAACACCGAATTGCTCCGCTTTGAACGTCTAACCGATTCGAAGACCGAAGATCTGTCGTTCGACATCGATTGGAACATCACGGATCGTTTGCGCGTAAACTTTGAAGCGCAAAGAATCTCTTCGGACCTGCGTCAGGATAGTGCGATCGGTACGATGGCCACTTTCTCGGACGTGCGCATCGATGCGACCGGAAAAACACCGCAGGTTGAATTCATCAGCCCTCAAGGTGCTCCGAGCGATCTCTTCAGCAATCCAGATTATACGTATTTCTGGTTCCTGCTGGACAGCCGCGCACGCAACGAAGGCGATCTGGACAGTCTGCGTGCTGATTTCGAATATGACATCAGCGACGAAGGTTTCCTGAAAAGCGCTCGCTTTGGTGCACGCTGGTCTGATCGCAACCGGATTACCCGTGATACGAACTTCACCAACTGGGGTTCGCTTGGTGCACCATGGACCGGTCGTAATGGCCAGTGGGGCGCTACTGGTGGGTTCTTTGGTCCGGGCGGCGGCGCTTATCCGGCAGATTTCCCGGCGGCTGCGGGTTACCGCACGCCTTTCGCGGATAACTTCCAGCGCGGCAACGCTCCTGTTCCGCTCGAAGCCGGTGGCGGCTTCTTCTTCGGCGGTGACGATCTGATCGGCGAATATCTTGCAGGGACTACATCTCAGCAAGGTCAGGACATCGCAGCGTTCAGTTTCCCGAACTTCCTGCCCGGCCAAACTTGGTCGCCTTTGGCTGATGGTTTCACCGATGGTCAGATTTCGGATGTGGCTGAAGAAACACAAGCCGCATATGCCCGTTTCGATTACGGAATGGACTTTGATAACGGTTGGGTTCTCGAAGGTAACTTCGGCGTCCGTTATGTCGACACGACTGTGAGAAGCAACGGCGACATCTCGTTCCCGTCTCCGGTCAACTTCTTCGACGGAGTCGTCCCGGGTCAGGCAGCGGATGGTATTGTCCAGGTCAACGAACTTCAGTTCTCTTGCGACAACAATCCTAATCCGAATTCAACCATTGCCTATTGTGGTTTGTCCGACGCCAGAAAGGCTGAATTCGTCTCTGCGATCACCGGAGCGCGGATCATCGATGATCGCGACATCACATTCGATCATTGGCTGCCAAGCTTCAACGCGAAGCTGGATATCGGTAACGGCCTGTTGTTCCGTGCAGCGGTTTCAAAAGGAATCTCGCGACCGGACCTCGCGTTGTTCCGCGCTGGCGGGCAGATTGTTGACAACACCGGTAACTTGCTGGCCGAAGGCACGCTCGACACCGGTCCGTTGTTCCAGATCGGTACGGGTAACCGCAACGTTCAGGCGACCGAATCGTGGAATTACGATCTCTCGGTCGAATGGTACTTTGATGATGTCGGCTCGCTGACGCTCTCTGGTTTCGTCAAGGATCTGACAGGTATTGTCAGCAACGGGGTCGATTTGGTCGATTATCCGAGCGGCAATGGCGATGTTCCGATCCGGGTCGATGGACCAACGAACGTGCTTGGCGGAACTCTGAAAGGTGTCGAGGTTGCGTATCAGCAGACTTATGACTTCCTGCCGGGACCGCTCGATGGATTGGGTGCGCAGCTGACATACACCTATGTCGATGCGGGTGACTTCACCAACTCAGACCTCGATAACAACCGAGGTACGTTTGCATCGCTCCAGCCGCTCGAAGGTGTGTCCAAGCACACAGTCAACGCGACCTTGTTCTATGAAAAAGGTCCGCTGTCTGCACGTACAGCCTATAACTGGCGTTCGGAATTCCTGATCACACCGCGTGACAGCATCTTCCCGTTCTCGCCAATCTGGCAGGAATCCACGGGTCAGCTTGACGCGTCGATCTTCTATGCGGTGACCGACTTCCTCAAGCTCGGTGTGCAGGGTGTGAACTTGCTGGATGAAGTGACCGTCACATCGCAGGTCGTCGATTTCGACGGCACGCGGATCACGCGTTCGGCGTTCCGTAATGACCGGCGCTTTACCTTCCTTGCTCGCTTTGATTTCTAAAGGACAAGCGATCCAACGAACGAGTTGAAAAGGAGGGGGCTTTGCTTTGGCGAGGTCCCCTCTTTTTGCATCCGGTCTGGACTGGATGACGAATGTGATCTGATCTCTAAAGGAAATCGTATGCTGCGGTATTCGGCGATGGCGGCTTTGGCTGGCACAATATTGATGGTGAGCGGTTGCGGCGGCAACGGGTCCGCGCCTTCCGCGGCAAGCGCAAACGGATCACCGCCGCCAGCAAGCGGGACCGATCAAGGGGCCTCTGCTGCATCGGCAGAGTGGCAGCTGGTCTGGCAGGATGAATTTGACGGTACTGCACTTGATCCGTCGAAATGGACGCCCGAAGCATCGTGCTGGGGCGGCGGCAATAACGAGCGCCAATGCTACACTGACCGCATCGAAAACATCGCCGTCGAAAACGGGCTTTTGGTCCTGAAAGCGCGTAAGGAAACTTTCACCGGGCCTGACCGCCCGCCTGAGATCGCGGCCAATCCAAACCTGCAGGTGACGCGGGAATACACCTCCGGCAAAGTCCGCACCCGCGGGCTTCACGCCTGGAAATATGGTCGATTTGAAGTCCGAGCCAAAGTGCCCGCCGGGCAAGGCATGTGGCCGGCGGTCTGGATGATGCCAGCCGGCGATGAATATGGCAGCTGGCCGCTATCGGGCGAAATCGATATTCTGGAGGCGGTGAATATCGGCGCAGACTGCACAGAGTGCGAAGGTCAGGTCGGTGAAAACCGGCATGTCAGCGCTTTGCACTTTGGCAATTCTCCGCCGGACAACCGCTATATAGATCAGAAATCAGCCTTGCCCGATCTGTCGCTGCCGTCAGACAATTTCCATGTCTACGCAGTTGAATGGGGTGAAGGCCTGATCCGTTTCCTGATCAATGATCGGGTGCATTTTACCGTCCCGCGCGAACAATGGTTCAGCGGGTCGCCGCTGGCTGCGGGAAATGCTAACGCGCCGTTTGATAAACCATTCTATATCATGGCAAACCTTGCGGTTGGTGGTAGATGGCCTGAGGAAACAAATGAAAAGGGGCTTGCGCAGAGCTCTTTGCCCAATCAATTCGAGATTGATTGGATCCGAGTGTATCAATGCACCGAAGACCCGGATACCGGGCGAGCGTGCATGCAATAATACGCGGGGGCGTATTGAATAAAAGGCTGGCTGGGGGGTCAGTAAGGACGGGAATATCATGGCCAGGCGCCGCAATTCAGTAACAATCCGCGAAGTCGCGGAAGACGCAGGCGTGTCTCTGCAAACCGTAAGCCGTGTCATCAATGATGAACCGAATGTGCGGCCGCAGATGCGCGACCGCGTGCAATCGTCGATCGACCGGCTCGGATATGTGCCGTCACTGGCTGCGCAGCGGATGAGCGGATCGCGCAGCTATCTTATCCTTGCCATCAACGATCGCGAGCGCACGCTGGCCGATTGGCGTGAGCGTTCGGGCACCGACTGGGTTGACCAGATGTTGCTCGGCGGAACGCTGACATGTTCAAAACACGGCTACCGGATGATCGTAGAACTGGTCGATACCCACGCCGATCATGTCGAGCGCGAGTTGAGCGCGACCGTTTCGGCGTTGCAGCCAGACGGCGTCATCCTGACGCCGCCGCACTCCGAAAATCCGCAAATCACGCGCCTGTTGGCGCAGCGCAACATCCCCTTTGCGCGGATCGGATCGACCGAAGACGGCCCCGGTATCCGGCTGACGATGGGGGATGAAGGCGCGGCCTATGCCTCAACCAAACGCCTGATCGAATTGGGGCATTCCAAAATCGCAATCATCGCCGGACCCGATCAATACAGCCTGAGCGGTTGGCGGATTGAGGGGTGGCGCCGCGCGCTCGCAGAAAGCGGCCTGTCAGACGAAGGCCTGTGTGAGCGCGGTGATTTCGGGTATGATTCCGGGACGAAAGCGGCGCGAATATTGCTGGATAGGCACAGTGATCTGACCGCGATCATCGGTAGCAGCGATAAGATGACGCTGGCCGCATTGGAAGTGGCGCGTGATCGGGGTTTGCATGTCCCACGCGATATCTCACTGATTTCGTTTGATAACACGCCAATTGTGCGCTTTTCACAGCCGCCGCTTAGCGCGGTTGATCAACCGATTGCGGAAACCGTTTCAATCGCAGTTGAGCACCTTATCAATCTCGACAAATCGCCTCCGGTTCGCAATGTTATTGATGTGCCGGCCCAGCTTGTCGAGCGGTCCTCCACCGGCCCTGCGCCCGCTTCAAAGTGAGCGACCACGCAGCGCCAGATGACCGGCAGCCATTTTGGTTCTTGATCCTGTTCGCTTTGGCCGTGGGCGGCGGCGCGGTTGCGTATGTGCCGCTGTTGACGGTGCTGTTGCCGGTTAAGATTACCGGCGTGGTCGGAGCGGAAGATGTCGCCTCGCTCGCACGGGCCACTTTTTATGGCGCAATTGTCGCGAGCCTCGCCAACATCGCGTTTGGAATGGTTAGCGATCGCAGCGGCACGCGGCGAATCTGGATTGTGCTCGGGCTGTTCAGCTCAAGCGCGTTGTTGATCTTTATCGGCAGGGCAAATTCGCTGTTTGATCTGATCGTCCTGATCATGGCGTGGCAAGTGTGCCTGAACATGATGCTTGGCCCCTTGCTTGCCTGGGCGGGCGATTGCGTTCCTGACCGCCAAAAAGGGTTGCTGGGCGGTTTGTTATCCGCTGCGCCTGCAATGGGGGCAATGGCCGGATCATTGGTGACTTTCGAAAACTTTGTTTCGGAGAGTTTCCGGATGCCGGCCATCGCGATGTTGGTCGCCGCGCTGGTTTTGCCGGTGGTCCTGCTTGGCGGAGGGCGGGAGCGGCCTGCTCTGATGCGTCCGCGAGGCGTCAATGATTCAAAGAGTGCGCCATATGCTGATGCGCAGGCCGGGGTGCAGGCCGATGCGCAGGCCGGTGCGCAGGCCGATGCGCAGGACGGGCAAACGAAATCTGTGGTCGCCCGGATGTGGATGTCCCGTTTTCTGGTTCAGATTTCGGAGGCGGGCCTGTTTGCATTTTTGCTGTTCTGGCTGAGATCGATTGTGGCCGACTTTCATGAGAACACCGCCGCCAACATTTTCAGCCTCGTGTTGATCGTGTCCGTTCCATTGTCGCTGGTGATAGGGCGATGGTCCGACACACACCGCCGCCCGCTGCTCCCGCTGGTCGGAAGTGCGATGCTTGCTGCGGCCGGTCTTGCGATAATGGCTGCGGCTCTTGAGCTGCCATTGGCGATCACCGGCTATGTCATTTTCGGGATCGCTGCGTCGATTTTTCTCTCCTTGCATACAAGCCAGACCTTGCGCGTTCTGCCAAAACCGCAGCACCGGGGCCGTGATCTCGGGATTTTCAATCTGACCAATACGATCCCTTCGGTTGTAATGCCGTGGATCACGCTTTCACTGGTTCCCGGCTTTGGATTTTCTGCATTGTTCATCTTGTTCGCCGGATTGGCGGCGCTCGCTGCGTTGCTGTTGGCAACGATTATAAGGCGCACATGAAGGCTTGATTTTAGGGCGAACGCATGCAAACGATGGGGCCGTTGATAACGTTCTCATTTTTGGGATCTTCGGGAACGTATCGGGTCTTGGGAGGGACTTTCTTAAAATGCGTACATCCGCCCGCCTGATGGCAGCCAGCGCTCTTGCTGGATTGGTTTCTGCATGTGCTGGTACGCCGGTTCAAACCGCTGCAAGCGCCCCGCCGGTTGAAGCTGTGCCGGACACCGCTCAAGATGCGGCCCAAGATACGGGCCAAGATACGGGCGAACGGCAGATCGCGGATTTGCTTTCGCGGATGACGCTGGAACGTAAAGTCGCTCAGCTGATCATGCCGGATATTTCGTCCGTCACACCGGCTGATGTTGAGAAATACCGTTTCGGAACTGTCCTGAACGGCGGAAATTCAGGCCCGTACAACAATGATTTTGCGCCTGCTCAGGATTGGCTGAAACTGGCCGATGAATTTTGGGATGCATCAACCAAGCCGCTTGCGAATGGCGAGCCGGCAATCCCGATGATCTGGGGCACCGATGCGGTGCATGGCCACGCCAATGTGATCGGTGCGACGATCTTTCCGCACAACATTGCACTCGGCGCGACAGGCGACGCTGATCTAATTCGCCAGATCGGCGCGGCGACGGCGACCGAGATCGAAGTCACTGGCATCGATTGGACTTTTGCCCCGACAGTTGCCGTGGCCCGCGATGATCGCTGGGGCCGGACCTATGAAAGCTATTCGGAAGACCCGGCGCGCGTTGCGGAAATGGGTGTTGCCATGGTCGAAGGTTTGCAAGGTAAGCCGGGGGCAGACGATTTCCTTGGCAATGGCCGAGTGATCGCAACCGCTAAGCACTTTTTTGGCGATGGCGGTACAGCGCAAGGCGTTGATCAGGGTGAAGTAAACGGCGACATCGAAGATTTGAAAGAAGTCCACGTCACACCTTACCCGCCTGCGATTGAGGCCGGTCTGGGTTCGGTCATGGCCAGTTTCAATTCGATCAACGGCAAAAAGATGCACGGCAACAAAGCGTTGCTGACTGATCTTCTGCGCGGGGATATGGGTTTTGACGGTCTGGTTGTTGGCGATTGGAACGGTCATGGCCAGATCAAAGGCTGCACCAATGACAATTGCCCGCAAGCGATGCTGGCCGGGCTTGATGTTTATATGGTACCCGAAGACTGGAAAGCGCTCTACGAAAATACGCTGGCTCAGGTAAAAGACGGCACTATTCCGGAAAGCCGTATCGATGAAGCGGTCGGTCGGGTGCTGCGTATCAAACAGCGCGCTGGTATTCTCGATGGCGAGGTAAAGCCGTCGCTGCGCGAAAATGCCGGTCGCTGGGACAAGCTCGGCTTTGCACCGCATCGCGCCATTGCGCGCGAAGCGGTGGCCAAATCGATGGTCCTGCTCAAAAACAATGGCGTGCTTCCGCTTAAGGAGAACGCCAATATCGTTGTCGCGGGTAGCGCGGCAGACAGTATCGCTCAACAAGCCGGTGGCTGGACCATCACATGGCAGGGCGGCGGCGAGCTCACCAATGAGGATTTTCCCGGCGCGACCTCGATTTTCGCCGGTCTTCAACAAGTCGGCCAATCCGCAAATGCTGATGTAACCCTGTCGCCCGATGGCGATGTTGCATCCTCGGCTAAGCCTGATGTCGCCATCGTTGTGTTCGGTGAAGAACCCTACGCCGAATTTGTCGGCGATCGCAAAGACCTCGCATTCCGCGATGCCGAGGGCCTCGAATTGCTCCGCAAGTTCAAGGCTGATGGTGTTTCAACGGTCGCTGTGTTCCTTTCTGGTCGCCCGATGTGGGTCAACCGCGAGCTTAACATTGCCGATGCATTTGTCGCTACGTGGCTTCCCGGAAGCGAAGGCGCCGGAGTTGCCGATGTGTTGTTCGGCAAGGCACCAGCATCAGGTACGCTATCGTTCAGCTGGCCGGAAAACTGCGATGGTGAACCACTAAACGGTCCCGAGGGCGCGCTATTCCCGGTCGGGTTCGGTCGTTCGCTGGATGATACGAAACCGTTTGCGACTCTAAGCGAGGAATGTGCGGCGCTGACTGCTGGCGGTGCATCCGACTGGTTCGCTGCGGGCCGTCTTGCTGACCGGGTCAAAGCTTTGTCCAAAGGCACCGAGCTGCCCGATCTGCGCGGCTCGGCTGGCGGTATTGTCGCACGCGGAATTGATCGCAACGCACAGGAAGACGCGCGCGAGATCACCTTCGGGCCCGGTACCGCGCTGGATTTGAGCGGTCCGCAAGGCGGCGATGCCTATCGCATCACATATCAAGTGACACAGCGACCCGCTGGACCCGTGACCCTTTCCAGTAATGGCGCGACGCTTGATATCTCGCGTGAATTGCTGATCGCTGAGGGTAAAGGCTGGCGGGAAATGGTGCTCACACCAGCGTGTCTTGCTGGTCTTAGCAATGCTCTCACCATAGGATCGCAAGCGCCGTTTTCGATCCAGATTTCGGCCATTTCACAAGAAGACGCAGCCGAGGGGGCCGAGTGCTCATTCTGAGCCGGTAAAAACATAAAAGCAGGTCAGGGCCGCAAAGAGCCAGTGCCTGCGGGGGAGTATGCAAAATGACGCTCGAGACCATCGATATCATCATCATCGCGGCCTATGCCTTCGCGTTGCTCGGCATTGCGCTGTTTGTCAGCCGGGAGCCTGCGGGGCACGAGAAAAACACCGAGGATTATTTCCTCGCGGGCCGCGCTTTGCCGTGGTGGGCGATCGGGGCCTCGCTCATCGCATCGAACATCTCGGCCGAACAAATCATCGGACAATCGGGCCAGGGTTTTGCCGTTGGCGTCGCGATTGCGGCCTATGAATGGCAGGCGGCCATTGTCCTGTTGATCGTTGCGAAATACTTCCTGCCGATCTTTCTTAAGCGCGAAATCTACACCATGCCGCAATTCCTCAATCAGAGGTACGGCGAGGGCGTTAAGAACCTGATGAGCGTGTTCTGGGTCGCGCTTTACACCGCAGTCAACCTTACAACGGTGCTGTGGCTTGGCGGACTGGCAGTGGATTCTCTGACCGGTTGGGGTGTCATGCTGTCGATGCTGGCGCTCGCGGCTTTTGCTTCGCTCTACTCGCTGTATGGCGGTCTCAAGGCGGTGGCCCTGACCGATATCATTCAGGTCGTAATCCTGATTTTCGGCGGACTGGCCATCACATGGTTCGCACTCGATGCCTTGCCAGCGGATGGGGCGATTGCCGGCTTTGGGTTCCTGATGCAGGAAATGCCGGGTCACTTTGAGATGATCCTTGATACCGACCATCCGGCCTATTCTGATTTGCCGGGTATCTGGACGATCCTTGGCGGATTGTGGGTGCTGCATTTCAGCTATTGGGGCTTCAACCAATACATTATCCAGCGTGCACTGGGTGCAGAGAGCCTAGGCGAGGCGCAAAAGGGTCTGGCCTTTGCTGCATTCCTCAAAATCCTCGTGCCATTCATTGTCGTGGTGCCCGGGATCGCAGCGGTGATCCTCGCGCAGCAAGGTATGCTTGACGGTGCGGCTCTTAACGAAAAGTCGGATCGCACTTATGGTCAGTTGATGGCGTTTGCGCCGGCTGGTCTGCGCGGGCTGGTGTTCGCTGCACTGATTGCTGCGGTTGTTTCCTCGCTTGCCTCGATGATGAATTCGATTTCGACCATCTTCACGATGGATCTGTATCGCAGCGCACGTCCGGATAAAGCAGAACAGCATTATGTGATGGTAGGCCGCATTTCGGCCTTCACCGCGATGGCTCTGGCTCTGGTTCTGGCCCGCCCGTTCATCGGCGGCTTTGAAAGCGGATTTCAGACAGTGCAGGAATATACCGGCTTTATTGCGCCGGGAATTGTGGTCGTCTTCCTGCTTGGTTTCTTTGACAAGAAGATGAACACGACGGGTGCTTTCACGGCGCTGATCGGTTCGCTGGCGGTGAATATCCTGCTCAAATTCGGCATGCCCGATGTGCCGTTTATCATCCGTATCTGGGGCGTTTTCGTCCTCTCGATCATCGCGGCGGCTGTCGTGTCGCGGATGACCGGAGCACCGGAAGAGGAACGCACGGTAAAGCTGGGTGATATCTCGTTTGCCACCACCACGCTGTTCAACACATTGTCGGCGATCACGGTGGTTATCTTTGTCGGCCTCTATATCGTTCTGTGGTGATACGCTAAGCCCCGTCCTGTGATGGACGGGGCACAGCAACAAACGCGCGTTTTGCTCGCCGGGGCGAGCGGTACAATCGGCCGCGCGGTCATGCGGGCATTGGAGGAAAGCGGACACGATGTGACCGCAATCACGCGCCGCGATTTTGCCGCGAAAGACGGGCTGGCGGCAGCCTGCGCTGCGGCAAAACCGGCCACGGTTATCTCCTGCATCGCATCGCGCAGCGGGTCACCCAAGGATGCAGAGGCGGTTGATTTCCTAGGCAATCTCAACCTGCTGAAAGCCGCCAAAGCAGCGGGCGCGCAGCATTTCATCCTGTTATCGGCGATCTGCGTACAAAAACCGCGCCTTGCCTTTCAACACGCAAAGATAGCATTCGAGCGCGCGCTCAAAGCGTCACCCATCGACCACACCATTGTGCGCCCTACCGCGTTTTTCAAATCGCTTTCGGGTCAGGTCGATCGGGTTGCCAAGGGCAAGCCTTTCATGATTTTCGGGGATGGCAATCTGACCCGGTGCAAACCGATCAGCGACCGCGATCTGGCGCGGTTTATTGCCGATTGCGTGACTGATCCCGAGCGCCGTAACACGGTGCTGCCCATTGGCGGCACCGGCCCTGCGATTTCGCTGCGCGAGCAAGGTGAGCTGATCTTTCAAATTGCAGGCACAGAGCCGCGTTTCAAATCCATTTCACCGCGCCTCTTTACAGGTGCATCGCGCATCCTTTCTATTGGTGCGCCGGTGTCAGGGTGGTTCGCGGAAAAAGCGGAATACGCCCGCATAGCGCATTATTATGCGACCGAAAGTATGCTGCTGATCGATCCCGAAACCGGTGAATATAGCGCGGAAAAAACGCCTGAATTCGGCTCCGACACTTTGGCCGATCATTACCGCGATATGTTGAAAGATCGCAGCTGATGGCAGCCTGCACCTGCACCTGCACCTGCACCTGCACCTGCACCTGCACCGTTTCCTACTCGATCCAGCGCGCCTACACACGCAGGTGATGAATTCCCATGACACGTCGCATCTTCGAAAGTCACACTTTGCGCACAGCCACTCGGCACAAGCCCCTGATGCGCAAGGCAAAAGTGTGTTTGCACGTTTTCACGGGATCTGCGTTTGGTGTCACCCCGCTTTGCCGAGCCATGATGGAGGCGCGCGGTGAGCAGTGACAATCTGATTTTCACACTGGTCAGCTGTGTGTTTTTTATGGGGCTGGTCGGCTGGATCAGCTGGTTCAAAACCCGCGGTACAACAGAGACAAAGGACGGCTATTTCCTTGCTGGCCGCGGGCTGGGCGCGACCTTTATCGCCGGATCATTGCTGCTCACCAACCTGTCCGCCGAACAGCTGATCGGGCTGAATGGTTCGGCCTATGGGTATAACATGTCGAGCATGGGGTGGGAGGTAACGGCAGCGATCGCGACAATCGCGATGGCGCTGATTTTTCTGCCCAAATATCTCGCAGGGGCATTCACCACCCTGCCTCAATTCCTCAATGACCGGTTTGATCCGGTCGTGCGCCGCATGTCGGTTGTGCTGTTTATGCTTGGCTATGGGTTGGTCACCATCCCCAGCGTGCTGTATTCGGGCAGCCTGGCGGTTATCGCGTTGTTCGATGTCCCCGCGCTAACCGGTCTGGGCGATTTTGAAGCCTTGATCGCGATGGTGATCCTGATCGGGGTGACCGGATCGATCTATGCCATTTTCGGCGGACTTCGGGCGGTGGCGATATCCGATACTCTCAACGGCGTCGGCTTGCTTATCATCGGCGTTATTGTGCCGGTGTTCGGCCTGATCGCGCTGGGCGGCGGCGATTTTTCAGCGGGTCTTGCGCAGCTTACAGCGGATCATCCCGAGAAATTAAACGCGATTGGCGCTGCGGATGATCCGACCCCCTTTGGTACCATTTTCACCGGGATGATTTTTGCCAACCTGTTTTACTGGTGCACGAACCAATATGTGATCCAGCGGACACTCGGCGCGAGCAGCCTTGCTGAGGGGCAAAAGGGCGTCTTGTTCTCCGGCTTCTTCAAGATTCTGGTTCCGTTTTTGATGATGATACCCGGAGTGATTGCATTCCATATGTATGGGCCGGGGCTGGGCACCATTGACGAGGCATATCCGCGCCTGATCCGCGATGTCTTGCCCATCTATCTGTCCGGCTTTTTCCTCGCGGTGCTGCTGGGTGCGGTGTTCTCTTCGTTTAACTCGCTGCTCAACAGCGCGGCGACATTATTCAGCCTGGACGTGTATGCACCGGCAAAAGAGGCTGCGCGCGGTTGGGCGCCTGGCGACGCCGAATTGGTCCGGGTGGCCAAGATTGCGAGTATGGTGATTGCGCTGTTTTCATTTGCGGTCGCACCGATGCTGGCCTTTGCGCCAGAGGGTTTGTGGCAGATCATTCGCATCTTCACCGGGTTCTATAATATTCCGACCGTGGTGATTGTGATTGTGGGCCTGTTCACCGCCCGAGTACCGGCGCTGGGGGCGAAAATCGTGATCGTCTTTCATGTGACGGCCTATGGATTGTTGCGGTTTGTCTTTAATGACGATGTGACCCTGCACTTCCTCCACCAATATGCGATCCTGTTTGTGATCGAGGTCGCGATCATGTTGATTTGCGGTTGGCTGCGTCCGCGTGAACAAGCGTGGCGTTTCACGCGCAACGAACAAGTCGACATGACACCTTGGCGTTATGCAAAGCCGCTTGCCATAACCTTGTTCAGCTGCGTGGCGGCGACCTATCTGCTGTTTTCGCCGCTTGGTCTGGCATCATCTGGTGGGCTGAGCGTGGCTTTTGCTTGGCTGATCGGTGCGTTGATCCTCGCCAACGCAGTGCTCTGGATGGCGGCGAGGCGGCGGCTGTTAACGGCCTGATGGCCATTTTCCACAGCGCTGATGCTTTGGGATTGATCCACCAGCGCCATTTTGTAAAATATCGACGATGAAACAGGGGTTTTACGGCGAGGACAGCCATGAAAACTTCACGCGAACGTCAAACCTATGTTCGCCCGGTGCTGCTGTATTATGGCAGCGTGCGCAATTTGACCGGCGGCAGCTCAGGGCCCGGAAATGATGGCTTTGGCGGCTTTTCCGGTTTGACCGGAGGCGGGATGGACATGGGAATGTCCGACCGCCGGCTTAAACAGAACGTGCGCAAGATAGGCGATCACCCCGCAGGGTTCGGGCTTTATCTTTTCGATTACCGGCCTGAATTTTCCGAAATTTGCAGCGGGCAAAATGTTTTTGGAGTGATGGCAGATGAAGTGCGCAAGGTTTGCCCGGACGCGGTATCCCTGCACCGATCGGGCTATTGGATGGTCGATTATGCGCGGTTGGATATCACGCAACAGGCCGCCTTCGCTTAAGCGATAAGCGAGGCGAGGACCCGCCGCTTTCCTTCAAACGGCCGGCGGCCATGCATCACGAGGAAATTGTCAATCAGGGCAACATCGCCCGGTTGCCAAGCAAGGTTTTCGGTCAAATCGTCGGCGATTGCGATCGCTGGTGCCATATCCTGCGAGGTGATGGGATCGCCGCCGCCGAATGTGATCGCGCGATTGGGATCATTGCGGCTATCCGCCCAGCCGCGGAAAGCGGCGATCAACTGATTGAAAAATACCCGTCTGCCATCATCCAGCTGGCGCACCGCGGGCAAGGCCGATGTGGTCGCCCGCAGGCTTTCATCGCCCAGCCATTCCCACGCATAGCCAAGCTCTCGCAGCCGGGCTTCTGCGCCTGCGCGGTCCGCGACGCTTAATGTGCTGCGCCAGCTGCGGCCCTGACCAGAGCCCGCATCATCGCTGCCCGGCATAACATTGGTATAGCGCACGCCCTCGGCGGTGAGACGCTCGACAAAATCGGGCGCCGCCTTTGCAAGGTGTTCCAACACCCAATCAGACCGGCAAACCGGCGTGGCTCCGCCCGCTTCGGCGGCGATCTCGCAATAGAAAAACAGCTTGCTTGGATAAAGCGGCGTCTGCGCCATTTCATGATGCAGAAAAATCTCGGTCGTCGGCGGGGCTTCATTGGCGGTAAAAACGCGGGCGGTGACATTGGTGCGGACCGCATTTGAAAGCGAATCTTCATAGGTGAACCCGGCTTCGCCATAGCCGTGGATTGCCGCATCGAAAGCGTGCGCATCGGGCACATTGAAACCGCGAAATAGCAGCGCGCCGGCATTGTCTAGCGCGGGATCGACGGCCGCCTTGTTCGCGCTCAGGAACGCTGCGAGATCGCCGCTGCCTTCGACGATGGCTGGGAATGTGTGCTGTGTCATATCAATCGTAGATCGGATGGAACGTACCGAAAGCTGCCTCTGTAAAAGTGCCGGGGTCATTAAACCGGCGGTTCTGATTTAGCGATGAAATCGCTGCCATTTCGACTTGGCTCAGCTCAAAATCGAGATCGAGATTTTCTCGCATCCGATCCGGCTTTGTCGTTTTGGGAATAATCGCAGTTCCGCGCTGAATACCCCAGCGCAGCAGGACTTGCGCGGGTGTTTTGCCGTGCGCGCTTGCGGCGACCATTACGGGTGCCGCGCCAAGCAGGCTCTCACCCTCTGCGGCCATGTCCAGCTCGAAATAGCTTTGCGCCCCGAGCGGAGAGAACGCCGTGACGTCAATACCATAATCCTTTGCCAGACGGATCAAACGCTCCTGGGTAAGGTAGGGATGGCTTTCGATTTGCAGCATCGCCGGTTTTATCCGCGCATACGCCATCAGGTCGTGAACAAGCCCGGAATTGTAATTGCACACGCCGATATTCTTCACGAGGCCCTTTTCAACCAAGGCTTCCATCGCAGCCCACGTTGCATGAAGCGGGACCTTTGCAGGTATCATGACAGGGTTTTGCGCATCTGGATCATAGACCCATTCCGGCGGATAGCGCGTTTCAATCGGCACATATTCGAGCGCGATCGGAAAATGGATCAGGTAAAGATCAAAAAAGTCGATCTTAAGGTCATCAAGTGATTGGCGGCATGCCTCTTCAACGTGATCTGGCGCATGGAATGTGTTCCAGAGTTTAGAGGTGATCCACAGCTCCTCACGCGTGACCAAGCCTTCTTGCATTGCTTGGCTAAGGCCTTTGCCGGTCTCTCCCTCGTTACCGTAATCTGCAGCGCTGTCGAAATGACGGTAGCCCGCTTTAACGGCCTCCAGAACGGTGGCAGCCGTATCCTCCAAAGGAATCTTCCAAAGTCCAAAGCCGACGGCTGGCATGTCCGTATTCATCGCGATCCTTCGTCATTAAAATTGATATCTATCGGCAATCCGGTCTCGATACTCTGCTGTGCTGCGGCGCCCATGACGACAGAACGAAGCCCGTCATTAGCGTTGATGAGGGCTTTCCTGCCCTTGACCAAGGCCTCGTGAAAGTCGCGCTGTTGAAAGTATGTCGCGCCGTGGTGATCGCCCGCGGCAAGCGCATCTGGCGGCGTTGCCACATGGGTCACAACCGAACCCGATTTATCGCGCGGTGCCCATGTCACTTCGCCTGCGGGAAGTTTGACTTCCAGTTTGCCGACAGGCCCGACTGCGCTGATTTCCTCTTGCTGATCGGAACCTTCTGCGAACATGCAAAGATCCAGCACGGCGCGGGCGCCTCCGGCAAAATCGACCAAGACGAATGCGTTGTCGATTATATCGGGCACTTCGCCGTCATAGCGTTCGTCCAGATGGTTCACATCTTGCGCGCCACTTGCAAAAATGCGCACCGGTTCATCGCGCATGATATGCCGCATCAGGTCAAAGAAGTGGCAGCATTTCTCGACCAGGGTGCCGCCGGTATTGCGATTAAACCGGTTCCAGTCGCCGACCTTGACCAGAAATGGAAACCGGTGCTCGCGGATGGACAGCATTTTGATGTCGCCGGCCTCACCTGCATGGATCCGCTCGATAAAGGAAGTGACCGGCGGCATATACCGGTATTCGAGGCCAACCCAGAACAGGTTCGGGTAATCACTTGCCGCCTTGGCCAGCGCCCCGGCATCGGCAAGCTCTGTGCACATCGGCTTTTCCAGCAAGATGGCAGCGCCGGTTTCCATGACCTCTTTTACAGCTTTGAAGTGGGTGAAATTTGGTGATGCGATGATCACCGCGTCGGGCTTTGCCTCGGCCAGCATTGTGCCAGCCTCTTCGAACAATCGGATATCCTGCCCGAGCTTTTGCGCCAGAGCCTTTGCCGAAGCGCGTGATCCGGCATCAGGATCGGCGATGGCAATCAATTCGGCGCCGCTGACCAGAGCCAAATTCTGCATATGCTCGCGGCCCATCATACCGCATCCGATAATGGCGTAGGTGCGCGTTTCGATCATGAATTTGCCCATGTGCGAGGGTGTGAGATTTGGCAATCCATCATGCGCCAAGAGCGGCGATGGCAAAAGACGCAGGAGCAATCGTTTCACCCGTGTAATCGAGTGTCACCGGCCCGGCGGAGTAATTGAAAGCGAACAAATGTGTGGCAGACCGGCGCAGACGCAGCCCTTTGGGAAGGCGCGAAGTCCGGACCGACGCTTCACCTGCCATGCGTTCAATCAAGTCCTGCAAAAGCGCGGTGTCAGGCCACGCCCCGCAATAGCGGACATGACCATTTTTGAACACGACGCCGCGCCCATCTTTCAGCGCATATTCGGGGGGAAGATCGCTATCCATCTGTTCAAACCAGCGCTCTATGCCGAAGCCATCACCGTGCTCTGTGATCCCTCCGCGCAAGGATTCCACGCGCTGGACCGTGACCGGAACCAGATCACGCAGCGCCCCTGGCGCGAGGCCATCGGGAATTGAGAAACTGGCTGTTTTGCTGCCCGAGCGCGGGCCGATCAGAACCGGGCATTCGAGCTGCGCAAGCTTGTCGCCAAAGCCCTCTGGCACAATTGGCAGCGTGGGGATTAGAACAACGCTGTATGCCTCCAGCGCCGCCTCGGGTGAGACGATGTCGATATCGAGGCCGAGTTTCCTGAGCGCGCAGTACCATTCGTAAACGAGCTCCAGATATCGGAAGCTTTGCCCTTGGGGTTGAATGGAACAGACCCACGCGGCCTCATAGGAGAAAACCAGCGCGGCTGATGCGGGCGCGGTCGTCTGCGGGCCGATTGCGTCGATCACATCGGCGGCGATGCGGGCTTCATCTGCGCCTTCGGCATTGCTGCCGTCAGGTCGCAACAGTCCCGCATGCATTTGTTCCTGAGCGAACGGAGCCTGCCGCCAGCGGAAATAGCTGGTGAACTCTGCGCCATGCGCCATCGCCTCCAGTGTCCAGAGCGCCACCATTCCGGGGAGCGGTGCAGGGTTGAACCGTGCCCAATTCACTGGGCCGGGTTGCTGCTCCATTACGCCCCAGCGGCCATTCGAGCACCCACGGTAAAGATCATGGTGAAAGGCTGCGATATCCGGGTGACCCTGACGAACATAATCGCGCTTGTCTTCCTCGCCGAACCAGAATTGCTCCAGAAATCCGAGTGGATAGGAATCCCACGTCGATACATCCAGATCGCGCCCGACAGCGTGGTGGTCGAACTCGGTAAAGAAACCCATGAAGTTGTGCGTGATATCGCGGTTGGCACAATGCTCGCGAAGGATAGCCGTTTGCGCGCGGTTAAAACTGATGACTTCATCCGACGCGAAACGGCGATAATCGAGCCAATGGGCAGGGTTGGCCTCTGTGACGGTCAAATGCGGCGGGTCAATTTCATCAAACCGGCGATATTCCATGCTCCAGAACACGTTGCCCCACGCCGTGTTCAGTGCGTCCACATCGATATATTTGCGTTCCAGCCATTCGCGGAAACGTGTGGTTGCTGCGCTCGAAAAGCTCAGGATGGTGTCGTGACAGCCATATTCGTTGTCTGTCTGCCAAAGCGCGATTGCGGGGTGATCACCATAGCGTTTGGCCATGGCCGTCACGATCCGCTGGCATTCTTTGCGATAGCCTTCATGCGAAAAGCAATAATGCCGCCGAGAACCAAATCCGCGCGGTCGCCCCTGTTCATCGATCGCCACCATATCGGGCATCTGATCGACCAGCCATTTGGGCGGGGTGGCGGTGGGCGTGCCGAGAATAACTTTCAATCCGGCGCGGTCCAAGGTCGCAATCGCCCGGTCAAGCCAGTCCCATTGCAGCCGCCCGGGTTCCGGCTCGATCCGGCTCCAGGCGAACTCTCCGATACGCACAAGCGACAGGCCGATGTCGGCCATCCGCCGGGCATCGTCTGCCCATTGGTCTTCGGGCCAATGTTCCGGGTAATAACAGCAACCAAGTTTCATAATTCTTGCGTTTCCGCGTGGGCAGCGCGTAATGCAAGCCTGTTCATTGAATTGCGACATTTACAGATATAAAAATATCTTTATATCCGTCCTTCTATGCCTGTTGATACCCTTTTCAAAGCACTGGCCGATCCTACGCGGCTTCGCATCGCGCGATTGCTCGGGACGATGGAGCTTGCCGTGGGCGAGTTGGCGCAGGCTTTGGGGCAAAGCCAGCCCCGTGTTTCGCGGCATGTCGGCATCCTTTGCGATGCGGGTCTAGCAGAGCGGCGACGCGAAGGCAGTTGGGTATTTTTGCGGTCCACCGGTGGTTCGGACAATGCCAATCCTGTGATGGAAGCTCTGGACCAATTGCTTGCTATAGCCGAGCGCGAGAACGCCGAATTTGCGCAAATATGCGACAGTGACCGGCGCAAGCTCGCTGCCATTCGCGAAGCCAGAGAAGATACCGCCGAAAGCTATTTCGCGCGCCATGCCAGCGATTGGGACGATCTTCGCGCGCTTCACAGCTCGGACGCTCAAGTAGAGGGGCGCCTTGCCAAGGCATTGAGCGACGCGCCGCTGGGGGCTGTGCTTGATATCGGCACTGGAACCGGCCGGATGGCGGAATTCTTCGCCAAAGATGCCGATCATATCGTGGCCGTGGATAAGAACCTTGAAATGCTTCGCGTGGCGCGCGCCAAATTGCAGCATCTACCTGCGGCCCAGATCGAGCTTGTCCAAGGCGATTTTTCCGATTTGCCGTTTGGTGATGCGGGTTTTGATACCGTGCTGTTTCATCAAGTTCTGCACTTTGCGCAGGATCCGGCCTTGCCGTTGTCTGAAGCTGCGCGTGTGACCCGCATGGGGGGGCGGATCGCGATTGTCGATTTTGCCAGCCACGACCGCGAGGAATTGCGCAGCCGGCATCAACACGCGCGTCTCGGATTTACCGATGAACAAATGCGAGATTTGTTAAACAGCGCGGGATTCGCTGCCCAAGATCCCATCGCGCTGGATGGCGGTGAGCTGATTGTCAAAATCTGGCTTGGGCAGCGATGCGAAACGCTTCCCGAGCGAAACCCGAATACCCCCGATCCGAATACATCTACCTGAAAACCCTCTCTAAAGAGCAGCCTGTATGACCCCTACTCTTGATCAATTACACGAAGCGCGAACCGCGATAGACACCCCTTTGTTTTCGGGTTTGCCCGGCGATGTTGACGTAAGTTTTGAATTTTTTCCGCCCAAGACCCAGAAAATGGAAGATCAGCTGTGGGACGCGGTGCAGCAGTTGAAACCGCTCGCGCCCAGCTTTGTCTCGGTCACTTACGGGGCAGGGGGATCGACGCGTGAACGCACCCACGCAACGGTAGCCCGCATCATCGCAGAGGCGAAAATGCCAGCGGCTGCCCACCTGACCTGCGTGGGCGCATCGAAAGCGGAAATTCGCGAAGTTGCCGAGCAATATTGGGAGGCTGGCGTGCGGCACATCGTTGCATTGCGCGGCGATGCCGGTGAGCCGGGCGCGCCGTTTACTCCGCATCCTGAAGGGTTCGCAAGCGCGGCTGAACTGGTTGCGGGCCTGAAAGAGATCGCGGACTTCGACATTTCCGTTGCCGCCTATCCCGAAACACATCCCGATGCCGATTGCCCGCAATCCGACATCGATAATCTGAAACGCAAACTGGATGCCGGTGCGAGCCGTGCGATCAGCCAGTTCTTTTTCTCGGCCGACAAATTTTTTGCCTTTCGTGACCGGCTCGCTGCAAGCGGCATCGATCAGCCCGTTCTTCCCGGCATTTTGCCGGTGACCAATGTCGCGCAGGCCCGCAAGTTTGCAGGCGCATGCGGTGCGGAAATTCCGCCATGGATGGATGGACTGTTCGAAGGCCTGGATGCCAAACCTGATGCCCGTAAACTGGTCGCTGCGACCGTCGCCGCCGAACTTTGCCGCAGGCTCTATGCAGGCGGGGTTCGCGATTTTCACTTCTACACTCTCAACCGCTCAGAGCTTGCTTATGCGATCTGTCACATGCTCGGCAAACGGCCGATCGGAGAAACAGCATGAACGCCGACCTGACCCCGCGCGAAAGGCTTTTGTCTGCCGCATCCGAACGAGTTCTGATCTCCGACGGAGCATTTGGAACGCAAATTCAGGACCGGAAACTCACTGAAGAAGATTACGCCGGTAATCTCGGGCTGAAGGCTGATCAGAAAGGCAACAACGATATCCTCGCGCTGACACGGCCCGATGTGATCGAAGATATCACGCGTGCCTATCTCGACGCGGGATCGGATGTGGTATCGACCAACACTTTCTCCGCCAACCGTATCAGCCAGGCAGACTACGCCGCAGAAGATCAGGTTGCTGCGATCAATATCGCAAGCGGGAAGATCGCGCGTGCGCTCGCCGATGAATACGAGGCGAAAGACGGCAAGCCGCGCTTCGTCGCAGGCGCGATTGGCCCGACCAACAAAACACTCTCGCTCAGCCCCGATGTCGAAGACCCCGGCTTTCGCGAAATCGACTTTGACGAACTGACGGCGGTCTACAAGGATCAAGCCGCCGCCTTGATCGAAGGCGGCTGCGATTTCATCCTGATCGAAACGGTGTTCGACACGCTTAATGCCAAGGCCGGGATCATGGCCGTTAAACAGCTGGAGGCTGATCTGGGGCGGGACGTTCCCGTGATGATATCCATGACGCTCACCGATCTTTCCGGGCGCAATCTGTCCGGGCATACGGTCGAGGCGTTCTGGTATGCGGTCCGCCATGCAAATCCGATCACGATCGGGCTCAATTGCAGCTTTGGCGCGGATCAGCTGCGCCCGCATATCCAATCGCTTTCCGCGATCGCTGATACGCTTTTGATGGCTTATCCCAATGCCGGCCTGCCTAATGAATTGGGCGAGTATGACGAAATGCCCGAAACAACCGCAGGTCTGGTGAAACTGTGGGCGCAGAATGGTCAGGCCAACATCCTTGGCGGGTGCTGCGGCTCAAGCCCTGCACATATCAAAGCGATTGCTGACGCTGTAAGAGACCTGCCGCCGCGCGCCATACCCGGCAATAACCCGGCGATGCGTCTTGCCGGCCTCGAACCGTTTGTGGTGGCAGCCTGATGACACAGCAAAATTCCAGCGCACGTTTCATCAATATCGGTGAACGCACCAATGTCACCGGATCTGCACGGTTCAAGAAATTGATCATGGCGGATGATTACACCGCTGCCGTAGAGGTGGCGCGCCAGCAGGTCGAAAACGGCGCGCAAGTGATCGACGTGAACATGGACGAAGGCCTGCTTGACGCCAAGCACGCAATGACGACGTTTCTTAAACTGATCGCGGCTGAACCAGATATCGCCCGCGTTCCGGTGATGATCGACAGTTCCAAATGGGACGTGATCGAAGCGGGTTTGAAATGCGTTTCGGGCAAACCGATTGTGAACTCGATCAGCATGAAGGAAGGCGAGGCGCCGTTCCTTGAACATGCGCGCAAATGCCGGGCTTACGGTGCAGCTGTGGTTGTGATGGCCTTTGACGAGGTCGGTCAGGCCGACACGAAACAGCGCAAGGTCGAAATCTGTAAGCGCGCCTATGATCTGCTCGTGGGCGATGGCTTTCCGCCCGAAGACATCATTTTCGATCCGAATATCTTCGCGGTTGCGACCGGCATCGAAGAGCACAATCGTTATGGCCTGGACTTCATCGAAGCGGTTCAGGAGATCAAGAAACAGTGCCCGTATGCCAAAACCAGCGGCGGGCTTTCCAACCTTTCATTCAGTTTCCGCGGCAACGAAACGGTGCGCCGCGCGATGCACTCGGTGTTTTTGTACCACACGATCCCTGCGGGTCTTGATATGGCCATCGTCAATGCGGGCCAGCTGGATGTTTACGACACCATCGATCCGGCTTTGCGCGATGCCTGCGAAGACGTGATCCTGATGCGGCGCGACGATGCAACCGAACGGCTCATTGATCTCGCTGAAAGCTTTAAAGGCAAATCTGTTGCCGATGAAAAGGCAGCCGAAGAATGGCGCGGTTGGGAAGTGCGCAAACGGCTTGAACATGCATTGGTCAAGGGGATCGACGCGCATATCGTGCCCGACACCGAAGAAATGCGCAGCGCGATTGCCGACAGTGGCGGACGGCCAATCGAAGTGATCGAAGGCCCGTTGATGGACGGCATGAATGTCGTTGGCGATCTGTTTGGCAGCGGCAAGATGTTCCTGCCGCAAGTCGTTAAATCCGCGCGCGTGATGAAAAAAGCTGTCGCGCACCTCATTCCGTTTATCGAAGCCGAAAAAGACCTGCTGCCTGAGGCCGAACGCAAGGCCAAGGGCAAGGTTATCATGGCAACCGTAAAGGGCGATGTGCACGATATCGGCAAGAATATCGTCGGTGTGGTTCTGCAATGTAACGGCTATGACGTTGTCGATCTTGGTGTGATGGTGCCGTGGCCCAAAATCCTTGAAGTGGCGAAGGAAGAGAACGCGGATATGATCGGCCTGTCCGGCCTCATCACCCCTTCGCTTGATGAAATGGTCACCGTTGCCGAAGAAATGCAGCGGGCAGAAATGACCATGCCGCTGCTGATCGGCGGGGCCACGACAAGCAAAGTCCACACCGCGCTCAAAATTGAACCAAACTATGATGGTCCGGTGATCCATGTGCTCGACGCGAGCCGCGCAGTAGGAGTTGCCTCAAAGCTGTTGTCCGACACTCAGCGCGATGAATTCGTTGAGGAAACCGCAGCAGAATACGAAAAGGTCCGCGCCGCACGCGCAGGAAAATCACCGAGCGTGCTGCTGTCCATCGAGGAAGCGCGCTCGAACCGGTATGATCCGTTTTACAGCGACAAGCCCGCGCCGCCCTTGCAACCGGGGGTGCATGTTTTCGATGACTGGGATCTTACCGATCTGCGGCAATATATCGACTGGACACCGTTTTTCCGCGCATGGGAATTGCACGGCAATTATCCGGCCATTCTGACAGACGATGTGGTTGGCGAAACGGCCAGCCAGCTGTTTGATGATGCCAATGCGATGCTTGATCAGATTATTGGTGAAAAATGGCTGACGGCGCGCGGAGTTGCAGGTCTTTGGCCGTGCGCGCGTGACGGCGACGATGTGACAATCCACCGCGTTCGCCGCGAAGAGCATGTGACGCTGCCATTCCTGCGGCAACAGGTGAAAAAGAGCCGCGACCGGGCCAATATGTGCCTGGCAGATTTCATCGATCCCGACGGTGACTGGATCGGCGGTTTTGCGGTTGGTATCCACGGGATTGAACCGCATATCGCGCGTTTCCAAGAGGACAAGGATGACTATTCCGATATCCTGTTGAAAGCCTTGGCCGACCGTTTTGCAGAGGCTTTTGCGGAGCGTCTGCACCTGCACATACGCACCGATCTGTGGGGCTATGCCCCGGGCGAACAGCTCACCAACGCAGCGTTGATCAAGGAAGATTACCGCGGGATCCGCCCTGCGCCGGGATATCCGGCATGTCCCGATCACTCGCTCAAACTGATCCTGTTCGAACTGCTCGATGCGGAAAAAAATGTCGGGCTTACGCTTACGGAAAGCTATGCGATGTGGCCGACAGCGGCGGTTTCCGGCTTTTATTTCGGTCATCCGGAATCGGAATATTTCGGCGTGGCCCGCATCGGCCGCGATCAGTTGGAAGAATATGCCGAGCGCCGCGGCGTGGATGTGGGAACTGCCGAGCGATGGCTCCGGCCCAATCTCGACTAGCCGCGATCCGGACCAGCAAATCATGATCCGCGCGCAATCTCATGCGTCTCGTTTGCTGTGGTTCGGGTTCGCTGCGCTTATTGCCGCATATTTCTTGACGTTTTGGTTGGCTCCAAAGCAGCCTGAGACTTGGCCGGCTTTATGGTTTGTCCCCGGCGTCGGCGTGATCGGAGCCATTATCGCCAACGCCAGCGGCACCGGCGGCGGCGTTGTTTTCATCCCCGTGTTCAACGCCTTAAGAGACCTATCCGACTGGCAGCTCGATCCGCTGCGTGTGACGGCGATTTCGATGGGTATTCAGGCCTTTGGCATGAGCGTTGGCGCTCTGCGATGGACCGATAGACTGCTGCATCAGCCGGCCGTTCAGGCGCATTCGAACGAGGCACCAGTACGATATCAGGATTACGCCGTGACGTGCATGTTGGTGCTTGCGATTTCGCTACCGGTGCAATTGCTCGCTCAGGCGATGATTGAAATTGACGGGACAACTGTGCTGATCGCTTACAAAGGCTTTTCGGTCATACTTGGCACGGCTTTGATCATCGCAACGTGGACGGTGAACCGCGACGCGCCAGAGCGCGCTGCGCTAACGCGGTTTGACTGGGCGGTGTTGGCGATGCTGTCTGTTCCGGGTGGATTTGTGACGGCGTTGTTCTCGGTCGGGATCGGCGAACTGGTCGCTTTTTATCTGTTCCTGCGCCATTTCCCGATGCTGCTTGCGGTCGGTACGGCGTGCGTCATTTCATCGATCAGCATGATTGCGGGCACTCTGCTCAATCAACAGGCGGGCATTATCGCTTGGGATATTGTCCTGCTTGCCGCACCGGGCGCCATGATCGGGGCCGTGCTTGCGCGGCCGATTGCGCTTTGGCTGGGGCCGCGCAAATTGAAGACCGCTGGCGGGCTGTGGATCGCGGTGTCGGCGCTTTACCTGATCGGGATCGCCCAAAATTAGCCTGATCCCAAACCAGCCTGCCCCCAAACCAGCCTTATAACGCGCCGCCAAAGCAGGAATGTGACTGCCACACGCAGCTTTGTTTCGCGCTTTCCCCGACCAATAGAAATGCGCGATTGACGAAGGCTTTCGCATCCGCAACATGGGCCCTGCCTGCCGGGGGTGATTCCGGCGTCTTTCGCGGGAGAGACTGGCCTGATACGCTTTTTTTTGAGTGTGACGGGCGCGGCGCCGAAGGAGCAACCGCCCCGGAAACTCTCAGGCAAATGGACCGCGCGAGGCATAGGCACTCTGGAAAGCGTGTTCGGACTTGATCTGGCCACCACCGAAGGGGAGGTTTCGTGGCCGAAATGCCGCGCAACTGAAGCTCTCAGGTTTCCCGACAGAGGGGGCAGGAACGGCGCACCGATCGGGGCGTTTGCTTGCTTATTCGGGGACTGATGTTTTGAGCGACGAAATTCCAGAAGAAGAAATTGCGCTGGCGGCCCTGCCGCTGGATGCGTGGCATCGCGCCCGCGGGGCGCGGATGGTCCCGTTTGCGGGCTATGAAATGCCGATCCAGTATACGGGCGAGCAGGGCGGTATAGTGGCCGAGCATGAATGGACACGCACCAATGCGAGCCTGTTCGATGTGTCGCATATGGGGCAGCTCGCGCTTAAGGGTGATGGCGCTGCGCACGAGCTGGAAAAATTGCTGCCCGGCGCGATCTCCAATCTGAAACCGGGCAAGATGCGCTATTCGCTGCTGCTTACCGAAGCGGGCGGCGTGATTGACGATCTGATGGTCACCAACACCGGCGCGCATCTGGCGCTTGTTGTGAACGGTGCGTGCAAATGGGATGACATCGCCCATCTTCGTGAACATCTGCCCGATGAAATTACACTAACGCATTTTGACGACTTCGCTCTGCTCGCCTTGCAAGGGCCAAAAGCGGGCGACGTGCTGGAAAGCCTGATCCCGGGCACGGGCGCGCTGACATTTATGACTGCGGGTCTGTTTCAATGGAACGGCGCGCATCTCTGGGTCAGCCGCGCAGGCTATACCGGCGAAGACGGGTTCGAGATTTCGATCCACGAAGGCCGCGTCGCTGAATTGGCCGATGCGCTTGTGGCTGATGATCGCGTGAACCCTGCGGGGCTGGGCGCGCGCGACAGTTTGCGGCTGGAGGCGGGGCTGCCGCTATACGGCCACGATCTCAATCTCGACACTGATCCGGTGACCGCCGATCTGGCTTTTGCACTATCGAAAAAACGGCGTGCCGAAGGCGGCTATCACGGTTTCAAAGCCGTTGCTGCGCGTCTGGCCGAAGTCGAATCCGGCACGCTTGCGCAGCGCCGCGTTGGGCTGATTCTGGAAGGGCGCATGCCCGCCCGCGAAGGTGCCGATGTGTATTCCGGCGACACCAAAGTCGGCACAGTCACCAGCGGCGGATTTTCGCCTACATTGGGCGTGCCGATTGCTATGGCCTTTGTTGACAGCGCCTATGCAGCTGAGGGCACTGCGCTGACATGCGAAGTTCGCAAAAAGCGTCTGCCTGCTACCGTTTCACCCATGCCTTTTGTTCCGCACCGCTATTACCGAGGGAGCTGATTTCTATGCCACGTTATTTTACCGAAGAACATGAATGGATCGATGTTGAGGGCGAAAGCGCCACCGTCGGTATCACCGATTATGCGCAGGAACAGCTGGGCGATATCGTCTTTGTCGAATTGCCCGATGTCGGCGCGATGCTGGACAAGGGCGGCGATGCAGCCGTCGTGGAAAGTGTGAAAGCGGCGAGCGATGTCTACGCGCCGATCACTGGCGAAGTAACCGAAGGCAACGCCTCGCTCGAAGATGAACCCGCGCTCGTGAACTCTTCGCCAGAGGAAGAAGGCTGGTTTTTCCGCATGACCATTTCAGACCGCGATGAACTGGAAGGTCTGATGGACGATAAAGCGTACAAAGCCTTTGTCGATAATCTTTAGAATTTCATCCCGGCGCTGCTGCCGACCGTAGCTGTGAAGCTATGAATTGCCCGTGAGCCGAAAAAGCGGGCTTTGGAGAATATGTAATGCGTTACCTCCCTCTCACTGACACCGACCGCGGCGATATGCTGGCGAAAATCGGCGCGGGCTCGATTGATGATCTGTTCGTCGATGTACCCGAAATCGCGCGGCTTGATGGACCGATCCGCGATCTGCCGATGCATGCCAGTGAAATGGCGGTTGAGCGTCATATGAAAGCCCGCGCGAACAAAAATCTCGCGGCAGGCGATGCGCCATTCTTCCTTGGTGCGGGCGCATACCGCCACCATATCCCGGCAAGCGTGGATACGGTGATCCAGCGCGGCGAATTTCTTACGGCCTATACGCCCTATCAGCCCGAAATCGCGCAGGGCACGTTGCAAATGCTGTTTGAATTCCAGACGCAGGTTGCACGACTTTATGGCTGCGCGGTGGCGAATGCCTCGCTGTATGACGGGTCAACCGCATGCTGGGAAGCGGTCGCCATGGCAGGCCGGGTGACCAAGCGGAATCGCGCGGTACTTTCCGGTGCGCTCCACCCTCATTATGCGCAAGTGGTCAAGACTATGGCGCAGTTCACCGGCGATACCATCGCCGACAGCGCACCTGCGATCCAGACCGAGCCCGATCTTGACGGTCTGACCGCGCGCATTGACGATGAAACCGCTTGTGTCGTGGTGCAGTACCCAGACATTCTTGGGCGGATAAGCGACCTTTCCAAAGTCGCCGATGCTGCCCATGCCAAGGGCGCTCTGCTGATTGTGGTCAATACAGAGCCGGTGGCGCTAGGCGCGATCATGTCGCCTGGCGAAATGGGCGCGGATATCGTCGTGGGTGAAGGCCAGTCGATTGGCGTAGGTCTGCAATTTGGCGGGCCGTATCTTGGCCTGTTCGCGGTGCGCGATCCGAAACATGTTCGCCAGATGCCAGGGCGGCTGTGCGGCGAGACCACCGATGCCGAGGGCAAGCGCGGTTTCGTGCTGACGCTCTCCACCCGTGAGCAACATATCCGCCGCGAAAAAGCGACATCAAACATTTGTACTAATTCGGGTCTCTGCGCCCTCGCATTCAGCGTCCATATGACGCTGCTGGGCGAAAAGGGGATGCGCGAGCTGGCGGCGGAAAACCACCGTCTTGCCTGCCTTGCCGCCGACCGGCTTGAAAAAGTACCGGGCGTGAAGCTGCTCAACACTTCATTTTTCAACGAATTCACCCTGATGCTGGATGGTAAGCCTGCGCGTGAGATTGTGCGCGAACTGGCCGATCGCGGCGTATTGGGCGGAGTATCGCTCGGGCGGCTGTATCCCGGCATCGAGGCGTTGGAGCACGCGTTGCTGGTCGCTGTAACCGAAACAACCACCGAAGATGACATTGAAACGCTCGCCAATGAACTTGAGCGGATTGTGATGGAGCCAGCCCAATGAACGCGCCTAACAAATCCGGCTGGAAACCAGCAATGGAAGCCGCAGAAGACGGCCTGCATAATGGCCCGCAAACCGTAACCGGCAATCGCGCGCTCATGCTCGAAGAGCCGTTGATCTTTGAAATCGGCAAAGCGGAAGTCACCGGTGTTGATCTGCCCAAAATCGATCCAGCAGTGCCCACGCGGCTGGCTGGTTTGCATCGTGATGATGCAATTGGGCTGGTCGGCCTGACAGAGCCGGAAACGGTGCGCCACTATACGCGCCTTAGCCGCCAGAATTACGGTATCGACCTCGGGTTCTTCCCGCTGGGCAGTTGCACAATGAAGCACAATCCGCGCCTGAACGAAAAAATGGCGCGCCTTCCCGGGTTTGCCGATATCCATCCGCTCGCCCCGCAAAACAGCGTGCAGGGTGCGCTGCAAGTGATTGACGAGCTGGCGACATGGCTGAAAACTTTGACCGGGATGCCAGCGGTCGCAATGAGCCCCAAAGCAGGGGCGCACGGTGAATTGTGCGGCATTCTGGCGATCCGCGCTGCACACACCGCAGCCGGCAACCCGCGCGAAGTTGTGCTGGTGCCGGAAAGCGCCCACGGCACCAACCCGGCGACCGCGGCTTTCGCGGGCTATAGGGTCGAAGATATCCCCGCGACGCCCGAAGGCCGCGTGAATGTCGCAGAGCTTAAGGCGCGTCTTGGCCCCGATGTCGCCGCTGTGATGATCACCAACCCCAATACCTGCGGATTGTTTGAAAAGGACTTTCGCGAGATTGCCGATGCCGTCCACGAAGCAGGCGGATACGTTTACTGTGACGGGGCGAACTTCAACGCGATTGTTGGCCGCGTGCGTCCGGGCGATCTGGGTGTCGATGCCATGCACATCAACCTGCACAAGACCTTCTCGACCCCGCATGGCGGCGGCGGTCCCGGATCTGGCCCTGTGGTGTTTTCAGAGGCGCTTGCGCCTTACGCGCCGCTGCCATTCGTAAAACAGGATGATGCCGGCGAATATTATCTGGTTGAGGAAGAGCATCGCGAAGAGCGCGGCCCCACTTTTGGCCGGATGACAGCGTTCCACGGCCAGATGGGCATGTTCACCCGCGCGCTGACATACATGCTCAGCCACGGTGCCGATGGCCTGAAACAGGTGGCCGAAGACGCGGTGTTGAACGCCAATTACATCCTGCGTAGCCTCGAAGACCTGCTCCACGCCCCGTTCGCGGATAGCGGCCCTTGCATGCACGAGGCGCTATTTGGCGATAAGGATTTCGGCGGCGATCTCTCGACGCTGGATCTGGCCAAGGCTTTGATCGACGAAGGGTACCACCCGATGACGGTGTATTTCCCTCTGGTTGTTCACGGTGCGATGCTGGTTGAACCAACCGAGACCGAGAGCAAGGCTTCGATTGACCAGTTTATCGAGGCATTTAGATCGGTTGCGCAGCGCGCTCTGGATGGTGATCAAAGCATGAAGCAGGCGCCGTATTATGCGCCGCGCCGCAGGCTTGATGAAACGGCAGCCGCGCGTAAGCCCAAGCTCGCTTGGTCAGAACCGGAAGAATAAGGCCCGCTGCGCTCCATGCGCATTGTCTTTAGCCGCAAGGGATTCGATAGCAGCGCCGGAGGCGGGCCTTCGCCAATTGTGGATGGGAGGCCGTGTAGCTTGCCGATCCCTGCGGGCACGGCTTCGCGTACGACCTATGCGGATCTCGCTCTGGGTGAACATGCCGCGCATGCGAGCAGGGGCAAGGTTGGCGCCGACGATCTGTGTCATCACGATCCTATGTTCTGTGATGATGGCGCATGCGTATTTGGGCAGCACAGCGCAGCGCAAACCCACCTTGAAAGGCAAGGTGTGGGCGTGGGCGACGCGTTCGTATTTTTCGGGCTATTTGCCGACGAAATCACGGGAGAGCCGCATCACCGCATTTTCGGATATTTGCGGGTGGAAGAAACGATCGCGCTTGCCGAAGGCATTCCCGCCGATTTGATCAATCTGGGCCACCCGCACGCGCTGGCCCTGCACAGTTCCAATGATGTGATCTGGCGCGGCGAGGGGCGCACCGCGAACCGCGCAAGTGACGCCTTGCGCCTGACCGTGCCCGGCGGCCCGCCCAGCCTGTGGCAGCGGCCCGATTGGCTGAAACGCGGCGGGTTATCCTATCACGACCGCGCGGATCGCTGGGTACGCGGCGGCAAGCTGCAATCTGTTGCGCGAGGTCAGGAATTCGTGGCGGATGCAGGGCGGCGCAAGGGTCCGCGCCAATGGCTTGAACAGATCATAGCCGAGATCAATAGGTCTTGATGATTGCCGAGAAATCCTTGCCGCCATTGCCAGCGCCGTTGAAGTCTTCATAAAGCGCCGCTGCGCGCGAACCCATAGGCACGGCGCTGTCCGACTTTTCTGCGGCTTCCATGGCGAGGCGCAAATCTTTCAGCATTAAAGCTGTGGCAAATCCGCCTTCGTAATCATTGTCCGACGGGCTTTGCGGACCAACGCCGGGGACGGGGCAATAGCTTGTCATTGACCAGTTCTGACCGCTGGAAACGCTTGAAATATCGTAGAATGTTTGCGGATCAAGACCGAGCTTTTCCGCCATGGCAAAGGCTTCGCATGTACCCGCCATATGGATCGCGAGCAGCATGTTGTTGCAGATTTTCGCAGCCTGTCCGTTGCCCGCATCGCCTGCGTGGATCACCGCTTTGCCCATTGCCTCAAGAATGGGTTTTGCGCGATCAAAGGCACTGTCCGATCCGCCAACCATAAAGGTGAGCGTCCCTCCATTGGCTGCGGCGATCCCGCCCGAGACAGGCGCATCGACCATCTCGTATCCGTCCGCTTCGGCAGCGGATATAACTTCGCGCGCGGTGGCGACGTCAATCGTGGAGCAATCGAGGAACACTGCGCCTTTTGGAGCGGTCCCGATTACACTGTCGCTGTAGACGCCTTTGACAATCTCACCATTGGGCAACATCGAAACAACCGCTTCGACGTCCTCAACCGCTTCCTCGACCGAAGAAAATATGGTGCAGCCAGCGTCTTTTGCTGCGTTCAGTGCGGTTTCGCTCAGGTCGAAAGCGCGAACTTTATGCCCCGCTTTCACAAGGTTCGCGGCCATTCCGCCGCCCATATTGCCGAGGCCGATGAAAGCGATCTTCATATTATTCTCCGCTGGTGCAACTCGCGCCGGATAGGCCTATCGACCCTTCCACTGACCTTCACGCTTCTCGATAAAGGCTGCCATGCCCTCGGCTTTGTCCTCGCTCGCCGTCAGGATCTGGAAGATCCGGCGTTCCATGATCAGGCCCTGATCGAGCGAGCTTTCGAACGCGGAATTGACCATTTCCTTGTTCGCAATCGCAGCCATTGGCGGCATCGAAGCGATGGTGCCTGCGGTCTTGAGCGTATCGGCGAGCAGATCGGCCTGCGGCACAACGCGCGCCACCAGATTGGCGCGCTCGGCTTCTTCGGCGCTCATCATGCGGCCTGTCAGGCACATTTCCATGGCCTTGGATTTACCGATAGCGCGGGTGAGGCGCTGGCTGCCACCCATGCCGGGGGCCACGCCGAGCTTGATTTCGGGCTGGCCGAATTTCGCGTTGTCCGATGCGATGATGAAGTCCGCCATCATCGCCAGCTCGCACCCGCCGCCCAGCGCAAAACCGTTGACGGCTGCGATCCACGGCTTGCGGGTCTTCTTCACAATCTCGCTGGTCCACGGAGAGAAAAAGTCGTCGAGATAGAAGTCAGCGGCGGCTTTCTCGGACATTTCCTTGATATCGGCTCCGGCGGCAAAGGCTTTCTCGCCCGATCCGGTCAGCACGGCGCAAAGCTGGCTGTCATCGGCCTGATACTCAGCGAAAGCCGCGATCAATTCTGTCAGAACGACAGAGTTTAACGCATTCAGAGCCTTGGGCCGGTTCAGCGTTATCAGCGTGACACCCTTGGTTCCGGCGGCGTCTTTTTCGACCAGAATTGTTTCGTAATTGCTCACAGCGGTTTCCATTCTTCGTCTGCGGGAAGCGGTGCAAAGATGCTGTCGAGCAGCTCTTCGCTCACCTCTTGCGGCGTGGCGGGGTCCCATTTGGGATCGCCGGTTTTGTCGATAATCACAGCGCGCACCCCTTCGGCAAAATCAGGGCGCACAAGCACACGGCTGCCGATACGGTATTCCATTGCCATATTGTCGGCAAAGGTCGGCAGATCGAGGCTGGTGGCAAGCTGACGCAGCGCAACCTTGCAGGTCTGCGGGCTTTTGGTGCCCAGCGTGTCCCGTTCTTTGACCGCCCATTGATCACCATCAGCAATGGCGGCTTCGAGGCTTGCGAGGATATCTTCGTACCGATCAGAGGCAAAATGCTTGGCAATCTTCAGCGCATTCGCTTCGATCCGTGCAGGGGGCGGTGTGCCCACCGGCTCGGACAAAATGCCTGCAATGCGGCCGGGCCGCTCGATAATCCGCGCCTTGATATCTTCCAGCAGATTGCTCGGCACGTAATGCGTTGCAAGGCCGGTCCACAGCGTTTCGGCTCCATCAAGGCGTGCGCCCGTCAGCGCCAGAAATTGACCAAGCCGCCCGCCAATGCGCGAAAGATACCATCCTCCGCCAACATCGGGGAACAGGCCGATCCCGGTTTCCGGCATGGCAAAGCGGGTGTTTTCGGTCGCGACGCGGAATTTTGCAGGCTGCGAGATGCCGACCCCGCCGCCCATCGTGATCCCGTCCATAAACGCCACCACAGGCTTGGCGTAAGTGAACAGCTGATGGTTCAGCTGATATTCGTCATGAAAGAATTTGCGCCCTGACACACCGCCATCATTCAGCGCGGAATCGCGCAGAAAAGCGATATCGCCGCCTGCGCAGAAACCGCGGCCTTCGTGGTGATCGATGATGACCGCTTCGATGGAATCGTCATCCGCCCATACGGTGAGCGCATCTGACATAGCGTGGCACATATCCAGCGTCAGGGCATGCAGCGCCTTGGGCCGGTTGAGCGATATGTGTCCGACCCGGCCATTTTTCCGGGTGATTACGTCCTGGGTCATAAAACCCCTTTCTCTCGTCTGCGCCGGTTACTGGCGCAGCAAATCCCGGCCTACGATCATGCGCATTACCTGATTGGTGCCTTCGAGGATCGAATGCACGCGCAGATCGCGCCAGAACCGTTCAATCGGGTAATCTTTAAGATAACCGTAGCCGCCAAACAATTGCAGCGCATCGTTCACAACCTTGCTGCCATTGTCGGTGGCGAGCCGTTTCGCCATCGCGGAAAAACGCGATTTGTCCGGCGCATTGTCGGTCACTTTTGCCGCAGCGAGATACAGCAGCGCACGGGCGCTTTCGAGGTCGGTTGCCATATCGGCCAGCATAAACTGGGTGTTCTGAAAATCGGCAATCGGGGTATCGAATTGCTTGCGGTCTTTGGTGTAGGCCACAGCTTCGTCAAGGCACCGCTGCGCTCCGCCCAGCGAACAGGCGCCGATATTCAAACGCCCGCCATCAAGACCCATCATGGCAAACCGGAAACCTTCGCCTTCATCGCCGACGCGGTTGGAGACCGGCACGCGCGCATCTTCGAATATGACCTGAGCGGTGGGCGAGGCATTCCATCCCAGCTTCTTCTCCGGCGCGCCAAAGCTGACACCCGGCGTATCCTTGTCGATCACAAGGCAGCTGATGCCTTTGGTCTTGTGCTCGCCGGTGCGGACCATGCAGACATAGACATCATTGACACCGCCGCCCGAAATGAACTGTTTCGTCCCGTTGAGGACATAGTGATCGCCATCAAGTTTCGCATTGGCTTTCAGCGCGGCGGCATCTGATCCGCTGCCCGGTTCGGTGAGACAGTAGCTGGCGATTTTATCCATCGAGATAAGATCAGGGAGGTAGCGATCTTTCAGCTCCTGCCCGCCAAATTCGTCTATCATCCAGGCGGCCATATTGTGGATCGAGATAAAGGCGCTGGTGGTCGGGCAGCCATAGGCCATCGCCTCCATAATCAGCGCGGCTTCCAAACGGCCAAGTCCGATCCCGCCCGATTCCTCGGATACATAGATCGCGCCAAAGCCGAGTTCGGCCGTTTGTTTGATCACGTCTTTGGGGAAGATATGTTTCTCATCCCATTCACTGGCATGCGGGGTGATGTTATCGGCGGTGAACCGCTGGGCCATTTCCTGAATGGCGAGCTGGTCTTCGGTAAGAGAAAATTGTCCTTGCATGATGGGGCATGTACCCCGCTTCGCTCTGCTAGAAAAGGGGCAGGGATACGCGTTTTGCATGGCGCACTTTGCACAAAGTGTGCGGAGTTTTTTCGTAACGATGTAACCAATTTGCGGTTCTGCGCGTATCTATTGTTATGGACCACGCACGCACTCGACTTTTGATCGTCTACAACGCTGATAGCGGCGTTATGAATGCCCTGCTTCACGCCCTGCATAAACAGTTCGCGCCGGCGACTTACCCCTGTTCGCTGTGCGCGCTGACTTATGGCTCGGTTTCGATGCGCCGCGAATGGCGTGCGTTTCTAAATGAGCTGCCGCTTGAAGTGGTTTTCCATCACCGTGATGACTTTGCAGCCGCCTATCCGGGGCACGGATATGATCTGCCTGCCATACTGCTTGCTGACAAGGATAGCGCGCCGCGTATTCTTGTCCCGGCAGCGGAGCTTAATCCTATGGCCGAGCTAAGCGATTTGATCGTTCGCGTCGAAAGCCAGCTCGAAATCGAGCGAACCTTGAAACCGCGCGTAAGGGCTCGCGCTTAGCCAGAACCAATCACTGCCTCGGCTTCGATTTCGATTTTCCATTCTGTGCGGCAGAGCCACGCAACTCCGGCCATAGTCGCAGCGGGCTTGGCGGCGCCAAAATACCGGGCATGTACGGCCCCGACGGCGGCCTGATCGTCAAAATCTGTCAATAACATCCGTGTGCGTACGACGTCTGCGGCATTGCCTCCCAGTTCCTCTATCGCGGCGATAATCAACTCGCAGCACCGTGCCGCCTGCGCCGCGGCATCACCTTTGGTTGTGCTGCCATCCGGTTCGATCGGTCCGGTTCCCGCCACAACTATCCGGTTTCCCTCTCGCACAGCGCGGCAAAAACCGAATTGCGCTTCAAACGGTGAACCGGATGATGTGCGGGCGCGTATCGTCATTCAGGGCAACGCTTGCTGGGATATTCGTCCGGCGCCATAGGCCCATCACCTTCCGACGTGTGAATGCGCAGATCCTCGCCTTCGCCCATCAGCGCAAAGCGGGTTGATTGTTCCCATGTCTCGCCTTCGCCTTCCATGGCTAGAGTCACAATCACGGCATCTTTGTCAGCGGTTACGCCGGTGACTAGGCCGATCGATTCGTAGAACAGGATTTCGCTTGCGGAGATTTCCATCCGCAGATCGCTCTCCGGCGCGCAGGTTCCGCCTTCATAATCCCATACACCCTGAAACCGTGCGGGGATGGTATTTGCGGCGGCTGCTGTTTCGCTGGCTGTGTCCGATACCGCGGGATCAGCCTGTGTCACAGGCACGCTGTCCGGTGCAGCGGCTGGCGCAGAATCCAGCGCTTCGGGCGAAGGCGCATCCTGCTCTGCTTCCGCGCCGCACGCTGCCAGCGCGAGTGCCAGCGCGGGTGTCACAAGGCTAAGACAGATAATCCGCATCATTTACCCCATAGTCGGAATGATAAAGGCATTGGACCCATCGCCGCCGCCATCGGGCCAACGCTGTGTGATCTTCTTGTTCTTGGTCCAGAACGCCAGGCCTTCTGTGCCGTATTGATCAATATCGCCAAAGCCGCTGCGTTTCCATCCGCCAAAGCTGTGATAGCTGACCGGAACGGGGATCGGCACATTCACGCCGACCATCCCGACATTGACGCGGCTGGCAAATTCGCGGGCTGCATGACCATTGCGGGTGAAAATCGCGACGCCGTTTCCATACTGGTGCTCGCTCGGCAGGCGCACGGCTTCTTCGAAATCATGGGCGCGCACGATCTGGAGCACGGGGCCAAAAATCTCTTCCTGATAGCTTTTCATTTGCGGCGTTACCCGGTCGATCAGGGTCGGGCCGACAAAGAAACCGTCCTCGTGCCCCTGAAGCGAAAAGCCCCGTCCATCGATGACGATTTCACTGCCTTCTTCTTCGGCTGTGGTGATCCATTGCTCAACGCGTGCTTTATGCTCCGGTGTGACCACCGGCCCATAATGCGCATCGGGATCGTTCGAAACGCCGATCCGCAAGGCGTTGATCGCGGGGATAAGCTTTTCGCGCAGGCGGTTTGCCGTGTCCTCACCAACGGGCACCACCACCGGCAGCGCCATACAACGTTCGCCTGCCGAACCGAAAGCTGCCCCGGTCAGATCATTCACCACCTGATCAAGGTCCGCATCGGGCATCACGACACCGTGGTTCTTCGCTCCGCCAAAGGCCTGAACGCGTTTCGCATTCGCCGTCCCGCGGGAATAGATATACTGCGCAATGTCCGAAGATCCGACAAAGCTGATCGCTGCAATATCGGGATGGTCAATGATTGCATCGACCATTTCCTTGTCCCCGTGGACGACTTGCAAAAGCCCTTCGGGAGCACCCGCCTCGACAAACAATTCGGCCAGGCGGACCGGAACGCTCGGATCGCGCTCAGATGGCTTCAGGATAAACGCATTACCGGCCGCGCAGGCCATGCCGAACATCCACATCGGGATCATCGCGGGAAAGTTGAACGGCGTGATACCAGCACCAATGCCAAGCGGCTGGCGGGTCGAATAGACATCGATGCCCGGACCAGCGCCCTGAGTATATTCGCCTTTCAGGATCTGCGGAATACCGCAGGCATATTCGATCACTTCAAGCCCGCGTTGAACATCGCCTTTCGCGTCATCGATCACTTTGCCATGCTCGGAAGACAACAATTCTGCGAGGCTTTGCATGTTCTGTTCGATCAATTCCTTGAACTTGAACATGACGCGTGCACGTTTTTGCGGGTTGGTGGCGGCCCATTCGGGTTGGACCTGCTTTGCAGTCGCCACAGCCTTGTCGAGCAAAGCGGCATCGCCCAACGCAACCTCGGCCTGAACTTCGCCGGTCGATGGGTTCCAGATAGAGTGCTTGCGCCCCGGAGCCGGACTGTCGCCGACAATAAAGTGATCGACCTGCCGCATTTTTATTCCTCTCGATTATTCGATTCTGTCTGTGCAGCGCCCTAGCGGTTTACCGCGAGAAATCCAATCTCGGCAGAGACTATAGAGCAAAAGGGCCCCTTGCGCCTATCGAATTGACCACGGCAGCGCATTGCGGCAAAGCGCGCCGCATCAGACACCATGGTCCTTGAAATGCGGGTGTAGCTCAATGGTAGAGCAGCAGCTTCCCAAGCTGACGACGAGGGTTCGATTCCCTTCACCCGCTCCATCGCCGCCTTCCCCAAACATCCCGGAAACGCTATAAAACCTTTGGAAACCATAGGGTTTCTGGCGGTCTGGTGTCCTGCATTTGCTCGGCTAGTCCCGCCAAATCTCCCGAAATTGGGGGCCTTTTTGGGGGCCTCACAGGTTTTCACCAATTCGAGAGGCCCCCAACCTGGGGGCCTTTTCTGGGTAAAGGTCTGAAATCATGGCGCTAACTGACGTTGGAATTCGCAAGGCTAAGGCGGGTCCGAAAGCCTACAAAATGAGCGACTCGTTGGGGCTCTTCCTTTTGGTGGAGCGAACCGGCGGAAAACTGTGGCGAATGAAGTATCGCATCGATGGCCGGGAGAAGAAGCTGGCGATCGGACGCTACCCGGAAATTGGGTTGGCAGAGGCCCGCAGAAGGCGCGACGCGGCGCGAGAGCAGCTGGCGCAGGGCAAGGATCCTTCACGCGAAAAACAGCGTGAGAAGGCGCGTGCGAAGCTTGGTGCGGAAAATACCTTTGCTTCGCTGGCCGCCGAGTTCTGCGAAAAGCGGAAACATGATGGCTCACGGGCCTGGGCACCCGCAACGGCGAAGCGCTGCGAATACCTCCTGTCAGTCCTCAACAGCTCGATAGGCCATCTACCCATCGCCGATATTGAGCCTGCTGACATTCTGACAGCCGTCCGCCGGATCGAAAGTAAGGGCAAGCTGGAAAGCGCAAAGCGAACCTTGCAATTGGCAGGCTCGGTCTTCCGCTATGCAGTCGCGACAGCGCGCCTCAAATCCGATCCGACACGTGATTTGAGGGGCGCGCTGATGAACCCCACCGTGACGCATTACGGTGCGGTTCTCAATCCTGTCGGGGCTGGGGAGTTGCTACGGGCGATCGATGGCTACGAAGGCCAACCTATCACCAAACTGGCAATGCAGCTTGCTCCGCATGTGTTCGTAAGGCCGGGTGAGCTCCGCCACGCCGAGTGGAGTGAAATCGACTTCGATGGTGCTTTGTGGACGATCCCGGCGAACAAGACGAAGATGCGCAAGGATCACCTCGTCCCACTCTCACGCCAAGCTATTGCGATTTTGGAAGAGGCCTACCGATTGACGGGGCCCGACGGCTATGTCTTCCCGTCAGCCCGAACCCGCAGGCGTCCCATGAGCGATAACACGATCAACGCTGGACTGCGCCGCCTAGGCTACACCACGGACGAGATGACCGCCCACGGCTTTCGCGCAATGGCCTCAACGCTGCTGAACGAGAGCGGAAAGTGGAACCCAGACGCAATCGAACGCGCGCTGGCGCACGGAGACAGCGACAAGGTCCGTGCAGCCTACCATCGTGGTGCCCACTGGAAAGAGCGAGTGAAGATGATGAAATGGTGGAGTGACTACCTGGATCAGCTTCGCGAAGGCGCGGAAGTGATGCCGATCAAGGCAGCGAAACGCTGACGGATTGTGCCAAAAATCGCAACTCTTCTACGATCCCTGAAAACTCGGAGAAAAATCTCGTGATTACGGCTGCTTATCGCAATGTGAGTTGTCTACGGCTCAGCGGAAACCCGCTCAACTCGTAGGCGGGTCGATTCCGCCCAAAGCCATATTGTAATGAAAAAACATAGCCTTACGTCCCGAATGCGCGGGGTAGGGTGTGCTCCTGTTTCCAGCTACGGTGAACGATCCAGAGGAAGCGAGAGAAGATGCTGATGGGACAAACCCATTTCGTGCCGATGGATTTTGAGCCAGGCTGGCGTTTGAGGCTGTTTCTGGGCCGCGTGCAGACCGTCTGGTTCAGATATCCCGGATCGAAAAAGCGGACTATATGTTATAGACTAAATTGCGGTCATTTCAGACGAAGGTGACAGTCTGCTCAAACCTGCTATCGAGACGCTGTCTGGCTGCTGAAACTAGCTTGCAGGCCGCCACCGCGGAGCGGCCTTAATCTGCCCCACCACAGTCTGACTACATCGTGGCAAATTTCGTTTCCGCGCTCGACCAGCAGATCTTAGACATTTGTAAGCTTAGCGAAATTCGGACCTACATGATCACGGCCAAGTGCATAATCTCTCGCGACGAGTTGAATTAGCGGAACCAACTAGCCGGCTTGCAAGGCTTGGGCATTGCACTTTCCTAGCGATCACGCTCCTTGCACTAGCAAGCGCGTTTGCTTCAAATGTGCCTGCTTTTTGATGTTGGGAAAAGCGCGAACGCGGTCAACGGGCGATAGCCTAGCCTAGCCTACCATCTCAGATGCGCGTAAGTTCGCTATCAAACCCCCGATCCGGTCACGTGCATCTCCACCGTCGCCCGCTCTCAGATCGTGTTCGAGCGCCCGGGCTTGTTCACCCAATTGTTCCTCACCAAATATGCCAGCGGTGCCGGCCAAATTATGCAGTTTCCTGGCAGCGCTTACTCGGCTTTCTTGGCGGAACTCCCCTTGGTGCAGCAGCGTTTCGAGACTCTCGATCATTTTCTGCTTTTCGGCCCGGTAACGTTCTTCAATCGAAAGATCGGAACGCGCGTTCCGGGGAGGAGATGGAATTGGTGCAGCGTGATCGTTTGATCGTTTGGCCCACGTGGCAATCGCTTCCTCCAGTTTCTGCGAATTGATGGGCTTGGTCAAATGAGCCTGCATCCCCGCCTCAAGACAACCTGCCATATCTTCTGCGAACGCATTGGCTGTCAACGCGACTATCGGCAGGTCGCAAGCTTTGATGCCTTCGCTACGAATGGCGCGCGTCGCCTCGATACCGTTCATCACCGGCATGTTCATATCCATGAGAACCAGATCGAATGGATGGTTTGCCTGGATTGATGCTTTTACTTCCTCGACCGCGATCGCCCCATTTTCAGCGATTTGTACATCCTTTCCCAATCGGTTGAGCATATCTTTCATCAGCATCTGGTTGATGTCATGATCTTCCACCAGCAATATTCTGCAGCATCGCGGAATGCGCGGCGCGCGCCGTATTTCGAGTTCGGGGTTCAATCGTGCCTCGCCCTGCGATTGATCGTCGTGACAATTTATGACGGGCAGGCGAATGCGGAAAACGCTACCTGTGCCAAGGACGCTTTCGACCTCAACCTCGCCGCCCATCAATTGCGTGAGCTTCCTGCTGATCGCCAACCCCAAACCGGTTCCGCCGTGCTCCCTCGCTATCGATGCATTAGCTTGCTCAAACTCGCTGAATATCACGTCTTGTCGATCCTTGGCGATCCCGATTCCGGTATCTTCAACTTCCAGAACCAAGCGACTGGCATCACCGGTTTCAAGCCGGGCGCGGAGCGTGACGCGACCCTTACTGGTAAATTTAAGCGCATTGCCGAGAAGATTCAGCAAGATCTGGCGGATTCGCAAGCCGTCGCTGCGGATCACCCGCGGAACGTCGCTGGCGATATCGCAGTCCAGCGCAACGCCTTTTTCATCAGCCAGTGCGGCCATCAGTGTGACCGTGCCCGTAACTACATGATGGATATTGGTCGGCTCGGACGCAATTGTCATCTGCCCGGCATCCGCTTTTGACAGATCAAGAATATCGTTCAGCAGCCGCATCATCGAACGCCCGCTATCGGCGATTAGCTGTGTGTGCCGGCGCTGCTCTTCGCTCAGCTCGCTGCCGAGGAGAAGATTGGTGAAACCAAGAACCCCGTTCATCGGTGTGCGGATTTCGTGACTCATGTTCGCCAGGAAACTGGTTTTCGCCTCTACAGCGGCTTCGGCCTGTTTGCGTGCCGCCTGAAGATTGCTTTGCAGTTCCATGCTCTCGGTGACATCAAGCGCAACCGCGATGAACCCGCGCGCCTCCCCCGTGTCGGTCATCTCTGGCCGGGTGACCATGTCTGCCCACCGCGATGTGCCGTCTGTATGGACAAAGCGGAAAGTGGAACGGTGTTCGCTCAGCCGATCGATTGCTTCGAGCCATTCGCTTTGGAACCGGGCGCGGTCGTCGACATGTATGGCCGAAATCCAGCCGGAGCCCATTGAACTTGACGCCCCAAGGTCAGTCATCGTCAGCCAAGTATCATTGGCATAGATACAGAAGCCGAATTCATCTGTGCGAATAATCCCGGCAGGCGAAAGGCGCGCCAGGTCGCTGAACCGGTGCTCGCTTTCGCGAAGCGCAGCCACAGCCTTTTCCAGTCCTATTGTCTTTTGTTTCACCTCTGCGGAAATAACAGCTTCGCGCCGTGCGTAGGATCGCAGCAAGGCGCCAAAACACAGAATCAGGGCAATGCCCCCGCCAAGCACGATCGCGGCTTCGTTGGTTTTGACGTTGCTCTCATACGTCGGGGTGCTCTCCCATACCACCGTCCAGATTTGACCCTCTACCGGGATGGCGCGGCTGATGGTGAAGGCCGCATCAAGGCGGCTCTCGCCGCCGAAAATCTGTTCTTCGGGATTAATTTCGGGTCCGTCATAAATTTTCACCGTGAACAAATCTTCCTGACTGGAAGTGAGGCCGTCGATGAAGCGTGATGCAATGAACGGCGCGTATACCCAGCCCCGGAACGCTGCCCGTCTGTCCTCTACCGAGCTGAGCAAAACACCCCGTCGATAAACCGGCCGCAACAGCAGAAAGCCGGGCGTTTGGGCCTCATCCTGAACCAGCGTGATGCGTCTGGTGATGCGGGCCTCACCTGTGTCCCGGGCAATTTCCGCAGCTTCACGGCGATTTTTCTCAAACCCGATGTCCAGTCCTACCGCCTGCGCATTGATCGCGATGGGTTCGATATATTTAATGACGAACAGGTCATCACCGGCGCCCGGCGGGTGGATCGCGAAAGGTGCCACGCCATCGGCGATGCTCTGTTCCAGAAACGCCGCCTGGTCCTTAGTATTAACAGGTTCGATAAAACCGATCCCATTGATGCCCGGTAGCGTTTCGACGTTGATCATATCGATAAAATCGCGCCAGTCTTCGAGCGTGACCCGGTCTGCCCCGTCAACCACCGCAGCGCCGCCATCCAGGCTGCGCCGATAAATTTCGACCCGGTGCCTGAGCGCGACTTCGCTATCATCCGCCATGGCGCTGAAAGCCACAAGGTTGCGATCATAGATAATGTCCTTGGTCACCACCCAGGCGGCTAATGTGGCAGCGACCAGTGCAAATAGTCCCAGCACCATCGACAGGGTCAACGGGGTAATGGGCACACCTTTCCACAGCACCCTTGGCGAGCGCCACGGTGCCATGAGTGCGATCGGCAGGACAAGCACGATGCCGATAAGATCGCCGATCCACCCCATAATCCAGTCTTGCAGCAATGCAGATGCGGGTATTGTGCCCAGATACCACAACGAGCCCGCACCGACCGGCGCGCTTGCCATACATGCAACAGGTCCCGCCAAAAGGGCGAGCTTGGCGACGTCCGCATTGTTAGCCAGCGAGATCGGAGTGCCAAAGATCCGGTCAATGAGCCATTCGGCCAGTAAGCCCTGACCCGCAGCCGCTGTCGCGAGCGCTGACGCGGCGAGTATCTTCGCGGCCAAGGTATTTGGGGCCACCAAGTCTGCACCGGGCAAATGTGCAGCGTGGCTCCCAATCAAGCCTACCGCAAATGCGCCGATCCAAACACCGGGCCACGAGTTTCGGCCCAGCAGCATCAGCGCTGCAATCGCGACGCCGACCTCCAGCCCGATGGGCATGCCGTGCTTTGAAGGCAGAATGAGCAACTGTCCCGTCAGACCGATCGCCATGTAAGTGATCGCCACGATGACGATCCCCTGCGCAGCTTGCTGCGTTGGGCGAAACCTAGTGAACCATTCGGCAGACCGGGCCATGGTCAGTCAGCATCCGCGCATTGAAGCTTGCGGTTATCCAGCACCTTCATGACGGTGTTCGCCAAAGCCTCGAGGGCAGCGAATTTGTTTGGCACGATATCGGGCCTCAACCGGGTGTCGATTACGCAGATCGTGCCTAATCGGTGCCCCTGATCATTCTTGAGGACCGCGCCAGCATAAAACCGAAGATTAGGATCGCCCTTCACCAGGGGGTTGCGCATGAACCGCTCATCCTCAGCGGCATTCCCAACCACCAGAAGTTCATCGGATGCGATGGCATGCGCGCAAAAAGAAAATGGCCTTGGTGCTTCGCTGACCGACAGGCCAACGCGCGCCTTGAACCAGTTGCGATTCTCATCAACCAGGGAAATCAATGCGATTGGGACCGCAAAAATATCGGCCGCCTGTTGGGCCAAGGCGTCTAATTCAGGCTCCGGCGGAGTGTCCAGAATGTGATAGCTGCCCAGTGCTGCAAGCCGTCCGGCCTCTGAGATTTGCATTTCCACGATTCCGCGCCTCACAATCCAAAATGATCGGTGTTGGCTAGGGAAAGCTTGTAGAATTTTGGTGAATGCCCGTTAGGTATAGGCACTTGAAAATGGGTCGGCCGCCAAGAGGTCTATCCATGTCGATCGACCTAATCTGGCCTTGGTGACTAAGCGCGTTGTTTGGCTCGCAGAAGCCTGATGCCAGGGCGTACCGGATTTTTGTCGGTGATTGCTAAGGGCGCTGGTTAGCGATCAGCTTCGCCGAGGGGTTAGACTGGATTTCCTGAATTATGGCCTATCGCACTGCCACTGGCAGTGCCGAATTAGCGACAGCTTTCAGTTTTAACTAGGAGGCTGATGAATGACTGAAATTGGGGCGCGAAGCTGCCTTTCACTCCGTGACCGTCCACCAGCCCGGCCAGTTCACTTTGTGCGGCACGCGTGTGCAGCTCCATACCTTGCGTTGCTCGGCCTCGGTGAGCTGTCGGTCCCCGAGCCTAGCGAGTGTGGCCTCAACCGCCCAAGGATTGATTTCCCAACGCACGCGCTTCTTGTCGGTTGGGAACTTCTTCGTGGCCATGCCGAGTGTTCGTAGAACGCACTCGATCTGGATGGGCACAATTACAAATTTCTTGATCCCAAGACCTTCCGCATCCGCACTCTTCACACGAGCGGTTTCGATGGCGGCCAATGATGACCGAGCCGCCGCGCTGTCACCGGCCAGTCCTCTCTGCGTGAGCTGAAGGATGAATGCCTCAGCCGCGGTGATGCGGCGCTTGCGTCCCTCCTCTCGCACCGTGACCATTTGTCCCAGAACATGATCGTACGGGATCTGTGAGTTGCGTTTGCCTTTTGGCCGCCCTTTTGGGTTGCCGGATTGGCCCTTCTTGAACCGGGTCGCGCTCGGCGGCTTGCCGTAGCCTAGGATTTGAGACCATCAGTGACGATCACGACAAGACGGATCACTTCTGGCGACGAGTTGAAATAGCGAAACGGACTGGCTGGTTTCTTGGGTTTGGGCATCGTCCCGCCCTACCCGAACATACGAATTCGGCTAGAGGTACATTTGCTCTGACAGTGTCCTGGAGTCGGGTCGGAAGCCGATATTTCGCTCCTAGCGTCTCGGCGGCCAACAACGGCGATCAAATTAGCGGCGCGGCTGCTATAAGAGTTACTACTTCCTACCGGTGCGCTGCTAGAAAGACGACCTCGCGAAGATAGCCCTCGTCCGGAAGGTCAAGCCCTGAAAGATCGGCCGTATCAAGAATCTCATCGTCATTAAGGCCGTCCCCCAATTTAATCCTGCGCTGGGCAATTCTTTTTCCTTCGGCGAGAGAGTAAAAGACTTCGACGAGTGGCCTTGCCGCAACCAAGGGGTTTTCGTCGATCACCATCCCCAAGAAGCCACTGCGCAGGCGCACGAATGATCCGACCGGGAACTGCCCAACTGACTCGATGAATTTGCGTAAGATATCGGGATCAAATGCTCCCTCCATCTGGCGCATGGTCTTTACCGCGGTTGAAGGGTCGAGCGGGCTGCCCCCCCCTCCATCGTTCAATAGAAAATTGAAGGTGTCGCAAATGGCAGCCATTCTTCCGCCAACACTGATGTCGATCTCTCTTAAGCCCTCTGGAAAGCCCTTGCCATCCATCCGCTCATGATGGTGAAGGCAGGCGTGAAGAGCCCAATCCGAAACCTCCTCATCATACCGCAATGCGCGGTGCCCGAGTTGAACATGTTGATGCCAGATTTCGGGATCTAACTGACTGAAATCGCCATGGGGCGGATTGATAGTCTTGGGATAATAGCTGGTCCCAATATCGAGTAACAGGCCAGCTAGCCCTGCATCGGTGGTTTCCTTGCTCGACAAATTCATTTTTCGCGCAAGAGAGATCATCAAGGCACTCACGCACAGCGAATGTCGGTATACAAATTCACTCTTGAGTTTGCAGCGCATCAGGCCATGAAATGCTTGGGAATTGCGATCTATCGAGGCTTGGATGTCGCCAACGATTGGTGCGACTGAGGAAACGCTTATCGCTCGGCCCAAATGCGCGGCCCTGAATATATCTTTGAGTTTAGCGCTCGCATTGTTTGCAAGCGCTTGAGCCGCACCCAGCTCGGCAGCAGTTGAAACAGGCCGTGAGGTCTGTTCGCGCGTCGATTGGCGGCGCGTGATTGCATTCAATCGCTTTGCTTTGGTTGCTTTCGCATTCGTCCCAGCATTCCGGAGAGCTTGCTCCTCTTCGACATCCTTGCCCAAAGAGGTGTCGATTACGACACTCGTCAAAGCACTTGATTTCAAGGTTTGCAACTTTTGCGGTTCGTCGATCAGAAATTTTGCTTTCCAAAACGGGTGGTCGAACCAGCCCCCATTCATCTTGTGGACAAACATGCCCAGTTCAAGGCTGGAAAGCGGGATATTCTTAAGCATCAATTTGACCCCACTTACTCAGTCGCGGATGACCATATAAATGCCCGCAAAACGATGAGAATTGGCAAATCGGCAATAGGTGATTTGACCTATTTCCCTGTTCTTGGGCTGCATCACTCGTGTCGTGCTAATCCACCCCGGAAAGGCTCTCATCGAAGGCGCATTGGAAAGATGTCCACAGACCTTTCCTGACCTTGCGTACCGCTGCGAAACCCGGATCGAAGTTATGGCCGAACCTAAGCCGTGAGCCTTCTGCTGCTGCTGTGATGTTGGAATAATCTCCCCATCGAAACCTGACTTCGCCGGTGCTAGCGAAGGTCTGCTTTCGGGAAGCGCGAATCCAAGTGCCAACGTCTTGGATTGGGGCGCAAAGCTGCCACCTTGAGCGCTCAATCGCCGCGCGGCTCTTTCACGTCAGATGTTTTCCGGAATGACTGAACCGAGGTTTCAGCAAATGATGGGTAAACCGCGCGCAAATGGGAATCTGGCGAGCACACCGTACCCCGCGAATTCGGGATATAAATCCTTGATATTTATTTAGAATAGCGTTTTGGGCGGAATCAACCCGTCTACGAGTAGAGCGGGTTTGCGCCGATCCGCAGACAACTCACAGTCTCATAAAGTTCTGAAATCAGATGATAATTTGCAATCGACGAACGAGTTGTTTGCGATCCGCCGAATTTCTATTTTTGTTACCTGTTAAGGTTGCGCTCCACTCACATACGAGTTGCCAATCTTACCGGTGACAACCGATAGCTAGCAGGCTAATTGTGAGGCGCTGCGATGGGCGCAATTGTCCCTCTCAATCCCGGGTTTTTCCACAGAAGCGCGGGCAAGTGGGGGCCAGATTGGGGGCCTTTTATTTCTCCGGCTATGAAAAATAAAATCAGTTCAATTGCTTACTTTGCCTATTGGCTTCCCTTCACCCCGCTCCAGCTGGCTTTGCGGGTGATTGCAGTCGGGCTTAAGCGCTGTTTTTGACGCTCAAGCCCGCTGTTTTGTGACGATCAACCTGGTGCGACCAGATTGTCGTCGGAATTGCGATCAACATATTTGTTGTACGGATCAATGCCGACCCATTGGGGCTTGCGATCGGTGACCACTGTGATTGTCTGCTCGCCCGATTTCACTGGCCGGCGCTCCATCAGAATGACGTTTTCCGATGCAAAGGCGTCGCCGCCCGGACGATCAGTGAACACGCCAATCTCGATGATATCCGACAGCTTCGCTTCGGTTTCTTTGCCTTCGCCGTCAGCATAAAATTTTGCAGCGGTAATGGTGATCGTGGTTTCAAACCGGCCATCGTCGAGCTCGCGCACCGAGGCTTCTTCGGCCTTGAGATCGTAGACGGTGATGCGCTGAAGCAGGTCACGAACGAGATCGCGTTCCGCATCATCGCGCGCCAGTGAATAGAACCCTTCGATCAGGTCGGTGGATGTCGCATAGGGCTGACTTTGGAAGCGATACCGATCCAGCAGGCCCGACAGCATTGCATTCACACGATCCTCGCCGAGCCGGTCCTGCAACAGATACATGACCACCGACCCTTTGCGGTAATGGATGTACCCTTGGTTCTCGACCCGCTCGAGCGGCAATTCTTCGATTGCTTCACTGCCGCGCGCTGACAGATAATTGTCGAGCTCAAATTTGAGGAAGCGGCGCATTTCATCTTCGCCGTACAGCTCTTTCATGACCATCAACGCCGAATATTGCGCCAGCGTTTCGACCATGATCGTGCCGCCTTGCATATCCGCGCTGATCAATTGGTGCGCCCAATATTGGTGCGCGACCTCATGTGCCGTGATGTAGGTGACGTAATCGATTTCACCCGGATCGGCGAGATTGGCGACGAAGCCGAGGCTCTCCGAATAGGGCATGGTCCCGGCAAAAGCCTGCGCAAAGCTGGCATATCCGGGAAATTCGATGATCCGCGCGTGATCGAATTGATATGGCCCGAAATTGGCGCGGTAATAGCCGAGCGACCGGTCCATCGCATCCAGCATTCGTTCCACATTGTACGGGTGCTGCGCATCGTAGAAGACTTGCAATTCAACCCCGCCAGCTTCGCGTGTTGCGATCTCGTAATCGGCGGATTGTACGGAGAAAAAAGCGAGGATCGGATTGGTCGAACGGAACCGCGCAATCCTGCGGTCGCCCTTTGTTTCATCAGAAACCTTTGATCCCGGTGCGATTGGCACCTGATCGGCAGAGGTCGAAATGGTGATATCCGAATTCACCCAATCCGCATCGCCGACATAATTGCGGTCTCGTGCGGCTTCGTCTTCGAGTTTGGGTGAACGCAGTTCCGGCTCAAGGCCATAGCTGCGCCGAGTGGAACGATCGGTCAGCAACCCGTTCCGGTTCATGCCCAGTTCCGGCGCAAATTCACTGTTGTTCAGGAAAGTGCCGTTCTCAACCAAACGCGTTCCGTAACCCGACGCGCTAAATGCCTTGTGCCAGCGGCGCGTGGTGAATGTCAGCGTGGCTGTTTCGTTCACCGCAAGAGGCGTGTCGAAGCGATAGATGCGGTGTTTGAACCGCGTGTCATCTGTTTCAAGCGTTGCGCCTGGAATATCGACGGTCAGCAATTCTGTGTCGCTATCCGCTAGACGGACGTGCAGCGTTTGGACCGGTGCGCCGGTGTCGTTGACCATCTGATAGGTGCCGCTAGCCTCCATCCGGCGTTCTTCCGGAAAGATATCGATTTCCATCGTGATATCGGTCAGCGATGGCTGTTTAAGCGAAGCATATTTCAGATATTTTTTTTCGTAATCCGCCAGCAGTTTTTCGGTTGCATCCTGATTGCGATAATCGTTTTGCACGTTCATCTGATCATAGAGGAATACGCCGGTTCCAACCGTCGTCACCACTCCGGCCAGGCCCAGCGCGCCTGCGCCGGAAACTATCCGACGCGGCAATTGCTTAAGCCGAGGCATCAAGCGGGTTTCGGTGCCGCGTCGCCACAAAAGATGCGCCAGCACTGCAAACAGCAGAGCAACACCGCCCCAATACAGCCGCAGCCACCAGCTGAGCGCCCCGGCGACGCCATCGGCGTTCATGTCGGACACAGGGCCGATCGCTGTGGTTCCGTACAAAAGTAAGGGGTGGCCATAGCCGAGGCTACCCAGAGTGATTGTGCCGACGATATAGAGCACCATAATGCCCCAGCCGACGAATTTGTTCGGGCTGAGCGCCTGAACAAAGACAGACAGAACGCCGATCAGCAGCAGATCCGCAGTGTTCGGCAAAATGTACCATGACAGGAATTTGTCGAGCTCGAAATTGAAATAGCCCCGTGATGCCTGAACCAACATGGCCGCGACGACAGAGATCAGCAGAGTCGAAAGCAGCACCAGCGTTACTGCAATCGTTTTGGGGATCATATACGCCCAACCCGGCAGGGATGTGCTGTCGATCACTTCGTGGAATTTGCGATCGCGGTCACGCCAGACAAGCTCTCCGCCGTAATAGATCGCAATGATCAGCGGGATGATGCTGAACGTGCCTTGCAGCAGCGGGATCAGTGTAAAGGTCGCCGGGATGGGCGGCGTGCCGTAAATCTCATTGCCAAACAACAAAGCCGTACCGCTGTTAAACAGGCCGATAATCATCAAGACGATGAAGGCAGGGTGCCGCATCACTTGACCGATTTCAAATCGGGTGGTCGCGATCAGCCGCGCCAACGCAGCCTTTTCCGGCTGCGCGGCTGGCAGTACAGAAACCGTCCTTGGTTCGGTCCGGGCAAGCTTTGCTGCCTTGTTGGCCAGCTTCTTAGCCTTGCGCGCAGACACGCCTTTCTCCGCAAAGCTGAAACGCCAATAGGCAAACAGCAAAGCGAGCGCCGCCAGACCCAATGCGAACAACCGGTTGTATAAAATCGTGCCAGCAAAGGCGGGCAATTGCGCGTTGGATTCTGCCGCAGTCCAATACCGCGTCTCCGCCGCGATCGCGCCAAAGCCAAGCGGGTCAATCAAAGCAGCGGTATCGCGATATTCAGGCTCGCTTCCGACGACCACATTGAACACAACATAAAGCACAAGGAACGCGACCACGGCGACGTATGAATACATCATCGAGCGGGTGACAGTGGCAACCGCAAAGAAGACCGCACACAGCAGAATGACAGTGGGAGCGGCGAACAAAGCAAAGCTGGTCGCGTAATCCATAAACCGGTTTGGCCCAAGGGTTTCGGAATCCACCCACGGCATCAGCGATCCGATGAAAATCGCCAGCGGAACCACCAGAAAAGCCGCCAATGCAGCAAAAGTCGCGCCAGTAAAACGGCCCATCAAATAGGCGAATTTGGTGACTTGGGTGGACCGGACCATCGGTCCAAATCCGCTTTCATCATCACGCACCACGACATTGGCGACGAAAGCGGTCGTAACAAACATGAAGAACAGCGAGAGGATCATCTGCGTTTGCAGGATCGCGACCGGGCTGTTCAGATTGATATTGCCGCCCCCGCCGATCTGGATGCTGTCACTGGCGGTTGCCCCGAAAGTCAGCAGGAAAAATATGACGATTGCGACCCAGAAAACCGGGTTGCGCATTTGGTACCGCAGTTCAAACTGGGCGATCTTGGAAAACATCTGCTGTCCCCCGCTTACGCTGCTTCGGCGTCGGAAGCACCGGCGGGTTGCCGGCGCGTGGCGGCGAGGGTTGAGAAATAAACATCCTCAAGCCCGCCATCGACGCTGGTAAAACCGTCGCCCGGATCGGTATCCGACAGGATGTGAACGATTGTTTCGCCCGCGAAAAGCCGTGTCGAGATCACTTCATACATGCTGCGATAGGCACCCAGCTCAGCGGTTTCGATCGTTTTGGCCCAGATTGAACCGGCTGATTTGGCGATCAGATCTTTTGGCGCACCTTCCAGCTCGATAGTCCCCTGCACGATGACAGACATCCGCGGGCATAAATCGGCCACGTCTTCGACGATGTGAGTGGACAGAATGACAACCACATTCTCACCGATCGCAGCGAGCAGGTTTAAGAAACGGTTTCGCTCTTCTGGGTCGAGGCCTGCGGTTGGTTCGTCAACGATGATCAGATCAGGGTTTCCGATCAGCGCCTGAGCAATCCCGAAACGCTGGCGCATGCCGCCCGAAAATCCGGCAATGGCTTTCTTGCGCACGTCCCACAAATTGACCTGATTCAGCAGGGTTTCGACCGTGTCTTTGCGGTCCCCTTTGGAAGCGATCCCTTTCAGGACGGCCATATGATCGAGCATGTCATAGGCGGAAACACGCGGATACACGCCGAAATCCTGCGGCAAATAACCAAGCCGTTTGCGCAGCGATTCAGGGTCTTGAAGAATATCAACGCCGCCGAATGTGATCGAACCAGAGGTCGGTGTTTGCAGAGTGCCGACTGTGCGCATCAGAGTGGACTTGCCCGCTCCGTTAGGGCCAAGCAGTCCGTACATGCCCTTTGGCACAGACAATGTCACATCATTCAGGGCACGCACGCCGTTGGAGTAGACGTGGCTTACATTCTTTAATTCGAGCATGCGGACAATCCCTGTTCTTTAACTCTATGTACGTCAATTCTAGACAGGTGTGTTGCTTAAGTAAAGCACTGGTGGGGTGTCATCTGCCAACACGCGACTGGTATCTATGAATGCAGTTGACGCCCGCCTGTCACCATCTCGCACCGGGTCAAGGCGCTCTATTTTGGGGGCATTCGGATTGCGCCATCGATCCGGAATTGATGCCCGTTGAGATAGGTGTTGCGGGCGATTTCGCAGATAAGCGAGGCAAACTCTTCGGGTTCGCCCAATCGTTTGGGGAATGGGACGCTGGCGTTAAGCTGGTCCCACATTTGCGGGTTGCGATCCTTCATGCCCAGCATCAGCGGGGTCGCAAAAATACCCGGCATGACCGAGTTCACACGAATGCCCAGATCCATCAAATCGCGCGCCATCGGCAGCACGAGGCCGTTCACCCCTGACTTGCACGAGCCATAGATTACCTGGCCGATCTGCCCGTCTTGTGCGGCAACGCTGGCTGTCAAAGTGATTGCGCCGCGCTCACCATCATCATTGACCGGGTCTGCGTTGGCCATGCCAAGCGCGGATATGCTGGCCACGCGGTAACTCGCGATGAGGATACCCTGCGCACCAAATGCGTAATCTTCGGTAGAAAGACGTTTGTATCCGCCGGTTGATTTGTCAAAACCGATCGTCTTGCCCCGTTTGGATGCCATTGCGCAGTGGACGGTGACGCGTTCCTGACCATTGGCGGCGCGCGCTGCGGCAAAGCCCGCCTCGACGCTGGCCTCGTCCATGATGTCGACGTGATGGAAAGTTCCCCCGATGGCGGCTGCGTGTTCCTGACCGGCCTCATCATTGATGTCGAAAATCGCGACTTTCAGCCCTTCGTCAGCCAGCGCCTTTGCGCTGGCGCGGCCCAATCCAGATGCGCCGCCAGTGACTATGGCTGCCATGCCTTGTTCCAGTTTCATGCTCTCTCCTTTTCGGTTCCGACTTCGCTCATAGCCGCAAATTCCATTCCCGCCATATCGAGAGCTCCGACAGCGAAAGCGACCACAGGCTGGCATACGCTGTTCATCCTGCTAGATCGCCTGAATGGACGCGTTCATGTTCACATTGCTGCTCACTTTCATCATCGCGCTGGGCGGGCGCGACCAGATGATTATTGCCCAATTTTCAGACGAGCTTGAACGCACGACCGGCCTTTTGCTGGTCGGTATGGCCTGCGCGGCGGCGAGTGCCGCGGCGATGGCTTATGCGGGCTGGACAATTGCTGCGATGCTGCCGACCAGAGCGGCAAATATGCTGGTCGCCATCGCGCTGGCTTTTGCGGGTCTTGAATTGTTTTGGCGGGTGAAGCTGAAACCGATGAAAGAACCCACGCGAAGCTATGTCGCGATCGGCGTCGTCATATTCCTGCGCCAGTTCGGCGACGCTGCGCGGTTTGTTGTTTTCGCGTTTGCAGCGCAGGCGGTTTATCCTGTTTTGACCATCGCCGGAGGCGCGCTGGGCGGAATGGCCGCGATCGCGCTGGGTTGGGCTGTCGGCAAGAATACGCTTGATCGGTATCCGCTATTTCTTGGCCGATTATTCTTCGGTGGATGCCTGTTGGTTGCGGCCTTGTTCCTCGGATTAAATGCGCGTTTCGCCGTGATGTGATCGATTTTGTCGATTAGAGCGAACTGATCTTTCTCGAAACAATTTCCCATATTGTCCGTTGGTTAGATGAAGAAACACACAGCGATCGTTATTGAGACGCTGCAAAGAAACACCAATCAGGAGATCATTCATGCTTGATCCAAACAACAACGCCAAAACCGCACTTATCGCCGAAATCAACGGCCTGCTGGCCGACCATTTCGCGCTCTACATCAAGACAAAAAACTTTCACTGGCATGTGAAAGGCCCGCGTTTTCGCGACTTGCATTTGATGTTCGACGAACAGGCAATTGAAATCCGCGACCAGATTGACGCAATCGGTGAGCGTGCCCGCAAATTGGGCGGCGATACGATTACATCGGTCGGAATGGTGGCCAAGCACACTCAGGTGAAGGATCAGGACAGTGCGACGCTGACCGCCGAACAGATGATTGCCGAATTGCGCGATGATAACGCCAATATGGTGGCGCGTCTGAAATCCATGAAGGAATTGGCCGAACAGGCAGGCGACAATGCCACTGACGGTTTGCTGGATGACTGGACCGATATGGCAGAAGAGCGCGTCTGGTTCCTGAGCTCCACGCTCGGGTGATCTTACCAAGAAACCAAGAGGCGTCTTAAAACGTCCACATCAAAAGGGCCGTTTCCGCCTAGTCGGGAGCGGCCCTTTTGCTATGAAGCGGCATGAGCACAGTAAAATACACGCATGACGGCGACCCCGCCGCAATCGCCGACTGGCTGGCCTTGCAGCTTAAGCCGGCTCTTGCCGCGACACAGGGAACGGTCGCAATCACGATTCCTGGCGGGTCCACGCCATTCCCGATCCTTGCCGATCTGGTAAAGCGTGATCTGGATTGGTCGCGGCTCGAAGTGTGGCCCAATGATGATCGGATCGTCCCGGAAGATCACGAAGCGTCAAATACAGGCAAAATGCGCGCGCTGCTGGAGCCGGTGGGTGCGCGGGTTGTTGGCCTTACCGAGGGTGCCCAGCCGCCGCATTTCGCGCTGACTTGGTTGGGGATGGGGCCGGACGGGCATATCGCTTCGTTGTTCCCGAACACTGATCCGCAATTGGATGATCCGCGCTGTATCCGGCGCCTGACCCCGGACCCGCTGCCGGCGCACGCGCCGTTTGATCGGATCACGCTGACGCTGCAATCCTTGCTTGCGACAGGGGCGATCCTTTTCACATTGGGCGGGTCAGACGAGAAACGACAGGTGTTCGAAGCAGGCGCGCTAGGGGAGCATGACCTGCCCGTTGCGCGGCTGCTGCAGGCGGCGCAAAACAAGGGCGATATTGATATCGCCTGCTTTACTTGATCGAGCATCTCGCCAGATTTCTACCCGCGCCTGTCCACCGGGCCTTGATGCCTCTGGCGCATAGAGTGCGGCACAGCTGGCGCAAATGGCGCGGCTCTCCGATTGCCGGGGTGAGTGTGGTGCTGACCAATCTTTCAGGCGATATTTTGTTGCTGCGGCATTCCTATGGCCCCGAGGTCTGGGCGCTGCCGGGCGGAGGGTTGAAACCCGGCGAAGACCCCGAAGAATGCGCCCGCCGCGAAGTTATGGAAGAGTTGGGAATTGCAATCGAAGCGATGGAAACGCTTGGCCCGATCGCAGAGAATTTATCCGGTTCACCGCATACCGCCCACCTGTTTGCAGCGACCAGCAATGCCAGACCCAAGCCCGATGGCCGCGAAGTGACTGTTGCACGGTTTTTCCCGACCCATTCGCTGCCAGAACCGTTGGGCGAAGTAACTCAGCGCAGGCTTGCAATCTGGAAAGCGCGCGGGATCGCAACGCGCGGCTAAAGCAGGGAGAGCTGAGCGCTGTCTTTGGCCGGTTCCTGTGCATCGCCGTGGTCGAGATTGGACAGCGTCAATCCCATCAATCTGATTGGCATGGCCAGCGGCAGCGCCTCTTCGAGCAACTCACGGCCCATCCGGGCGAATGTTTGTTTATCCTCCACCCAATGCGATGCAGACCGGGCGCGGGTGATGGTCTGAAAATCTGTAAACTTCATTTTGAGCGTCACGGTCCGTCCCCGCGCCTTGGCGTTTTCAATCCGGTCCCAGACGATATCGATGATGTTTTCCAATGTCTCGCGCAGCTGGCCGCCGCTCGAAATGTCATCGCCAAAGGTCCGCTCTCCGCCAACGGATTTGCGTACACGGTGCGCTCTGACCGGGCGCAGATCAATGCCGCGCGCCGCACGGAACAGGTAATCTGCAAATGACCCGAAATTCGCTCTGAGAAACTCGATATCCTTTGCCGCCAGATCGGCACCGGTTTCAATCCCCAACCGTTTCATCTTCTCTTCAGCCTTGGGCCCGACCCCGTGAAACCGGCGGATCGGCAGACCGGCGACAAAATCCGCGCCTTGGCCGGGGCGGATCACGCACATGCCATCAGGTTTGTTCTGATCGCTTGCCAGTTTGGCGAGGAATTTGTTGTAAGAAACGCCCGCGCTCGCCGTCAGACTGGTCTTGGCGCGAATTTCCTGCCGGATAAGATCAGCGATCCGAGTGGCCGACCCAATGCCAAGCCGGTCCTCAGTCACGTCAAGATACGCCTCGTCGAGGCTTAGCGGTTCGACATGCGGCGTGTGATGTTCGAACACGGCGCGGATCTGACGGCTTGCCTCTTTATACGCATCGAACCGGTGCCTTACAAAAATAAGGTCCGGGCACAGCCGTTTGGCCGTGACAGAGGGCATTGCGCTTTTGACGCCGAATGTGCGCGCTTCATAACTTGCCGCGGCAACAACGCCGCGCCCTCCTGAACCACCCACTGCAACAGGCTTTCCGCGCAGCTCTGGATTGTCGCGCTGTTCCACGCTTGCAAAAAAGGCATCCATATCGACATGGATGATCTTGCGAAGGCCCGAAGCCTCCTGCTCATCGTTGTCGGGTCGGGTGTCAGACATCCCGAGACATTAGAGGCAAGCGGCGCGAGACGGAACCATTCTTGCGCTGAAGTATTTTGTGCACATGCGAAATGAACAGTGGTCTTCCGGTGAGCCTCAAGGCAAAGGTTCGCCGATGGCGAGTGCCACTGCCTCTATGCGGTCCCCTCGCAAAGCGTTGGGCGAAACCGAGCTTATCTGGATGATGGCGATGCTGATGGCTTTGCAAGCCTTTGGTATTGATGCCATTTTGCCTGCGCTTGATGAAATGGCGGTGGCGTTATCTGTCACTGGCAATGATCGTCAATTCGTGATCGGAGTGTATCTGCTAACCGCCGGGATTGGCGCGTTGGTGCCCGGTGCCCTAGCGGACCGGTTTGGCCGCCGTCCGATCCTGCTGGGTTCTATTGCCGTATATATCGCGCTGTCTTTGGCCAGCGCGCTTGCCACCTCTTATGACATGCTGATCGCGATACGAGCGGCACAGGGTTTCTTTGGGGCGGGCATTGTGGCGCTTCCCCCGGCCATTATTCGCGACCGGGTTGGCGGGGACAAGATGGCCCGCATGATGAGCCTGATTTTCGTTATCTTCCTGATGGTTCCGGCCATCGCGCCAAGCATTGGCGAGATGATTTTGCTGGTCGCGGATTGGCGCGCGATCTTTGTGGCGATGGCGTTGCAGGGGATAATCATCGGTACGTGGGTTTATTTCCGCCTGCCGGAAAGCCTGACGGACGAAAACCGTCAGGAAATCCGCCCGCGCGTGATCGGCCGCAACATGCGCCGCGCGCTCAGCTTGCCCAGCGTTATCGGATATGTATTCGGCAGCGCGCTTGTGTTCGGCGCTCTGTTCGGCTTCATCAACTCTTCCCAGCAATTGATAACCGAAACGTTTGGCGCGGGTGAGATATTCCCGATCGTGTTTGGCATCTGTGCCGGTTCGATGGCTTTTGCGAGCTGGTCAAATTCGCGGATTGTCGAACGGTTCGGTGCCCGGCGGGTCAGCCACACGGCACTGTTCGCATTTATCGCAGTTGCGTCTGCGCAAGTGTTCTTTGCGTTCCAGCCCGATGAAAGCCTGTATGTGTTTGTCCCGCTGATGGCGGTAAATATGATGTTGCTCGGTTTTATCGGCAGCAATTTCGGATCAATCGCGATGAACCCGTTTTTCGATATCGCAGGCGCGGCAAGCTCGGCTCATGGATTTGTGCGAATGACCACGGCGGCGGGTTTGGGCGGATTGATCGGCTATGCGTTTGATGGCACGGCGCGGCCACTTGCCTTGTCGCTGCTTGCCAGCGGGATTATTTGCCTGCTGCTCGTCCTGTTCAGCGAAAAGGGCAAACTGTTTGGCAAACCTTCAGCGGAAATGGGCCCGGGCGCTGTTGCCCAGGATTGATTATTCGCTGCCGAGTTTGCGCCATGCCAGCTCTGCAAATTCGCACAGCAAGGGCCGCGTGTCGCGCGGATCAATGATATCCTCGACATTAAAGCGTTCGGCGCTGCGGAAAGGCGAAGTGACCTTGTCCAGCCGCTGCTTGATCGCTGCCAGCTCTGCGGCTGGATCATCGCTCGCCTCAAGTTCGGATTTATAAGCAACCTCCAGCCCGCCTGCGATCGGCAGGCTGCCCCAATCGCCGCTCGGCCAGCAGAACCGGTATTGATACCGGTCGGCATTGCTCATCGCGCTGCCGGCGATGCCATAGGCGCGCCGCATGACGATACTGGCGAGAGGCACGCGCGCGCGGTAGATCGCGTTCATCGCCTGCACGCCGTACCGGATGGTGCCTGCCAATTCGGCCTCGCGCCCGATCATGAAACCGGGATTGTCAACGAGATGAACAATCGGCAGGCGGAACTGATCGGCGAGTTTGACGAAGCGTTCGACTTTTTCCGATGTCTTGGCTTCCCATGATCCGCCAAGATAGCTGGGATCGCTGCCGATTACCGCCACCGGATATCCATCAAGGCGCGCCAGCGCCGTAATCGCCGCGCGGCCCCAGTGCTTACCGATTTCAAAAACTGTGCCACGGTCAAGGATCATGTCCATCGCACGGCGCATGGAATACACTTGCTTTGCATCGTGCGGGACGAGGCTGAGCAGCGCGTCTTCGCGGCGGTCCACGGGATCGCCGGATGCAGCGCGGCGGGCAAGCTGGCCGACATGTTCCGGCATGAAGGATAGGAAGTGGCGGGCGCGGGCAAAGGCCTCGGCTTCGCTGGCTACTTCGTCATCGACCACACCGTTTCGGGTGTGAATGTCGACGCCGCCCAAGGCTTCCTTCGCTTCGCCGGGGTCTTTGGGGCCTTCATAATCGCTGCCCATCGCATCAACGACAGCGGGGCCAGCGGCGAACAGCTGCGACAGGCCGCGCACCATGATCGAATAATGGCTGGCCACCGTGCGCGCCGCGCCAAGGCCGGCGGTCGGGCCAAGTGCAAGCGCCACGACCGGCACAGTGTCGAGGTTTTGGACCACATCGCCCCATCCGGGCACCGCCGGAATGTAGGTTGCGCCGATCTGCTCCAGCGTTTTGACACTGCCGCCGCCGCCGGTGCCGTCAATCATGCGAATGATCGGCAGCTTCAATTCGTGCGCCATCGTTTCGGCCTGCACCATCTTGCGCGCAATGCCTGCGTCAGCTGCGCCGCCGCGAATGGTGAAATCGTCGGCAGTCGCGACGACGGGGCGACCGTTTACGGTGGCTTTGCCGAACAGGAACGGGGCAGGGGTTACGCCGGTCAGATCACCGTTTTCGTCATAATGGCCTTTGCCTGCGATCTTGCCGATTTCGCGGAAGGAGCCTTCGTCACAGAACGCCGCAAGCCGCGCGCGGGCATCCATTTTGCCGCGAGAGTGCTGCCGCGCGACCTTGTCCGCGCCGCCCATCTGTTCGGCCAGCGCCTCGCGTGCGCGCAGCTCTTCGAGTTCTTTTTGCCAAGACACGCGACTTTTCTCCCCATGCCCACCCCGCTGCGACTAGGCCAGCAAGCTGGCAAGTCTCGCTCCCCTCCCGCTTGCGGGAGGGGTTGGGGGTGGGGCTATTCCTCTTTCGCAGGCTCCACCACGCACAGAACCGCCTCGACCTGCACCTGCCCGCCTTCGTTGGCGGCAAGCTCGGTCACGGTCCCGTCAAACGGCGCGGTGAGCGCGTGTTCCATCTTCATCGCCTCAAGCACCATAAGCCGCTGGCCAGCGGTGACAGCATCGCCCTCGGCCACATCGACCGCGATGACCTTGCCCGGCATCGGCGCAAGGATCGCGCCGTCTGCGGCGGAGGCATGGCCCGAGGCATCACCGCGAGGAGGTGCCTTGAAGATAAATGCCTCACCAAATTCACTAACGACGACCTCGCCATCGTTTAGCGCCGTGTGGAATGGCCCGCTGTCACGGAATGATCCCACAGCTTCATCGGCATCACCAATCAGTGTTTCGCCGCGCGTTTCCAGGTAGACCTTGCGATTTGCGTCTGAGTTAAGGCGGAACGATTGAAGCCCCGTCGGCAAAGCTACTGATGGCAGATCGTCGAACTGCCAGCTTGCTTCCAAAAATGTACTGGCCGCCCGATTTATTGCCGCATCGGTTGGTGTGTCTGCTGGTAAAAGTGCATCACCGGCGTTCTCAATAAATCCTGTAGTGAGATCACATCCTGCAAATGCTTTGCTTGCCAAACATGCGTACAGAAAGCCGCTGTTTGTGCGCACGGGTGCAACGTAAGACTTTGATAAGCTGCGCATCAGCTCAAGGCGTGCATCGTCGCGGCTGTCCGAATGAACGATAAGTTTGGCGATCATCGGATCGTAGAATGGTGAAATCTCATCGTCTTGCTCGACACCGGTATCGACGCGCTCCGCGTCGTGAAGGTGGAAATGCTCCAGCCGCCCCGTGCTCGGCAGAAACCCTTTTGCCGGGTCTTCCGCATACAGCCGCGCTTCTATGGCCCAGCCGTTAATCGACAGCTCGTCCTGTTTCAGCGGGATCGGCTCCCCGCTAGCGACACGCAGCTGCCACTCGACGAGGTCCACGCCGGTGATCTCCTCGGTCACGGGATGTTCGACCTGAAGCCGCGTGTTCATCTCCATGAAGAAGATGCGGTCGGCGCGTAGGCCTTCGCTGGCGTCGGCGATGAATTCGATCGTGCCCGCGCCCTCGTAGTCGACCGCCTTGGCGGCGCGCACGGCGGCGGCGCAGATCCCCTCGCGGGTCGCCTCGTCCATGCCGGGGGCGGGGGCTTCCTCGATCACTTTCTGGTGGCGGCGTTGCAATGAGCAGTCGCGTTCGAACAGGTGGACGACATTGCCGTGGGCGTCGCCGAAGACCTGCACTTCGATATGGCGCGGCGAGGTGATCCACTTTTCGAGCAACACTTCGTCGTTGGAGAAGGACGCCTTGGCCTCGCGCCGGCAGCTTTCCAGATCGGCTGCAAAGTTCTCGGGCGCGTCAACCTTGCGCATACCCTTGCCGCCGCCGCCCGCGACCGCTTTGATCAGCACGGGATAACCAATGGCGGCCGCTTCTTTGGTGAGCCGCTCGACCGACTGGTCCTCGCCCAGATAGCCCGGCGTCACGGGCACTCCGGCGGCGATCATGCGTTCCTTCGCTGCGTCCTTCAGGCCCATCGCGCGGATGCTTTCCGGCTTTGGCCCGACCCAGATCAGGCCCGCGTCAATGACGCTTTGAGCAAAATCGGCATTCTCGGACAGAAAGCCATAGCCCGGATGGATCGCCTCTGCGCCCGTTTGCTTCGCCGCCGCGATGATTTTCTCACCGACCAGATAGCTTTCCGCCGCGGGAGAGGGGCCGATATGCACCGCCTCATCCGCCTGACGCACGTGCAGGGCTTTCGCATCGGCTTCGGAATAAACCGCCACCGTCGCGATACCCATGGCGCGCGCGGTGCGGATAATGCGGCAGGCGATCTCGCCTCTGTTCGCTATAAGGAGCTTTTTGATCATTGTTTGGCCTCCGGCGCACCCAAGCGCTTGCATTCATTCACCGGTTCCATGGTGAAGCTGGTGTTGCCCAGCGCCCACCCTTTATGCGGCGTTTTGACAAAGCTTAACGAGTTGATCCCGCAATGGGCCGGTTCGCCATCAATCAGGAAAACATACGGCCCCCAAACCTGCGCCATGTCGCCATCAATCAGCACCGTTTCATAGACCATTCGCTCATCAGTGCCCGATGGGCTTTTGGCCCAATTTTCGAGGTGATCCATAACCGTTACAACGCGGATTTGAGGTTTGCCGGGGGTCATTCGGTTATGGATATAGATCACCGCTTCGGGGATCATCATCTGGGCAAGCGCGGCTTTGTTTTCGTCGCGCAGCGCGCTGAAAAATGCATCGGCTGCCGCGATCACAGCTGCTTTGTTGCTCTCGGTATCAACAGCTTTAGGGGCGGCATGATGATCGGCCTGAACGGGCACGGCTATCACGCCAAGCGCGAGGCTTGCGAAAATGGAAAATCCTCTCATGACCAGAACCGCTACGCGAGCGCGCGGTTTGCTTCAAGCGTTTGGCCGGAAATCCTTGATGCCCCAAGTGATCTCGCCGTCAGGGTGTTTCTCACGGTTGATCGCAGCAGACAGAAACGCGCGCGCGCCGTGCCATGCTTTTTCCCAGCGCGGAACATAGGTGCGGCTGTTCCACGCCTCGGTCCCGCGTTTGCGAACCTTTCGGCCAATCGCGCCATAAATGCGCGCCGCGGACAGCACGGCCCAGCGGCTGCGAAAGGGTAGACGCGCCGCGCCGACGCGGGCGGCGGCTTCGTGTTTTTCGACCAGCTCGACAAGGCGTTTTGCCATGTCGGCAAGCTCTTTGCGGTGGTGCGGTTTGGTATGCTGGCCCGGCTCGATATCTTGCTCGACCAGCCAGATCATCGGCAGATAACAGCGGCCCACAGCGTCATCTTCGACAATGTCGCGCGCGATATTGGACAACTGGAACGCAAGGCCAAGATCGTTGGCGCGGTCGAGCGTGTCCTGATCTTCGGGATCGACGCCCATAACCACGGCCATCATCACGCCGACGGCACCGGCAACATGGAAACAGTATCGCAACATGTCGCCTTCGCTGCGGGGACGCCAGTCTTCCGCATCGAGCGCGAAGCCCGCGATCACATCTTCGGCCATAGCCGGCGTCAGACCGCATTCTTCCGCCACCACACCCAGCGCATCAAACGCAGGATCGCCGGTCGGCTCGCCTGCAAAGGCTTTGGCTGTGAGTTTGCGGATCAGGTTCAGACGGCTCTCAAGGTCCGATTGATCGCCCAATTCGCCGCCCATCACTTGATTGTCGGCAATATCGTCGCACTGGCGGCACCACGCATACAGCAGCCAGGCGCGCTCGCGCGTCTCCTCGTCAAACAGGCGCGAGGCTGCGGAGAAACTTTGCGAGCCGACTTTGATTGTGCGGCGTGCGTGCTGGACCAGAGCTTCGCGGTGGGCGGCATCGACTTTCATAATGCGTGCTTACAGCTCTTCCGCCTTCATTTTGAAGATCGGCGTGTGCGGCACATAGGCCGCCATCTTGTCTAGCAGATCGGGCATGGTTTCCGCCGAGATGAGGATGTTCTGGTGGGCGGGCCGAACAAAACCGACCTGAGCCATTTTGGCGTTAAATGCGATCAGATCATCATAGAACCCGAACGCGTTGAGCAAGCCAACCGGATCGGAGTGATAGCCAAGCTGCGCCCAGCTCATCGCTTCCCACAATTCATCCATCGTGCCCACGCCGCCGGGCAGGGTGATGAAGCCGTCGGAAAGATCGGTGAACTTCTGCTTGCGTTCGTGCATTCCCGATACGGAGATCAGCTCGTCGCAATCGTGGTTGGCGACTTCGGCGCGGACCAGGGCTTCGGGGATGATGCCGATGACTTCGCCGCCCGCTTCCTTGGCCCCGCGCGCCACTGCGCCCATCAGGCCAAGTTTGCCGCCGCCATAGACGAGCCCGATCCCGCGCGCGGCCAGTTCCGCCCCGACATCATAGGCAAGCTGGATATAGCGCGGGTCTTCGGGCGAGGCCGAACCGCAATAGACGGCGAGACGTTTCATTCGGGGGCTTTCATTGTCCAGTCTGGGCCGCAAGCGTGCTTGAAAAGGGGCGCGACCCGCGCTTCGTTTTGCGCGTAGACGGGTGTGAATGGCGTTGAAAGGGTCTCTTTCAGGCTGAGCCTGATGCTAGTGCCTTCTCGCGCGGCGGTGGTGCGATTGACCTCCAAGCCCGATATGGCATTCGCTTGGCAATCAATCGCGATGCGGAAATCCACGATGACCGCTGCCTCAATCGGTTCTCCGCGCAGATAACGCACCAGCACGACAGGATATGTCGTGCCCTCGACGTCGCCGGTGCCGCGATAGGCGACATCAAGATACGTCGGCACCCCCGATGCGTTTGTCACTTCGACCCACTCGTGCTTGTGCCCCCCAGGCACGAGATCAGACGCAGCCCCGGGCGGGGCCGCAGCGGCAGCCACAAGGGTGAGAGCCGACCCGATCATACCGTCGCCTTAACCGCCAAATCCTCCAGCATGATGCCCGCTGTTGCCTTGCCGCTGCCGACCACGCCGGGGATGCCTGCGCCCGGGTGGGTGCCTGCGCCGACAAGGTAGAAATTGTCGATCACATCGTCGCGGTTGTGGCCGCGCAAATATGCGCTTTGCCAGAGGACCGGCTCCAGGCTGAACGCGCTGCCCATATGGGCGTTGAGATCAGCGGAAAAATCGGTCGGAGCATAGCTGAACTTGGTCACGATCCGGTCGTGGATATCCGGGATCAGACGGCGGCCAATTTCATCAAGGATCATTTTTTCAAGCTTTGGCCCTTCGACATCCCAGTCGATTGGCATTTTGCCCATATGGGCGACCGGAACAAGCGCGTAGAATGTGCTCTTGCCTTTGGGTGCCATGCTTGGATCGGTGACAGTCGGGTGGTGCAGGTAGATTGAGAAATCCTGCGGCAGCACGCCGTGTTTGTAGATGTCATCGACCAGCCCTTTATAACGCGGGCCGAACAGGATCGAGTGATGGGCAATGCCGGGCCATGTGCCTTCAAGACCGAAATGGACCACGAACAGCGAAGGCGAATAGCTTTTGCGGGCGAGCGATTTTGCGTATTTCGGGCCGCGCGCTGATTCCGACAGCAGATCTTTGTAAGAATGCATGATGTCGGCATTGGAAGCGACGGCGTCAAAACGCTCTTTCCAACCGCTGATCGTTTCAACTTCGGTGGCTTTGGTGCCGACCGTGTGAACCTGCTTTACTGCATCGCCGATGCGCATGGTTCCGCCCAGCCGTTCGAAATGGCGCACCATTCCTGCGATCAGACGGTTGGTGCCGCCGCGCGCCCACCAGACACCGCCGTCTTTTTCCAGTTTGTGGATCAGTGCATAAATCGCGGATGTCTTCATCGGGCTGCCGCCGACCAACAGCGTGTGGAAGCTGAAGGCTTCGCGCAGACGCTCGTCCTGAATGTAGCTGGCGACCATGCTGTAAACGCTGCGCCATGCCTGTTTCTTGACCAAAGCGGGCGCCGCTTTCAGCATACTCTTGAAATCGAGGAACGGTATATGGCCCAGCTTTACATAGCCTTCTTCATAGACGCCTGCGGCATATTCCAGGAAGCGCTGGTATCCGATCACGTCATCGGGATTAAGCTTGGCGATCTCTGCATACAGTTCTTCTTCGACGTTCGAATAATCGAAATTCGTGCCGTCGGGCCAATTCAAACGGTAGAACGGGTGAACCTTCATCAGCTCGACATCCTCGGCGATGTCGTGGCCGGTCAGTTCCCACAGCTCTTTAAGGCAGGGCGGGTCGGTGATGACCGTGGGCCCCGCGTCAAAGGTGAAGCCGTCTTTTTCCCAGTAATAGGCGCGGCCGCCGGGCTTGTCGCGCGATTCAACGACAGTTGTCTTGATCCCGTGCGATTGCAGCCGAAGGGCCAAGGCCATGCCGCCAAATCCGGCACCGATCACGCAGACGCTTTTGCCTGCGTATTTTTCTGCCATGGCAGGATTGATGCCTTTGCCGCCAGTTTTTGACAGACCTAAATCGAGCTTGGCATCTTGCGTAATTGGGGCGTTCATGCCGTTTTCTCCGGTTTTAGGGGCTTGCCCCGCTTGAACATCGCAGTCATTGCGCGCGGGATAGATACGGGCGGATCGCCCCACAGGACGCGTACCCTGTCAAATCCAGTGGAACGCGCAGCATAGAACCGCTCGATCAGGCCTTCGCGCAGACCATAGAACCTTTGGAATACGTTTACGCGGCGCTCTGGTTTCGCAGCAAAGAAGAGAAATCTTCCCAGCAGGCGATAAAAGCCGGTTTTGCGCCAATGCGTTCGCGCGCGCGATTCCATCATCGCGGCCAGCTGCGGGCCCGGCAAATCGGCTTCTTTAGCGATGGCTAAAGCGTTTTCGACCGCCATGGGCATGGTGTAACTGGTGAGCGGGTGAACAAATCCGCCGCGTGCGCCAGCGATCGCTACGCCCTCAATCCGCACTTCATCCTGATACGCGGGAAAGTTGCCGCCGGTGAGCACCGGCAGAACACCGCTTTCATGGCCCAGAATGGCGCTGTCTTTCCACCCGTTCGAACGGGCATAGGCATCAATGCGCGATGATAGCGCGCTGCGATCAAGCTGCGGATCATCGGCGTAATAGGTGTCTTCGACAAAAACATCATGCGCGCCAAGCGGCAGGACATAGACAAACCGGTATGCGCCGCCATTGCCGTGCGGGGCGAGCTGTTCGACCGTGGCATCCATGATGATGGGGCGTTCCACGCCGTGCGCCTCTTCCAGCTTCATATGGCGGCCCAGGAATACCTGCCACCCGCCATTCAGATGTTCGCTGGTGGTAAAGCTGCGGCAGTCGATAACGGTTCGGGCGTTGATGCGCGTGCCATCATCCAGATCGACGCCGCGCGCATCAATGGCGGTGGCCCGGCGGCCCAGATACAATGTTCCTTCGGGCAGCATACGGGACAGCCGTTCATGAAAATCGACCGACGAAAGCGAACGATATCCGGTTTTCAGATTGCGCTGATACTTGGGAAAGCGGACGTCATAGCCTTCATCCCATCCGGCTTTCCGAAAAGACGAAAGCAACGCACGACCTGCTTCGGAAAGGTCGCTGGAAAACCAGCTCCAACGGTGATTGCCGCCCAGCGTTTTTCCGCCTTCGATCAAGGCGATACGGAATTCAGGCCGGGCCTGATGGAGCGCAAGCGCGATCAGGCCGCCAGATAGCCCTCCGCCGATAATTGCGACATCATGGGTCGTGGAAGGCGCGGTTTCATGGCCAGAAGCGTGGCCAGAAGCGTGAAGTGAATCGTTCATCTTTGCTTGCCCTAGTGGACAGACCCCCGCTCGGCAATGCATCGCCGCGCAGATCAAGCGTCTATGCTATGGTTTTGAGAGTCGAGATGGCAGCCCGTCCCCGAAAACGTAACCGTTTGACACAATTCGGGAAACGAAACCGCCCAGCAAACGTAAATTGAGTGTTATGAAAAAATCAATCGCCCCTGCCTTTGTCCGCTCTTCTCACCTGCCTCGCGGGGTGATTGCTTTTGCGGGCGTGATCGGCCTTGTCTGTTCAGCTCCGGCCTACGCCGATGAAGGTTCAGAAAACGAAGGCAGCCCGGCTGAAGGCGAAGGACAGCAGGATCCACAAAATGCGGGCACGCCCCCGGACAGCGGCGGGCCGCCGCCGGGGATCATGGCCGACAGTGTGTTTGACGACACCTGGATCACGGTGGGCATGGGCGCGGGATTGGTGCCGAGCTATTCGGGATCGGACGACTATGTCTTCTTCCCGTTGCCATTGATCGTTGGCCGTGTTGGCGGGATCGGGATCACGCCGAACGGTCCGGGCTTCAACCTTAATGTGTTGTCCCAGCCGCCCGGCGATGCTCCGTCGCAAACCAGTATTTCTTTCGGCCCGACTTTCCGGTTCCGCAATGACCGTGCTGGCCAGATCGAAGACCCCGTGGTTGAGCTGGCCGGGGATTTGGAAACCGCAATCGAAGTAGGCGTGCAGGGCGGTGTGAGCTTTCCCGGCGTGCTCAACCGGTTTGATCAGCTGACCCTTTCCACCGCCGTGCGATGGGACATTCTGGGCGCGCATGATGGCATGTTGATCGAACCTGGCATCGGATATTTCTCTCCGCTGGGCCGGGGCGCGGCAGTCCAGATCATCGGCAGCGCGAGCTTTGTCGATGATAGTTTTGCCGATTATTATTATACTGTGACACCGGCCCAAAGCGCGGCGACAGGTCTGCCGGAATACACCGCCGATGGCGGGCTCAACAGCATTGGCGCGACAGCGATCGCAACGATTGATCTGGATGGCAATGTGCTGAACGGCGGGTTGAATGTATTTATGGTCGGCGGTTATTCACGCCTGATGGGCGATGCGGCCAATACGCCGTTTACAAACCAGCGCGGCAGCGCGGATCAGTTTATCGGCGGCATTGGATTGGGATATACGTTTTAGCGCCAGAGCGTTTGCCCGCCAGAGCGTTTACCCGGTTGGCGCGGGCCAAGCATTCGGGCCAAGCTATTCGGCAAACCGTTCTGCAAAAAATGCCTCAGCCAGCGCTTCCAATTCGGCCGCTTCATCAGGCAAGAGCGGTTCGTTTTCGTAAACGGTGCGCACGGCAACGATTTTCGGGTTTAGCTGTTCAAACTTCCTCAAAGCGGCGCTTTCCAGCAATTTGCGGGCGATCTCGCCGCGTTCCTCTCCGCTTAGCTGAACCGCGCCCGTTGCCGCTGCGCTGGCAATATCCTTGTTCACCTGTGCTTCGGTAATCGGCGCATCGCTCTCAATACCTGAAAGCGTGCTGTCCGGCGCAAAATTGGTGGAAATATTCCCAAGCAAACGCTGCATCACATCAGTACGGTAATGCGCCGCGACTTCGGCGGCTTCTGCATCTGTGAGCTCGCGCCGAAACAGGTCGATCATGTCCAGTTTCATCGCGGCGTTCGACCGGGCCATGGTCTTTGCAAAGATCGGACGCAGCGCCGAGACATAATCTTTGATAAGACCCGGACTGATCGCTTCGAGTTCGATGAATTGCGGCAGGCGAGCATATTCCCGGCGGATCGCCTCCATGCTGTTTTCCAGAATGGTATCCTGATCAATTCCCGACTGGATCGCAGCATACAAGTCGGCATGGGGATCATCATTATCTTGCGCCAACGCTGGCAGATGCAGCGCCGCAAATAGCGCAGCGATGATCGCCAGCATGGCCAGACGGACGCGGTGGTATGTCATGCTTGCTCCCTATAACCGGGATCGCGATAGCTCCGCTTGGTGTTTGATAGCAAAAGAAAAAAGGGCCCGCGCAGCTTCACCTACGCGGGCCCTTTTCAATCGGTTAAAGGATCAAGCGATTAATCCTCGTTATCGGTATCCTTGGCTTTTGCGCCTTTTGCGCCGTCGGCAAGCTGCGGACGGGTGCCCGGCATTTCAGCGCGGCGATCACCGGTTTTAAGATAGGTGTCGAACCATTCCATCATGCGCAGGTTAAAGTCATACCGGCCTGCCGCCAGACGGTTGCCGTGGCCTTCGCCTGGATAAAACACGAGGCGGCTCGGCACGTCGGGCTTGCGCACTTTGAGCGAGCGATACAGCTCAAGGCTTTGGCCCGGATCGACACGGGTGTCTTCTTCACCGTGCAGGATCAGGATCGGTGTGTTCGATTTGTCCACGTGATAGATTGGCGAGACTTCGAGCATCGCCAACCAATCGTCCCACGGCCATTTGCGGCTGTGCACGTTGTACATTTCATACGGAATGTCGCCGGTGCCAAACTTGGATACCTGATTGGAAATACCAACCGACATCACTGCCGCAGCGTATTCATCCGAATGGTATGTCGCGCCCCATGCGCTGGCATAACCGCCATACGAACCGCCGGTGATACCGGTGCGATCCGCGTCGGTGATGCCATCGGCCACCAATGCTTTTTTCGCATCGACAATGTCGCGGAATTCAGGATCGGTGTAGCGGCCCTGATGCTGTTTGGAGAAGTCCACCCCGTATCCGGTCGAACCGCGATAGTTGGGCAGGAATACGGCGTAACCCTGACCCGCGGCAACTTGACCCGGTTTGGAATAGGCAGTGTTCCAGCCATTGGTGTCATGCGCCTCTGGTCCGCCGTGCACGTTCATGATGGTTGGCGCTCCGCCCGAAGGCACGCCGCCCACTGGCAGGATCAGAACGCCTTCGACCTGCTGGCCATCGGTGGCGGTGAATGTGTAGGTGCGCTGTTCGCCAAACGTGATTTCGGAAAGCCAGTCATTGTGGTTCGTCCAGCGATCGAATGTGCCATTGTTCCAAACGAACATTTCGCTCGGATGCAGCGGGCTGTCTGCGCGCACGGCCAGCTTGCCGCCTGCCGCTTCGACGCCGGTCAGCACAAGCGCGCCCGGATCAATTTCCTCGGCGACGCTGCCATCGGCGTTGTACAGGCGCAGGCGTGACTGCGCGCCGATATCAACTGTCACGGCGAGCCGGCCATCGGCCAGCCATTCCGCGTCAGTCGCAGCTTCGGCAGCGCCAGCATTGAGCGCGCGAAACGCGCCGGTCGCAGTGTCCACGAGGTGCAGCGTGGTTGCCGCCGGATCGTTCATATCAACGCCTGCGATCAGAGACAGCTGCGAACCATCAGGCGAAATCTCGACATCGCCGATCTTGCCCGGTGTTTTGACCACGGCGCGGATATTGCCTGTCGCCAGATCAACGATGTTCACACGCTTTTGGGTGTAGCTGTCATCGACCAGCGGGCTTGGCGTCGTGTCGATCGTCGCAAAGGTGCCGTCGGGCGCGATGTCAAACGCGCTGACATAGCCGGGGATGGCGATTTCTGTCGGTTCGTCGTCCACTTCCATACCCGCTTTGGCGACAAACATGCGCGCCGGGCGGAATTCTTCTTCGTATATGCGCGCGTTAAAGCCTGCTTTGCTCTGCGTGGTGCGCTGTTTGTCTTCGCCGGCTCCGGCCAGCATGTAGATAAGGCTGCCGTCCGGGCTGAATTCATACGAGCGAACACCGGTATCCTTCACAGCGGCAAGTTTGCGATAGGTGCCGCCATCGACAGGGATGCCCCAGACCGCAGTGTCTTCATCACCCTTTGACCACAGGAATGTGACCATCGTTCCATCGGGTGAGAATGCGACGCCGCGTGGGCTGATATCATCGGGCAGATATGCGCGCGCGGTGTCAGGCGCGGTTGCCACTTTCAATTCGGACTGGAAGCTGCCGTTCTTTTCGCCCGTCGTTACGTCGGGCAGGCTCGATGTGGTGTAGGCGATGCGGGTGCCATCGGGAGAGATTGCCATGGCGCCGACGCTTTCGAGCTTGGCGACATCTTCGGGTGTCATCGGACGGGCTTGCGCTGTCGCAGCAAGTGATGCCCCGGCGAGCAGCGTCGCGGTTAGAGCGAGCGGTTTGACGATCTGTTGGATCATGAAAAAGTTGTCCCTGGTTGGTTGATTCTTGCTTGGATTAATAACGAATGGCGACTGTATGGCAAATGAAGCGTTTCTGGCTCTGTGCTGCCCCTTCGTGCTTGTGCTGCGCCCGGTTGCGCGGCATCAAGAGCGCGAAGGGGGAGATGTACCAATGAAACTTCTGAGCAAATTCGCGGTTCCCGCAGCAACGGCTATGGCCATGCTGGGCGCACCCGCCGCAGCCGATACGATTGTTATTCATGCCGAAAGCGTGATCGCCGATACAAGCACGGAGCCGACCGGACGCGCCACTGTGACGGTTACCGACGGCATTATCGTTTCAATCGAAGATGGCTGGCAGGACGTGCCCGAAGGCGCGACCATGGTGCATCTGGATGGCAAGACACTCATGCCCGGCCTGATTGATCTGCACACGCATTTAACCGGCGATCCGGGCGGCGATTTCTGGAAGGATGCGACCGAGCCGGATGATTGGGGCGTAGTCGTCGGTGCCAAGAACGCGCGCCTTACTGCGCTTGCCGGGTTCACCACCGTGCGCGAAGCAGGCAGCGCACCGCAGACCGCGTTTTCCCTGCGGCGGGGCACAGCCGAAGGCATGATCCCCGGCCCGCGCATTATCGCGGCAGGTCCGGCGCTCGCGATCATTGGTGGTCACGGCGATACCAACGGCTTCCGTCCAGAAGTGAACGAGCTGCTCGACAGCGGGTTTAACTGCACCGGCGCGGTTGAATGTGCGGCCAAGGTCCGTCTTGCCAGCCAGAACGGTTCCGACATCATCAAAATCACCGCAACCGGCGGCGTCTTAAGCCAGCAAGGGCGCGGGCTTGAGGCGCATTTCACATTTGACGAGATGAAAAGCATTGCCGACACCGCCCATTCGCTTGGGCTTAAGGTGATGGCGCATGCCCATGGTGCGCGCGGCATCGAAACCGCCGCCAAGGCCGGGATCGATACGATTGAGCACGGCACCTATCTTGATAAGGCCGCAGCCGATGCGATGATCGCAAATGGCACAGTCCTTGTACCAACGCTGATGGCGTTTCAGGGCGTATCGGAAGGTTTGGGCAAAGGCATTTACACGCCGGTGGTCGAAGACAAGATCCGCGCTGTTTCCGAAACGGCGAAAGTGTTCATGGGCAAAGCGCATGAATGGGGCGTTGAGATCGCGTTTGGAACGGATGCTGGCGTGTTTGACCATGGCCGTAATGCCGGTGAATTTGCATTGATGATGTCGCAAGGCATGAATGCCCGCGAAGTCATCGCCAGTGCAACCACCGGCGCGGCCAAGGCGCTGGGCATGGAAAACCAGATCGGCCGGATTGCTCCGGGATATTCGGCGGACATTATCGCTGTCCAAGGCAATCCGATTGCCGATGTCAGCGTGCTTGAAAATGTCGATTTCGTGATGGTTCGCGGGCGGGTGATTGAGTGAGCCTGATCGGATGGGCAGCCGCGCTCACCATGAGCGCGGCGCAGCCGGCAATCTGCCAGCGTGAAATTGTGGTTCTGGGCGCAGGTCAGGATGCAGGCGCGCCGCAGATCGGGAATGCCGATGATACCGGGCCGCGCCTGTTGCCATCGTCGCTGGGCGTGATTGACCGGGAGAATGGTCAGCGTTTCCTGTTCGATGCGACGCCTGCGATCTCCGATCAGATGGCGATGATGGACAGGATTGATCCGCCCAAAGCCGGGCTGGGCATTGATGGCGTGTTCCTGACCCATGCGCATATCGGGCATTATTTCGGGCTCGCCTATTTCGGGCGTGAGGCTGCGGGCGCTGATCGGGTGCCGGTCTTTGCGATGTACCGGATGGCAAAGTTCCTGCGCGAAAACGCACCATGGAGCCAACTTGTCACGCTTGATAATATCGCGCTGACAGAGATGGAGGCGGGCGGTTTTACCGTTGTTTCCGACGAATTCGGTGTCCTGCCGATAACAGTTCCGCACCGCGATGAATTTTCCGAAACGGTCGGGTTCCTGATCATGACGCCCGATAAACGCGCGCTGTATATCCCCGATCTTGATAGCTGGGACGATTTTGCCGAGGCTGGCGGCGGGATGCTTTCTGATCTAATCGGCGGGGTCGATTACGCGTTTATCGATGCGACATTCTGGGACGATAACGAGCTGAAAAAGCCGGATGGCACGGGCCGCGATATGAGCGACATCCCGCATCCGCGCGTGTCAGCGACCATGGACCTGCTGGCCGATCTGCCCGCCAGCGAACGGGCCAAGGTGCAGTTTATCCATTACAACCACACCAATCCGATCCGCGATCCTGACAGCACTGAGAGTAAAGAGGTCGAGGCGCGCGGTTTCAATGTCGCGCGGCGGGGCGATCGGGTTTGTCTGGCGCAATAGGAGTTTCGCGATGATACGGCGCATCTTGATCGCGGCGGGAGCGTTTGCGCTTCCCGCGTGCGGCCCCGAGCCCGAGCCCGAGAACAGCATGACTGAGAAGAGCGTGACCGGCGGCCTTGATGATAAAGCGGCAATGCAATCCCAGACCGGAGCCACGGCGATCCTGAATGCAGGCGTCATGACCGAGCTTGGCGCAGCCGATCAGCCGGTCAAATTTCTGTTCGATCCGCTGTATGATGACCATTATGGCACGTTTCAGCCGATGGATCAGGCATTGATCAACCGCATTGTCGAAGGCCAAGCGCCCTATGACAATGTTGACGCGGTGTTTGTAAGCCACGCGCATGGCGACCATTTCTCACCCGCCGCATTCAACCGGATGATGGCCGCGCAAAGCGAACTGAAACTGATCGCGCCCAAGCAAGCGATCGAGCAGATGCGAGGGGATCAGGGCTGGGACCCGGTATTTGCAGTGCGTATCACCGAAATTGCTTTGGAAAATGGCGAACAGGCGGCGGCGTTCGAAATTTCCGGTGCGCGCGTGGAGGCGTTCCGATCTCCGCATACCGGCTGGCCTGACAACCATTCCGATGTTCACAACATTACCTATCGCATATCCGCATTGGTCGGGGATGCATCATATCAGCGTGTCATGCATTTCGGGGATGCTGATCCGTCGCGCAAACATTATGCCGCGCATGGAGAATTCCTATCCTCGGCGCGCACCGGACTTGCAATCGTGCCGTACTGGCATTTCGGCACTGCGAACCCCGGATCACTGATCGATCAGACATTCAACGCCGAACGGGCGGTTGGTATGCATGTGCCGGTTAGCGTGCCTGGCTGGCTGGGAAAAACAGACCGCGCCTATTTCACCGAAGAGGGGCAGGTTGCTGCCATCCCCGAAACCGAGTGATCATGACCGCGCCGGATCGGATTTTTCGGTCAATTCAACCTCCACAGGCCGCTCGATAACGGCCTTTGCGTTTGGCCAGCCGCCATGCAGCCATGCCTGACGCGTATTTTCATCATCGGGCAGGATAATCGGCATCGCTTTGCACCCTGCCGATGCCGCGCCTCCCGCCGCGTCCTTGGTCAGAATGGCAAAGGCAGGGATATCCTCGTCTTTCCAAACGGCAGCCATGGCAAAAATTGGCTGAGCCTCCGGTGCGAACCAGTGTTTCAGGCGCCGCCCTTCATAATCTGTCCCGTTTCCCCAGAGCATTACGCTGGTCGCAGGGATCAGGCAGCGAAATTCGCTGTTGCGCAAATTTCCGACCCAGAACGGGCTGTTGTGATTGCGAACCGTGGCGATGCGCCGCGCCGGATCGTCTGAATTCGGCGGCGGCTCCACGCCCCATAATCGCGGGGTCATACGCGGGGCAAGCCTGCCGCCGGCTGGCCGCGGCCCTGCCACAAATTCCCGCCCTGCGGTGATGACCGGGGCAAATTTCAAGGGCGCGATATACCCGCCCGCCCAAGGATCATCGCCGAGCCGCGCACCAAAACGCGCAGCAACGGCAGAGGCCGGACAATCGAGGAGGTAGAGCGTGGTCAGACCAAAGCAGCCATGCGTTTATCAGGTGCCGACGAGAAACATATTGATGGTCAGCCGGCCTTCTTTCGGGTCTGACGAGAGCTGATCTGGCTGCGCGATGACGCCTGAATGGAGCAACCTTCCGGGATACAGGATCATCCGGTCCGGTTGGGCCTCGACCTCTCCGATCAATTCGTAACGGTCGCTATCGCCGTAATAATATTCAGCCGGCGGTGGGCCGAATTCGCGCGTGTCGGCCTCTATCGCGTTTAGATACGGGGTAACGCGGTCATCGGTGATCACTTCAAACCCTGTGCGTTTTTGCCGGTAAAATGCGGTTCCGCCTGTCTCGCTGCCCAACAGGTAATGCATCACGCCGATCACGCGGCCCGTGCTGGCGCGGTCATAATGCGGGATGCGTTGCAGGGGCACCAGATCGGCAGGCGGCGTGGTGACCAATGAAAAACACGACATTTCGCATTGGATGCCGTGCGATATGCCGAATATCCGGCCAACAATCTGCATCATCAAATCGCGCCGGATGTCGAGATATTCAGGGGACGCCCAAGCGCGGATACCCGGATAACCGGCACCGGGATGTTCATATGCCGCGTCAAACCCTGCCGCTTTCAAATCGTCGATACGGCCTGACATGCCATCAATGATCACAAGCGGCGCGCCCTCTTTGCCGATTTTCTGGACAGTCACTTTGGGCTGGTCCGGGGGCTGATCTGGGGCTTGGTCTGGATGCATGATTCCAGCGGGATGGAGCACCCGTGTTTTCAAGTCAAACCGTCTGGCGATGTAGCGCAGGCAAGCCCGCGAAATCCGATCGCAGCGCTAGACGTGCAAGCCGCTAGGGTATATCAGCACCCCATCCCCGGGGAGCGAGCTTTCGCTGAGAGGGGCGGGATAAGCACCGCCTGACCCGTTGAACCTGAACCGACTAACATCGGCGGAGGGAGTGGTCCGGCACATCGCCCGAAGACCACCTCCGTCACAAGGAGTGCTTCGTAATCATGGCCGACATCAACTCACCTGTAGAAATTGGCGTAACCACCGGGCCGATCCGGGGCAGCCGCAAAGTGTATGTCGGCGCGCGCACCGGGTCCGGCGTGCGGGTCGCCATGCGCGAGATTGATCTGGAAGGCGGCGAGCCGAGCGTCCGGGTTTACGACACTTCCGGCCCATACACCGACTCCGAAGCCAATATCGACATCAATGCGGGCCTGCCGGAACTGCGCCGTGACTGGATCCGGTCACGCGATGATGTCGAGGAATATGACGGACGCGAAATCAAGCCCGAGGATAATGGCCAGCTCGGCCCGGACCGCAGCGGCGGTGTCCCGCAATTCCCGAACACCATTCAGCGTCCTCTGCGGGCCAAGGCGGGCATGAATGTCAGTCAAATGCACTATGCCCGCAAAGGCATCATCACGCCCGAGATGGAATATGTCGCCGAGCGGGAAAATCTGGGCCGCGAACTGGCCAAAGATTTCGTGCGCAGCGGCGAAAGCTTTGGCGCGGCGATCCCCGATGTGATCACACCCGAATTCGTGCGGGACGAGGTCGCGCGGGGCCGGGCGATCATCCCGAACAATATCAACCACCCCGAAAGCGAACCGATGGCCATCGGGCGCAATTTTCTGGTCAAGATCAACGCCAATATCGGCAATTCCGCCGTCGCGTCCGATGTCGCCAATGAAGTTGACAAGATGGTGTGGGCCACCCGCTGGGGCGCGGATACGATCATGGACCTGTCCACGGGCCGCAACATTCACGACACCCGCGAATGGATCATCCGCAACTCCGCTGTGCCGGTCGGCACCGTACCGATTTATCAGGCGCTGGAGAAAGTCGGCGGCGTGGCCGAAGACCTGACCTGGGAAATCTTCCGCGATACCTTGATCGAGCAGGCCGAGCAGGGCGTCGATTATTTCACCATCCACGCAGGCGTTCGCCTTGCCTATGTGCCGATGGCGGCCAAACGCGTCACCGGCATCGTGTCACGCGGCGGCAGCATCATGGCGAAATGGTGCCTCGCGCATCACAAGGAATCGTTCCTCTACGAACATTTCGACGACATTACCGAGATCATGAAGGCGTATGACATCGCCTATTCGCTGGGCGACGGGCTGCGCCCCGGCTCCATCGCGGACGCCAATGACGAAGCGCAATTTTCCGAGCTGTACACTTTGGGCGAGCTGACCCACCGCGCGTGGGAACACGACGTGCAGGTCATGATCGAAGGGCCGGGCCACGTGCCCATGCACAAGATCAAAGAGAACATGGAAAAACAGCTGGAGGTGTGCGGAGAGGCTCCGTTCTACACCCTCGGCCCGCTCGTCACCGATATCGCGCCGGGATATGACCACATCACCAGCGGCATCGGCGCGGCGCAGATCGGTTGGTATGGCACGGCGATGCTGTGTTATGTCACACCGAAAGAACACCTCGGCCTGCCTGACCGTGACGATGTGAAGGTTGGCGTGGTGACGTATAAACTCGCCGCCCACGCGGCTGATCTGGCGAAGGGTCACCCCGCCGCGCAGGTCCGCGATGATGCCCTGTCAAAAGCGCGCTTTGAATTCCGCTGGCGCGATCAGTTCAACCTGTCGCTCGACCCCGAAACAGCCGAGCAATATCACGACCAGACGCTCCCGGCGGAAGGCGCCAAGACCGCGCATTTCTGCAGTATGTGCGGGCCAAAGTTCTGCTCGATGCAGATCAGTCAGGAAGTGCGGGACTTCGCCGCCAAGCAAAACGAAAGCCCCGAAACGTTCCTAGCCGCAGAAAAACTCGGCAGCGAGACCGCCGAGGCAAGCCGCCAAGCCGCGATCAAGGGCATGGAGGAGATGAGCGAGAAGTATAAGGATATGGGCCAGAAGCTGTATTTGCCTGAGGAGTGAGGGGGAGTATCTTAATATCTATCGCTTAAACCCGAAGGGGTCTGAGTATAGGATTCCAATACGAAATTTGATGAGATTGGACGTTGGTAATGACAGATTCGCTGACAACGAGCTGGGACCCTCTTGAGGCGGCAGACGGGACTGATGAGGAGCTCTTGTCGGCTGCCAAAAAGCGCGAGATCAAGAATATTCTTAAATGTTACGTCAGCAATTATGATCCCTTTTCTGAACTTCTTCAAAATGCGCTTGATGCGGTTGAAAGACGCATTAGGATGGACGAGAGTTTCTCCCCAAAGATCAAAGTTAAGATCAATCTGACGAGGAATTCAATTGAGGTCGTCGACAATGGATGTGGGTTTGAAGAAGCTGAATTTCGATCATTCTTAGCACCGAGCGTATCCTTTAAATCTGGCGGTGAAACCAGAGGAAATAAGGGAGTAGGGGTTACCTATATAGCTTATGGGTTCAACGAACTCATCATTCGGACAAAGAACGATGAATTCGAGTTTCAGGGCGCAATTCGTAGAGGTCGAGAATGGGTGGAGGACCAGGAAGGTACTGTCACTCGTCCAAAGATCAAAGCCCATGACAAGAAGAGCGCTCTTTTTGATAGCGTTGATCAGGGAACGAGCTTCAAGATAAAGTTTGGCGGGAACCACATTCGTCCAAATGACTTAGGATGGTATCAGGCAACTACGCCTGAGCAATGGCTTTATCTCTTGCTGATCAAGACCCCTTTGGGTGCGATCAGTTTGCCCGGTATAGTCAAGAGCGCAATACCGTTTGACCTGATCGTGATTGATAAATCAGGTGAGGAACGGTCTCTGTTGGACATCGATGCAATTTATAAGTTTCCTCACCAAGAAGTGAAGGCAAGCCAGAAGCTGTCAAACGTAAAGGCGCTTCAGCAAAAGGCCGTCGATCAGGGGGCTGATGTAAGCAAAGCTGTTGCGAAATTGAAAAATTCAAATGGACTATATGAGGTCTATGATAAGGAAGGCATAAAATCACTGTTCAAGATGATTGACGGTGATGAAGAACAGATCGATAAGTATAATATCACCGCCTATGGGTATTTCGCTTACTCGACGGAAATTTGGGACCAAATTAATGATAAAAAGGCGAAGCTCCGGAAAAAGCTTAGGATTTTAAAAGGTGGGCTCCAGTTGGCAAACAATGGGATGCCACAAGGGGATTTGATTACCATACCACTCACTAAAAGCATCGGTCACCAAAACCAAACTCATGTGATTGTCCATTTCGAGAATGCTGATCCTGACTTGGGCCGCAAAGGTTTTCAGCCAGAATTGAAGGACCTCGCAGAGCGTATCTCTGTTGCTGTTGTTAGGCAGCTAAGTGGGCGCCGAGACATCTTAAAGTCTGACAGTGGTGCTCAAGCCAACATTGATAAAGAACTGAAAGTCCATGAGTGGCTGAAGCAGCAGGAAAGGCATGAAGAACAACACCCATTGGTGTTGGAGAATGAGAGCTTTTTCTTGCCGACGAAAAAAATTTCTGTCGGTTCAATTCCGCAGTCAGAACAGGATGTAATCGTATTGTTCAACCAGCTCATTGCTGGAGGCGTCATTCGGGGGATTAAGCTCCTCGCGACGTCACAAGCATCTCAGTACGATGGGATATTTCGCTTTGCAGCAGAAGAGCCTTTCGACAATTTGTATTTCGATAGCGACACAAATCCGCTCGGAGTCTTGGAGGAACAGATAACGTCAGGTTATGTAAGTCAGCCCAAAATCCTGGAATATAAGTATAGCTTGGATGGATTGATTCGAGAATTTGAGTCGGGTGTAAAACAAGAGAATGACGTCAGTCTTGCAGTTTTTTGGGATATGGGGACGGAGTTCTTGAAAGAATACAATGTGATTTCTCTTTTGGATGAAGACAATATTCATCAGCGTCAGCATCATGGGTTGACCCATATTTTGAATTCCGCACATTCGAACTTCGCAGTGATTTGTTTGAAAGAGCTTATTCAGCGCTTAAATGATCCGAAAACATCGCAAGAATTTCAGACTGAAAAATATGGAGACGATATATAAAAGGATTGATCGTCTCATTTGATTTATTTTCCTACTCCGCCAAAATCTGCCTTATCCTGACAGATGGCACACACACCCGAAACCCTCCCCGCCGCCGCGTCCTTTGGCACGCTCACCGCATTGTCTGAACCCAAAAGCTGGACGCCCGAGCGGCAGTCCGCTTTTCTCACTGCGCTGGCCTCTTCGCATTCCGTGGCGCAGGCGGCGCGGATTGTGGGGATGTCGCGCCAATCCGCCTATGCTTTGCGGGCGCGGTTAAAAGGGGAGCCGTTTGATCTGGCGTGGCATGCGGCGCTGCGATGCCGGTTTGATGCGCTGGCCGAGGCCGCTTTGGAACGCGCGCTGCACGGGGTGGAGGTGCCGCATTTCCATCAGGGGGAGCTGATCCACACCTCGCGCCGGTTTGATGAACGGCTCACCGTGGCGCTGTTGGCGATGCGCGATTCGCTCGGCCCGCCGCGCGTGCCCTCTCATCATGCCGCCGCCGGATATGGGGCGGAGGATTTCGGCCCGCTGGTATCGCGCGTCGCGGATGGCCCGGAAACATGGGATGAGGAAAGCCGTCTGGAATATGAGGCGTTCTATCATCAGCACGGGCCGGAGGAGGGGGATGAGTATGAGGATGATGATGAGGATGAAGGCGGGGAACGCGAGCGTGAGGGGGACTGAATTTGGAAAAGTGTCACCCGGTGCCTACATCCGCAAAATGGCGCAATTCTGCGGCTTTTATGCTGTAGGACACGGGTGACATGTTGGACAATGTGTCATGCGTTTTGCGTCTGACACATCCTGGCCCGCAAGCGTTGCCGGCTCTAGCTGTTCTTCATATTCTCCAGACCCTTTATCCCGCCGGGTTTGGTTGAAGGTTGGGAGGCGTTGGTTTTCACCTTTTCCTTTTTGGGTTTGCGGGCTTCGCGGTTCGATTTCTGTCCTTTGGACATAGGTTTTCCAATCGGGGCGGAAGGCCCCGGCTGCAACCTACGCCTGTCTGCGGGGGAATGCGCGTTAATTCTGAGCCGGCGGCAGGCGCGAAAGCCGGTTCATCTCCCGGTCGAGCTGTTGCAGGAACCGCGATCGGTCCGCTTTGCTAAACGGGGGCGGGCCGCCTGCGTTTGCTCCCATGGGCCCGTCCATTCCGGCGCGCAGGTCCTCCATAATGGCGCGGGTCGCCACCGCGCCGCCGATGCTCGCGGTGTCAAACGGTTTGCCATTATGCGCAAGGACGGCGGCGCCCGATTTGATGCACCGCTGCGCCAGCAGGATATCGGCGGTAATGACGACGCATGTGTTCGGGGGCGCGGCCTCGGCAAATTCCGCGATCCAGTCATCCGCGGCGTCAAACCCGTCATCCACCACAACGCGCTTTATCCGCGGGCTGTCAGGGATACGGAACGGCGAATTGCTGACCACGCGAACATCGGCTTTAAACCGGTCGGCAACGCGGTACACCTCGTCCTTTACAGGGCAGGCATCGGCATCAATCAGGATCGTCAGTGTCATAAGGCAGGCGTAGCGCGACTTTGCGCGAATGACCAAATGTGAGGCCAAATATTACGCAAATCAGCAATAATTAGGTAATCCGGCGATACTGTGCTACATCATCTCCGCTGACGTCGGAATACGCGACGGACTTCGACTTTTGACGACCGCCGCTTGCCCTTACCCTTTTCGAGTATCGGCCCCGGCGTAAACCAGACGACGACTTCCTTTTCCTGAACGATTTGACGCACGACTGCCTGGCATGTTCGCCGGGCGGCACTCTTGTTCTTGAAAGGAACATCGCATGGCCAAGACTGGCACCGTAAAATTCTTCAACACCGACAAAGGCTATGGTTTTATCCAGCCTGACGATGGTGGCAACGACAGCTTCGTCCACATCAGCGCCGTTCAGGCTGCTGGCATGCACTCGCTCGACAAAGAGCAGCGCGTCAATTTTGACGTCGAAGTGGGCCGGAACGGCAAAGAAAGCGCCGTAAACCTGTCGGCTGCTGACTAAATTGGATGTGCGGGCGCGGCGGCTGTAATGCTGCTGCGCCCCATCCTTTCTTCGCCATTCCCTCCACTCCTTCAGGAGCCAATAATGGCCCAGACATATGAATTCTATCGCGACCGCGCCGATGAGGCCGCGACCAAAGCGAAAGAAGCGACTTTGGATAATGTCCGCGATCGCGAATTGCGGTCGGAAAAAACGTGGCGTGCGCTGGCCAACCAGGCTCAAAAAGTCGCCGCCGACCGAGCGAAAGCCGAAGATGAGCGCGCGGCAAAACGTGCAGCCGAGGCAATCGCAGAGCAATAGTTTACACTCGCAATCGGGCTCAAACTTCCCATATTATGCGCAGGCGATACGTTCGCCTTGTTTAGCATTGAGAGAGGAGACCCCGATGTCCGACATGCAGTTTCAATTCAATTCCGATAGCTCTGTAATGGGCACTGACAATGTCGCGGAACGGATCGAAAATCAGGTTCGTCATAAACTCGCCCGGTTTGAAGATCGCCTGACCCGGCTTGAAGTGCATGTTTCCGATGAAAATGCGCGCAAGGGCGGGGCAGACGACAAAACCTGCCTGATCGAAGCGCGTCCGCGCGGCGGAAAGCCGCTCGGCGTGACGGAACATGCATCAGACATCGATACCGCCGCCCGAAAAGCGGCAAATGTGCTCGCGCAAAGGCTGGAACGGCATTTCGGCAAAAGCGAAAAGCACAAGCATGAGCCGCGACCTGACAAAGTTTTGTGAGGCGCGATTAGGGGCCAGGTTGCTGGGTTAAACGCACCAGGCTCCAATCATAACCAAGCTCGCGGACTCGCTCTTCCAATCGGGCTTTAAGTTCAGGTGAAGGGCGAGCCTCGCGGGTCAGCATCCAAAGATAGCGACCGCTTGGTTCACCCACAATTGACCATGGATATTGGCCGCTGGCATCAGGATCGCCGCGATCAAGCACCCAGTAGTCGCCATAAAATGGGCCGAAAAAGCTGACCTTAAGCTTCGCGCCCTGGCTGCCTGCAACCACTTTGGCCTTGCCTGTGGATTGATCGAATTCGCCGTCCAAGCCATTTTTGTAACAGGAATTGACGACCCGGATTTTCGCATTGCCTGATGTCTCGCGCAGCGAATATTCCGCCGTCACACCCTCGCACCCCGTCTGGAAGGGCGCTTCGTACCGGCCGTATTCGTACCACGTCCCAAGATAGGCAGGTAAGGCGACTGGCCTTGACGGTTGCGGCACCGCTATATTGCCGACCGGACCGGGCGATCCAACACACGCGCCGAGGTTGAGCGCCCAGCCGGCGAGCGCGCTTGCGATAATTTTTTTAGAAAACATCATGCGCTTTGAACGGCGGAGCGCTTCGCATGGTTCCGCCTTTAGCCTTCGGAGCTTTCGTCCAGCCCCAGAAACGGGCCAAGTTCATCCCAATTGTCACGCACGATCTGGCGCCCGCGCTCGATATTCTCGGCGATAAGTTCGGGCACGAATTCAAGCGTCTTATGCAGATTGGTCGGCGGCCTCAGCACCATGGTTGGCACAAAACTGTATCGATCAATCTGCGCACCCAGCGGTTCCATCACTTTCGCAATCTGCGCGGGGGAAAGCCCTGTGCCCTCCAATTCGGCGCGTTGCTTGGCTTCCGCTTCGAGCAGGTGGTTGATCAAATCGACGTTGCCCAAGTCATTGTCGGCGACTTCCTCGGTCAAAAGGTCCACCGATCGCAAACCGATTTTTACGACGTTCCTGTATTCTTCGGGCTCGGTTGCCTTGGGCCCCTCGGCCCGTACCGCGAGGATTGCCCGAGGCCGTTCGCGCAGAGCCGCGCGCAAAGGTGTGACATCGCGCAAGCCGCCATCGACCCATTGTTCGAGCAGCCCGTTTTCATCGCGGGTCCTGAACGGAGGGAAGGCCGGTGGCTGAGCGGCGCTGGCATACACCCAATCCGCGATATTATCGGTATTTTCGCCAACAATCCGAAGTTGTCCGTTGGTCAGGTTTGCGACTGCCAGACGCAGTTTTTTCCCGGTCGCGCGGATCTTTGCATCGTCAAATGTCTGATGGAGCAAAGTACGCAGTGGCCCGGTGCTAAACAGCGAATCCTTGCCGGTTAAAACCGCCCAGATTTCGCCGCCCCGGCTGCGATAAATGTCATCGTTTCCTGTGATGCCAGTCCACAGATCGAGCAGTTTTCCGATATCATTTTGCGCCACACCCGCAGCTTGGATCGCACCCGTTGATGTGCCGACAACTGTTTCAAAATCGACCCCGCGCTGTTCGATCAATTCATCGAGAACGCCCACCTGAAATGCGCCGTGCGCGCCGCCACCGCTTAATGCAAGTCCGAGACCACCTGCCATGATTGCTCTCCTAAAAAAGCCGCGCTGCTCCGATCACAGGCGGCCCCGGTTGCAAGAATTGTTATCAGGCGGGGACCATTTCTCCAGACCATCCGTATTGCAATCCATCGGTTGAATCGGTGCGGATAAGGTTCATGCTGATGGAAACCGGTGCGCTCCCTGGACCTTTCATTGTCCCTCCGACGGCGATGAATTCAGGCGCAGTCTGATCATCGCTTCCACCGAGAAAGAACGCAGAATAGTTGCGTCCAGGCACACTATCGGCAGCGGCCCATTCGCCTGTTACGGCGTAATTCACGTCTTGGAATACGACAGTCCCGGCCATTTGCCCGTTTCCATTTGCGCTTACATTGATTGATGCACTTCCATCAGTGCTTTTCATTACCCACATAAATTTCCCCCTTGAACTCGAATAGAGATCGTTAGATTTTGCGCACCCTGCCGTGTTTACTGCATGAGAATTGGAAGAAGAGATAGGGGAAATTAGTGGCAGGCTGAAATATGCAGCATAGTGATTGTCGCAAATGGCGGTGTCTTTATGGTCGTAACTTATGAAACAGCGACAGAAAGGCCGTTGATCCCCGTCTCATCTAGGATATCCGGAATCTTCTTTTTCACGCCGAAAAATCCGGCTTTGGCCAATGGCCATGTTGCGCGGTTCAGATCGTCTAATAAAATTGCGAGCCGGTCAGCCTCTATGATGGGCGACAATTCAGGCATCAACGCATCGCGTGTCCAGCCTTGCGGCAGGTACGGCACGGCAATGCGATCCAAGTTTGCGCCGCGTAAGATGGTTTCAAGCCCGCCTTCGTTGTTCCAAAACTTCGCATCGCAGCCATAGGCACGAGCCGCTTCTTCCACGCCAAGACTGACTGCAGTTTGTGCAAATTCCCGGGCTGGCTCTCCAACTGCCATGGTTGATCGCGCATCAGGGCGCGCGGCTCCAATTATCAGCGACGGTGCAGAGGGCAGGTTAAGCGGCACATGGCTTGCGTTTTCATCATGCAGGAGCAGGGCGTAAGGCCGATCGAGTGTGTTTTCGGCATATGGTGCGGGCAGATCCAGCGCCTGCCGCGCATATTCGCGATTGTCTTGGAGCGGCTCAGCCTCCTGTGCCAATCCTTCCGCAGTCAACGGGCCGCCAGATTGGTTCGCTGTATACCGCTCGATGTTATCGGGTCGGGCCTGATAGGTTTTCCCTTTTGTGTGGAGGCCGCCAACCCACCGCCAGCTCAACGTGTTTGACGCCGCATCCCCATCCATCAGGTGGCGCACAAAGAAATCGGCACCCAGCGTCCAATCGAGTTTAAGCGTGAATATCCAAATGCTCGCGAACCACATGCGTGCATGGTTGTGAAGGTATCCATGCTCGGTCAATTCGCGGGCCCATGTGTCAAAGGCTGCGATTCCGGTTCGGCCCTCGATTGCCTCTGTGTAGGCTTTTTTCAGGCCGGCATTGCGGTCCAGCGCCGCAATAGCATCGCTGCGTTGACTACAATAGTCGCGCCAGATTGCCGGTCGCTGCTCCAGATATCCCTTGAAATAGACGCGCCAGAAAACCTCTGCGACAAATTTTTCCGATGCGTCGCTGCTATGGTTGGCAAGGGCGCAATTGATGACTTCCGCTTCTGAAATCACGCCTGCGTGAAGCCAGGGCGACAATTGCGAGACATTCTGCCGCATACCGCTGTCGGGAACACCGTCATCGTAGTTGCGTGTATTGGCGTAATGTCGCCCTGCGCGGGGAAGAAATTGATTAAGCTGCGCGATGGCGGCAGCGCGTGTCGGTGTGAAAGTCATGATCGTTTAACCGCGTATTCGGTTCACGGTTCCTGATCGGGCGGGGCAGCGTTCAATCCGCGCCGCATAATATTATTTCACGGCGAGGACATATATTTTGGAACATCCAAGCGGCTTGTCCGTTCGTAGTTATGAAGGGGAAAGGCTTTGCCCATGGCTTCCGCGCCGCCCCGAAAATCAACACCGACATGTAAATTCAAGGATTTCCTATGAAAACGCTCAATATCACTCTCGCATCGACTATTGCTCTTGCACTGGCAGCATGTGCCCCAGAAGCCGAAACCGGCGACGCGATGACTGCCGACGAAACTTCCGTAGCCGAAGATGCCGTTGCAGCTGGAACCATTGTCGAAGTCGCACAGGGCGACGAAACATTCTCGACCTTGGTCGCAGCCGTAACAGCCGCCGGTCTTGGTGAAACGCTTTCGGGCGAAGGACCGTTCACCGTGTTCGCGCCAACCAATGATGCGTTCGCAAAGATCCCAGCCGAAACGCTGACGGAGCTGACCACCAACGACACCGAAACGCTCGGAAGCATTCTGACGTACCACGTTGTCGAAGGCGCCGTTGACGCCGCAACACTGACAGCAGCCATCGAAGGTGCCGGTGAAGAAGGCTACACCGTAACGACCGTAAACGGCGGCACATTGACCGCGACGATCGTCGACGGCGCAGTGGTCCTCACCGATGCGGCTGGCGGAACAGCGACTGTCACCGCGACAGACGTGGAAGCATCCAATGGTCTCGTCCACGTGATCGACACCGTGCTGATGCCAGCGTAATCGCCGCGCACAACAAGAGATAGATCATAATTGATCACGCGAAGGCGGGCCCAGATGGGTCCGCCTTTTGCGTTTGACAGGGCACCGCGTTATGCGGACCCGATGCAGCATGAATTGACGATAGAGCGCCGTTGGGCATTAGGATGCACGTCATTGAAATGGGTGTCATTGACAGGCGTGCTCCTTCTCACCGCGTGTTCGGCCAGCGACGGAATTGACGAAGATGGCGCGGTATTCGGCGGCATCAGCCCAGAAGCGACAATCAATCTGGTTGGGAATGAGCCGTTCTGGGGGTTTCAGATCGTTCCAGAGGGGATGGGATACACCGCGACTTATACCACCCCGGAAAACATCGCAGGTACTGCCGCGATGGTCACTCGGTTTGAAGGCAATAACGGGCTTGGCTTTTCAGGCGAACTCGATGATGCAGCTTTGCAAATCGCGCTGACGCCGGGTGAGTGCAGCGATACGATGAGCGATGCGATTTATCCCTATACCGCAACCGTGTCGGTGGGCGATGTGACGCTGTTTGGGTGCGGCTATACCAGCGATGAGCCGGCATCAGTGGGTCCTAACGCGCTTTAGATCCTGCGCGGGTCACTGATCCCGCATTTTGCGGGGGCGCCGGCAAAATTTTCTGAGCCCCGTGTTGCAGCGCAGTGAATTGGAATTGTTCAGTAATCTGAGCAGCAATGCGCCGCATATGATGTGCAATTCATCGTACATGGACGATTTCCACGGAACGGCTCCTGTGCACTAACGTTCGATCACAGACGGACAATGGCCGTTGCTACGCCGCCTTTCTCAAATGCGGCCGGCGCGACGGGAAAGCAGGTTTTGTGAATACTGATGACGAACGCGAACCGCAGCGGGTCTCCCAGGCCTCAATGCGTTTCGATGATGCCCCTGACAGATTTAAGGCAGGCAATGCGAGCGACCGGTTCTCCGGCGCATCAGGCGTCCTTTTTGAACAAGCCATGGCGCAAACGCGCATGGCGATTTCTTTATGCGATCCGCATGCAGAAGATTTGCCGATTGTTTTTGCCAATCGCGCATTTCGCCAACTGACCGGGTATTCCGAAGACGAGGTCCTGGGCCGAAATTGCCGTTTTCTCCAAGGGCCGAAAACCGATCCGGAGCCAATTTCGCGGATCCGCAAAGCTATTGAGAACGAAGACGTCGTCGTCGTCGAATTGCTCAACTATCGCAAGAATGGCACGACATTCTGGAACGCGCTACACCTTGGCCCGATCTATAATGACAGGGGCGAGCTGGTCTATTTCTTCGGAAGCCAGTGGGATGTCTCGGATGTCCGCGCTGCCCGCGCCGAAGAACAGCACGCCAAAGAAATGGCGCGAGAGCTTTCGCACCGCATGAAGAACATGTTCGCGGTGATTTCCGGCATCGTCAATGTCACGGGCCGGATGCGCGGCATCCAAAGCGAGGCAGCCGAGATCAATTCGCGTATTCAGGCATTGGGCCGCGCCTACGAAACCACTTTGGATAATGCATCCAGCGGCAGCATCGAAATTGGCGAGGCAATCCGCGCTGTCCTGTCACCTTATGACCGCGATGAAGAACGATTGAAGTTCGATGGCACGAGCGCGAGCATGCCGTTCACCACCATTTCAATTGTCGGCCTGATCCTGCACGAACTCGCTGCAAACGCTACAAAACACGGCGCATGGGCATCGGAAGGCGGCAGGGTCTTGGTCAATTGGTCGCTTGTTGACGATGACAGCGCGCTTGCGATTACATGGGAAGAGCACGGCGGCCCGAAAGTGGACTCAGCTGCCATTGAAAAGGGCACTGGCACCACGATTGTTGACCGGCTGCTTTCAGGCGGGCGTGGGTCAATTACCCGTGAATGGCGCGACACCGGTTTGTTTGTAACGGTGAAGGTGCCCACGCGGAACGCCGCATGACGCAGACCTATCGCCTTCTCATCGTTGAAGACGAACCATTGATCCTCATGGATTTGGAATTCGCAGCCGAGGATCGGCATTGCTCTGTGCATACAGCCACCAATTGCACCCATGCGATGTCGATTATTGGCGACAATCCAGATGCAATAGATGTGGCGGTGCTTGATGTTTCGCTCGGCGGCGGGGAAACCTGTTTCCCAATCGCCGATGCGCTAAGACAACGTGATATCCCGTTTATCCTGCATTCGGGCGATCTCAATCGGCATGACGAGCACATCCGGTCTTTGGACGCGCCGCTTATCGCGAAGCCATCGTCAGCCGAAAATGTAATCAGCGCCGCCATCGCATGTGCGAACGGCGGCGAGACTGGCGCTAAGCGCCCCGCCGCCGATTAACGATTCTAGAACAGACCCGGAATTTCATACTGCGCTGCATTGGGGCGTTCAGGCTGCAAGACTTCGCGGCCGCCAACGCTTTGCGTGGTTTGCCCGGTGCCCCCGCTGATTGCGGTACAGCTTCGCCCTGCAAGGAAATCCAGTGCAGTGGAAATTGAGGCTTCCGATGCGCTGCCCAGCGGGTTGAAAATATCGTCATTCGCCAGGCATGTATTGGGCATTTCGCTGGCCATCCCGGAGAAGTATTCACCCCGGCCATCCGCATTGACAGTCTGGAACGTGACGGCACGAACGCGCAGATCACAGGCGTCAAGGTCGAAACCAAACTGTCCAACCGGCTTACCCGATGTGTTCTCTCCGATAAGCGCGATGTTTGCCGGATCCACATATGGGATCATCGCGTTCATCACCAGCTCACTGGCAGAAGCCGAGCTGCGCCGCCCGATAAAGGCGATTTTGGTCGGCTGAATTGCGTTGGGTTCGGTTTCAAACCGGCGGGTCGAGTTTTCTTCGGACTTTGAAGCCCGCAAGATCGTTTCGCTCCAGATCTGACTGATGCGGCCAGACCCCATCAGATCGCCGAATGTATCGGCAACACTAACCAGACCGCCGCCATTATACCGGAAATCAATAATCAGCTCGGTGACGCCCTCTGTCCCGAATTGCGCGAATGCCGCGCGCAACTGGTCGGCTGCGTCCGAAACGATAAAGGTCCGCAAATTGATATAGCCGACTTTTTTGCCGCCATCATTCAGAACCAGCGCGCCATAACGATCGGAAATCGGATCGAGTGAAAAATCGCTTTTGGCAATCGCTTGCTCAATCACTGCACCGCCCGCTTGTGCAAAGCGCAGGACACGCGTGACCCCGGCATCAGACGGGCCGAGCGCATTGACCACAGATTGGGGGCCGCCAGCGGCCATCAGGGATGACACTGTTTGAAGATTGTTGGTGTCAGTACCGATTGCCAACAGTTCGGTGCCGCGATCCATACCAGCGCCAAATCCGTTGCCGTTCTCAAACGCCTCCAACAGGAACACGCGGTTGTTCACGGTGTCATAGGCAAGCCGGATGCCGAAACCTGCGCTTGAACCGGAACTGATCAAAGCGTTTTCTTCGGCGATGGACGTGGCGAAGGTAAAGCCGCGATCGCGGTTTTGAGCGCGTGCAGGTGCCACGCGCGCATTCAAATAGGTTTGAACGTCCGAAATACCGTCGCGGCTGACCGTGTTATCCAGCAGGTTAGGGAACAGATACCATTCGTCGAGGACTGCATCGGCAAAATCCAGCTGATTGGCAATCGAACAGGCCGAAGGTGCAGGTGAGCTGGTTGGCGGGGGTGCCGGATTGTTATTCGTCGGCGGCGCGGAACCGCCGCCTCCGCAGGCGACCAGCGCGAAAGCGAGCGTTGTTGAAACGGCGGTGCGACCAAAATTCATGCAATGCGACTCCGGGAATTGGTTCGATATTTTTGGCTTGGAAATTAAGGCAAATACGCCTTTAGAACGGGCGCTGACCATGCAATGGACTATTTATGACTGCAAGGCCGAACACGCCTTTGATCTGCCTCTGGAGGTAAATTCAGGTATTTTTGGGAGAATTTGCAGAGTTTTCCGCAGAAAGCGGGGCAAATCGCGCCCTTGCGGCTCGTTTACTGCCCCATATCCGACTAGCTAAAGACATATGGAAAGACAGAATCATGACTGAACTTCCCGATTGGCTCACTCCCAATCTGCCCGAAGCTGCGCGGCATCCCGGCCTTGCGATTGCGCAGCTGGGAGACAAGCGTTCTTTCGGGCGCGGCGGCTTTGTGCTGTCCAGTCCGGCATTTGATACCGGTGAAGAACTTGATCCGTGTTTTACCGCTAAAGAAGAAGACGCAGTGGCCCCGCCTCTGGAGTGGACTGCGCCTCCTGCGGGATCACAAGAGCTGATCCTGATCGTAGAAGACGCGACCACAGATGGCGATGTGCCGCAATGCCATTGGCTGGTTTGGGGTCTTGCCGGACAGCGCGGCAAACTGCTTGAAGGCGAAGTTCCGCCTCGCACAGGTAAAAACCACCTTGGAAATTCTGAATGGCTGCTGCCGGATCCACCGGTAGGAAAGACACGCAACTACGTGTTCCAGTTATTCGCAACCGAGCTTCCGCTCACACTCATGCCCGGCGCAAGTCGCGACGATTTGGTGGCCTCTTTAAAAGGGTCGATCACGGGGTGCGCGGTTCTTACTGCACCTTTCACCGGCGTCGAAGCCGATGTCGGTGCGGCGTGGGACGAAGAAGAACTAAACTAACCTGCCGTTATAAAAGGGAGAAATACCATGGCTGGCAAGACGAACGCACTACAGAAACCGGTGCAACTTTCAGGCGAACTCGAAGCGGTAATCGGTAAAGGCCCGATGACCCGTGCACAGGTCACTTCGAAAGTCTGGGAATACATCAAAGGCAACAGCCTTCAGGATGACAAAGACAAACGTCAGATCAATCCCGATGCCAAGCTTGGCGCGGTGATCGGTAAAGATCAGATCTCGATGTTCAAGATGACAGCTGCGGTGTCAAAGCACCTCACCTAAGTACCAAGCCTCTTGAGGCACGTTAAGAAGCAGCGGCGTGGGCATTGGCCTGTGCCGCTGTTTCTTTGTTTAAGGTTGCCGCACTTTGGCTTTTGGTCCGACGACACCTCCCGTCCAAAGGGCCAGCCAGATCAGGATCGGCTGAGCAATCATGCGCGGGATATGATAGCCAAGTCCAAGTCCGCCATCAGCGCGCGCCATATCCATCGCGAAATGATTGATATTGGCGGGCCAGACACATAGCGCATAAAGCGCAAGGCCAATGCCTGCAGCCTGCCGTAACTGTTTGGAAAATGGCTGGAGAAGGCCGACCGCGCCGGCAATCTCTGCCACCCCTGTCCATAAAACCACAGCCTCGGGAAAGGGCACCCAGCCGGGCGTGATAGTCAAAAAGGGTTCAGGCCGGACAAGATGCGCGTAGCCGGCATACCCGTAAAACAGCGCGAGTATCACGCGAAGGATAGTTTTGATCATTGTCCTGGTTCCCATTGCGGCGCGGCAAGTTCAAATCCTGCAAAATCAAATCCTGGCACGACAACGCATGAAACGAGCGTGTACCCTGCCGCGTCATGCTGCGGTGTGCGGGACCGTGCCGCTTGCCAGCCGCCTGACGGGATCAGACCTTGGAGATTCTCGCCATCGTCAAAGCCTTTGCCAAGCGTCAGGGTTTGCACCGGTCCGGCATCTGTCATGGACAATCGCAGCTCCAACGGATCGCCCGATTGCCACAGCCACAGTTCATCGGCATCAACCCTGTGCCAATGCGAGTTTTCACCAGCCTTCAAAAGAAAGATGATCGCGGTACCGCGCGCTCGGCCAGTGGAATCATCGCCTGCGCGCCACGTTTCGCGGTACCATCCGCCTTCGGGATGAGGTTGTAGCTGCAATTGTTTGATCAGTGCGTCCGCGCTATCGTTCATGGCTACATCTGTGTCCTTGTCTGTGCCCCTTTTTACGGGAGTTCCATTTTTAATGTCATACCGCGCTCTTTCACTCGCCGCCATCGCAACCTGCCTTGCTGTTCCCGCTTTCGCGCAAAGCATGAGCGGTCAAGATGATCCGGCGGTCGCGATAGACCCGGCTGAGGCGCTGGCGAATGCGGCTCTGGACGCAGCGCCTGTGTTTGATGGCCACAACGACGTGCCGATCCAGCTGCGATCGCGGTTTGATAATCAGATCAACAATTTTAACTTCACCGATACTCTGAATACCGGAGAGACCCATCCGCAAGGCCGCGTGATGCACACCGATCTCAACCGGCTGGCCAAAGGGAAGGTGGGCGCGCAATATTGGTCGGTTTATGTGCCTGCTAGCCTAACCGAACCCGAAGCGGTTCAGATGACGATGGAACAAATTGACGTCATGAAGCGCCTGATTGCGCGGTATCCCGATAGCTTGAGCTATGCGGAGACAGCGGATCAGCTGGAAACCGCTATGGCGAATGGCAAAGTCGCGTCGATGCTGGGTATGGAGGGGGGGCACTCGATCGGGTCGAGCCTCGCCGTGCTGCGCCAGATGTATGCACTTGGCGCGCGGTATATGACACTCACGCACTCTTCCAACACACCGTGGGCAGACAGCGCAACCGACAGGCCCGAGCATGGCGGTTTGAGCGACTTTGGCAAGGATGTGATCCGCGAAATGAACCGGATCGGCATGTTGGTCGATCTAAGCCATGTCAGCGAAGAGACTATGCTGGACGTTCTTGATGTGGCGAAATCGCCTGTCATCTTCAGCCATTCCGGGGCCCGCGCGATAAACGGCCATGCGCGCAACGTTCCCGATAGCGTCCTGGCGCGTCTGCCTGCCAATGGCGGGGTTGTGATGGTGGTTGGCTTGCCCGGCTTTTTGAATGATGAGAACCGTCAATGGTATGCGGAGCGCGAAGCAGAGGTTGCCCGTCAAATGTCGCTTTATCGTGGTCAACCAGACATCTGGGCCCGCGCGATGGCGGAATGGGATGCTGCCAATCCCGAGCCGCAGACCATGATCAGCCACATGGCGGACCATATCGACCATATCAAATCGGTCGCGGGGGTGGAGTATATCGGCATTGGCGCGGATTATGACGGGATGCCAACCGGCCCTTTGGGTATGGAAGACGTGACCGGCTATCCGGCCTTGTTTGCCGAGCTCGCCCGGCGCGGTTATTCGCAAGTCGAGCTTGAAATGATATCCAGCCGCAATGCAATTCGCGCGCTGAGAGATGCCGAGCAATATGCTGCGGGTGTTGCCGATGAACTGCCAATCGAAACCATCCTACAGACGCAGGAGTAGCACCCTGAACCGGGTTCAGCCCTCGGCGGCTGTCTCCGGTAGTTCATCGTGAGGGGTGGAGGCCATTTCCTCCAACTCATCCTCAGCCATGCTTTCGAACATTTCGATCGAGGCACCTTGAAGGTCGGATTTGTCCAGGTCGCCTTGCTTTGCCGAAAGGGCGGCACCTGCGGCCTGTTGCTGCGCTTTGCTTGTCGCTTTGGGCATCAATCTTGTGCCTCAAGCTCGCTACCAAGCTTAAGCACTTCGTCGCCATCTTGCTGTTTGATGAGATAAGCGGGATTATCAGAATCACCATTTCGGGTGACCTCTGTGCCTTGCAGGGTCCGTGATACTTCGCTTTCGAAGCGATCGACGATCTGGCCTTTGCCTTCGCCGTTACCCCAATTCCATTTGACGTATTGACCCGTCTGGAAGCTATTCGGATTGCTCATCGTTATCTCCTGAAGTCTCAGGAAATCAATGAGTAACGGCGGGCGTGGTTCCGCCCGCCATCACGTTTTACCGCGTAACTCCTGTGAGATACGGCAGAATCCAGACCACGGTCATCGCAATGATCGCGATGAGCAGCCCGATGCCGAGCACATACCGCATCTTACCTGTGGTATGCGCAGCGCGTGCATCGTCGTCTTCTATGTGAATTTCATCTTTATTGTCGGCCATGTGCCCTCCGGTATTTCGATTATATTGATTGAAACGGTGCGCGAAAGGCCTCGTTCCAGATTAATCGCGTAGCAGCTCGTTAATTCCGGTCTTGGAGCGCGTCTGCGCGTCCACTGTTTTGACGATGACTGCGCAATAAAGCGAAGGCCCCGGCGAACCGTCAGGCAGCGGTTTACCCGGCAATGCGCCCGGCACAACAACAGCATAGGGAGGCACTTCGCCCATGTGAATTTCACCCGTGGCGCGGTCTACAATCTTGGTCGATGCGCCGAGATAGACACCCATCGAAAGCACGGCCCCTTCGCCAACCCGCACGCCTTCGGCGACTTCGCTTCGGGCACCAATGAATGCGCCATCACCGATAATGACCGGTCCCGCCTGAAGCGGCTCAAGAACGCCGCCAATTCCAGCGCCGCCCGAAATATGTACGTTTTTGCCGATTTGGGCGCATGAACCAACAGTGGCCCAGGTATCAACCATCGTGCCTTCATCAACATAAGCGCCGATATTGACGAAACTCGGCATCAAAACGGCGCCTTTTCCGATAAAGCTGCCGCGCCGAGCGACTGCACCGGGCACAACCCGGAAACCAGCCTCACGAAAGCGGTTTTCACCCCATCCTGCGAACTTGTTAGGGACCTTGTCGAATGCGCGCTCGCCGGCTGACGCGCCTTCCATGATGCCATTGTCGCGCAGGCGAAATGACAGGAGCACCGCCTTTTTCAGCCATTGATTGACGTGCCAGCCGCCATGGCCATCAGGCTCCGCGACCCGCGCTGTGCCGTCATCCAGCATGGTGAGGGCTTCATTCACAGAATGGCGAACGTCGCTGCCCGGAGTGATTTCGGAGCGATTATCCCAAGCGGTTTCGATATCGGCAATGAGTGTTTCTGTCATGTTTCCTCTGGCACGTTTGATCAGATGAGCATCGCCGCTGCTAGACGCGGAAAGCCGGTCCGACAAGTCGATAGCAACGATTGCAATGTTCTCTTGTGCTTATGCGCAACCTACGTTTAGTATTGCGCGGGGGTTTTCAACATAAGGTCGCATCCATGCCAGCCACCCCTCGCCATGCCTTTCTACCAAACCATGACGCGCGCGCTCCGATCAGTTGGAGCGTTGTTGGCAAAGCTGCGGTTGCTGCCACAGTGTGCGCGGCGCTCAGCGCGTGCGGCGGGGGAGGGCCAAGCTCAAACACGCCCATCTCCTCGGTACCGCCTCCAACACCGCCGCCGCCGCCTGCTCCGCCGCCGCCACCCCCACCGCCGCCGCCTTCTCCGCCGACCGGCGATTTCAATACCGCTGAATTCAGGCGCTCCGATGGGCCAGAGTTTCACGGTGTGGTCGAAGCATGGCGTCAAAATTTCACTGGTAGCGGAGAGATCATCGCGGTCGTCGATACCGGCGCAGACAGCGATAGTCCGGAATTCGAAGGGCGTCTCCACCCGCTATCACAAGATGTCGCGGGCAATCGCGGGGTGGACCCCGAGGACGATCATGGCACCAATGTTGCCCTAATTGCGGCTGCTGCTCGCGATGGCACGGGTGTCGTAGGGATTGCGTTCGATGCGCAATTGCTTGCTCTGCGCGCCGACAGCATCGGATCATGCGGGACCGACACGCCCGATGATCCAACCCTTGGCTGTTCGTTTGATGACAGCAATATCGCAGCTGGAATCCAGGTCGCTATTGATGCAGGTGCGACTGTCATCAATCTAAGCCTTGGCGGCAGCGCGGCATCCCGATCCGTTGTTGATGCCGTGGGCCGGGCGGCATCCGTCGGTATAGTCGTGATTGTCGCTGCCGGTAATGGCGGAGACGGATCAGAGGCGGGGATCGATCCCGATCAACCAGATCCGTTTGCAGCGAGCATTCTGGACGCCGGCAACGGCAATGTCATCATTGTTGGATCGGTCGATGATCAACGTGAAATTTCCGATTTCAGCAACCGCGCAGGCAACGATGCCGCCTTCTATCTGAGTGCCTTGGGTGAACGGGTTTGCTGCGTCTATGATGACGGCGAGCTGTTTGTCGAAAATGTGGATGGTCAGCAGTTTGTAACTGTATTTTCAGGGACCAGTTTTGCTGCCCCGCAGGTTTCCGGCGCGGTCGCCTTGCTGGCTCAGGCGTTCCCTAATCTGACAGCGCAGCAGATCGTCGAGATCCTGTTGAATACAGCGCGCGATGCGGGCGCTCCGGGAACGGACGCTGTGTTTGGGACAGGCATTTTGGATATTGCCGCAGCGATTGCGCCATCTGGAACAACTACGGTTGCTGGAACAGACAATGCGCTCGCGCTGGCGGATAATTTTGCGCTCGGATCAGCAGCAATGGGTGATGCTTTGTCGGGCGCATCCATCAATACAGTTGTGCTGGATGAATACAGCCGGGCTTATACCGCTGCTTTGGGCAATCAGACGCAAAATGCGGCGCAAGTCCAAAGGTTGCGCGGTGCTGTGCAACAAGGCGGTTTCACACGCAGGGCTGGCGGCAATGGCTTGTCGCTGGCTGTTACCGTTGGAGAAAGTGACCGCGCAGCGGGGCTTGCATGGTCCAACGAATTGCAGCTTACACCCGAAGAAGCCTTGGGCGCTCGGGTCTTGGCAGCGCGCGTTGCCGCAAAAATCGCTCCCGATCTTCAGCTCGGTTTTGCCATTTCGCAAGGCTCAAACGGGCTGGTCGCGCAGCTTCAGGGTGCTGATCGTCCCGCTTTTGCGATTGCCCCGCGCGCCGGAGCTGATGCCGGATTTCTCGCCACGAGCGACGTGTCTTTTGCCGCGCGCCGCGAGCTTGGGCAGTGGGGTTTAACCCTTTCTGCCGAAAGCGGCCGGGCATGGCTTGGCGATAATCGCCGGGCAAGCGATGTCGTTTTCGGCGTACGTGAACGCCGACCAACACAAAGCGCAGGATTGGCCGCAGATCGCGATTTTGGCGATCTTGCCATCAATACCGCGCTGACTTGGCTGTCTGAAGATAGCACATTGCTCGGCGGCCATTTCAATGCTGCACTGGGCCTGCGCGGTGCCAATACGGTGTTTGCGGATGCGGATGCGGCGTGGCGGTTTGCTCCGAACTGGCGGTTTGGCGCATCGGGCAGGGCGGGGCTGACGCGCCCGCGCGGCGGCGAATTGCTGGGCGGTGGATCGCAATTGCTAAGCAATGCCTGGTCTCTCGACGTCACTCGTAACCGGGCTTTCAGCGCGAGCGACACTGTCGGTTTCCGCATCAGCCAGCCTTTGCGGGTCAGCGGCGGCGGTTTGAATTTGGTTCTGCCGGTGGCGTATGACTACGCAACCGAGGCGCCGATTATCGGCCGTCAAACACTGTCGCTTTCACCCGAAGGCCGCGAGTTGATGGGAGAGTTTACCTGGGGCTCGCCGCTGTTCATCGGGTATGCGCGTGCAAGCGTGTTTTACCGGCATGAGCCCGGACACTTTTCGAGCGCACCCAGCGATATGGGCGCGCTCGTAAGCTTCAATGCTTCTTTCTAAAAGGCTTGCTTAATCGGGCATCCCGGCGGCGCGGGCGAACTGCGCCGCCCGCTCGACCAGCGGTGACACGCGGTCGCTCATCGCCTTCGCATGAGCAGATGATGCGGTGCCATCGATAACGCGCTTTTTGATGCCTTGCATAATGCCGGCAAGCCGGAACAGGTTGTAGGCAAAATACCAATCCATCGGCGGCACCGGATAACCGGTGCGCGCGACATAGCGTTCGACAGCTTGTTCGACTGTGGGAATGCCCAGTTTTTCCAGATCAAGGCCCAGCAATCCTGCGCGCCCATCATCGGAAGGCTGAAACCAGTTGAGCATCAGATAGCTGAAATCGGCAATCGGATCTCCCAGCGTAGAAAGCTCCCAATCCAGCACCGCAATCACACGGCTTTCCGTCTTGTGAAAGATCACATTGTCGAGGCGGTAATCGCCATGGACCACAGAGTTACCGTGCTGGGGCGGGATGGTTTGCGGTAACCATTCAATCAGCTTTTCCATCTCCGGCATGTGCTCGGTTTCGGACAGCTTATATTGTTTTGACCAGCGCGCGATCTGGCGCGCGCAATAATCGGTCGGTTTGCCGTAATCGCCAAGGCCGATTTCCTCGGGCTTGTTAAGATGCAGATCGGCGATTGTGTCGATCAATGCGTTATAAAGCTCGCGGCGTTCTGTTGGTGAGCTGTTTGGCAACGCGCCGTTCCACAAGGAGCGTCCGTCGGCCATGCTCATCACGAAAAACATCGATCCGATCACGTCGGGATCGTCGCACAGGCCATACGTCTTCGGAACAGGAAAACCGGTAGGGTACAATCCGGTCATCGCCTTGTATTCACGATCGACTGCATGTGCGCTTGGCAGCAATTTCCCAAATGGTTGGCGGCGCAGCACGTAATTGGCGCGCGGCGTTTCGATTTTATAGGTCGGGTTCGACTGCCCGCCTTTGAACTTGGTGTAGCTGATCGGGCCTTCGAAACCTTCGACATTGGCTTTGAACCATGCCGTCAGTTTATCCATGTCCAACTTGTCAGCGTCTGGCACTTCGACCGTGCCGACCATTTCCTTGTCGAAATCAATATCCATCGAAATCAATATCCATCAGTCGAACATTACCACACTGCGGGCATGGCTTCCTGCGCGCATTTTATCAAAACCGGCGTTCACATCGTCAAGACTGATCCTTTCAGCGATGATCGTGTCGAGATCGAGCAGCCCGCGCATGTAGAAATCCACGAGGCGGGGCAAATCAACCGGGAAATGGTTCATTCCCATGATCGCACCCATCAGCTTTTTACCGCCGAGCAAATCCATCGCGCCAAGGCCGACCTTGCAATCCAGCGGCATCATGCCGAGGATCACGGCTGTCCCGCCGCGGCGAAGGCTGGCGACGGCAAGATCGGCGGAGGCCTGACGGCCCACCGCTTCGATACCCCAATCAACGCCGCCGCCCGAGATTTCCATGATCTGTTTGACCGCGTCATCTGCCATCGCATCGACGGTATGTGTCGCTCCTAGGGTTGCGGCCAAAGCCCGCTTTTCCGGAAGCGGATCAGCGGCGATAACTTTTCCAGCGCCCGCAATCTTGGCCGCATTGATGGTGGCAAGGCCGACCCCGCCGCATCCCACCACCAGCACGGTTTCACCAGGCGTTACATTGCAGGCATTGAAGATCGTGCCAGCACCCGTGGTGACCGCGCAGCCAATTACAGCGGCGCGGTCCAGTGGCATATCTTTGTCAATCGCGACGCACGCATTTTCGTGGATCAACATTTGTTCTGACAAAGCGGAGAGATTCAACATCTGTGCAAGCGGTGAACCATCGGCGCGGGTCATGCGCGGGGCATCGCCTTTGCCGCGGCGGGTCGCCCCGCCAAGGCAAAGAGCCATTCGGCCCGTGACACAAAACTCGCAGGTTCCGCAAAATGCGCTGAGACAGGAGACCACGTGATCGCCCGGCTTCACTGTGCGCACTTCGCTGCCCACTGCCCGCACGATACCGGCGGCCTCGTGTCCCGGTACCGCCGGAAGCGCATGTGGATACGCTCCGTCGATAAAATGCAGATCGGAATGGCACAGACCGCACGCTTTGGTGTCGATCAAAACCTCATGAGGGGCGGGATCGGAGTATTCTACCTCTCCGATCACAAGTCCTTCACCCGGAGTTTCCAGAATTGCTGCTTTCGCCATGTCAGGCCTCTCTCCCTAGCGCGCGGCTTAGCGCGTTGCGCCCATATCGCCTGAGCTCAGATTGCCGCTGTCATTGGCCGCACGCCCGCTGTCACCGCGAAGGGCGTTGGCTGTCGGTCCGGCTTCGGGAACATGCTTGCCGAATTCCATGCGCGCGATCGAGCGAGCGTGAACTTCGTCAGGACCGTCGGCCAGACGCAGCGTACGCTGATGCGCGTAAGCGTTGGCGAGTCCATAATCGTTCGACACGCCGCCGCCGCCATGGGCCTGAATCGCGTCATCGATAATTTTCAGAGCCATATTCGGCGCCTGAACCTTGATCATCGCGATTTCTTGCTTGGCCGATTTGTTGCCGACCTTGTCCATCATATCGGCCGCTTTCAGGCAGAGCAGACGGGTCATGTCGATATCGATACGGGCGCGCGCAACGCGCTCTTCCCAGACCGAATGCTTGTAAATCGGTTTGCCGAAGGCTTCACGCTCTTGCAGGCGCTTGCACATTTTTGCGAGCGCTTCCTCTGCCACGCCGATTGTCCGCATGCAGTGGTGGATGCGGCCTGGGCCGAGGCGCCCTTGAGCGATCTCGAAACCGCGCCCTTCGCCGAGCAACATGTTGCTAGCAGGGACGCGAACGTCCTTCATTTCGACTTCCATATGGCCGTGCGGGGCATCGTCATATCCGAATACCGGCAGGTGGCGGATGATGTTCACGCCCGGCGCATCGTTTGGCATCAACAGCATGGATTGTTGTGCATGGCGGCCCGCAGTCGGATCGGTCTTACCCATCACGATGGAGACTTTGCAGCGCGGATCGCCCAGACCCGAAGACCACCATTTGCGGCCGTTGATGACATATTCATCGCCGTCACGCTCAATGCGGGTTTCGATATTGGTCGCGTCGGAAGACGCCGTAAATGGCTCGGTCATCAGGAAGGCAGAACGAATTTCGCCGTTCATGATCGGGCGCAGCCACTGTTCCTTTTGCTCAATCGTGCCGTAGCGGTGGAACACTTCCATGTTTCCGGTATCGGGTGCGGAGCAATTGAAGACTTCGCTTGCCCATCCGATCCGGCCCATTTCTTCTGCGCACAAGGCGTATTCGAGGTTGGTCAGGCCAGGGCCTTCAAACTCGAATGTTTCCTCGACATGGTGATGGCCTTCGTTGCGGGGGGGCATGAAGAGGTTCCAGATGCCCGCTTCTTTGGCGAGTTTCTTTTTGTCTTCGATGATCTGGATCACCTTCCAGCGGTCACCCTCTGCGTCCTGCGTTTTGTAAATGTCCATGTTCGGGCGCACATGCGTCTCGATAAAATCGCGCACGCGGTCGCGCCAATAAACCTGACGTTCTGTAGGCTGAAAATCCATCGGGGTTTCCTCTCTAGTCTCTAATTGAAATCGAATCTGTTGATGGCGACCGTGGCAGAGCCAGGCAGCCGCGCCAAGCTCTCATTTGTTACCGCCGAATTGGGGGCGAGGGTTCTACAGGGGCAGGCATCGCCGCAGCGTTCATCGCCGCAACACGCGCCTCATGATCTTCGCGATTGATGGGGAAACGGCCGAGCCAATATGCCGCGATCAGCGCGAGCAAGACCGTCGCGATGCCGAAATACACAACCAAATCAGCGATCACCGATTGCGGAACGGCGGTCGGATCGGCGGACGGGGAAAGCTGCGCCAAAGACAGGAATTGGCCTGAGAGAAAGATGCCGACCCCGGTTGCGCATTTCTGCACCAGCCAGTTGCCCGAATAAAACGCGCCTTCGGCCCGTTTGCCTGTGCGTTCTTGATAGGCCTCCACAATCTCGGCAATCATCGAGGAAGCCGAAATCATAACCGTAATGGCCAATGCGTTGCCGGGGATCAGCAAGGCGTAAAGCAGCATGGCAGAGGCGAATGTGCCGGTATCCGGCCATATCCCGGCCAGCAGCGCGCCATACGGGGACAACAGGATCACCAAAGAGCCAATTGCAGACATCGCAGCGCTTTTCGGTTTGCCAAGCCGGTGATGCAATGGCCCGACAATAAAGAACATCACGATTACCGACAGGAACAGCGCCAGCGGATAAATGTCCAGCATCGTCGCGCCGCCTTCTCCAAGCGGCGTCGCATCAAGCCGCCAGACGAACACGTTGAGATAATTCGACATGGAAAAGCTCATGCCCTGACTGATGTAAGCGGCCAATCCGCCCGCAGCAAAGATCAGGAATGCTTTCTCGCTGAAAGCTTCATAAATCTCCGCAAAGCAGGCTTTGATGCTGAAAGGTGGCGGTTTGGTCGCAGGCAGATTGGCCACCAGCTTGTGCTGGCCAATCGCGGAACCCATGACAGATATGACCATCAATATCCCGCCGAACAGACCAAAGCTGAAATAGCCTTCGCGTTGCAACAGCCCGTTCTCGCCGGACAAAAATACGCTGTACGCAAGCACCATCATGAACAACCCGCCGAGCCACCCGGACAGGTAACGATACCGGAACAATGTTGTCCGCTCGACGTAATCCGACGTGATTTCCGGCAGCAGTGAAATCGATGGGACCTCACAAGCTGAAAGCAGAATACGCACAACAACAGCAATCCCGACCAGCCCGAGAAAACTCGGAGCCTCTCCGCCCGGCGGTGACCATAGCAATACCCATGCAAAGGCCAGCGGGATCGGGGCGGCATATAGCCACGGAAGACGTCTGCCCCATTTGGTGTATGTTCGGTCGGACAGATTGCCGAGGATCGGATCGACGACCGCATCGACCAGCAGGGCGATCAAAAGTGCAAGGCTGACCAGCCAAGCCTCCATGCCCAGCACTTGGTTGTAAAACAGCAGCAGGAAGAAAGAAAAACCGGTGTCTTTGACGCCAAACGCTACTGCGCCAAAACCATGGATCAGTTTTAGCCGCAAAGGCAGCTTACCCGGAACAAGGCTCACGTTTGGCACCTTTTTTCCCAGCAGCCATCACCGAATCCCGTCACATCTCTCTCCCAACTCATCCATCGCAAACCTAAGGCCGCTGGCTCGCGCGTCAATCCATAGCGAAATGAAACCTGTTTGACGTTACGGCATCGCCATTCACAGCGATTGTGCGATTTCGGCGCTTGCGGCGAGACCCAATCTTCCCATAACGTGAGCGTCAATTGGGATTACACAGAGGAGAGTCGGCACATGTCCGATCTAGAAACATTCCGCGCAGAAACCCGCACCTGGCTGGAGGCCAACTGCCCGGCCGAAATGCGCCAGCCCGTCCGCGATGAAGAGGACGTTTATTGGGGCGGTCGCCGCGCGAAGTTCAAGAATGACGCACAGAAAGCGTGGTTCGATGCCTGTCTCGCCAAAGGCTACACCGTGCCTGCATGGCCGAAAGAATATGGCGGCGCGGGCCTTGCCCCTGCCGAAGCCAAAGTGCTGCGTCAGGAAATGAGCCGCATCAGCGCCCGCCCGCCGCTCAGCTCGTTCGGCATCTGGATGCTCGGCCCGGCGCTGCTGCATTTCGGCACCGAAGAACAGAAGAAACATTTCCTTGGCCAGATCGCCCGTGGTGAAATCCGCTGGTGTCAGGGATATTCGGAGCCCGGTTCGGGCAGCGACCTCGTCAGCTTGCAGACTTATGGCGAAGACAAAGGCGATCACTGGGTCGTCAACGGTCAAAAGGTCTGGACATCCTATGCTGACCAAGCCGACTGGATTTTCTGTCTGGTGCGGACCGATAAAGAGAACAAGTATAAAGGCATCACCTTCATGCTGTTCGACACAGCCAGCGAAGGCTGCTCGACCAAGCCGATCAAACTGATCAGCGGCAATTCCCCGTTCTGCGAAACTTTCATGGAAGATGTGAAGGTACCCAAGTCATATGGCGAAGGTATTCCGGCCTATGTCGGAGAGATCAATCGCGGCTGGGACGTGGCCAAATATCTGCTCGGTCATGAGCGTGAGATGATTTCAGGCGCCGATGGCGGCAACACCGGAACAGTCGGTTCGGCAATGTCGCGCCATGTTGCCAAATCCGGTGACGAGCTTGATCCGGTGCTGCGCGCAGAGCTCGCCATGTTTGATGTCGATGCGCTGGCTTACGGCGCGATGGGTGAGAAATTCCTCGACGAGATCAAGGTCGGTAAAGCGCATCCGGCACAGCCGAACATGATGAAATATGCCGGAACCGAGCTGAACAAGCGGCGTCACGAATTGATGATGTCAGCGGGCGGATCGCGCAGTCTTGAATGGGAAAGCGAAGAAACCGGCGGCGGCAAGCCATCGCGCAATTGGCTGCGGACCAAGGCTAACTCGATCGAAGGCGGCACCTCGGAAGTCATGCTCAATGTGATTTCCAAGCGCATTCTTGATCTGCCGGGCGCCTAATTCACTCCAACATTTCAGCAGGGCCGCCCCGCCATCAACGAGGGCGGCCCGCATAAAACAATTTCCGGAAGAGGAACAAGGGATATGCCCCTTTATCACGATGAAGATCAGGCGATGCTGGCCGATACCGCGACCAGTTTCATGGCCGAGCAAGGCAATATCAAAGACCAACTGCGTCACTGGCGCGACCGTGATTGCCCCGATGGCTTTGGCCATGGATTGTGGAAGCAGATGGCCGAAATGGGCTTTACCGGAATGCTGGTTGGTGAAGACGATGGCGGGCTTGGTATGGGCCATGTCGAAGCGGGCATCGTGCTCGAAGAGATTGGCCGCAACCTGACACCGTCACCGTTTCTGACATCGTCCGTTCTGGCTGCAACCGCTTTGAAACACGGATCGAACGATCTGAAAGGCCGCTATCTGCCAGGCCTGATCGAAGGCGAAAGCGTGTTTGCGGTCGCTATTGATGAAACTGCAAAGCACCGCCCCAGCCGCATTACCACTCGCGCTGAAAGATCTGGCAACGGTTTCAAATTGTCCGGTTCCAAGAGCTTTGTAATTCAGGGCGCGAGCGCAGATATGCTCGTTGTCGCCGCACGGACCAGCGGTTCTGATGACGATGAAGACGGCATCACTTTATTCGCGGTTCCAAAGGATGCCGCGAATATGAGCCACAACTCGGTTCGTCTTGTTGACAGTTCGATGGCCACCCACACCAAATTTGACGGTGTCGATCTGGATGGCGACGCAGTCATCGGCGAGGTCGATGGCGGGCGCGAAGTGTTGAACGCCATGCTCACCGCAGGGCGGATCGGCGCCGCTGCCGAAGGCGTGGGCGTTGCCCGCGGCGCAATGGATTTGACCGTTGATTACCTGAAACAGCGCAAACAATTCGGCAAGCTGATCGGAGAGTTTCAGGCTCTGCAACACCGCGCTTCGCACCTTTATTCCGAAGTTGAAATCGCCCGTGCGGCGGTGATCAAAGCGCAGCAATTGCTTGATGGTGGCAGCGAAAAAGCCGAACTGATGAGCTCGGTCGCCAAGGCGAAAGTCGCCAGAACCGCAGGCCTTGCTGTAAAAGAAGGCGTGCAGATGCACGGCGGCATCGGCATGACTGACGAATACGATATCGGCCTGTATATGAAGCGTGATCGCGCTTTGCAGGAATTCCTCGGCGATGCGTATTTCCACGCCAATCGCGTTGCAGAACTGAACGGGTATTAATCATGGATATTCAATCACTTTTTGGCCTTGATGGCCGCGTTGCACTGGTCACCGGCGGCAGCCGCGGCATCGGCAAAATGTTCGTCGAAGGCTTGCTCGCGGCGGGCTGTGCGCGGGTTTATATCTCGGCGCGCAAGGTTGAGCAGATGCAGGAAACCATCGCCGAGTTTGGCGAAGACAAGGTCATCGGTATTCCTGCCGATCTTAGCCAGATGGACGGGATGCAATCGCTCGCCGATGAAATGGCCAAGCGCGAAGACAAGCTCGACATTCTGATCAACAATGCCGGCGCTGCATGGGGCCAGCCATACCTCGAATTCAGCGAAGCAGGTTGGCACCGCACGATGGATCTGAACGTCAAGACGCCGTTCTTTCTGACGCAAAAGCTGCACGATCTTCTGGTCGCGGGCGGAAAATCCGGACATCCAGCAAAGGTGATCCACGTGTCCTCGATTGATGGTCAACGGATCAATCCGTGGGAAACCTATCCGTATCAGGCATCGAAAGCTGCGGTGATCCAGCTGACGCGGCGGATGGCTGCGCGTCTTATTCAGGACAATATCATCGTCACATCAATCGCGCCGGGCGCATTCCCGAGCGAGATGAACAAGGCTGCGAAAAACGCGCCAGACGCATCGGCGGCGATGATCCCTGCAAAACGCGTCGGTACCAAGGAAGACATGGCCGCCGCCGCGATCTATCTGTGCAGCCGCGCAGGCGATTATGTGATCGGCGACACCGTTACCGTCGATGGCGGCGTCGTGAATGCGGCTCTTCCAGCGATGTTCAACGATCCGGCAGGCTAACGCGGGCATCATCAAACAAATTCGAGAAAGGCCGCCGGAGCAATCAGGCGGCCTTTTTTGTGCCTGGCCTGTAGGCAACGGGTGACACATTCTCCAACATGTCATGCGGTTCCTACAGGGTTAAACCTCTAATTTATATACCAAAACATCAAGTAGGACACAGGTGACAACTGTCCAACTTTATCTTGCCGCACCGCTTAGGGAGCAGAGGCGGGGAGGCGGGCAGGCGTACCGACAATGGGAAAGAGCAAATCCACGGATAGAGGCTCGCCGCGAAGTAGGAAAACCAAAGGAAGACGCGGTAATTCGGGATGGAGCCCCGATGCAGGACCGAGCACGCCGCCTTGAATGTCCGCAATGGGGTGGAAAGCGGTCATAGCGTGTAACCGGCCATCCTACTTAGGCGTGTCCGTAGGGATCGAAGATAGCCTCATTGACCTAAAGTCGAAAGCACGTCTAACCTACCTCGATGCACGACTTGCTCAATTCCGACCTAGTTGCCATGCTAGCGTTTATAGCTGTCGGCGGTCTTGGATTTTTTGGCATCTTCATCTTCGGGCTCTTTTCCGCTGTAATCTTGAAGGCGACGGGATGGTCTCCTCTATGGGCCATTCCTTTGAGCATTCTGCAGGTGTTTGGGGTGGTGGTCGCCATTGCGATGGCAATGATCCCAAAGAGCCAACGAGATGAAGAAGAACTTGATCATGAATGAGTTTCTCAGTTTTTCCGTTGCTTGAACGTGTCCGATCACAACGTGATGAACGTCCGCAATTGGGTCGTTTCCTGCCTGTCCGCTTTCAGGTCATTTCACGCGATACCAGCCGGACAGCTTTCGGGAGCCTTACCGGGCTGCAGCGAACGTTCCAAAGTGGGATGGAAAGCGGACATTCGCCGGATCGCATGCTCGAAGTCCGCTATTTTTAGAAGCAGACCCGTGCCGGACGGATCAGGCAGGAAAATGAATTCCGCACAGTTTGTTGCCGTCGGGATCACGAAAATAGGCCAGTTCGATGGTGCCCATGGAGGCAGTTTCGCGCGGTCCGGGCGGAGCTTCGATCGAGGTTCCGCCAGCGGCAACGGCGGTATCGTGAAGCTGCTTCACCTGCTCGGGCGAGTCGCAGGAAAAGGCGACTGTGCTGCCGTTGGCGACGCTTGCCGGTTCGTCGTTGATTGGCTGGCTGACGATGAAGTTGGTTCCGTTGCCGTTATTGTAGATCAGACGGGTATGGCCGCTGTCGGCGATGTTCCGCGTCCCTTCCCCTGCACCCAAGGTGCCGAGCACCGTGTCGTAGAAACGCTTGGATTGTTCAATGTCGTTCGATCCGACCATGGTGTGAAAAAGCATGCATACTCTCCTGAAGGCTGATCGACTTCCGATCGCCATTATCGGTCTCACCTAACAGGCACGTAACCCGCAGTCACCCCCGGCCCTCGGATGTCCGCAATCGGGTCGTAAGCGGACATGTCGTTAGGGTGTTTTATTACCCCATCAATTCGCGCACAAACGGGATCAGGCCGGTCTGCCGCGTACGGCGCATGCGTTCCGCGTCCAGCACTTCGCGCACGCGGTCGAAACATTCATCGACATTATCGTTGATCACGACGTAATCATATTCGGCCCAGTGGCTGATTTCTGCGCGGGCGCGCTCCATGCGGCTGTCGATCACATCGCTGCTATCCTGCGCGCGGCTTTCAAGGCGGCGGCGCAGTTCATCGAGGCTTGGCGGCAGGATAAACACACTGACCACATCCTGTTGGTCTTTTTGATAAAGCTGCTGCGTGCCCTGCCAATCAATGTCGAACAGGTAATCCTGACCATCCTTCAACCCTTCGCGAATGGCGCCTTTGGGCGTGCCATAGCGGTGGTGAAAAACATGGGCCCATTCATAAAAGTCATCTTCCTCAACCATCCGGTCAAAGGTTGCATCGGAGACAAATTGATAATGCACGCCGTCCACTTCGCCGGGGCGGGGAGGGCGGGTTGTGGCGGAAACTGACAGTTTGATATCATCGTCCGCCTCAAGCAATTTGCGCGAAAGCGTGGTTTTGCCTGCCCCCGATGGAGAGGACAAAATGAACAGCAGGCCGCGCCGTGCCAGTTTATCGATGGTTTTGAAATCGCCCATGCGCCCCTCTGCCGCAACTGATGCCTGAAATCAAGAGGGCAAAGAGGGCTATTCTGCCTGTTTGCGGCGTCGCTGCTGGCGGTCTTTGCCCCGGTCATAGAGCGTTTTCAGCACCAATCCGCCTGCAACCAGCCCAAGGCCGACCGGTGATTTGGTGGCCATCTTGCTTGCGCCGTACAGGGCCAGCGTCGTGATGATGCTGCGCCCGTCCAGCAGATGTTGAGCCTGTTCACTGTCTTTCGCGGTTTTTTCGACCACCCGTTTTTCAACGCCTTTACGAAACAGCGATGATGCGCCGCGCACAACGATATCCGCGATCAACAGATTGGTCGCAGCATTCGGGCTGGGCGGCAGCAAAGATTGTGCGCGCTTCGGTTTAGGGTCAGAATTGGCGGGTTTGGGTTTGGTCATTGTATCAAATCAACCCCTCGCGATCCAAAATGATCCGGCAAGAGGCCGCGTCTATTTCTTTTTTCCGAAATCTACGGTGACGACATTGGATCCGTCATCGCTTCCCGCATCGGATTTTATGCTGCCTTCGGAACCGTCATTCTCGGCATCGTCATGTTCCTCTGGCGCGGTATCGCTGGCAGAGGCCTGAAACTGAAGGCCAAAATCAACCGCCGGATCGACAAACGCGGTGATGGCGGAAAACGGCACCTGCAATTTGGCCGGGATCTGATTGAAGGACAGGCCAACCGAAAACCCGTCTTCGCGCACTTCCAATTCCCAGAACTTGTTTTGCAGGACGATTGTCATTTCGTCAGGAAACCGTTCTTTCAGATGGGGCGGGATGGAAACGCCGGGCGCTTCTGTTTTGAAGGTGATGTAGAAATGATGGTTGCCGGGAAGCTCGCTGCCGCCCTGTTCTATTTCACCCAGCACACGGCCAACCACAGCGCGGAGCGCTTCCTGAACGATCTCATCATACGGGATCAGGCTGTCTGGTGTGTCTTCTGTCATAACTCAATAGCTCGTGGCGAGACGCGGGGCGCGGGTCAAGCGTTAACGAAGATACAGGCGTAGAATCAGTCTGTCAGCCCCCAAATCGAGGCGTCGCTGCATCTTGCACTGACAGCTCACCCGCCTATAGCGCAGAGCATGTCTGAAACCTCTTCCCCCGCCCCTGCAACCGGCCGCACAGGCTCGGTAGAGCGCAACACCGCCGAAACGGCGATCGCGATCACTGTGAATCTCGATGGAACCGGCACCTATGATGTGTCCACCGGCATCGGTTTCCTCGATCATATGGTCGAACAATTTTCGAAACATTCCCTGATTGATGTGTCGATGAAGATCGACGGCGATCTGCATGTGGATCAACACCACACGACCGAGGATTCCGCGATTGCGCTGGGTCAGGCGATTTCCGAAGCGCTTGGCGATAAGGCCGGCATTGGCCGGTATGGTCATGCCTATTCACCGATGGATGAAACGCTGACCCGCGTGGCGCTTGATATATCTGGCCGTCCGTATTTCATCTGGAACGCAAAATTCACTCAGGAAAAACTGGGCGAATGGGATACCGAACTGATCGAGCACTGGTTCCATTCAGTTTCGCAAAGCGCGGGCCTGACGCTGCATTGCGAGCTGCTTTACGGTGCCAACAATCACCACATCTGCGAAAGCCTTTACAAAGGTTTCGCCCGTGCGATGCGCATCGCGGTAGAGCGCGATCCGCGCAAAGGCGGCGCAATCCCGAGCACCAAGGGGCAGCTTGGTGGCTAGCATCTTTATCGCGTCGCTGACCTACACGGTGCCGATCGAAGAAATCGACGCTTTGCTGCCTGCTCATTTGGAATGGCTCAAGGCGGGCCATGCATCCGGCCAGTTTATGGCTTGGGGGCCAAGAGAGCCGCGCGATGGCGGTTTGATTTTCATTCGGGCGCAAAACCGCAGCGAAGCAGAACGCTTTGCCGCGAGCGATCCGTTTATCACCGCAGGCGCCGCCAAAAGCGAAATGATCGAATGGACCCCCCGCTTTGTGGGGCCGGGACTTGAGGCGCTGAGTGGCTGAGATCATTGCCCTGATCGATTATGGCGCAGGCAACCTTCATTCGGTTCATAACGCGCTGAAAGCTGTCGGCGCGAATGTGTCTGTGACTGCTGATCCGAACATTGTGCGGGCGGCGGACCGGATTGTCTTGCCCGGCGTTGGCTCGTTCAAATCGTGTGCCCAGGGTCTGGCCGCGATTGAGGGCATGACAGAGGCCATGACCGAACGTGTGTTGATCGGCGGCGCGCCGTTCCTTGGCATTTGTGTCGGCATGCAATTGCTGGCCACGCGCGGATTGGAACACGGGACGACACCGGGGCTCGATTGGATCGGGGGCGAGGTGCGGCTGATTAAGCCATCAGACCCCGCGATCAAGGTTCCGCATATGGGTTGGAATGATGTCGCGATTATGCCCCATGCGCGCGGATCGGCAGTGGTCGAAGCGGGTGAGGCATATTTTCTCCATTCTTATCACTTTGCCGTGACGGATGCCAAAGATGTCGCAGCCATGACCGACCACGGCGAGGGCCTCGTGGCGGCGGTGGCGCGCGGCAACATTCTGGGCGTGCAATTTCACCCTGAGAAAAGCCAGGCGTATGGCCTTGCGACCCTGACCCGTTTTCTGGAGTGGAACATATGATTGTATTCCCGGCGATTGACCTGAAAGCGGGCGAGGTCGTGCGTCTTGCCGAGGGCGATATGGACCGCGCGACTGTTTATGGTGACAATCCCGCTGCGCAGGCCATGCTGTTTGCACAAGCCGGTGCAGAGTATTTGCACGTCGTTGATCTCGATGGCAGTTTTGCAGGCGCTACCCGGAACCGCGAAGCTGTCGAAGCGATCGTCAAAGCGTTTCCCGGCCATGTGCAACTGGGCGGCGGTATCCGCGATGCGGCTGGCGTCGAGGGCTGGTTCAATCTGGGCGTGTCGCGCGTCGTGATGGGGTCTGCCGCGCTTAAAAATCCCGAATTTGTGAAAGACATGGCGCGCGAATGGGAAGGCGGCATCGTCGTCGCGGTGGACGCGAAAGATGGTATGGTCGCGACCGAGGGCTGGGCCGAGTTGTCCGATGTGCCGGTGGTTGATCTTGCCCGCCGGTTTGAGGACGCAGGCGTTGCCGCTCTTTTGTTTACCGACATTGGCCGTGATGGCTTACTGAAAGGCGTGAACATCGACGCGACCGTCGATCTGGCGCGCCGCGTCGACATTCCAGTCATCGCCAGCGGCGGGGTGAAAGGTATTGATGACATTCACGTGCTCTCGCTCAGCGCGGATGAGGGCATCGAAGGCGTCATCACAGGCCGCGCGCTGTATGAAGGCAAACTCGATCTGGCAGCTGCAATTGCGATGGGAGCGCGGGCGTAAATGATCCGTCTGATCGGCTCCCTTTTCCTGATCCTGACATTTCTTGCAGGCATTACGGTGGCAACGCTCGAGATCGCTTTGATCAATATGGTCGTGTTTCTCGTGCTTGCGCTGGGCGTTGCCAAATTTCTCGAACCGCGTTTCGGGCAAGAGGGGCTGGTATACGGTATGGCGGGCGCGTTTTTTGTCAGCTTCCTATGGCCCTATGTGATGATCCTCGCCAGCGACGGCTGCGAGGGTGACGAATGTCTCGAAACGGAAGTTCGGATCGTAAACCCTCCTGAGAATGCACAATGACTGTCCGTATCCGCGTCATCCCCTGCCTCGACGTCGCCGATGGGCGCGTGGTGAAGGGCGTGAACTTTGTCGATCTGAAAGACGCAGGCGATCCGGTTGAGCAGGCGCGCGCCTATGATGCGGCGGGGGCGGATGAGCTGTGTTTCCTCGATATTTCCGCCACGCATGAAGGCCGGGGCACTTTGCTCGATATCGTAAAGCGCACCGCAGAGGTCTGCTTTATGCCGGTCACGGTTGGCGGCGGGGTTGCATCGGTTGAAGATGCGCGCGCGCTGCTGCTGGCGGGCGCGGACAAGGTCGCGGTGAATTCTGCTGCAGTCAAACGGCCAGAGGTCGTGCGCGAGATTGCCGAGCGTTTCGGCAGCCAGTGTATCGTCGCCAGCGTCGATGCGCGGCGGGTTGTACCGACGACTGGCGAGCCGGGGCCGAAATGGGAAATCTTTACTCATGGTGGGCGAAAACCGACCGGGATCGACGCAATCGAGCACGCGAAGAACATGGCGCAGCTGGGCGCGGGCGAATTGCTTGTCACCAGTATGGACGGCGACGGAACAAAGGCGGGCTACGATCTTGAACTGACCCGTACAATCGCCGATGCGGTCAGCATTCCTGTCATCGCCAGCGGGGGCGTGGGTACGCTGGATCATCTGGTCGATGGAGTGAAAGAAGGGCACGCGAGCGCGGTTCTGGCCGCATCGATCTTTCATTTTGGCCAGCACACAATCACCGAGGCCCACGAAGCGTTGAGAGCGGCGGGCTTGCCCGCGCGCGGCGTTTGAGAGAGAAAGCCGAGCCATGAGCACACACACCGATACTCTTGCGCGTCTTGAAAGAACCATCGCGGCGCGTCGCGGCGCTTCGCCAGACAGCAGCTATGTCGCCAAGCTCAACGCCAAAGGCTTACCGAAAATGGCGCAAAAAGTGGGTGAGGAAGCCACCGAAACCGTGATCGCGGCTGTTTCAGGCAGCAATGAAGAATTGGTCGGTGAAAGCGCCGACCTGCTGTTTCACCTAATGGTGCTGCTCGGCGCGAAAGGCGTTTCGTTCGATCATGTTCTGGCCGAACTGGACCGCCGCGAAGGGCTATCGGGCCTCGATGAAAAAGCGAGCAGGAGCGAGTAACAATGCCGATTGATCCGACGCTGCCCTATAATGATGAAAACATCTTCGCAAAGATTCTGCGCGGGGAAATCCCGTCTAACAAAGTCTATGAGGATGATTGGGCGTTTGCGTTTGAGGATATCAATCCGCAGGCGGAAATCCACACTCTGGTGATCCCAAAAGGGCGCTATGTCAGCTGGGATGATTTCTCTGCCAAGGCGAGCAATGAAGAAATCGGCGGCTTTGTCCGCGCAGTCGGCGAAGTTGCGCGAATGAAGGGGCTGGTGGAGCCCGGTTTTCGGATGATGGCGAATATCGGCGCGCATGGCGGTCAGGAAGTTCCGCACCTGCACGTCCACATCTTTGGCGGTGAGCCATTGGGGCCGATGATCTGCAAGAAATAGCGAAGTTTCGCCGTGCGAGAGACTCGTTTCATCACCATTCATGCAGCTTTGCCCAATCTCGGCTTTCCACCGAATCACGGCTAGGCTAAAAGCGCGCTTAATGGTTAACCCAACTCCTCCTGGCGGTGTATTTGACGGATCGCGGCATCTTTATGCTGTGCGTGTCTATTACGAAGATACCGATCTTTCGGGCATCACCTATCATGCCAATTATCTGCGCTGGTTTGAACGCGCGCGTTCGGATTTGCTGCGCATGCTGAAAATTGATCAGCGCGCAGAAATTGAGGCCGGAGCAGACGGCGGGGCCTATGCGGTTTCTGAAATCCATCTCAAATATCTGCGCCCGGCCAAACTCGATGATGATGTCGTGATCGAAACAACCTGCACGGAACTTGGCGCGGCCAGTTGCCGGATGCACCAGATCGCGCGGCGCGGCGATGAAACGCTGTGCGAGGCCACTTTACGCGTCGGCTATATCTCACTCGAAGGGCGGCCCAAACGGCAGCCTGCGCCGTGGCGCACCGCTTTCCAATCTTTCATGGACCAAGAGGCCTCATGACAATCACACTTGAACTACTCGCTGCCGCTGCACCTACGCGGCTCGATCCGATTGAACTGTTTGTGGACGCGGATATCGTCGTTCAGGCGGTGATGGCGGGCCTGCTGATCGCCAGTGTCGGTGTCTGGACCATCATCGTGTCCTTCAGTTTGCGAATGAACCGAATGGAAGGCCGATCGGCTGATTATGAAGCAGAGTTCTGGGAAACACGCGAGCGCGATGGCTTGCTGACCAAACAGCAACGCCGCGACATTGTTTCGGCGCGGGTCGCTGCGGCGGGTCTGGATGAATGGCGGCGATCAACCTCTGGCGCTGCGATTGACACCGGTGCCGCACGTGATCGCATCAATGCCGCGATGGAAGGGCAAGTCGCGCATGAAGCGGATGAACTGGCTTCGCGCTTGAACTTTCTGGCCACCACCGGATCGGTTGCGCCATTTGTTGGTCTGTTCGGGACAGTCTGGGGCATCATGAACAGCTTTTTTCAGATTGGCGCACAGGAAAGCTCTTCGCTTGCGGTGGTTGCCCCCGGTATTTCGGAGGCGCTGTTCGCCACCGCTATCGGTCTGTTCGCCGCCATCCCCGCGGTGATCGCGTACAACCGTTTTTCAAACCGCGTGAACCGGTACGAGGCCAAGCTTCAACGTTTCGCGGACAGGGTGCATGCCGGGCTAAGCCGCGATCTGGACAAGAAATAATGGCTATGGGGCTTGCCTCTTCGCGTTCGGGCCGCCGGTCGCGGCGTGCTCCCATGGCGGAAATCAACGTCACGCCATTTGTCGATGTGATGCTGGTGCTGCTCATCATTTTCATGGTGACCGCGCCGCTCTTGGCCGTGGGCGTGCCGATTGAACTGCCGGATAGCCGGGCAAATCCGGTGGAGCAGACGCCCGAACAGATCACCATTTCGGTCGATGGGGACGGGGTGATCTATATCGATAACGAAGCCGTTGCCGTGGGCGCTTTCCCCGAAGCACTGGCCGCGATCGAGCGCCGCGCCACTGGCCAGCTGCCGATTATCGTTTTTCGCGGGGACAGGGCGGTGGAATACGGGCGGACGATGGCGGTCCTTGGCGAGTTAAACCGCGCTGGTTTTACCAATATATCGTTGGTCACCAGCGGTTCAGTCTCGCCGCCATAATTTGCTCAATATGTCAGAGGCTATGATCCAACAGACCGGCATCTTTCGCAAAGAAGACAGCATCGCGCTGCCGCTGGCGATTGCGCTGCATGTTGGCGTTGCAGCGATATTGGTGCTGCAACCTGTGCGTGACGAGGTTATGCCGTTTCCCGAGCGGATGAGTGTGAGCCTTGCCACCGAAGTCAGTCTTGAGGCGACCGCGCCGGATCCTGTCGCGCAAAGCAGTGCTGCGATCGCGCCTGTTCTGGGTGAGGTTCTTGCGCCCGAGAATCCCGAAACGCCTGCAGAAGCTGTCCCGGAAACGCCGGCTTCGCCGCCTGTTACAGTAACGCGCCGTACCGCGGCCGCCCCTGCACAAAGCCCGTCTCGCGATCGCTCGCGGCCTGATCGCACACAGTCGAAGCCTGCGGCAAAACCCGCAGCAAAACCCGCAGCAAAACCTGTATCAACTCCTGCCCGCGCCGCCGAACGCGGCGGCGGCAGCCGGATCGGTGATGATTTTCTGCCGGGGCAGGGCAGCTCAACCACGACACAGGAAACGCGCGCACCGGCGGCGACATTTGGCCGGACAGAGCGGGCCGCTCTTTCCTCTGCCATTACGCGGCAATTGCGCCGTCATTGGACCGCGCCCAACGGGGTTGATGCCGAATTGCTGGTTTCGACTGTTTCATGGGAACTGAACCAAGACGGTTCGCTCAAGGGAAATCCCACCTGCCGGACCGATCCGGGCAGTATCAACGCATCCAACAGCCCTCAGGCGGGCTTGCATTGCGACCGTGCAATCCGTGCGGTTCGGCGCGCTGCGCCTTTTAACTTACCCGAGCAGTTCTATAGTCGTTGGGACGAGCTTGAATGGCAATTCGACAGAAGGCTTTGATTATGAGATTTACGATTTTCCTCGCTGCGTGCGCGGGCATTCTGGCCGCACCTGTCGGGGCGCAAAATCAAGACCTTGGAGAGCCTTTGGGCGAAGGGGGCACTGTCGCGGATGTCGCAATTGATGGCGATTCCGGCGATGATGACGGGCCGCTTCGCGGGACTGTAACCGATGAAAGCGACTGGTCCGATATCGGCATTGCCATCCCCGCATTTGCCACTGCGCGCGATCAGGCCACGCCTGCCAATGGCGATGGCACTGCCGCGCTTGGCCGCGAAATCGCCCGGGTGATCACAGCAAACCTGCGGAACAACGGGCTGTTCAAACCGGTCGGTCCCGACAGCCTGCCGCAGCCCGGCTTTGCGCAAATCCGTTCACCCAGCTGGGGAACATGGGGCGGACGCGGTGCGGAAATGCTGGTTCATGGCTATGCCAATGCCCGGCCTGATGGTTCGCTGGTGGTTGGCTGTTATCTGTATGATGTCGCGCTTCAGGATGAATTGATCCGCGAAGGCTACGAAGTGCGCCCTGCCGATTGGCGGCGCGCGGCGCACAAATGCTCCGATCTTGTCTATGCCCGTCTAACCGGGGAAAGCCCGTTTTTCGACAGCCGCATCGCATATATCGCCGAAACAGGACCAAAGGATAAACGCGTCAAACGCCTTGCGGTGATGGACAGCGACGGGGCAAACCACCGCTTCCTGACCCTGGGCAGCGCCACGGCGCTTACACCGCGATATTCGCCCGATTATTCCAAGATTATGTATCTGTCCTATGTCGATGGAAACCCGCGGATCTATGTCTACAATATCGGGACTGGCCAACAGCAGCTGGTGACCGAAAACAGCAATCCGACGCTGGCCCCGCGGTGGTCGCCCGATGGCAATTCTGTGCTGTATTCCATGGCGGTTGCAGGCAATACCGACATTTACCGCGTCCCAGTTGACGGAGGGCGCAGCGTCCGATTGACCAACACGCCGGGCATCGACATCGGCGGGTCATATTCACCGGACGGATCGAAAATCGTGTTTGAAAGCGATCGTTCCGGATCACAGCAATGCTATGTCATGGATGCGGACGGATCGAACCAGAAACGCATCAGCTTTTTCGGGGGCCGCTGCGCGACGCCTGAATGGAGCCCGCGCGGGGACCAGATCGCGTTCACGCGCATCGCCGGTGATTTCAACGTTGCGGTGATGTCACCCAGCGGCCGCGGGATGCGTGTGTTAACCAAGGGCTGGCAGGATGAAGCCCCAACCTGGGCGCCGAATGGCCGCATCATCCAGTTTTTCCGCACGGAACGCAATTCGGGCCGCTCCGGTCTGTGGCAGGTCGATTTGACCGGCGCCAATGAACGACGTCTGCCGACACCGGTCGATGCCTCTGACCCGGCATGGGGTCCGATCCGCAATTGATTTTTCAACAGTGCAACTTTCACGGGGTTGCTCCCGAATACCAAAGGCCATTCTCGAAAGGATGAGAATTATGAATACGATGAAAGCAACAATGCTGCTGGTCGCTTCGGCCACTGCTCTTGCCGCTTGTTCCAAAAAACCGCCCGAAGAACTGCCGCCTGCGCCGATTACCTCGCCGACGCCGGCTCCAATTGACAGCGCGCCGCGTCAGTCAGGCCCGATTGTGGGTTCGCAAGACCATTTCGCCAACGCTGTGGGCAGTTCGACCGTGATCTATTTCGATACGGACCGGTTCAACATCGACAGCAGCGATGCCGCCGCGCTTCAGGCGCAGGCTCAGTATTTCGCGCAATATCCGCAGCTGACCTTTACCGTCGAAGGCCACGCCGATGAGCGCGGTACCCGCGAATACAACCTCGCTCTGGGTGAGCGCCGCGCCAATTCGGCCAAGAATTATCTGGTGAGTCTGGGTGTGGATTCCAATCGCATCCGCACGGTCAGCTATGGCAAGGAACGCCCTGTCGCGCTGGCCTCAAACGAGGCGGCGTGGGCGCAGAACCGCCGCGCAGCCAGCATTGTTATCAATTGATCTGATCTGATCTGATCTGGATCTTGGATCAGCCATTCAGGCCGGGTGCAAACTCGGCCTGAATGGTCAGCGGCTGAACCGCAGCCGATGGCGCGTTTGCCGAACCAATCATGCCATTGACCGAGGCAAGGCATAGAAATGCCAGCGCAAGTGCGGAAAACAGGCTGGAAAAGGCAAGTTGCTGGCTCATCAGGATCTCGTATTTGGCTGGTCGGTCAAATGCCCGATAACGCCGATTGGTAAACGTGTTATTGCAATGCAACATTTCACATCGAAACTGGTTCCTAACATTCAACGCCTTTGCATTCCGCGCCACCTCCCCTAGGTAAAGCGCACAATGCTCTCGATAAACAACACACATTCCGATGCCTAAGGCGCGCCGTTCAGACGATTGGGGCTTTCCCCGTTGGCGCTCGTACGAATCCTCGCGTGAGACAGTGGCTCAGCGTGAATGCGACAGGCATGGCTGCGGCGAGGCGGGCCTATGCCCTGCGCCAAAGTCTCCCAACAGCCCCGACAGGTGGTATTTCTGCCAGAAACATGCGGCGGAATACAACAAGGGTTGGGATTACTTCGAAGGGCTCGATAAAGAGCAGAAAGAAGAGCGCGCCAAATCCGAGCGTCAGGAAAGCGCCGGCTATGCCGAGGCTTCGCACTATGGCTGGACCGGTTCCGGCGATGGGTCGCGCAGCGCCGACGAGATGATGGCGCTAGAGGTGCTGGAGCTTGAGGCTGACGCCGATTACCCTACGATCAAGAAAGCATACCGCGCCAAGGCCAAGGAAGTTCACCCCGATGTAAAACCGGGCGATGACGAGGCCGCCAAGCAGTTTCAGGCCATTCAGGTCAGTTACGAAGTGTTGCGCGCTGCCGAAGAACGCCGCGAGTGGAAAGGGTGATCCCGATCACATTGTAATCAGGAGGTTACCATGCGCATCCTGGCCTTTGCCGCCAGCAATTCATCAGTCTCGATCAATCAACAGCTCGCGGCCTATGCGGCCGGGCTGGCTGAGGGTGCCGAGATCGAGATGCTGGATATTCACGACTATGAAATGCCGATTTACCGCCACGACCGCGAAGAAGCGGCCGGCATTCCGCAGCTCGCGCATGATTTCCTTGCGAAAGTCGGTTCGGCAGATGCGCTGATCATCTCTTTTGCAGAGCATAACGGAATATACACTGCGGCGTTCAAGAACCTGTTTGACTGGTGCAGCCGGGTGGGCCGCGATGTCTGGCAGGACAAACCGATGGTGCTGCTGTCAACATCCCCCGGCGGACGCGGGGGCAAGGGTGTGCTTGAATTTGCCGCCGGTCACATACCGCGTTTTGGCGGCAATCTGGCCGGGCATATGTCCGTCCCGAGTTTCGGCGAAAATTTTGATGTTGATGCCGGAAAGCTGATTGATGCCGAACTGGATGCGCAACTGAAAGAATTGATCGCGGCGCTCGCGAGTTAATCTTTTGGTTTGCCGCCGGTGTTGATCTGCGGGTTGGGATTGTCATTCCACCACGGTGTATCGGTCCATGGCCGCGCGTCGATTTCGTGGGTCCAGCAATTGCGCGGTTGCTGAGACAGGTGCCAATAGGTTTCAGCAAGCGCGGCGGGATCAATTACCCCGTCCTCGCCCTTCATGGCCTTATATGCTTCGAAATTGTCACCCAGCATCTTGCCAAGGGTATCAGGCGCATCGACCGATCCATCCACCACGACATGCGCGATATGAATGCCTTGCGGTGCGAATTCTGCGTTGAGTGTCTGGCATAGCATTCGCCGCCCGCCCATCGCGGCGGCGTGACTGTGCTGACCGGCATTCCCGCGCACGGCAGAGGTCGCAGAGGTGACCAGCATTGTGCCTTTACCCCGCTCGGCCATCGCCGGGAACATGGCATGGGCAAGCCGGAACAGGCCAAAAGTGCCAAGCCGCCAGCCAAGCTCGAATGTGCGGTGCGGCGTGTCTTGCAGCGCGCGGTTCCCGATCTGCGCGCCGAGATTGTAGAGCGCGCAATCAATCGGTCCGATGTCACGTTCGGTCCGTTCCACCAATTGTTCGATCGAGCCGTCTTCTGCCGCATTGAGCAGAGTGCCGCTGGCGCTGCCTCCTGCTTCCTCGATCTGGCTTACAAGCCGCGCAAGGCCTGCTTCATCTGATCGCCGTGCAAGCGCCGCGTGATAGCCGCCCGCCGCAAAGCGCGCTGCCGCATGGCCGCCAATCCCGGCGCCGGCTCCGATGACAAGAAATACTGGTTTGCGTGTCGGCACGGCTCTCTCCCGATTGGTTCGGGAGAGAGTAGGCCAGCAATCAGACGTGTTCCAGTGCCTGCGCGAAATCTGCAATCAGATCATCGGCGTCTTCGATCCCCACGCTGATCCGAACCAGATTGTCTGTGATCCCAAGCGCGTCTTTGCGTTCTTGCGGTACAGACAGGTGTGTCATCGCGGCAGGATGGCTGGCGAGCGTCTCTGTCCCGCCGAGGCTGACCGCGAGTTTGGCAATGGTGAGATTGTCGAGGAAACGGAAACTTTCCGCCTCGCCGCCTTTGATAAATACGCTGAATGTGCTGCCGGCGCCTTTGCAGTGGCGATCATAGATATCCTGCTGGCGCGGATCATCGATCAGGCCGAGATAGCCCAAGCCTTCGACTTTGGGATGGCTTTTCAGAAAATCACAGACCTTTGCCGCGTTCTCGCCCGCGCGCTGCATCCGCAGTTCAACCGTTTCAAGGCTACGCAGAAGCATCCATGCCGTGTTCGGATCAACGATGCCGCCCATCGTGTTGCGCAGCGCGCGCACCGGGTCCATCCATGTTTTCGCGCCCGCAATCGATCCTGCAACGAGGTCCGAATGACCGCCGACATATTTGGTTAGCGAGTAGCACACGATGTCTGCGCCGTGATCGAGCGGACGCTGCCACAGCGGGCCAAGGAACGTGTTGTCGATCGCGATCGGGCATCGCTGTTCATTTGGCCCATTCAGGTTTGCATCGCGCGCTTCTTTTACCGCTTCGATATCGACCAGAGCGTTGGTCGGGTTCGCCGGGCTTTCGAGATAGATCATGGCGACTTTTCCGCCATTTTCGCCCGCTTGTTTTTTGGCGCGTTTCAGCACGTCATCCAATTCTTCGCGGGTCGCACCGGCTGGGAAATCGACATAGGTCACGCCGAATTTGGACAGGAACTTCGATACGAAGCCTTCGGATGCGGCATAAAGCGGGCCGGAATGGACGATCACATCGCCTTGGCTGACATAGGCCATCATCAGGATGCAGATCGCGGTCATGCCGGATGAAAATGTCAGCGCATCTTCCGCGCCGTCCCATACAGACAGGCGGTCTTCGAGGATTTCCTGATTGGGGCCGTTAAAGCGCGAATAGACGAGCCCTTCCGCGCCGCCTGCGCGTTTGCCGGTGATGCCTTCGAAATGGCGTTTTCCTGCCGCTGCGCTTTCAAATGCAAACGTCGATGTCAGGAAAATCGGAGCCTTGAGCGAGCCTTCTGATAGAACCGGATCATAGCCGTGACCCATCATCAGGGTCGATGGTTTCAACTCGCGCCCGCCAATGCTGGTCTTTTCCGGTTTGGGTTTGCGGCGCGGGGTGGGGGTTTCAATGGCGTCGATTGCGTCGGTCATACGCGTACCTTCCAGAACATACGCCCCCAGGAAGGCAGGAGCTCATTGGCAGGGCTGCGGGCGCCCGTTTCTAACCTCCGCAGAAACGCTTCTCCCGTAAAGCCGTGCAATGGGTAATCGGTATCGCGAAGAAGTTTCATTTGCAACCGGTTGACCAGCGGATTTCCGCAAACCTATCGGCCATTCGGTGGCTCGGAAACGTCATGCAGATAGACAGCGACCGGGTTTGAGACCGCCAGCAGCCGGCCCGGACGCGGCCAGACACGCATTGCCGCTTAGACCACCGCCGCCACCGCCCAGACACCTGTAACGATCAGGAAAACACCAACGATATCGAGCACAAATCCCGCGCCGACCATGCGTTCTATGCGGATCCGTTCGGTGCTCCATGCAATCGCATTCGGTCCGGTGCCCGCTGGAAGCATAAAGCCCCAGCTGGCCGCCAGCGCAGCCGGCATCGCCAGCAGGATCGGATCTGCGCCCAAAGCAACAATCAGCGCCGCAATGACGGGAATGATGCCGGTCGCGGTCGCGACATTGCTGGCAAATTCGGTGATGACAATGATCATCGCGACCACGCACAGGGCAACAACGAACAGCGGCAGCGTTTCGAGCGGCAGCAAAGCCTCGCCCAGCCACGTGGCGAGGCCCGATGCATCCATTCCTGCGGCAAGCGCAAGCCCGCCGCCGAACATCATGATCACGCCCCACGGTGCGCGGTTTGCCTCTTTCCAGTTGAGCAGCGGACGGCCCGTGCCATCGGGGATCAGAAACAGTGCAAAGCTGGCGATGATTGCGATTGTGCCGTTGGTCCACGATCCGTCAGGCAGAAACGGGCGCACCAATCCAACCGTCATCCAAGCAACAAATGTAAGCGCCACAACCGGGATCAGCCGTTTTTCCGCGCTCGACCATGCGGCATGATCGTCGATGGCTTTGCGTGCAGCGCCAACGTCAAACGGGTGATCGGCCACGCGTTGAAATTTGGCGATGATAAACGCCGCGAGCGGCACCGACACGATGACAATCGGCAGGCCATACAGCGTCCACATCGCAAAGGTGATCTCCATGCCGATCATCGTGTCGAGCAGGCCCACGGCAATCGCATTGGTTGGCGATCCGACAATCGTCCCAAGTCCGCCGATAGAAGCGGCAAAGGCAATGCCCATCGGCAACGCTCCGGAAAGCCCTTCTTTGTTTAGCACTTCGGATGGCGGGGAAGTCGGCGATAGCCCCTCTCCGCCAGCCAGAACCGCAAGCGCCATCGGCATCATGATCAGCGCAGTCGATGTGTTGGAGATCAACATCGAAAGCAGCGCAGCCGAAATCATAAAGGCAAGCAGCAGCTGTACCTGACCGCCGCCGCGCCCGACGACACGCAGAATCGCGAGGCTCAATCGTTTGTGCAATCCCGTGCGCTCTATCGCCAGCGCCAGAAATGCGCCGCCAAGCAGCAGAAACAAGATGGGCGAATAATATGTGCTGGCAACCTCGCGCGCGCTTGAAACACCGGCGAATGGCAAGATCACAAACGGCAGCAAGGCTGTGGCGGTTAGCGGCACGGCCTCTGTCATCCACCACGCGGCCATCCAGACCACGAGCCCGGCCACCAGCCAGCCTTCTGCGCTCATCCCCGCAGGGGGCGCGTTAAACGCGGTGATCGCAAATATCGCAGGGCCAAAAACAAGGCCGATACGGCGCGCTGTCATTGTTTCTGTCCCCTCCGCCGCACGTTACCGCAGCCGAGCTAGCAACAGCGTCAAGGCAGCGCAATCGTTGCCGCTTGCCCTTGATGACCGTGCACCCTACCGTTTGCCCATCCATGCGCCCGACAAGGGGGGAGGGCGCCGATTTTACAGGAGAGTTTTGATGCGAATCCATTTCCAATTGGCCGCTGCGGTATCGCTGATGGCGCTGTCTGCACCGGCGATCGCCCATGAAGAGCGTGCCGCCGCCGCAAGTGCACAAGCGAGCGCGGAAGCCGAAGCTGTTAAAACCTACACTGCAGAGCAGTTTTACAATTCGACGGCGTTCGGCCTTGGTTCGTCCGGCGGGCATGTGTTTTCAGCCGATGGCGAATATGTGCTCATCAATTCAGACCGTAGCGGTGTGTTCAACGCCTATCTGCTGCCTGTTGGTGGAGGCGAACCGATTGCGCTGACTGATTCAACGACCAATGCGATCTTTGCCAGCACGTTCTTTCCCGATGATAACCGGATCATCTATGGCTCGGATGGCGGTGGAGACGAGCTGAACCATGTCTATCTGCGCGAGCTTGATGGAAGCGTGCGCGATTTGACACCGGGTGAAGGCCACACAGCGAGCTTTGCCGGATGGAGCGCAGACGGCGAAAGCTTCTACGTGTCTTCGAATGAGCGCAATCCGCAGGCGTTCGACATTTATGTCTATGATGCGGATGATTATTCGCGTGAATTGCTGTTCGAAAATCCGGGCCAATTTTTCCCGGGCGACATGTCCGATGATGGCCGCTGGATGGTTGTTTCGCGTAACAATTCCAGCGCCGACAGCGATCTTTTCCTGGTCGATCTGCAAGGCGACAAGACGCCGAAATTGATCACCGAACACGAAGGCAATATCAGCTATGGCAGCTATGGCTTTACCCGCGACAGCTCCAAACTGATCTATGCCACCAACGAACTCGGCGAATTCAATCAGGCGATGACTTATGATCTGGCGACCGGAGAAACCGCGCCATATCTGAAAGCCGATTGGGATGTCAGTTTTGTCAGCTTTTCCCCCAGCGGACGATACCGCGTAAGCGGCGTGAACGCCGATGCGTTGACTGAGGTCACTCTGCTGGATCAGCAAAGCGGGACCGAAGTTGCCTTGACCGGCGTGCCGGAAGGCAATTTGGGCGGTATCCGGTTCAGCGAAGATGAAAGCCGGATTGCATTCACGCTGTCATCTGACACATCGCCTTCTGATATCTATGTCGCGGATCTCGCGTCGGGAGAGGCGATGCGGCTGACCAGCGCGCTTAATCCCGCGATCGACGAAGATGATCTGGTCACCGCGACCATCGGTCGGTTCGCGAGCTATGACGGGGTCGAAGTTCCCGGCGTACTGTACCGTCCCCACGGTGCCGATGCCGAAAATCCGGTACCGGCTATTGTCTGGGTGCATGGCGGGCCCGGCGGACAAAGCCGGCGCGGTTACAACCCGGCGATCCAGCATCTCGTAAACAACGGCTATGCCGTCTATGCGATCAACAATCGCGGCTCGTCCGGTTATGGCAAGACGTTCTTTCATATGGATGACAAACGCCACGGCGACGCCGACCTGAAAGATGTCGTCGCATCCAAAGCCTATTTACAGGGCATGGATTGGGTCGCCGATGATCGGATTGCGATCATGGGCGGATCGTATGGCGGATACATGGTCGCAGCGGCTTTAGCCTTTGAACCCGAAGTGTTTGACGCGGGCGTCAATATCTTTGGCGTGACCAACTGGGTGCGGACACTCAAATCGATCCCGGCATGGTGGGGCGCAAACCGAATTGCGCTTTATGATGAACTGGGCGACCCGGAGACGGATGAAGAACGCCTGCGCGCAATCTCGCCGTTGTTCCATGCATCAAACATCGTGAAACCGATGCTGGTGGTCCAAGGCGCGAATGACCCGCGCGTGCTGCAGGTTGAAAGCGACGAGCTGGTCGCTGCCGTCAAAGCGAACGGTGTACCGGTCGAATATGTCCTGTTCGAAGATGAGGGCCACGGCTTCCGTAAAAAGGAAAACCGGATTGAGGCATCAGAAGCGTATTTGACTTTCGTCGACGAGCATATCGGACGCTGATAGCCATAGCGCCTTTGTAAAGGACGCATACAAAAAGGCGGAAAAAGAGAGCATGTGCTTTCTTTTTCCGCCCTTTTTGTTTCTGCACCGGCGTACACCGTGGCGTAAACCGTGTGCGGCGTATTATTTCGGTGAGAGCACCATCAGCATCTGGCGCCCTTCGAGGCGCGGGAATGCTTCGACCTTGGCGATATCCGCGACATCATCCTGAACCCGCTTGAGCAGATCCATGCCGAGGTGCTGGTGCGCCATTTCGCGGCCACGGAAACGCAAGGTGACTTTGACCTTGTCGCCATTGTTGATGAATTTATCGACGTTCCGCATCTTCACGTCATAATCATGCGTGTCGATATTAGGACGCATTTTGACTTCTTTGATGTCCTGCGTCTTTTGCGATTTGCGCGCCAGGTTGGCTTTTTTCTGGGCTTCGAAGCGATATTTGCCGACATCCAGAAATTTGCACACCGGTGGGTCCGCATTCGGGGACACTTCGACAAGGTTAAGGCCTTTTTCGTTGGCCTGTTCTGTCGCTTCTTTGGTGAACATCACGCCAAGGTTTTCGCCTTCGTCATCAATGACGCGGACCTTGGGGACTTGAATGAAACTATCGTAGCGAGGGCCGCTTTTAGTAGGCGGGGCCATCGAACGCCGAGGTGGACGAGCTATGTGAGAATCTCCTGTAATAGCCTTGGTGTTTAAGCGCTTTATGTAGTGCCTGCAGGGCGGAAACGCCAGATGAGTCTTAAGCTGCGGCGCGATAAAGCGGAAATGTGACCAATTTGCCCTTTGCAGGCAGCACAGCATCAATTCGGCTGGCAGGGCCAAGAGCGTCCAGAATTTCAGGCGATCCTGCATCCATTCCGCCTGTATAGGCCCCAAACGCGGGTAAGATCATCCGATCTCCCTGTCGCGCATGTTGCCCCGTATGTTGTCCCGTTTTCTGTCCCGCTTGCCGGCTGATAACGCCGCATGGTCGGGCGATATGGCGGTTTCTCACCTTTAGCCGCATTTTCGGATGGTAATGACCTGAAAGCTCCGCCCGTGTTTCGCCCCGTTTTGCCTCATGGCGCAAAATGATCCCATTAATCTCCAGCTCTTCGACCAAAGTCGCCCCAAAACTGCGATGCATATTTTCATCGTGATTGCCCGTGATCCACACCCAGTCGAGCGCGCGGGTAAGCGCCTCCAACATGCCGGCCGCATAGGGATCGAGCCGGTGGGTGCCCGCATCGTCATGAAAATTGTCGCCCAGCGTGATCACCCGCCGCGCGCCGGTTGCTTTGACGCTATCGGCAATCCGCTCCAGCGTTTCGCGGCTGTCATAGGGCGGCAGCATCTGGCCATGTTTGGCATACCAGCTGCCTTTTTCCAGATGCAGATCCGCAACCAGCAACGCGCGTTCACTCGGCCAGAAAAGCGCGTTGCTTTTCATCAGGACCAGCTCTTCTCCGGCGAAATCCAGTGGGGCGAACGAAACGGGAACCATGCACAGCCTTTGGCGCGGTCTCCCGTGTTTTGCAAGCATGATCGCGGGCAACAGGCTGTTGACTTGATCTGTGTCAAAGCGGATGGACAGCAGGACTGTCATAGCGCGTTGCGTGACCGAAATCGGACGGAGAATTATTGAATGAGCGATTGGGCGCCTAAGACGGCACAAGCGAAAGAATGGTTTGAAGGCCTGCGTGATCAAATTTGCGCAGCGTTTGAATCGATCGAGCGTGACAATGGCTCCGACGCAGCGTTTGAATACACCCCGTGGCAACGCGAGGAAGAGGGCAATGAAGACCCCGGCGGCGGTGTTCAGGGTTTAATGAAGGGCAAAGTGTTCGAAAAAGTCGGGGTGAATGTTTCGACCGTGCGCGGCAATTTCCCCAAGGAATTCGCGGCCAATATCAACGGCGCGGATCCTGAAAATCCTGGCTTCACCGCGACTGGCATCAGTCTTGTCGCGCATATGCACAATCCGCATGTGCCGGCGGTTCATATGAATTGCCGGTTCCTGACCACGGGCAAAGCATGGTTTGGCGGGGGCGCGGACCTTAACCCGCCGATTCCTTACGAAGAAGACACAGAGGAATTCCATGCGAGTATGCGCGCGGCGTGTATGGCGCACAATCCGACCTATTATGATCGTTACAAGAAATGGGCGGATGAATATTTCTACATCCCGCACCGCGAAGTCCATCGCGGGGTAGGCGGCATTTTCTGCGACCATCTGGAATGTGATGATGATGCCGCGTGGGAACGCAACTATGCGTTCATTCAGGACATCGGCAAACAATTCCTCGATGTTTACCCGAAAATCGTGCGCAAGCGGATGGCAACCGAATTCACACCCGAAGACGAAGCCGAGATGTTCGAATATCGCGGGCGCTATGCCGAATTCAACCTGGTCTATGACCGGGGCACGATCTTTGGCCTGAAAACAGGCGGAAACATCGATGCAATCCTGATGAGCCTCCCCCCAAGGGCAACGTGGAGTTGAACCGCCACGCGCTTACTGTAAAGCGCCCGTAAAGCCGCATCGATTTTGCGGCGGGCCTTTCAAAATTGTTTGATACCGCCGCCGCGGCAACCCTGATTTTTACTGTATCACCGCCGCTGAATGGATGATTTCAAAGCGTGCTTCCGGTCCGGCGTAGCAGCCGCCAATTCGGCGCGCAGCGTGCTGACACCGGTTTTTTGGGCGGCATTGTTTAATCCTCATTTTTTGAGGGAGCCAATCCGGGTCTGGCCCGTTGGCTTGCCATGCTCTGGGCGTTTCGTAACCCTATCCGGCTTGTGCCGCTGTTGTATCTGCTGGCGATTGCGCTTGGTACGGCGGCCTTATGGTTGCCGGTATCGCGCGCTGGCGATCTGGGTGCGCCGCTTTCGACGGCTGTTTTTACGTCGGTTTCAGCCGTTGCGGTTACTGGCCTGATAGTCGAGGACACTCCGGTTTACTGGAGTATGTTCGGGCAAATCGTGATTCTGGTGCTGATCCAGATCGGAGGCCTTGGCACCAAAACCGCAGCGACATTTTTCGCGCTTAGTGTCGGGAGGGGCTTTGTTTTGCGCCGCACCGTAGAGCGCGAGGTCGAGCGCGAGCAATTGAGTCTTTCCGATGCGTCATTCGCGATCAAGCTGATCCTGCTGATCACTCTCGTGGTCGAGGCGGTCGCGACATCGATCCTGACGTACCGGTTTCATGTCCAATATTCCATGCCGCTGGACGAGGCATTCTGGCACGGGCTGTTTCAGGCTGTCAGCGCGTTTAACAATGCCGGTTTTTCGACATTCTCCGATAGCCTGATGGGGTTCAGCGCGGATGCTGCGGTTCTGTTACCGATAATCGTCGCAGTGATCATCGGTTCGCTCGGCTTTCCTGTTTTGCAGGATATTATCAAATGCGGGCGTAACCCGTCGGACTGGACGCTTCATTCGCGTATCACGCTGATCGGCACAGCTGTGCTTCTGCTGCTCGGCTTTCTGGTGATCCTCATCACAGAAAGCGGCAATATCAACACGCTTGGCCCGATGGGCTGGGGCGAACGGGCGCTGAATGCATTCATGCACTCCGCGATGCCGCGCACGGCCGGTTTCAACAGCCTCGATGTGGGGGCGTTCCGCGATGAGACGGTGCTGTTCAATTACGTGCTGATGTTCATCGGAGGCGGCAGCGCGGGAACCGCGGGCGGGATCAAGATCACGACGATTGCGGTGCTATTTGCGATACTCGTGTACCAGATTCGCGGGCTGGGCGCGGCGGAAATGAGCGGCCGGCGCATTTCCAACCGGCTGGCAAGCCAGGCGGTGACCGTTATCATGTTCGCCCTCACCGCGATATTTGTCGCGACGTTTTATTTGTCGGTGCGCACGCCGCATTCGCTGACCGATATCATGTTCGAAACCATATCCGCGTTCGCTACGGTTGGCCTCAGCCGGGGCATCACCGGTGATCTGCCAGTAGACGGCCAGATGGTGCTGGTGGCGCTGATGTTTATCGGGCGGGTCGGGACAATCACTGCTGCGACATGGCTGGCAATGGGGGCTGTCGGCAGGGGATCCCCGCGCCGCGACCCTGCGCAGGATCCGATAATCGGCTGACCTGCGCCCTTAATGCTTGCAGGTGCGCGCGCGCCGACGCACATTGGCAATTATGCTTCGCCAATATGAACTTGTTGAAAGGGTCCTCGATTATGACCCGGACGCTGACGAAGCGCTGCTGAACCGCGCCTATGTCTACACTGTCCAGAAACATGGCAGTCAAAAACGCGCGAGCGGTGACCCTTATTTTTCGCATCCGGTCGAAGTCGCCGGGTTGATGACCGATTTGCAGCTGGATCAGGCAACGATCATCACCGCGCTGCTGCACGACACAGTCGAAGATACGCTGGCAACGATTGAGGATATCGAGGCGAATTTCGGCCCCGAAGTCGCGCGGCTGGTGGATGGTGTGACGAAACTGTCCAAGATCGAGGCGATGCCGGAAAACGAGCGCGCCGCAGAGAATTTGCGCAAATTCCTGCTCGCGATGTCCGAGGATATCCGCGTTTTGCTGGTCAAGCTGGCGGATCGTTTGCACAATATGCGCACGCTCCATTTCATCAAGAATCCCGAGAAACGCCAGCGCATCGCGCGCGAGACGATGGATATCTACGCGCCGCTCGCCGAACGGGTGGGCATGTATGAATATATGCGCGAAATGCAGGCGCTCGCGTTTGAACAGCTTGAGCCCGAAGCTGCTGCAACCATCACCAAGCGGCTGGAGGGGCTGCGCGGCTCCGATGGCGGGCAGGTCGATGCGATCGCGCTTAAGATTAAACAAGCGCTCGCCGAGGCCGGTCTTAAGGTCGAAGTGTCCGGCCGCGAAAAACACCCCTATTCCATCTGGACCAAAATGTCCGAACGCCATGTCAGCTTTGAACAGGTGACTGATATCATGGCGTTTCGCGTCATCACCGAAAGCGAAGCAGACATTTATTCCGCGATGGGGGTCTTGCACAGAACGTGGCAGTTCCTGCCGGGCAAATTCAAAGACTATATCTCTACGCCCAAATCCAATGGCTACCGATCCATCCATACATCGCTGATGTATGAAAATTCGATGCGGGTCGAAGTCCAGATCCGCACCCGCGAAATGCACCAGCGAAATGAATTCGGACTGGCATCGCATTGGGCCTATAAACAGCACGACAAGGCCGACGGCCAAGTTGCCTGGCTGCGCGATCTGATCGAAATTGTGGATGCCAGTCACGATGCCGAAGAGCTGCTGGAGCACACGCGGCTTGCGATTTATCAGGACCGCATTTTTGCCTTCACGCCGAAAGGCGCTCTGTTTCAGCTGCCCAAGGGCGCCAGCGCGGTTGATTTTGCCTTTGCCGTTCACACCGACCTTGGTCTGTCCTGCCTTGGTGCTAAGATAAACGGACGGCACATGCCGCTGCGCACCCCTTTGCAAAACGGTGATGTGGTCGAGATCATCAAGGGCGCAGGCGCAGAGCCGCAGCTGTCATGGCTCAGTTTTGTCGTAACCGGCAAAGCGCGCGCCGCAATTCGCCGTTCCGTCCGGCAAAAGGAACGCGCCGAAGTGGCGCAGCTGGGTTCCCAATTGTTTGACGAGATCGCCGCACGGGTGCCCGCGCGCATCGGCAAAAAAGCCATTCGCGCCGCGATTGAGCGTCTGGGTCTGGATGGTCCGGAAGACCTTATGGTTGCGGTAGGCTCCGCCAAGCTGACGGATCGCGAGGTTATGGAAGCGCTGGTGCCCGGATGCACAGCCGATCTTGAAGATGATGATGGCTGGTCCCCGCGTGACCGCGCAATTTCGATCAAGGGCATGACGCCCGGCGTCGGGTTTAAGCTGGCCGATTGCTGCCATCCTGTTCCCGGTGATCGGATTGTGGGATTGCGGCGTCCGGGTGAAGCCGTCCTGGTCCATACGATCGACTGTCTGGAACTGGCCAACGGTGTTGATACCGACTGGCTCGATCTTTCCTGGGGGAAGCGCTCGCATGGCGCGATCGGGCGGCTGTCTGTCACGATTTATGACCGCCCCGGCACCCTTGCCGAAATGGCCGGCCTGTTTGCTCAGAACAAAAGCAACGTCACCTCGCTATCCCAAAGTCAGCTCGACCATCCGTTCGTCACCTATGACATCGATGCCGAGGTTCAGGATCTTGCCCATCTGGCGCGGATTCTCAGCGCGCTGCGGGCAAGCGATGCGGTGGCTCAGGCAGACCGGCTGTGACCGGAATTATCGGATTGGATCACGTTCAGCTTGCGATACCGGCAGGCGGCGAAGAACAGATGCGCGCGTATTTTTGCGATTTGCTGGGCATGGTAGAAGTTCCGAAACCCGATAACCTTTCCCCCAGCGGCCTCTGGTTGGAGGGTGGCGGCGCAAAGCTGCATATTGGTGTCGATCCCGATTTCGTCTCTGCGCGCAAAGCGCATCCGGCATTTCTGGTCGATAATCTGGAGGTGTTGCGGGATCGGCTAACACAGGCTGGATACACAGCGCAGGATGACAAACCGGTCGAAGGATATGTGCGATTCTTCACTTTCGATCCGTTCGGCAATCGCATCGAATTGATGCAGCAGGCCTAGATCAGGTTGAGCGTAACCTGGACCGGATGGCCATCGGTCAAACTTTCGCGCTGGATGACCTTCCTGCTGATCAGGAGCACCCACTGCGATGAGTGTTTTTGCGGGAAAACCGAGCTTTTCCATTCCGTCTCCCCGATCCGGGCGACGACTTTGACCGATCCAAACCCGCGGCTGCGCCCGAATTCAAGCCTGTGCAGACGGGCATGGATTGCAAGTGTTTCGGCAGCATCGCCGGTCACGGTTACCAGCCGATAGGTGCCGCGATCCCCCTGCCAGCGTGTCAGGGGTAGGGTCACGCTAAGCGTTTCGCTCATTCTCCATCCAGCGGCTTGTACCTGACATACTCAAATTTGCGGATCGGAACGGGGATATTGCAAATATCGGCGCCGCCTGCGGGCTGGATGAAGAACGGATCGCGGCGATTGGCCCGCGCCTCGGCATAGCCGGCGAAGGCTGCGCTCTCGGTAGAGAGATATTCGAAAGCATATTTCCGCTCGATCGCGTCGCGCTCCTCATAGGTGCCCGTTGCCGCAAGATCGCTCACGAGACGGACGGAGAGGATGGGCGTACGCTTTTCCGCTTCTTCCGCGGTGTAAAAGCCAAGCTCACCCGTGCCGCGCGGGAGCGAGGACAAATGCTGCATACCTTCAATGATCCGCCCGACGAGCGCGATATTGCGATCCAGATGGCGCGGCGCATGGCCGATCACGGTGTAGAGTTCAGCGCCGGAGCCGGTATCTGGTGAGTAATTTCGGCCTACGCCAACCATCCCGTAACAGTGGACGGGCCACGCCTCGGCCTGCTCGATTGAATGGCCACGGGTAAAGGTTCCTGCGATGGGCCAACCCGAAGAAAACCCTGTCATGACAGGGTATCCCTCAACGCGATCGGAAAGGGCCAACATGCCGGCGGGCATTGCGTCAAGCAGAGGGCCCCCGATCAGACTAATTCTGGGCGAGCGATAATAGACATGGGCAATCCCATCGTCGATGCGCATGTTCCAATTGACCGGGGCGCTATACTCATCTTCCCCCATCACCTTTAACCCCTCGGGCAGCGGTTTTTGCTCCATTTCGCCGCTTTCAGGGTTGTCGTATCCGGGATCGCCCCATTGGACGACGTAATTGTCCTGCACGCGGTTTACGCTGGTTTCGTCATACCATTTGGCACGGGCGAGGGTTTTGATGTTGCTGACCCAGCCTTGCGAGAACGGCGCGGCCATCAACTGGATTACCACTTCACGGGCATTTCCATCCCCATCGGGAGCGAGCGTCATCACCAATAGATCTTTTGCCGCGATCTGTTTCCATGCATCTTTGGGCGCGGCATCCACTATGGCGTTGGGCGAGGGCGCCCCTTCCGGCGCGTCCTGAGCGGCAAGCGAAATCGGCAGGGTTAGAGCGGCAATGGCCAGAATTGATCGTTTCATTTGCCTGTGGTGCCATCATGTGGCTTGCGCTGCAATGGCAGGAAAGCTAGAGGCCCGCTTCTGCCATACAGGTATGCGGAGCGGTGGCCGAGTGGTCGAAGGCGCACGCCTGGAAAGTGTGTAAAGGGGTAACTCTTTCGTGGGTTCGAATCCCACCCGCTCCGCCAACCACCCTCAGCACCAGTCTCTGGTTACAGGGCGCGTCCGCAAAGTGGCGGTGCACGCGGGTTTGAACAGGCCAAACCGCCGTTCGCTGGATCTTCAGCATCAGTCTCTGGGCATATCAGGCGATTTTTGCGCGGCTAGTCTCTGCGTCAATCGCAATCAGATGAGTTTCCCTGTTTAGCAGGGAAAGAACAGGGAAGAATGTTCATTCAGAGCTCGAAACAGGCTGAATTGGCCAAATACGACTGAATACCACCAGTAAAAGCACGTGATTACCGAGGGTTAGGTGCTCAAAAATGGGGTTTCCCTGTTATTCGCCATAACAGGGTACTTATTTGGCCATAACAGGGTGCGAATTCGACATAACAGGCCTGTTATTCGCCGGAACAGGCTAATTCGCGCTGGGCCAATTCAGCGCTGTTCGCTGCTCATTCCAGCAGAGCGGAATGTCCATTTTGATGAGTTGCTGGAGGTTCAACGAGCCTGGTTGGCGACCTTCAAGAATGCCGCGCTGAATGTCCGGTGCTAGGAATGCGAGCTTGAGCAACATGCGAAGGTAGGCCGCCGAAGGGGAGATCTCGATCAGCGGCATGCCTTTGCGATCACGCCCGAGGACACTGTCAGAGCAAATGTGCCTCTAGCCGAATTCGTATGTTCGGGTAGGGCGGAACGATGCCCAGACCCAAGAAACCAGCCAGTCCGTTTCGCTATTTCAACTCGTCGCCAGAAGTGATCCGTCTTGTCGTGATGATGTACGTGCGGTTTGCGCTGAGCCTGCGGAATGTCGAAGACTTGCTTGCGGAACGCGGCATCGACATTTGTCACGAGACGGTGCGGATGTGGTGGAACAGGTTCGGCCCGCTGTTTGCAGCAGATATCAAGCGCCAGCGGATATGCCGGATGCGAGGCTTTAGAAATTGGCGCTGGCACGTCGATGAGGTGTTCGTGAAGATCAACGGCGAGACGCACTATCTGTGGCGCGCTGTCGATCATGAAGGCGAGATCCTCGAGAGCTATGTCACGAAAAAGCGGGACAAATCAGCCGCTCTGCGCTTCTTCAAGAAGACGTTGAAGTGGCATGGCAAGGCCGAGGAAATCGTCACTGATGGTCTCAAATCCTATCCTGCGGCAATGCGCGAGCTTGGTAATGCGGAGCGACAGGAGATGGGCCACTGGCAGAACAACAGAGCCGAAAACTCACACTTACCCTTCCGACGACGAGAGCGAGCGATGCTCAGATTTCGACAGATGAAATCGCTACAGAAATTCGCCTCAGTCCACGCAAATGTTCACAACCACTTCAACTCAGAACGCCATCTAACTGATCGACAGACTTACAAGGCAAGTCGCTCAGCCGCACTGGTTGAGTGGCGAAACCTGATGGCTTGAGAACCAAGCGGGGAAGGGGCCATTGCGCCGATCGGAGACAAGTTGCGATTAGACTGACAGCACCGGCTCAGCCTCCAAAACCTAGCATGTCAGTGATTGCAACTGGAAAGCGTTTGAAGTTTTGCGGCTCTCTGATCGGCCCATTGATTAAGAACCTGAATCGAAGCTTGAGACAGTGTCAGGTTCGTCACTCGGGCATCGTCCGCGTTTCGATCACGGTTAACCCAGCCGCTCTGTTCGAGCGCGTCAATATGCCGAATTACAGTCGCCGAGGCGCCGCCGCTGGCGATTTGTATGGTCTTGACACTAGCGACTTCCAACTCAAGCCTAGCACGATATAGCTCCAGCAAGATCGACCAAGCTAAGGGGTGGCGCCAACTTGTTGGAAGGCTCTCAACTTTGGCTGCGCGCGAGGAGATCTCGAAGAACACGGCTGCTCTTCGATCCCTTAAAGACTGTGAGCCCTCAAAACCCTCTTTTTGCCTGAGATTTTGGATTTGCGGAGCCGAAGCCCAAAATTTTGTGTTTGACATAGCTATCCTTGAAAAAACACGGTCAGGCTATTTAGTCATGTCTAAGGTGCCAGTTAACAAAACCTGTAGGGCATGAAAATTAGGTTCAGAATGATAGGTTAAAACTTTACCGTTGATCGAAAAAATTATTGACTTTTCAATTTCAGAAAATTTTAATTTTCGATTCGAAGGCCGACACGACGATAGACAGCGCCCTCGATTGACTGAGAGCGAGCGTTTGACAATTCATGTAGCACGTTAGTAGGCACTGTCAGAGCAAATGCACCTGATTGACGGTTGATGCACTTGGAGTACCCCCGGCCGCATATCAGTTTAATAGGCGTTCTTCCGGATTCACTTCTTTGCAAATGTTAGGTTTATGCAATGCAGACGAGCACTCGATCATCGTCATCGAGGAGTGGCATGCATGCAGAGAACCCATTCACCGGAAACGGCGCCGCTACCAGAAGCAGCGGCAACAGTTGTTTTGGCTACGTCAGTGGCAGCTTGCGGCGGTGATGGTTCCACCTCAAGCAAGCCAAGTAGTGGCTCTGTCGCAGCTTCAGGCGTCACAGCTATTTCCAAACAGGATGCAGCGCGCTTTTTGGCGCAAGCGACAAACGGGACCGACTATGCGACGATTGAGGACGTTTCTAAATCGGGAGTAGAAAGTTGGCTTAATGCTCAATTTGCTCTTGGGCGGGAGCGAAGTTATTGGGATTGGCTAGAGAACAACGGTTTTGCCGATGACAGTAGACCCTTTGCACTTGCTGACTGGGAAATAGCACTCTGGCACGGTTTGTTGCATGACGGGGATACTCTCCGTCAGCGCGTTACATTGGCTCTGCTCGACATTTTTGTAGTTGGAATCGGCACGCTTCATCCCGGGTGGAGGTCATTTAGTATGGCCAACTACCTCGACATCTTGGCCGATCATAGTTTCGGAAACTTTCGTGAGCTCATCGAAGCAATCACTTTCTCGACCGCGATGGGGGATTGGCTCACATATACCGGTAGCAAAAAGGCAGATGCGCGTGGCAGTCTGCCGGATGAAAATTATGCTCGTGAACTAATGCAGCTTTTTACTCTCGGGCTGCATAGACTGAACGCAGACGGCACGCACCAACTGGGACCCGATGGCTCTCAAATCCCAGCATATACTCAAGCTGATGTATCGGAATTGGCACGGGTCTTCACAGGTTTTGTCCCAATCGAGACAGATTTTCGCCAACGAGGTCGAAACCGCGAGAGGCTAGTAATTGACCCCACCTTCAATGACACTCGCGATAAGGTGGTTCTGGGTCAGACAATTTCGGGTGGCGGTGAGCAAGCGGTTTCGCAAGCCCTTGATATCTTATTCAATCATCCAAATGTTGGACCATTCATCTCAAAGCAGCTGATTCTGAGGCTTGTAACGAGCAACCCCTCTCCTGCTTATGTGCAGAGAGTAGCACGGGTTTTTTCTAACAATGGGCAGGGCGAGCGCGGTGATCTCAGAGCAATCGTCAAAGCAGTCTTACTTGACCGCGAAGCCCGCCAAGAACCGACTTCACAATCTGGAAAGCTCCGAGACCCAGCCCAACGTTTGCTAAATTGGGCGCGTGCATTTGATGTAAAACCAGCAGCAGAAAACTTAGTTGGTCCATACTTGCATGGGACATTGCTGAAGTCGCCAGGTTGGAGCCCCACGGTTTTCAATTTTTTTGATGCTGAATACTCTCCACCACTCTCTGATGTTGAAGCTCAAGGGTTGGCGGCGCCCGGGTTCCAGATTGCAAGTGAGCAGACTGTTGTCGAATATATCAACTTCATCAACAACGCACTGCAAGGGTTTTGGGCAAGCCGGGGCCTCGATCCAAGCTTTGATAATTACATTGAGGTAGCGAAAGAACCAACAGCTTTGGTGGAGCGCCTCAACATAGTTTTAGCGGCTGGCCAAATATCGCCGAATATTGCGAACGAGATTGCAGTCCAAGCGCAATTTATTGCGGCCGACGATCGAAAAGGTCTTGAGGACCGGGTCAAGCTTGCAACGTTGATGATATTGGCCTCACCTGATTTCTTGGTTGTGGCATGAGCATCATCCGCCAGAATAGCAGTGTTAGTCGACGCAGATTGCTAAAAGGCATGGCGGTTGGCGGCATCGGTGGGTTTGGTCTTCCATCTGCGATGTCGTCCGATCTCGCAGCAGCAGAGAGTGACGACTATCGAGCAATCGTCTGCATCTTTCTCGAGGGCGGAAGCGACAATTGGAACACCTTGGTACCCTTCGATAGAATTAGTCATGGCAACTATTTCTCGGCGCGGCCCAATATTGCTTTCAGCCAAGCTAATCTAAATGCCACTCACCTAAAACAATCCAACGATTTGGGTGGTTACAGCTATGCTTTAAATCCTTCGATGCGCCCCTTATTAGAAGTTTTTGACGCAGGTGACCTAGCGGTTTTGCAGAATATTGGCGCACTCATGGCACCTACCTCAGCCGCAATGTTCATGAACGAGAGCGGATTGCTCCCTAGTAGGCTTTTTAGTCATAACACCCAGTCCGATTTTGTACTGACGGGCGAAGATGGCGGAGGTGCAACCGGTTGGGGAGGGCGTATCGCTGATCAGTTAGTCGGCTACAATGCATACCGAGAGTTCACTTGTATCAATGCTGCTGCAGCGAGCTCGCCATTCTTATCGGGTCGAACGTTAACGCCATACGCCATAGATGAAAATGGCGCTAAATTGATCTTTGGTGGGCGAGAGGATGCAACTACAGCCCTACTTCGCACGGTTACCACCGCCGTATCCAACAATGTCTTCCGTAATGAATATGCCAAAATCATGCGAAGGGCACTTTATGCAGGCAATCTCTTCGCATCAGTCTTTTCACAAATCCCTGAGTCAGATTTGGCTGACTTGCCTACGAACAATAACGAGCTTGGCCGTCAGATGAAGGCAATTGCAAAGACAATCGCTGGCGCGAGGGTAATGGGTATGAGACGGCAGGTTTTCTTCGCGAAGCTCCCCAATTGGGATGCTCATTCAACGACAGATGAAAGTAACAACAACTCTAAACGCCTTGCAGATGCAATGCATGGTTTTTGGCGTGTTATGGAACGATGGGGAATTGGCTCATCAGTAACGACATTTACTGTATCTGATTTTGGACGAACGCTTACCAGCAATGGTAGTGGCACTAACCATGGTTGGGGCAGTGCCCAGTTTGTTATGGGAGGAGCCGTAGCCGGAGGAAAGATACTCGGAAAGCCTCCGGTGGTGGGTGTCGGAAGCCCAGATAGTGTATTGGGGGGGCGATTGGTGCCGTCGACCCCGATTGATAGCTTAGCAGCAACGCTCGCAGCATGGATGGGAGTTAGCGAGACAGGATTGGTCGGTATTGCGCCGAATCTTAGCAGGTTCGATCCGAGTGTCCGGGTACTCGACCTATTTGGCACTGTCAGACCAAACGGACCTAATTGAGGGTTGAGGCAATTGGGCTAGGGCAGGGGCCACGGACAGACCTCGCAAACCAGCCAGCCTGTTTCGTTATTTCAACTCTGCGCCGGGGGTAATCCGCTTAGTTTGCGTAATGTTGAGGACCTGCTGGCCGATCGCGGGATCGACATTGGCCACGAGAGTGTGCGGCATTGGTGGAACCGGTTTGGCCCTTTACGCTTCTTCAACAAGACACTGAAGCATTACGGCAGAGCTGAATCCATCGTCACCGACGGCCTTAAATCCTACCCGGCAGCGATGCGCGAACTTGGCAATTTCGACCGTCCAAAAATGGGGCGCTGGCAGCACAATCGCGCGGAAAACTCACACTTACCCTTCCGACGACGAGAGCGAGCGATGCTCAGATTTCGACAGATGAAATCGCTACAGAAATTCGCCTCAGTCCACGCAAATGTTCACAACCACTTCAACTCAGAACGCCATCTAACCGACCCATAGACTTACAAGGCAAGCCGCTCAGGCGCACTGGTTGAGTGGCGAAACCTGATGGCTTGAGAACCAAGCGGGGAAGGGGCCATTGCGCCGATCGGAGACAAGTTGCGATTAGACTGACAGCACCCTAAAACGTCCAAACGTCCATGCAAACGTACACAGGTACTTCGACGCAGAGCGCCGACTGGTCGACACAGCAGCCTAACCGTGGCCATTCTTACTGCGACGCTTCAACCGCTGCGGCTTGAAGGCGAACTGAAAGAGAAAGCGAAGACAAGTGAATGGCTGGTAAGCCGGTGAACATAAAGGTTGCGAGCTACAATATCCGCAAAGGCATCGGCCTCGACCTCCGCCGAGATCCCTTGCGCATCCTGCGCGTGTTGCAGGAAGTCGATGCTGACATTGTTGCGCTGCAGGAAGCCGACCGGCGATTTGGCGCGCGTGCCAGCGCACTCCCGCGGGTTCTGATCGAGAACCACACTGATTATGAGCCGGTGCCCCTCGACGTGCAGACCGATTCAATAGGCTGGCACGGAAATGCGATCCTCGTTCGGCGCGGGATCAAGGTCGTGCATCACGACATCATCCATATTCCCTACCTTGAGCCACGCGGTGTCGTGACCGCGACATTATCTGTAGCGGGGCAGGCCATTACAGTATTCGGCATGCATCTTGATCTGTCCGGCCTGTGGCGCCGAAGGCAGGCGCGAGTCATCGCCGATCTTGCCGCTGCGGCCAGCAATTCGTCGGCGACAGTGCTCATGGGCGATCTTAACGAGTGGCGTAGCCGCGCAAGAACCTTTCGCGAGTTCGGTCGGCATTTCCAGATTCTCAATTGCGGCCCAAGCTACCACGCGACGCGCCCTATCGGGCAGCTCGACCGGATCATGCATTGCAGCCGGCTTTTGCCGAGCGGTTACGGGGTCCATCGCAGCGCAGTCTCTGCGCGGGCCTCCGACCATTTGCCAGTCTGGGCCGAATTCGCGCTTGATTGAAAGCCAGCCCGTTTCGATCTCTCAACTCGGTGAGGTGTCTGCGAAGATCAATGGAAAGCGGCACTACCTTTGGCGCACAGTGGATAAGGCGGGCGAGAAATTGGCTACCTGCGTCACTACGACCTGCGTCACTACGACCTGCGTCACTACGACCTGCGTCACTACGACCTGCGATAAAAAGTCTGGTTAGCTGTCCAAGCCAAGCGGTGAACATTATGGGCTAGGACTCAACCTGTGAAGGGGCCGGCTGCGCCGTTCAGAGACAAGTTGCGATTAGAATGACAGGACCGTAAAGCGCGTGCCATGGGCAAGCTGATCGCGTTCAATAAACCCTATGGAGTGCTCTCGCAATTTACAGATCGCGGGTCTGAAACCGTGCGTTCTACGCTATCAGATTTCATCCAATTGAAAGATGTCTATCCGGCAGGACGGCTTGATCGAGATAGCGAGGGGCTGCTCTTGTTATGCGATGATGGCCGTTTGCAAGCGCGGATTTCTGATCCGCGTTTCAAGATGGCCAAAACTTACCTAGTGCAAGTCGAAGGCGACCCTCAGGAACAAGACTTGGACCGTCTCAGAGCAGGGGTTCGTCTGAAAGACGGCGTCTCCAAACCGGCCGAGATTGAGCGCATTGCAGAGCCGGATCTTTGGCCCCGCGATCCGCCTATCCGTCAGCGCAAAACCGTCCCCGACTGCTGGCTAAAGGTCACAATCCGCGAAGGGCGCAACCGGCAAGTGCGCAGGATGACTGCGGCGGTGGGGTTACCCACTTTGAGGCTGGTGCGATGGTCCATTGGCGAATGGACCGTTGAAGGGATAGCTCCCGGACAATGGAAAAAGGCGACGCCATAGAATTGGCAAGATGCGCCGATCTGCTGGATCGTTTGCCTCCTAAAGATCAAGAGCCACGCTGCCTTGGTTAAACAGATCGGCAATCAGACTTAGCGTTGGCAGATCCAGCGCCGAGCGCGATTTGTCTGAACCCAAGATCAGCCTGGGTTCCGCGCAAATTCTTTCCGCCAATTCTGCTTGGGCTCCAGTGCACTCAAAAGACTGCCCATCGACAAACAGCAGGACCGACGATGGTGTTTCGCGAATGAAGGAGAAACGGCTAGCCGGATTGCGAAGGATTACCGCGCCCTCTGCCAGGCTGCGCCTAATATCATCCACTTCTGCCGAAGTTTCAGGCCTCCAATCGATATCCGGGTTTTTCGGGCTTGTGTTGTATCGACCGAACCACCGTGCGAAACTGCTGCGGTCGAGGATTTTCTCGGTAATCATGCTGTGCAACTGGGCGATAGCGTCTGGATCAATTTCACCGGGATTGTCCTGTTTGGCCAGCCCAGGATCAGTGTAACGATCTTGATCGAGCAATCCGTCCGCCAGATCATCCGCCCAATTGTCTATGAGCTCGGCGCATGAAGGTGCGCGGAAACCGATCGAATAGGTCATGCAACCGTCCCCAATGGCAGTGCCGCGATGGGCAATGCGAGGTGGGACATACAGGATGTCACCGGCCTCAAGAATCCATTCATCGGTGGGCTGAAAGTCGGCGAGCAAAGACAGGTTGGAATGCGGCAAAAGTTCGACATTCTCGTCGCATAATTCGCCCAGTTCCCATCGGCGTCGGCCTAGGCCTTGAACAAGAAATACATCATAATGATCAAAATGCGCGCCCACTCCGCCGCCATCGACAGCATAGCTGACCATGACATCATCGATCCGCCAGTTTGGAACAAACCGAAAAGATTCAAGGAGGGCCGCGACACAGGGGATGTGATGATCGACAGATTGAACAAGCAATGTCCAAGGGTCTTTGCCTAGCCGGTCAAAGCGGTCTTCAGGCAGAGGGCCATTTTCGAGGCCCCATTCAGGGGCGCTTTGCGTGATAAGACGAGATTCCACACCCGCCTCGCAGGCCAGGCCTGCCAGTTCATCCGGTTCGACCGGATTGGACCAGGATGCCCAGGGCGACCTGATCAGTAGCGGTTTCTTTTGCCAATATTCGCTTAGAAACTTATCAGCATCGAAATCTCGCAGATGCATCGATGTCTCTATCACTTGCGGGCCTTGCGAGCCGCATAGCGCGCATCGCGGGCAGCCTTTAATTCCGCCTCTGATCGCTTGGGCGCGTCGGTCTTGGCACGCTCTTGCTTTGCCGCTGCCCGCTTTTCCTGGGCGAGGCGCTGCTTTTCAAGCCTCGCTTCCCGAGCGGCGGCGCGCTTCGCTTCGGCTTTGGCTTCGCGTTGCTCCCTTCGCGCTGCCATGGCTGCCAATTCTGCTTCATCAGGCTTGGGCACGGCTTTAAGCTTGGCCAGAACCTTGTTCTTCGCCTTCGAAGCTGCAGCTATTCTGTCTTGGTGGCTTGGTTCCTTGAAACCCTTCATCGATATTCACTCCTGTTGGCGCGCGGATAAATGGACGGCGCGCCTGCGTCGTAGGGCACTGTTAAAGCAAATGCACCTGATTGACGGTTGAGGCACCTGGCGTTGGGCAAAGCGATGCCCAGATCTTGCCCAAAAACCTGCGCTGCGGTTCCTACAAATGAAATTATAACAGAAGTTTCGCCTCAGCCCGCGGCAAGGGCTGCAATCACTTTAGCGCAGCGCGCCGTCTCGCTGATCAACAGATTTACAATAGCCTCCCGTTCAGCCGCGCCAGCTGGGCGGCAGAACTTCACCCCCCTGAGCTGAAGGCTGGTACCGGCTAGCCAAGTTAATCGGAAACAAGTTTCGAATAAACTGACAGCATCACGCAGACGATTGGCAACAGGGCTGCGCAGCCTCAAATCAGCTCTTGCCTAAGATAATGACACCGGTTACCTAAAGTAACGAATTTTGGGTTCAGCGATCGCATGACATGATCGCATGACATGGTGTTTTGCTGGCCGATCGGAGAAGGTAAATCATGAAAATCGCTTTGATTACGGAAAACAGCCAGGCCGCCAAAAACGGCATTATTCACGATGCTTTGACAGCCGAAGCCGCGCCATTCGGGCATGAGGTTTTCAATTACGGCATGTACACGCCGGAAGACGCCGCCTCGCTTACGTATAATATGAACGGGCTGCTGGCGGGCATTTTGCTCAATTCCAAAGCTGCTGATTTCGTCGTGACCGGATGCGGAACGGGTATGGGATCAATGCTGGCTTGCAACGCGATGCCCGGCGTTTTTTGCGGATTGGTGATCGATCCGACCGATGCGTTTCTGTTCAGCCAGATTAATGCTGGCAACTGCATGTCTATGCCTTATGCCAAAGGCTTCGGCTGGGCGGCGGAACTGAATTTGCAGGATTGCTTTCGCAAGATCTTCGAGAATGAGCCCGGTGTGGGTTATCCCAAAGAGCGCGCAGCAATCATGGCTACCAACCGCGACATTTTGACAGAGATGAAAGCAGCCTCGTGCCACGACATGCTGAGCGTTCTTAAAAATGTCGATCAGAGCCTGCTGAAATCGGCAATCGCCGGCGAAAAATTTGCCGAGTATTTTTATGCGAATTCGCAAGACGAAGAGATCAGCGCTTATCTGCGCGGTCTTTAATCCCTGATCTTGAGGTAACATTGTTATGACCGCACATCCGTTTGATCTGAGCGGCAAGGTGGCCGTTGTCACTGGCGCTAACACTGGTATCGGTCAGGGTATTGCCGTTGCTCTCGCCGAAGCTGGTGCTGATATCGCATTGGTTACGCGGAGCGATGCGACCGAAACTGCCAGCCTGATCGAAAAAGCCGGTTCGCGGTCGTGTGTGATCAAAGCCGACCTTTCATCGACTGATCCGTGTGAAAGGATCGTCGAGGAGACTGTTTCAAGTCTTGGCCGGCTCGATATTCTGGTCAACAATGCAGGCATCATCCGCCGCAATGACGCAACCGACTTCACCGAGGATGATTGGGATGCTGTGATGAACACGAACCTGAAGGTTCTGTTTTTCCTGTGCCAAGCAGCTGGCAAGCACATGATTTCAAGCGGTGGCGGATCGATTATCAATATCGCTTCGATGCTGACTTTTCAGGGCGGTATCAGAGTCGCAAGCTACACCGCTTCCAAAAGCGGTGTCGGCGGCCTGACAAAGCTGCTCGCGAATGAGTGGGCTTCAAAGAATGTCACGGTGAATGCGATTGCTCCGGGTTATATTGCGACCAACAACACTGCCGCGCTGCAATCGGATGAGGCGCGCAATCGTCAAATTCTGGAGCGTATCCCGGCAGGTCGCTGGGGCGCGCCATCGGATCTTGGCGGTGCAGCCGTTTTTCTTGCGTCCGATGCGGCGCGTTATGTCCAAGGCCATATTCTCGCAGTCGATGGCGGCTGGCTAGCGCGCTAATGTATCAGATTGATGTTTCGCCATGGCACGCGCGCGTCTCTGTTTTGCTACTCGCGCTGCCTTTGTCGCTCCTCGGCTCTGCTTTGCAGGCGGCCGATACTCCCACCTCAATCGGCGAATGCGCTGGCTGCGATCTGTGGAACACGGAATTAGGCGACCGTCGCGGGCCGGGTCTGGCTCGGCAGTTTCTGCTTCGATTTTCCGAGCGATTGGAAGAGCGGCCCTACCCAAACAGCGATCAGAAAACGGGCTCTCTTGCCAAGACGAAGCGAACGTTCGATCGCACTGACTTTATGTTCAGCAAAGCCTGACACTCTCATCAACACTGTGGAACTACGATAACTTCACCTTCAATACGGATATCTTCATGGCTGACTTTCTTTCATTCGGCGAAATCATGCTTCGCCTTAAAACGCCGGGACACCAACGGTTTTTTCAATCGCACGAATTCGAAGCGACCTTTGGCGGAGGCGAGGCGAATGTTGCTGTCGCGCTGTCAAATTACGGGCTCGATGCTGGTTTTGTAAGCGCGCTGCCCGATAATGATATTGGCGAGAACGCAATTATGGAGCTGCGCAAATTCGGCGTGGATACAGCCTATGTGAGCCGCTCTGGCGACCGTGTCGGTATCTATTTCCTTGAAACAGGCTCCAACCAGCGCCCCTCCAAGGTGGTTTATGACCGTGCAAACTCATCGATCTGCAATGCGAGCATGGACGAGTTTGATTGGCCGACCATCTTCAAAGGCGCAAAATGGCTGCATATCACCGGCATCACGCCTGCGCTGAGCCAGTCTGCTGCCGATCTTTCGATGGCCTGCGTTAAGGCGGCAAAGGAAGCGGGCGTCACCGTTTCTTGCGACTTCAACTTCCGCGGCAAGCTTTGGAAATACGGTAAGACCGCGCCGGAAGTGATGCGCGAGCTCGTCAAATATGTTGATGTGGGTATTGCGAACGAAGAAGACTGCCAGAAGTCGCTCGATATCAGCGTTGATGTCGATGTGGAGAGCGGTGAACTTGATACAAAGAAGTATGAAGCGCTGGGCCAGAAGGTGCTTGATATCTATCCCAACATGCACACCATCGCGATCACCCTGCGTGAAAGCCTTAGCGCGGATCGTAACAACTGGTCTGCTTGCCTGCGCACACGCGAAGATGGCTTCATGCTCTCAAAGAAATACGAACTGACCGATATCGTGGACCGTGTTGGCGGCGGAGACAGCTTTGCCTCGGCATTGATTTACGGCCTCAACGCTTATGAAGACCGCCAGCAGAGCCTGGAATTTGCAGTCGCCGCGAGCGCGCTAAAACACACAATCATGGGCGATTTTAACCGCGTGACGGTGCCCGAAGTGGAAAAGCTAATGGGCGGCGACGGATCGGGGCGGGTCCAACGGTAGGGCAAGGACTTTACCCATTAACTGGTCAGTCTGCATTTTGGCCGATGCGGAGCCTGCGTAGACGAAATGGCTCGACCGCCAAAATGCCGACTGACCCACGCCTCCTGTCCGCCAGCTTCAATGGCTCCGGCGGGCCGACCCTGCAATGGTGCGTGATAAATGGGATCACCCATGAGCAGACTTCCACGCCCCCATCGAGCCAAGGTAGATATCCAGCTTTTCAAAACCCCGGCTAGCTAGCCATCCTGCTGCCACCGAGGCGCGCATGCCGCTGGCGCACATCACGGTATAGTGATGCTGTTTGCCGAGCTCCTGCCAGCGTTCGTTAAGCTCACCGACGTAAATGTGCTTGGATCCTTCGATGGAGGCAGCCGCACGTTCGCCGGCATCGCGCACATCGAGAAGCGTCCAGTCGGATGCGTTCTGGTCGAGCCGTTCTTTGACAGTGCCGGTCGATATCATCGGTATGCTTTTCATGGTCACGCCATTGGCCGCCGCCGGAACGACGCCGGTATAGCCACCGACAACATTATCAAGGCCAATGCGCACAAGATGCGACATGGCCTGTGAAAGCTGATCCTCGTCAGACGCCACCAGCCTGATTGATTGATCTTCGTGGATGAACCAGCCAGCGAATGCCGAGATCATTCCGACAGGCAGGCACATAGAGCCGGGGAAATGGCCCGATGCATAAGCCATCGGGTCACGGATATCTATCACATGGTCGGACTGATCCTTTCGCAATGTGCCCAAATCCAGCCGGCGGGGCCTCAGGATGCGCGGCGCCGCGTTTGCTCCTTCAAGGTTAAGCCGCTCCATCAAACGGAAATAAGGCGGCTGATAGTGATGCTCTGCAATTTTCGCATCAATGAATGCGCCGCGCCCATCGATGCGTAACCGCGGATTGTTGCGGCGCTCGTGACCAATGGTCGAGAACTCGCGCTCCGCCATGCCTGATCCGCACACCGATCCTGCTCCGTGCGCGGGATAGATGATCGCCTGATCACCCAATGCCAAAAGCTTCTGGAGCGAGTCGTACAGCATGCCAGCGACTTCCCGCTTGCGCTCGGGATAAAAATCGGTGCGACCAACATCGCCGACAAACAGCGCGTCACCGGTAAACACGCCGACCGGTCCATCCGAATACCCATTATCATGTATCACGAAAGCAAGGTGATCATCGGTGTGGCCGGGTGTCTCGAGGGCTTCGATCGTGAGCTGACCGATATCGAATTTCTCTCCATCTCGAGCCGTTTCAGCAAACGCAACCTCGCCCGCCGCATTGGGACCATGATAAACCTTTGCCCCGGTCATTTCCGCTAATATCGGGGACCCTGTGACCAGGTCCTCGTTGCGATGGGTTTCGAAGATATGGGTGATCTCCATCCCCTGCGCGCGCGCTTTCTCGACATAGATTTCGCAATCACGCCGCGGATCGATAACGGCCGCTTTGCCGCCGGAAGCGATCAGATAGGAGAGATGGGAGAGGCCGGGCGTCTTGATTTTCTCAAGCAACATAAGGTTTCCTTTCTGATGGCTTCGACGGGCGGTTCACTTTGTCCTGTTACGCTTAGAGCCATCGTCTCACCCGCTGCCGATACGCTCGATATTCCGCGCCGAATAGCTGATCGAGACGCGCTTCTTCAGGCTTTATCTGAAACGCTGTGATGTAGAACACGAACGCGATCAGGATGATAATGTTGGCAAACGAGCCGAACCACACTGCGACGCCAGCGAGAATCAGTAACATTCCTAAATACATGGGATTTCGGGAGAACCGATAGAATCCGGACACGACCAAACGCGATGCTTTTTCGGGTTTGAGAGGGGTAACAGTCGTCTTGGCGCGCCGGAATGCCAGCACCGAAACGATATCGATGCCGAAGCCTGCCGCTATGAGGGCACCTGCAATGAAACCGGCATATGGAACAGCGAACTGCCAGCTCGGCAGGTGCTCGGTGAAAAGCCACATCAGCAGCACCGAGAGAAGCGCCACAAGCGGCGGAGGAATGCGCAGACTCATGCCCCTGACCGATCGGAGCCGTAGAAATGTTGCTGTTGAATGTTCATTGCCGTTCCTCAATTCTGCAGGTGTTATGGCATGGCAGACACACGGTTTGCACCTTCCGCTAGGTCATCAACCTTCGCTGCTTCGCGGATGATGAGCCAATGCGGCACGACTAGGAACCCGGCGCCCGCCCTTTCAACCTGCGTCAAGCAGATCAGGCAAGCCTGTGGGACCACCAGCAGAGTGTGTCCCTTCGCGACCGGGGTGTGTGATCGCGCGGGAGGATACCGACCTGCTCGAAAAGCAGGCGGTCGATCCCGAGGAGGAGATCCTGTGGCGGGTTGCCCCTAATGATGCAGTAGCTGCGCCCACCGCAGACGAGCTAGGCAGATGAGCTAGACCAGGCTGATACTGCGCTTGAGAAAAGGCTGGGCCAGGTTGGTTTTCAATGCCCCTATTGGCCCCCAACCTGACTGCAATCGGATATACCGCTTCACCGCCTCTTACCGACAGTTACGCCTTCGATGAAGGTGCGGCCCGCAGGAACATCGTCAATGATGTCGAATGCTGCCCCGAATTCCTGTGCATTGGGCCCAAAGAATGCCCCGTTCAAAGAGCCGACAAAACCTTCGCCCTGCCGCGCCCCGCCGAAAAATCCATTGGTGGCGATTGTGCCATCAAACAGGTAGGTACCGATCACAGTGTTCATTGCGTCGGCTTGCGTCAGGTTGAATGTCAGCCCGAGCGTTCCGGCACTAAAATCGGCAATCAATTCCGAAGTCCCATTGATTTCGCCCCGATATCCAGTCGGCGCAACCTCACCGATGGCAAATACCACTCCGTCATATGTTCCGCTTCCTGCCTTCGGTAAAGCGGCAGAGGGCGTCTGAATGCCAAACACACCCATCGTTTGTGATTCAAGCCCGCGTGGCGAGGTCTGAAGCCCGATTTGCGCAAATGAAGTGTAGGTGAGCGCAATCGCCGAATTCGCGTCTCCCGGAGTAAGGATACGGTCGATTACACCGGGTTCACCTGGCCGCGTGTAAACCGAGAACGTATCGTTCGATTGGGCCTGATCCAGATTGGCTGTTGAAAGTGCCAGACTGAACTCCTGCTGCGAGTCGGGATTGACCACGATTTCGTATGTGCCGGTGGCCGGATCAAACCGGACATCGTCTCCGCGAGGTAGCGATCCACCGGTCGTAAACAGAGCGTAGGCATCGACTGGCTCAGTTGCGCCGGCCAAAGTCTGCCCCCCTGTCAGCGTATCGTCTTGTTCGCCGATAAAGCTGCCAACAATCTGGCCGTTATCATCCGCTGCTGTGAATGTGCCACCGGTTTCTTCCGCCGCCGGGCCAAAGAATGAACCGTCGAACGTCCCTGTGTAATTGCCAAGCGAGTCGAACGAGAGAGTTCCGCTGAATGAATTCACGCCGGATGCGATCATGCCAGAGCCGGTGAGGTTGGCGACCGTTTGAAAACTGGGAACACCCGACAGGAAAATATTCTCGCGAATGTTCAGCCCGCCGCTTAGATCGAGGACGCCAGTTTCAAAGTCTGCGATCAGGACACCTGTGCCATCGATCAAAAGGTCAGCATTGTAGTCAGGATCGACACCGCTGCCCGAAAAGTTCAATGTGTATCCTGCGCTCCCTGTCGTCGGCAGATCGCCTACCGGTGTTTCAAATCCGTACACGAAAAAGGAATGCCGCGATGTCGGGCTCAGATTGTCAGGATCGGACAGCTTCCATCCTGATGCGTTGACATAGGTGAGCCGCGACGATGAAATGCTGGCCCGAGTGCGCGGCCCCAGATTTTGAAAGCCGAACACGGGATCGAGCAGACCCTCTACCCCGTCACCCGAAAACAGAAACCGCTCGGAATTGGCATCATACCGGATCGAAAGCTGGCTTTGCGCGGTGCCGATTGAATCGAAATTCAAAAATCCCGGCTGGCCTGATCGATCAACTGCGTTGAAAGAGAGCACAGTTTCGGTCGCAGTAAATGTCTGGCTGTTGTCCAGCAGAGGCTCATCGTCGTTAAACTGGGTGTTGGGCGGGGTGTTATCCTGGCGTCCCATGATTGTTCCGGTGGCCACCCGGTCCGCTCCGATATTCGAAAGCGAGAATGCACCGCCTATCTCTTCGGCGTTGGGACCAAAAAGCCGCCCGGCGATGTCACCATCGAATTGACCGAAATCGTTGAGCCTGAACGTGCCGGAGAATGCACCGCTTGAAGAAGAAAGGCTCGCAACGCCGCTAAAACTGCTGTCCGATCCGAGGAAGGGGGCCAAAGTCAATTGGCCTACAATGATCATATTGCCCGAAACGAAATCAACCGAGGCCGTGCCGATACCTGCAAGACCAGAAACGTTCTCACCAACGGTCACTGCACCGATCAGATCAATCGCATAGTCTGCGGAACCGGTGGAGGGCACGCCCCCATCGGGTGTTTCCACACCATAGACAATCGATTCAATCCGCCCCGATCCAGTAGTGGTTCCTACAGTGGTCGATTGCCAGAAAGCGCTGCCGACATACTGGAATGTAAGCGCGCCCGATGTGCCCGGCCGTGTCAGAGTGAGCGTATTGGTCGTGTCGCCGTTGGTGATGGAATACACCACCGCGCCGCTATTGCTTTGCGAGTCGTCAATATCGGTGGGGGCAAAGGTGATGGATCCGCCCGGAGTTTCTAATGTGTAAGACTGTGTGTCTGCATCATACACGATTGTCGCCGTGATCGCCCCTTCGGATACGGTAACGCTTGTGCTGTTGGCACTCAGAGAGGCTGACGCCGCAACGTTGGTGAATGTTTCGCTTAACAGTGTTCCGGTGAGATCCCCGTTGGCGTTGCTGGGCGGGGGAGTTGGTGCAGGCGTTCCTCCGCCACCGCCGCCACCACTACCACCGCCGCTACCGCCGCCGCCGCCAGGGGGAGGGGTAGGCGTACTGGTAACACCGCCGCCGCCGCCCCCGCCGCACGCTGATAGAGCGAATGCCAAAGCAGTCGCGACAGAACTAAATACGAATTTATTAGATTTCATGATGCGCCCCCAAACCCGTCAGGCCATAAAATCAGAGTGCTATCCCAAATCCGAACTCTGTGGCAACCCTTTGAAAATCATTAATTCCTACTGTCGATTGATTGTCCTCAAATCGAATGCGCACAACCGGCGCCAAAGGACCGATGCGCAGATTGCGAAACGTACCTGACAAACTCAATTCAACGCGATCATCGATCCGCCGCCGTGGAAACAACAACAGGCGTTCGTCAAATTCCAACCGGTTGTATCCGGCACTTGCCACAAGCGTGACCGGCCCAAGCTCGCGAAAGGCATACATGTCGATCCCTGCATCGACGCTGGAAAACCCCGGGTCATTGGCGATCGCGCGCGCGCCGGAAACCCGGATCCCGCCGCCTGATTGGGCCGTGAACGCCCGGTCTACTCCCGCCGACAGGCTAATCCGATCAGAGGATCGCAAGTCATTCAGCCGGTCATCGGAATGAACAATGGCTCCGTCCATACGCAGCTGTGCCCGCTTTGCCAGAATGTGCCTGAAATCGGCCGTTGCACCATAGGAAAACGTAAAGGGGCGCGTTCCAAACCAGCGCCACGATGCTGTGGCGTTCATTCGTATCCGGTCGCTGCCCGATAGAAATTCCGGTCCGGCCTGAAGCGAGACGATGTAATCGTCAAACTGCGATTCGCGGTACAATCGTCCCCGCGCACTGGCGCTCAGATTGAGGTTTGTCGATCCGGCAAGGGTTTCTCGGTACCGGGCCTGTCCCTGAAGCGCGAGCCCGACACCTGACGTCTCCTGAGCGTCATCGGACAGTGTGAAATCACCGATCACAGTTTCCAGCGAGTCCGATCGTGTGGCCCGGTTAATGTTGCTGTCCGGTGCCAAGGCAACTTCAAAATCGACGCCAAACGGTTTGGCGGCGCTCATGGAAGAGGTGAAGAACCTGACGGCTCGTTCTACTTCGGGCGGAAGGCCTGCAGCTTGCGCAGCACGCAATTGCCGTTCGGCTTCGCGCAGGTTGCCCAGCTTGATCTGCATTCTGGCCAGTTCAAGCCTTACGCGGGCGACATCAGGTTGTTCATCGAGAATTTCGCGCAGCAGAATGGCGGCGGTTTGAGGTCGGTCGAGATCATCGGCGAACATCAACGCAAGTCGAAACCGCGCTTCGTTGCGCAATTCCATCGGGCTGTTCTGGATCAAAGCACGGTAGGCAGATTCCGCAGTGTCATAATTACCGCCGCTGCGTGCCTTGTCAGCAAACTCGAACAATTGGGCAGGTGATAGAGATATTGAATCCGGCGATGAAGCCATCTCGCTGCTTTCGCTCTCTTGCGCCAATGCATGGCCATGCCAAGCGGCAAACAGGATCCAGATAGCCGAAAAAACCCAATTTTTCATTGGATTGCCAATGCCTCAACCGGCTGATGAAGGCAAACGCCGTTCCTTGGTCTGATCAGATTGGCAGGCCACCCGCAATCAGGCCGGTACAGTTGTCCGTTTGCCGCTGAACACGGCTTGCCATGCCTGGATTTCGGCAAAAGTGGTTTCATCGGCGGCACGAACCAGATCGGCCAACTGACTATAACTCATCCGTTCTTCAGGAAGATGCTGGTATTGTTCGATCCTTGCCGCCAGCTCTTGCAAACGCTCTCCGGTCAATTGTGAGACATCGGCAAAGCGGTCGAAATCTCCGAAATAACCGATGGCTGCAAAAGCGCCGCTGATTGTGGGTAATGCGACGGCAAGGACAGTAAACCATTTTGCGCCCTTATCGACCAAAGCCTGATCGATCAGACCAAATTGCGAAGCGCCAAACGCTGCCAAATAAATCGCCACTCCCAACACAGCGAGCGCAAACATGGCCTCGGCAAAACGCTCAATCGAATGATGCGCGCGGTGCAGCCGTTCCGATTTGGCTAGATGATAATCGCGCTGCGGAATTACGAAATGATCGTTGAGGACACCCGCCGCTTCGCGCAGGTAATGCTTGTCGATCCGGACCTCGGGAAGGCCCATCTTGCGGGCCAGCATTTTGGCATACCATTCCGGCCAGACACTTCGCAGAACTTTCGGCCACGCGCTGCTGGGCCTGGCGATGCCCAGCGCAAACAGGACAGGAGAGTGGCGCAGATATTCTGCAACGCGGCGCGTTTCCAGCCAGCGACCGTGGAAACGGGACCGCTGCCCGATCATGGTGTTGAGAAGAATTCCGATCAGAAATGCGAATTCGATCCCAGCAAAAATCCATTTTTGCGACGTATCGACGAGCGGGAGGTAAAGCACGCCGGCAACGATCGCCAAGGCACCCATCGTGAAGTTAATCACCATGCCCGAGCGGTAACTGTTCGACAGCCACGCCGCGATCCCGTTGGCCCATGCAAAACGCGGCATAACCTCGATCGCAATTTTATCGGCCACGGCCTTTTGGTTTGCGCCACCCGCGTCCCGACCAATCGATCCGATTGCGTCCAGCATCGCCTCTGCGCTGCCAGTTGTAATCTGATCGGGTCGTTCGTTCTTCATTTTGACCGAAGCGAGCTTCTGGCCAATCCGCTTTTCACCAAAAATCGCTTCGATCCGCCGGTAGGGGTGGGTAATCAGGCTGCTCTGGTCCCGCCACTTACAATCCTGAAGGGCGGCTATTCCGGCCATCGCGCCAGGCTCGGTCGGTGGGGGCAGGCTCATACAGGCTAAGACAAGCTCATCGATACCGGCCATATCATCCGACGTTGCCGTCATCGCATCACAGCGGTCTGCCAATGCCTCCGGCGTTTTGACGATAAGAGTGCGGCTCAGATCTGCAGGGTTAAGCCACATGACCGGGATCCCCGCCTCAAGCGCCAATCGCGCAGTGTGTCCTGTTCCCCCGGGATTTACAGTTCCTGCGCCGTCCCAAACCGCGATGAGAATATCAGATTGTTCAATCAGAATGCGTCCAGCCAATTCGGCGCGGCGCGATCCAAGATGCACAAATTCACTCACAATCGCAGGGTCTTCTGGTGTCTCACAGGCGGCCAGAAAAGCAGGCGTGATGATCTCATCCTGATCGGCCAGCTCCAAAACTTGCGCCTTGTCTGCCAAATCCCGAATGGCCGCAACGCGGGCCCGAGTGGCGTCATCCTCCGGATCGGTACCGCGCAAAATCGCTCTGGCATCGCTGCCGGTCTTGGGTTGAGCGTTGATGGCTGTGTTCAGATCTTGACCGAACGGCAGAGGTGCGACCACCGGCCATTCGCGCTTGATCGCTTCGTGTGCTGCCATATGATCGGCGCCATCGGCCAAAAGCGTGATGATGCGAAATTCGCGGGCGGTATCATCTAAACCGGCAATAGGTGCCCGTATGGCGGACCTCTGGATCTGATCCAAAAGCGCCGAAATAGCCGCCTCCAAAGCTGATGGATCGTTTGGAAAAGACGGGTGCGAGCTGCGATGCCCAGTCACGCCGATCGCCAGTATAGGCGTCGGCGGAGACGGCGCAGCAACGGATTGCGATCGTGATAAAAACGCGATTGGGCTGTCCCCCGCTGGTTGCCCGCTTCCAACCGTAGTTTCGTAGCCGTGCCGCGATCATTCGACAAGGATCGTCAGGCACAGACAGATCAAATTAGACTGATCGACACAAGGGTAAAGCTGCGATAATAGTAGCGCGGGTCGTACATCGCCGAGGGCACAGGCCAAGTGCATGACGAATTGGGGAAATAGCGAATGAGCGGCTCTGAACAGCCTGCCGATATCGATAAGCGGGGAAGCGACGTATTCCTCAGCTATTCGCGCGACGATCAGCCGCGGGCTCGCAAGATTCTCGAGCTGTTGGAAGAGGCCGGCATTTCTGTGTGGTGGGATGCCATGCTGGAGGGCGGCGCGCGCTTCCACGAAGTTACCGAAGCAAATCTTGAAAACGCTGCGGCGGTCGTGGTGCTGTGGTCTGAGGTATCGACCAAATCGCATTGGGTGCATGACGAGGCGACGCGCGGGCGCGACCGTGGGTGTCTGATCCCTGTTTCAATCGACGGGACGCTGCCACCGCTTGGTTTCCGTCAGTTTCAATGGATTGACGTTTCGAACAGCGATTGGACTGCTGGCGATCCGCAAATTCAAAAGTTGATCCATGCCATTGCCGCGAAGCGCGATGGCGAAATCAGCGAACCGGCATTGTTTGCACAAACGGTCAGCCCGCCGGCCAAGCAAGCAGATACCATCCAGACAGCGCCGATAATTTCGCGCCGCACTGCGATCATTGGCGGCGGCGTGGGCGCGCTCGCGCTTTCGGTTGCGGGCATTGGCGCATGGAGCGCAGGTGTTTTCAGCGGAGGAGGCTCCAGCAGGCGACTGGCGGTAATGCCGTTTGACGTGCTGGGCGATCCGGGAGATCAGGTCTATTTCGCAGAAGGGTTTGCCGGAGAAATCCGATCCTTGCTTGCGCGAAACCCGCTATTGCACGTGGCGGCCAAGACATCGTCGAGCGCGTTCACGGGCGTGAGCGCGACAGCGGGCGAGATTTGCGAGAAATTGGGCGTCGATTTTCTGCTGAACGGTGATGTTCGGATTGAAAATGGACGCTTGATTGGCAGCTCCCAGCTGGAGGATGGCAGGTCGGACAGAGTCGTCCGGCCATTCAAGATCGATGCCCCCTTCGACAATGTTCTGACCTTACAGCAAAAAATTGCTGCCGAAATCATTCAGGAACTTGCAGGTTCCCAGGGACGAATGCTGTCTGGAAAAGAGATTGGCGGCACGGCCAATCTTGCGGCTTATGATGCATTTTTGCGCGGGCAGGAAATGTACGATTCCAGCACCGACGAAGCAACCGACCGTGCGGCTCTTGCTCTGTTTGACGAAGCAATCCGTCTGGACCCGGAATATGCCGCCGCTACCGCGATGAGAGGCCGTACGCTCGGTCTGATCGGAAACCTGTACACCGGACCCGCCAATCGCGAACAGGTGTATGGCGGCGCGATCAAGGCTGCTGAACGAGCAATCGCGATTGCTCCTGAATTTCCCAATGGCCATCAGGTTTTGGGATGGATTCAAGTGAGCGGTAAGCTGGACATGCAGGCCGCAAGGGCTCCGTATGAGAAAGCGTATGCATTGGGCGCAGGCGATGCCGAAATCTTGAGCCGTTATGCCGTATTCCGCGGCCGGATAGGAGATGCAGATGGTGCCCGCAAAGCTATCGAAGCTGCGATGTCGCTTGATCCGTTAAATGCCCGGGTCTTTCGGTTTGCCGGATACATCGAATATTATTCCGGCAATTATGCCGAAGCAATCGAACGCTTGGATCAAGCTATCGAGTTGCAAAATCCGCTTTCCAGTTATCACTACCACGTCGGGCTATCGCAACTGGCGCTAGGTGATCTAGACGCGGCAAAGACCAGCTTTGAAGCGGATGAGTTCTTCGTTTGGAACAAGACCGGGCTGGCGATTGTCGAGCATAAACTTGGCAATATCGAGACGGCGCAGGCGCACTTTGCCGAATTACAGGATAAGCAGGGCGACAAAAGCAATTATCAGTACATGCAAATCCAGGCGCAATGGGGTGATCAGGATGCCGCCCTTGAAGCGATGGAAGCTGCGTGGGTTGCACGCGACAGCGGACTTCTCCAAATTTACAAGGATCCGCTGGTGGATAGTTTGAGAGAGCAACCACGGTTTGACCAATTGGTTCGCCGGATGGGTTTTGAGTAACGAACAGGGTCGATTTTTAGGAGGAATGGAAATGAAGAAAACAACCGTTTTGACAGGGGCCATTTTGGCATTGGGTCTTTCTGCCTGCGGCGCGCCCGCCGACGAGGCAAGCGAAGGCGAAGAGATGATGGCGCCAGAGGCAGAGCAAGCTTTAGACGAGAGTGTTCCTGAAGAAGGCTCCGAAGGCGGCGAGGAAGGCACCGATGGCGACGGCGCGGACGGTGATGGCACAGAAGGCGATGACCGCACGGGACCAGATGATCGCACCGGACCGGACGAAATGGCACCGACTGGCACCGATGATCGCCGAATGGGTCAATAACTGATCTTGCAATCCGATTGCAGGCCTGCCGCCCTCCCGGGTTGGCAGGCCTTTTTCGATCAGCAGGCCTTTTTCGATCAGCAGGCCTTTTTCGATCAGCGGTCCACGATCAGATTTAGCGCCCGCCGAGGCTGTAATTGCCAGGTTCTCTATTTTTCATCATCGTTTTAGCGCGTTCGATCCAGCCGGCATATCGACCGACATTGACATAAACGCCCGCCTTGCCTTTCAGCCCGCAGCCAATCCCCGACGACACAACGCCAATCAATTCGCGTCTGCCCGATGCACGCCGGCTTACTGGCCCCCCGCTATCGCCTGCACATGCATCCCCGCCTTCTTCGACGCCCACCATGCAAAGAATGTCGTCCGCTTTGTATGCAGAGAACTGGCTTTCCTTGGTGCACTCGCTCTTATCCAGGTTTTTGAGCTCCAATTGCTTAAGGCGATCTGGCCGCGTTTGCGTCGTTCCATCGGCTGCGATCCAGCCCCTTTCGCCGGCTTTGCGGGGTTTTTCAAAGCCCCAGCCAGTCACGGTGATCCCGCTCAGCCGGTTGAATGACGGGTTGGCAGCGGTCGATGGATTAAGCGGTGCGAGTTCGCCTACATTCGACAGCTGATCCCTGCTTGCCAAAAGCTGCAAGACCGCGAGATCCACTCTGCCATCACCGGATGACCCAGCGCTATGCCGGACCAGCGACCTGACCTTAAACGTGGTGCCGCCGAATTTGATGTGGCGCGTGCCCAGCCGAACCCGCATTTCTTTTGGGTTATCAAGGATACAATGCGCCGCAGTCAGGACGAAACCATCGCCAAGATAGGTGCCGCCGCATTTGTGCCACCCGATAAAATCGGTGCGCGAGGCAGATGGCGAAGCGGCACGTTCCTGTGCTGGCGGATATCGCAGCAATTGAGCCTGCCACCGGCTTACTGCTGGAATGGCAAAGCTGCCCCGGATCAACCGCCGAACCGGGCTTACTTTCTTTGTCACCGAAATTGGAATGGCAGCGAAACCTCCCTCCCAATTCCAAATCATGCCGCCCTGTTCTCCTTTTAATGCACTGCAAAGGGCGCGTTCAAAGGGTTGGTCACACACTTGCGGGTAGAGATCTGTATCGCCGCCGCTTTGCCACAGCCTCGGGTCAATCGGATATGGGCTCGATGCGACGAGTAGATCATAACTCCCCAGCGGAAGAGCCTGCGCGACGTCGCTTTGTGATACAGCGAAAACGGACCTTCGCGATGCTTCGCCTTGATCCGGTGAACTGTCTTCGCTTTCGGCCGGATAAAGTGGGATGGGAAAAATGGTTCCGGTCCGGTCCATGGCGGCAACCGAAAAATGCCGCGGGCCGGACGCTATGCTGGAAACAGTAAGATAGCTTGGGCTTTCTTTGGCAACCTGGTTCCACGCCAATCCATCGCGCGGCATCGGGCAGGAATCCAGCGGCGAAATCGCATTGCTGAGGCAGGCGGCGACGGGTTCTTCTCTATCTTCCCGCGCCATGTTGATGATTGAAGCGCGGCGGGCGAAGCCGGTCAGATAAGAGGTCAATTCCTCTGCAAATCCATCATTTTGCGCATCGCCCAGCTCAATCGGAAGGTGAACGTTGGCAGCCCATGCGTGTTTACGCATGAAATCAGATCCATAAAAATCGAAAACGTCTCTTAAGTCTGGATTTCCTTCAATTCTCAATTCGGTGCGGAAATGTTGCTCGCTTGCGCCTTTGATTTCGAACAGCACGACATGATCGGCAAAGGTCGGGTCGGGCGCAATTTCGTGGGTGGCATTATCGCCTGTTCTGATCGACGGCATGGCATCAATCACAGCCATAACTGTGCGTCGCTGTGCTTCATCAAGATCGCCGGAAACCTTGACGATCAAAGAGGGCCAGGTGCGGGCTTCGCCGGGCTTGGTTGGCTCCAGCGGCTCGGCATCATCGTCTCTCTGATCAATGGGTTGATCAGGATCCTGGGCCAGCGATGCCGATCCGCATTGCAGCGCTAACCCGCACAAAGCTGCTCTGATCGTCCAATTCATCACGGTACTCCCACCTTGATGCGCCCCTGTCCAAGGATAGACAGCAAACAAAGACTTCACAACACAAGCGTGCCAAACAGCGCTTTCATTGCAAACGCTTCCCCGCTCCCGCACAAGCCGGAGCAGATAGTGAAAACGGGCAATTAGCTGGTGTTTATGGAAAACGGCAACGCGCAGGCGGCGGGAAAATGGGAGTTCTGGATTGATCGCGGCGGCACTTTCACAGACCTTGTCATAAAGACGCCAGACGGGAACCTGGAAACGCGCAAATATCTTTCGGTCAATCCAGAAAGCTATGCTGATGCAGCCATCTACGGCATTCGCGAGGCATTGCAGCTGAATGAGGGGGATGCGATCCCCGGCGAAAAAATTGGCGCGATCAAAATGGGCACAACTGTCGCAACCAACGCTTTGCTTGAGCGTAAGGGGGAGCCGACAGTTTTCGTGACCACCTGCGGGTTTCGCGATGTAATCGAAATCGGCTATCAGGCGCGGCCCGATACCTTTGCACTCGATATTCACAAACCCGAACTGCTGTATGATGACGTGGTCGAGATTACAGAACGGGTGAGGTCTGATGGGGCCATCGAACAGCCGATCGATCTGGTTCAGGCACGCGCCGCTTTGCAAAAGCATTTTGACAAAGGATATCGCGCTGCTGCGATAGCTTTGATCCATGCGTACAAATATCCAGCGCACGAACAGGCGCTGGTTCGTCTGGCCCGCGAAATCGGGTTTGACCAGATATCCGCTAGTCATGATGTCAGCCCGCTGACCAAACTTGTGCCGCGCGCAGAGACTACCGTGGTCGATGCCTATCTGACGCCGATTCTTCGCAATTATATCGATCTGGTCGCAGGCGCTTTTTCAGACGACCAGAAACCTGGCCAATTGCTGTTCATGCAGTCATCAGGCGGATTGATTGACGCGGAAAGTTTTCGCGGGCGCGATGCGATTTTGTCTGGCCCGGCTGGCGGCATTGTCGGCTGTGTCGAAACCGCGCGGCAAGCGGGCTTCGATAAAGTCATCGGGTTTGACATGGGCGGAACCTCGACAGACGTGTCGCATTACGCCGGGACATTTGAAAAGGTATACGAAACCGAAGTCGCGGGGGTTCGAATGCGCGTGCCGATGCTGCATATCCATACGGTTGCCGCAGGCGGCGGATCGGTGCTGCGGCATGAGGATGGCCGGTTTCGCGTCGGGCCGCAATCCGCCGGAGCCAATCCGGGCCCTGCCTGTTATCGCCGAGGCGGTCCGTTATCGGTGACAGACATCAATGTATGTCTGGGCAAGCTCAATCCCGAATACTTCCCGCATATTTTTGGCCCCAATCAGGATCAGGCTTTGGATCGGGACGCGTCCCGCGATGGCTTTGCCGCGATAGCGCAAACCATCGCCGACGGACGCAGCGCCGAAGATGTAGCAGAAGGGTTTCTGGACATCGCAGTCGAACACATGGCGCAAGCGATCAAGAAAATTTCCACCGCACGCGGGCACGACGTGAAGGGGTACGCGCTCAATTGTTTTGGCGGAGCAGGCGGACAACATGCCTGCCTCGTCGCGGAGCGATTGGGCATGACCACGATCCTGCTGCATCCGTTTTCGGGTGTTCTTTCCGCATATGGGATGGGGCTGGCGGCAACACAGGTCGAACGCCAGCAAGTGGTAGGGCGCGAATTGACCGCCGAAATCGCGCAAGAAATGGCAGCGATTATCGCGGCTCTCGCGCAATCGGGTTCAGCCGATTTGCGCGGCCAAGGGGTCAAGCCGGACGCCATATCGCATCAGGCGATTGCTTTGCTGCGATACCTTGGCACTGACACTACGCTAAGCGTGAAGGTCACTGATCCTGCCGCTATGAAGGACGCGTTTGAGGCTGCGCACAAATCGCAATACGGCTTTACCGCAAAGGATAAAGGCGTGCTTTTGGACACGTTGATCGTAGAAAGCAGCGCAGGGGGCGAAAGCATCACCAATTCTGTGCAGGCCGGGCCACTTGGCGCATTGCCTGATCCGGTCAGCTCAACGCGCGTTTTCACTAAAGGCGCATGGCACAATGCGCCCGTATTCGAAATCGGCCAGCTGGCCCATGGCCACCGGATTAGCGGCCCCGCTATTATCACGGAGCCAACCGGCACCATCGTGATCGAGCCGGGATGGGATGCGGCGATCAACCGGCACGGGCATTTGATCCTGAACGCAAATGAGCGTGCGGAAAAAGCGAAAGTGGTTTCGACCGAAGCGGACCCCGTCATGCTTGAGATTTTCAACAATCTGTTCCGCTCTATCGCTGAACAGATGGGCATTATCCTGCGCAACACGTCGCAATCGGTCAATGTGAAGGAACGGCTCGATTTTTCCTGCGCCATATTCGAGGCGGACGGGGCGTTGGTAGCCAATGCGCCCCATGTGCCGGTGCATTTGGGTTCCATGGACGCGACCGTCAAAACGGTGATCGCCAGCGGTCAATCGATCAAACCGGGCGATGCCTTTGTACAGAACAACCCGCACAATGGCGGCTCGCACTTGCCCGACATCACCATTGTTTCGCCGGTGTTCGACGAGGGCGGAACGGAGATCCTGTTTTTCGTTGCATCACGGGCGCATCACGAAGATGTCGGCGGAATTTCGCCGGGATCCATGTCCCCTCACGGGCGCACTATCCACGAAGAGGGGATCGTTCTCGACAATCTCAAACTGGTCGAAGCCGGCGAGTTTATGACTGATCGGATAGAGCAGGCCTTTGCCAAGGGTTCATATCCTGCGCGCAACATTCCGCAAAACCTCGCCGACCTGATGGCTCAGGTTGCGGCCAATTCCGCAGGAGCAGCTGAGCTGCGCAGACTTGTCAAAGCATACAGCCTGCCGGTCGTGCGCGCTTATATGCAGCATATCCAGGATAACGCCGAAAGCTCCGTCAGGCGCTTGCTGCGAACTCTGGAAGATGGTGACTTTCGCCTGAAGCTCGATTCCGGCGCGCAAATATCGGTTCGGGTAACGATCGACCATGAGAATGCATCGGCAAAGATCGATTTCACCGGAACCAGCGGCCAGCTGGACAGCGCATTTAACGCGCCGCGTGCGGTGACACAGGCCGCCGTTCTGTATGTCATACGTTGCCTTGTCGCAGACGAGATACCCCTCAATGCAGGCTGTATGAAACCGCTCGAGATTATCGTGCCAGAGGGGTGTTTATTGAACCCTGCTTATCCTGCTGCTGTTGTCGCGGGCAATGTCGAAACCAGTCAGGCGATCACTGATGCCCTATTCGCGGCGCTCGGCCGGCTGGGATCGGGTCAAGGCACAATGAACAATCTGACATTTGGAAACGAACGTTATCAATATTACGAGACGATCTGTTCAGGTGCGCCGGCTGGCCCCGGATTTGATGGAGCGCATGGCGTGCACACGCATATGACCAACACGCGAATGACCGATCCCGAAATTCTGGAACATCGATATCCGGTCGTGCTCGATGAATTTCGCATTGATCGCGGATCTGGCGGGAAGGGGCAATGGAATGCCGGTGACGGGATAACGCGGACGATCCGCTTTCTTGAGGCGATGGAATGCTCAATCTTGTCAGAGCGCAGGAAGATCGCTCCTTTTGGTCTTCTTGGCGGTGAGGACGGGCGTGTCGGGCGCAATTGTGTTGAACGGGCTGACGGGCAGATCGAGGATCTGGGTGGCAGCGGACAGACAAATGTCGAGCCCGGTGATCGGATTGTGATCCGAACCCCGACCGGCGGGGGCTTTGGCCCGGTTTCCAAACGCGGCAAAAGGGCGGATGCTCAGTGATAAAGCGGCTTCGCAATATCGGCCCCGGTGCGCTGGTGACGGCGGCGTTTATTGGGCCGGGCACGGTCACCGCCTGCACGATTGCAGGTGCCAATTTCGGTTTTGCGCTAATCTGGGCGCTCGTCTTTGCGACGATAGCGACGATCATTCTGCAGGAAATGTCTGCGCGGCTCGGTGTTGTGACGCAAAAGGGGCTTGGTGAAACTCTGGCGGATCTGCTTGCGCAAAGCGTGTGGAAATGGCCGCTTATTGTGCTGGTCGGGCTTGCGCTGTATCTCGGCAATGCAGCGTATGAGGCGGGCAATCTTTCAGGAGCCGCTTTGGGGATCGCCGCGATTGCCGGAGAAGCGCAGTGGGTTTTCAACCTGTCCATTCTTGGCATTGCCAGTCTGGCAGCGGCGCTGCTTTTGAGCGGGAGCTATCGGGTGATCGAACGGGCTTTGCTGGTCCTTGTCGGGATCATGGCAGCCGCATTTGTCGCAACCTTCGCAATTGTGCGGCCCGATCTGGGTGCGATGTTTTCCGGGTTGGTAACGCCGACCATACCTGAAGGAGCGATGATGACCGTCGTCGCGTTAATCGGCACCACTGTGGTGCCCTATAACCTGTTTCTGCATTCCACCGCTGTCCGGCAAAAATGGTCAAGTGCACACAATCTGGGTGCGGTGCGCACGGACACCGCCGTGGCAATCGGGCTGGGCGGTGTGATCGCCATCCTGATCCTTTCCACTTCTGCCGCCAGCCTGTTTTCCGCTGGTATAGAGGCGACCAATGCGGCCGATATGGCAAGCCAGTTTGAGCCGCTGTTTGGTGTTTATTCGAAATATCTTTTGGGGGTCGGATTGTTTGCAGCCGGTCTGACAAGCGCCATCACTGCGCCGCTTGCGACAGGATATGCGATGACAGAAATCCTGAAAGTGAAGGGCGGCCAAAGCTCAATCGCGTTTCGATTGATCACGTTAAGCGTGATTGCCATAGGGGTATTGTTGTCATTGACCGGAACCAAACCGATAGAAATTATCGTGCTGGCGCAGCTGGCCAACGGGCTGCTGCTGCCGATCATTGCCGCTTTTCTGCTTTATGTTGTCAACCGCCGTGAGCTGTTGGGGCGGTTTGCCAATGGCTGGCTTGCCAATGCCCTGGGCGGGATCGTTGTATTGATCGCCGCAGGCCTCGGATTGCGATTGGTTTTGACCGCGCTGGGATAACTGCGCGCAAACTTTACCTTCAGGTTTTGCATGTCTTTACAACTATTAGCGGCCAACCGGTGTTACCAGATGCGGAATGTTAACCATTCGGACCAGGGGGCCAATCATGGATCACAAAAACACAAGCTCGCAAAGCAACAAGCACGTTCTTCACCTTGCGATCGGGCTTGGGATTGTTTCTGTTGTATCGTGTTTCGCGATGGCCGCCTTTGCGCAGCGACCGGTTGACCGCATGGCCATATCATCGCCGGTGCAAGTCACTCAGCAAGCCGCGATAAGCACAGCACGCTAAAACTACGGATGTGCGCAGGGTGCTTTGGGTAAAGACTTGTAAATTACACGCTCTTTCAAGTGCTGGAATATAGTCTTTTTTAAAGTTCCATGTAAAAAGAAGACTGCAAATTGCGGAATGATTGAGGAATGGATAAATGAGGATTGCATTGGCAGACGACGAGAAGGACATCCTTGATCAGGTGTCCTTTGTTGTGAAAAATGCAGGCCACGATGTGAACTGCTTTAGCGATGGCATCTCAATCCTGAACGCTTTGAAACGCGAAACCTTCGATGTGGTCATGCTCGATTGGAACATGCCCGGGATGACTGGGCTCGAAGTCCTCAAATGGTCCACTGAAAATCTCGATTCCCCTCCAGCATTCATCATGCTTACCAGTCGTCAGGACAAATCCGATGTCGTCAGCGGATTGGAAGCGGGCGCCATCGATTATGTTATCAAGCCGGAATCAGACGAAGTTATTCGCGCGCGGATCGAAGCCGCAGGTCGCCGTGCGTCCAGCCCGGAAAATAAACGTCACGAATGGTTCGGCAGTTATGAAATCGACCGCATGGAAAAATCCATCAAGCGGGACGATCAATCGATTCAGTTGACGGCAAAGGAATTTGATCTCGCTGATCTGTTTTTCCAAAACCTGGATCGACCCTTGTCGCGCGGCTATCTTTTCTCGCGGGTCTGGGGCGGTCATACGGAGATCGAAACCCGCACAATCGACATGCATGTGTCGCGTTTGCGGTCGAAACTGAAGCTGTCTCCGGAAAACGGATTTGTCATCCGGACGGTTTTTGGTTTCGGTTATCGTATGGATCAGTATGCTGAGGAGTGAAGCCGTCACTTTAAATCAGGTCCCCGGTCACGATGACTGCAAATTTCATTAGTTTCACTGCCAAGCTCGCAGCTGCCTCTCTGGCGGTTTGCGGGCTTTCGGCATGTGCAATAGAGCAAGCCCCCACTTTAACGCAGCGGCCAGCGATGCCGATTGCGATCACCACCGTCGATCTAGCGCAAGATGAAGACCTTGTAGGCCTTCGAAGTGCCTTTGCCAGATCGCTTTCGCTGGCTTTGGCAGCGGAAAAGGTTGCACCGAGTGCGGACAGCGATTGGATCGCGGATTTTGCTGTATCGTCTCATCCGGCCGAGGTTTCGATTACGCCGATAGGTGATGGCGCAGAGGGCCAAGGTCCAGACGCCTCACACGGCGTCAAATCGAAATGGTATCACAAATGCAAACCGGAGCGGGTTCGCGCCAGCCTTGCGGTGTTTGAAAGACAAGCCAATCGTCTGGTCGCAAAATCAGAAGGGCACTTCATTGCGTGTCCCGGAGATCGCGCCCGTTTGAATGATCTGGCCACGCTGCTTGTAAGCTCTGTCAAAGACAAGACCGCCGCAGGACAAGTTCAGGAATAAGGGATCGAGACTTTGAACTCGGTGCCTTTACCCGCGCTCGTTTCAATCGTAATTTTGCCGCGATGCTTGTCCACCACCTGCTTTACATAGGCTAAGCCCAATCCTGCACTGGGGCCGGCGCTGTCGCTTTTGGCGCCGAAGCGGGCAAAAGGATCCTTGACCCTTTCCGGTGGTAGTCCCGGCCCAAAATCGCGGACCCCGATCACGAAATGATCGTCGTTAGAGACATCGACCGAAAGGATGACTTCGGCGTTTTCGGGAGAAAACTTGATCGCGTTTCCGACCAGATTGTCGAGCGTCCGCGCGATTGCTGCGGGATCAAGTTTCACAAAGATCGGATCTTCGCTCTCCCGCGTAACAACCGAAATCGCCTTGCGATGCGCCAGCGGGAATGCCCGATCAGCGGTTTCGAACAGGATCGAATTGAGTTCGACTTCCTCCCGGACGATGCCTTCGGTCGAAATACGCGCAATCTGGACGAAATCATCGGTGAGTTTGAGAGTGCGCCTTGCCTGGCTCTCGATCCTTTTCAGACGCTCCTGTTTCGCCAACGTGTCGCCTGAATTACCGGTCAGCCCGATGATGGCGACCTGAGGTGATCGCATGTCGTGGGAAAGAAACTCCAATGTCTCGCGCCGCTGTCTTTCATCCGCCTTAATACCAGTGATATCGCGCATCACGATCACTTCGCTGCCAACCGAAGGATCGATTGAGGCTTTGGCCAGCAGGAAACAGGACCCATCTTCGAATTCGAGTTCCTGACGCTCTTCATCGTATGTGAGCGTTGAGGTCATCAAAAGTTCGGTGAAGGTCCACGCCTCCTCCACGCAATTTGCACCAAACAGTCTCTTTGCCGCTGTGTTGGCCAGTGAAATCGAACCGGTTGCATCAAAAACCAGCATTGCATCAGGTGAAGCGTTGATCACATCCTGCACCAATTGCAGGTTACGGCGAACTTCGCCGCTTAACATTTTCACTCGTGAAACCTGACGGGCAACGACATCAAACCCTTCGCCTGCGCGCCGCTCGGGATCATCTGTTGCGGAACGCAGCGATGATGCTTCGGCTTCTAGAAACCGGCTGACTGTTGCCAATCGTCGCCAAGCCCACAATGGATATGCCAGGGTGATGGCCAGTATCGCAGGTCCGGTTGAAACCCAGACATGGCCGATCCGCAAGGTCGCAAAGGTCGTGAACAAAAGCGCAGCGATAAGTCCGCCTGCAATAATCAGGCTGAACCGCGGCGATGAGCGCCAAAACACGATAAACAGAATGAGAATTGCGAGCGCTTGCAGTGCCAATATCCCGCGCTGTGATGCTGATGTGATGAGTTGATCTTGCTTCATTGCGCTCAGCAGGTTGGCCTGGATTTCGACACCGCTCATCAGACCACCGGCATATCCGGGGACGGAATATTGATCGCCCAGGCCTTGTCCCGTTGCACCGATCAGGACGATCTTATCCGCGAAGAAATCGGGAATGAATTCGTTGTTGAAAACGTTGGCTGCCGGTTCGGTGCGAAACGCGCCGCTTTGATGATATGGCACGATCGCCTCGGCCGGTAGTGATGACAAATCGCCGCTTTCTTCTGTCAGCGCCATCAACGCTTTGGTGAAGTGCGGATAATCGACCGAGTTTTCTGTAGTCGACAGGCCGAAACTGCGCACAGTTCCATCGCTTTGTGGCGTTACGCTGACATGGCCGACACCCGCTGCAACTTCATTGACGGGCGCGATGGGGAAGACCGGAATTGTTGCAGGTTCAGCTGGCGATCCGTCACCAAATGTATGAGCCAACACAACATTACCCGCATTGGCGACCGCTTCTGCAAGCTTGGCATCGGCCTTCGGGTCGCTGGGCTCAATATACAGAATATCGACGCCAATCGCTTTCGGCTTGGCTGCCGATAGGTTCGCGATCAATTGGGCGTGGATATCGCGGCCCCACGGCCAGCTGCCAAGCATGGCCAGACTGCGATCATCGATTTCAATAAGAACAATCGAAGGGTCGGGTTCGTCAGCCATTCCTTGCGCTGCAAAGTCCAATATCTGCAGATCAAGACGCTCTGTCCATTCGCCGCGCTGGGCAAACACCATCAGGCCCATCGCAGCGACCAGAAGCAGCGCCCATTCCGCGAACAGACGCGAAGTTCTCGTCAATTTTGAACCCACCAATTCAACTCTGCTTTAATCGGAAACCGTAAATTCCTGAGCTGGCGCCCACACTTTGATGGTCTCACCTTCGTCAATCTGGAATGTCGCAACGCGCCACTTATACGAGCCGGGTTCGAGGTTGCTGACGTAAAATCCGTTTGTCTCTAGCCCCACTTCATCGACCAACAGAACATCTGGCGCCTTTGTATCCCACAGTTGAAAGGCGCCGAAGGAGTTCCCCTCTCCTTCGGGCAGCCAGACGAACTTGAACGCATCGGCAAAAGGAGACGGTTCCACACCGCCCGTCACACCAAGCCGTTTGCGGCGGAAATTGTAGCTGTTCGAAAATCCTTCTAGACCGCTCTCGGCAATCCCACGGCTGCGCACAAACAGTCGTCCATCGTCCAGATCATCGAAAGTGATATCGCCATCCTCGGACACGTCCTCGGCGATGATTTCCAGGAAGCCAGCATCGCGGGCGATTTGGGTCCGATAGGCTTTAGCGGCCTCCAAAGGCTTGGCTTGAAACTGCACGATCGCATCGGTCCTGATGCTGGTCGGGTCCACCAATTCTGGCGCATTCAAAAGCGTTTCAGGGGTCCCAAGTCCATTAGCAGACGTCGCAACACCCAATCCCGCCGGTGTCGCGACTTCGCGTGTTCCGCTCGCCACGAGCACTTCACCTTCGGTGACCTCGGTTAAAGAGCGCTCTAGTCCCTCGTCAAAGGCAACCCGAAATTCGGTGCCGCGAACGGCGGTGACCGCGCGCGGCGTTCCCACGCGGTACCGTTCCTCGCCTTTAAGCGTCGGCGCTTTCACTTCGCTGCGACCGCGCAGCACGCGTACGTCAAAATCGATCGCATCATTGATCAGATAGCGCTTCGCTCCGCTCAAACGCACGGAAGAATTCGATGGTATGGAAATGCGCGAATTGCCGGTCCCGACAAGCGAGATGAAGCCTTTTCTGCCGGTGCTGATTACAGCGCCCTGAGCAACAATGTCGCCGATTTCTGGCTGGGCTGCCTGTCCCTGACGAGAAATCGTGACGGGTCCGGAGAATGCCTGAACGCGCAGCGGCTCTGATTTATAGCGCAGCACGTCGCGCGGAACGGTAAGCGATTTACCGATCTGCAACCGGCGCGGATTGCGGATATTGTTCAATGTCATCACTGTTTTGATCGCGCGGGCATTGACGAAGTAATCACGCGCAAGCTCAACCAGCGTGTCGCCTCGTTGAATCCGGTATTCGACCGTACCATTGCTCTCGGCAAAGGCTGGTGCCTGCATGCCGAACAAGACAGTCGCTGTCAGCAATGCGCCTTTAGTCCAGTTGATCGACATCATTACCCCTTTTCGAATACCAAAACCGCGTGGACCGAGCTTAGGGCATGACGCGCCGCGCTCCAAGCGGAGCGCGGCGATCACACATGTTTTTACATGGCTGTGTTCATGCCGCGGGGCAGCGCGCGCCGCAGCTTTCGATTAGAAACGGCCCAGGATGTTCAAGAAGGGTCCGTGGCTCGAATAGCTTTGATCGGTGAGATCGTCCGAGAAATCCGACCATGAATATCCCAAGCCGATCTTCACATTGTCGCCGATATGGCGATAGGCTCCGGCCAAAGCTCCCAAACGCAGATCGTCCGCCTGAGTAACCCACAATGCGCGGCCTTCGACAAGCAAGTCCCATTGTTTCAGGACGTTGTAATCCGCCCGGAGCACCGCGAGATGGGCATCAGAGCTGACAAATTCTTCCGAATTGCGGCCCAGTGATACTTTGCCTCCGCGATAGCCATAGCGTGTGCCAAGAGTGAGCTTTTCCGAAAGGTCGAAATTGAAATCGGCACTAAAGATCGTGCTGACCTGTTTCGGGCTTTCCGTTTGGCCGGATCCGGTGAACTGGCCCACTGGGCCCAGATCTTCGAAATATTGCAGACGGATCAAACCGTTCACGCGTTCATTTTCAACGGGGCGGAATGCAAAGCCTGCAATCGCCTCGGTAAATTCGGCTGCGCGAATGCTGGTGCCCTCGGTATCGGCGCGCGCCAGATTAAGCTGGCTGACAAAGCGCCAATCGGGATTGACTGCATAGCTGAGGTTGGAGCGGATCAGCCAAACGGTTTGGTCACCGGTTCCATTGCCTTCATCGCGGATTTCAACCGCCGCACCGGCGCGCACGGCATCGGTCGTGTATCCCACCGAAACGGAGCCTGCGGTGCGTTCGAACGGGCCGGTTGACGGATCATCGACACGGCCATTTTCAAACGTCCCGGATACGCTGACCTGCTCGCTAGGAGTAAAAGTCAGCCCGAAACTGCGAGCCAGTGTCGAAGCGTCGCCGCCGATCCCAATGCGGTTTTCACCGAACACGGATAGACTGTCGGTAAAACGCTGCCGCGACCCAACGACCAAAGCGCCGCCTTGATTGTCGGTAAACAGATTTTCCGGTTCCAGCCCGGTATCGGTTCGGTCTGCAAGAAGACGATAACCGACATAACTTTCCGCGCCTTCGCCCATGCGGTGATTAAGCATGACATCGGCGCCAAAACCGCCATCGCCGCCTGACAGTTCGCCTTTAAATGACAAACGATCAGTGATCTGGGCTGTCGCACCGGCACCAATACGGTTGTTGCTGGCACGGGTATCGTCACGCGATAGGCTGGCCTGGCCAAAGCCATGCAATGTCCAGCTGCTGCCTGCAGGCTGGAATTCCAGCTCTACGCCTGCATCGGTGCGTTCGCCGTTCTGGCTTGAATTGAAAAGTGTCGCAGGGGCGAGGTCTTCGTGACGCACCCCGGCAGAGGCTTTCAAAGTTCCGCCCGAAAGCGTGAAGCCTTTGGAAACGTCCACTTCGCCGGTCCGGTTGGTGCCGCGATTTTCAATTGCGACTTGATCGAAAGACGCTGCGATCGCACCGTTCTTGCCCAACGGCAATTCGATTGCAGCGCCCCAACGCTCGGTATCCTCGATAGTGAGGCGACCCGCGCTCGAAAATCCGCGATCCAGCTGTTCATAGAACGCGCTGACTTTGCCCAGATCGCCCTGTTTGTTGGCAAGCTCTGCAAAATTGATCGCACCCTCTGCCCGCCAGGCATAGGCTTCATCAGCCACAATTGGCGCGGCGAAATCATTGAAAGACAAACCGCCATCGATCGAATTTGACTGCGCAAAGCCTGCGCCATCGGTCTGAGCCAGCTCGGCCTTTACATAAGTGCCAGCGGTGATGCGAACAATCGCATCCGCGCCCAGCAATGTCTGATCGACATCGGCGGTGGAATCTTTCTGCGCGGTTACACCCAGTCGCAGGGTATCGCCGATCCAGACTGTACCGCGGCCCCCGACTGTGTAACCATCAATATCCCCGACAGCTGGCGTGTATTCGTAACGCACGACCAGAACCGGGACATTTCCGGCCAAACTGCCTTCGCGAATTGTGCGTCCGGTGCTGACTGTGGTCGGCAGTGGACGCAGCAGTGTCAGACGGCCATTGAAGGGATCAAAGTCATAATCTTCGCGCGGGTGGAGCTCGCGGGTCTCCAAGACCAGCCCTGTCTCCCGGTCGCGGATCTCGACCCGGACGCGTTCTGAACCGATCGATACATCCTGACGCTCAAGGAAATACAGCGAACCACCTGTTCCGCGGAATTCTTCACGTGCAGGGACAGTGCCCGGATCGGATGCAAAGGCGATAACTTGTGCATCGCGTTCGCCAAAATCGGTGGTTCCTGCGCTGTTGATGTCAACAAGTGCACCGAACAATCCGCGATCCAGCTGAGCCAGCTCGGTGCTGGTTACCTCTGCAATGAAATTACCGATTACAGCCTGACTTGTGCCGTTATCTGCGCGCAAATAGAACCGGCCCTGCGTTGGCGCATCCTCGACCAATGTCGAATCATCGCCATATGTGGGATAATACTGTTCCGAGTTTAGGCGGCGAAGCAGCTGACGCGGATCTTTCCGGTCGAGATTGGAAAACAGATCTTCCAGTGGTGCTTCGCCCGTGTCCAGAGCGGTGGTCAGTTTCCAGTCACCGCCGATCGGACCTTTGGCATAGAATGCCGTCCGGCCAATTGCATAATCGCCATCTGCCAGAGTGCTACCGCTTACGATTTCGGCAGGGCCGCTGGAGAATGATCGCCCGATTGTGACCTCGCCCTGAGCCACCACGAACCAGCGTTCGCGTTCAAAGTTCAGATCACGCACGGCGGCAAAACGGATTTCTTCGCCTTTGCCAATCATGATCGAAATGTCTTTGGTGTCATCAGGCACAATCTGTTCGCTAACAAATTTTCCTTCAGCATCGACTGGCACAAATTGGCCGCCGACCCGGACGATTTCGGCATCTGGATCCGCTCGGCCCGTGACAGTCACGGTGGCGACGCGGCGCATCTTGATGGTGCGGATGACCGCTTCATCATGCTGTCCAAAATTTGGACGGCTAGGGCTGGTCTGATCGTCTTTCAGTTCATCTAGAGCGACCAGTTCTTGAGGCGCGGTTTCATCAAAGCGACCGTCGGCATCATAGGCACGCAAAACATATACCAATTGGTCTGGCATCTCTGCGCCGACCGACCAGCGTGCAAAGCCGCTATCATCCAGATCAAGCGCCGCAAGCGGTACAGATGTCATCGAGACACCAGCTTCAAAAATGCGCACTTCCTGACGCGCAATCAACGCAGGGTAATTGTTGTAACCGATGAAGGTCACCTGATCGCCGCGCGCCACAAGACGTTCGGATTCGACCATTCCGATTGCCAGAACCGGTTCCAGCTTGCGCTCATCGCTGCGGACTTCGATCTGGTAGTTCTCTGTCCCGTTTGTGGTGTCGGGATTGATGCCGCGCTCTTCAAGCTGCGGGGTATCCTCGGCCTGATCCGGGTCCAGCACAGTAATGTTCAGCCCGTTTCCGGGTTGACCAGAAATTGCCTGCTGTGCCTGTTTGGTTGCATGCACAACTGTGTTGGTTCCGCAGACTTTTTCGGCGGTCACGGGAATTTGGACGCAAGCGGCAGGGATTAACTGTGCCGATGAAAAATCACCTGATGTTGCATCATGCGCTACCAGTTGACCAGCGATCCGCACACGTTCCACGCCGCGGCCCGCCAGGCCCGAAATGACAGCGCTTTGCGCTTTATCAAGCGGGATAGAACGCGTGGCCGCGCTATCTACGATCCCGAAATCAGGGCGCGCATTGCCTTGTGGTTGCATGACGCGACCGGCAGGGACGACATCAAGATATTGAACCTGCGTTTCGTCAAAGTTTCCGTCAGCATCATAGACGCGGTAAACCGCTTTCATGCGCTCTTCGGCATAATTGGTTGGCGTCCAAATCATCACGCCATCTTTGTTCGCGGGAATGATCGCGTGTGGCGGCGTTGATACATCCTGATCGGCGGAATACAGACGCAGCTCTGACTTCACGGCAAAGGCAGGATAGTTTGTGAAGCCTAGAAAGCGTGCAGCTGTGCCGCGTTGAACGGTGCTGTCAAAATCGACGAGGCCGAAAGACAGAACCGGTGCGATTGTATTGTGAACAGGCGCAAATGATGCGCTGCTGATGGCGGCTGCCGGCGCGGCAGGAGCGTGATTTGTCGAAGCCGCGCTGCTTGGCGCGAGCGCCCTTGCAGCCAGACTTCCAAAATCGGCAGATACAGTCGCACCCGAAGCGAAAGCCGGGGTGGCGAGAGCTGCACAAACCAGACCTGAGGCACCCAGCATCAAGCGAGTGCTTGATTTCAGGCTAGATTGCGACAGACGCGGGGTGGGGGAGAATAGGTGTTTCATTATTGGGCTCCCGCTTCAGATTGCGCGACGGCGTGCACCTGAATGACCGGCGATGCCTCGCTGTCTCCGTTCGCGAAAGCTGCCTCGATGGCAGTTTTGATGGCCGTAATTCTGGACGTGATTTGATCACGCGTTTCTGTTCCGTCGATCAGATAGATCGCGCGGATAATCGTTGATCCATCGCGCTCTGCCGCGAAGCTTTGCAGTTTGAGCAGATGTTCAGGCAGGATTTCACCGGAGCGGCCAAAGGCGCGTGCGTCAAATTGCATGCTCGCCTGAAGCGCCAGAGCGACACCGAAATTCAGTTCGCCCATCTTGCCTCGTGTGAGCCTGATCGACCGGGGGTTGTCAGTCGTCATGGCCCAGCCTTCAGGCAAAGTGGCTTCGTCCAGTTTGAGGACATAGTTTGAGCCGATGCGCGCGTCGGGGACAGCGGCACAGGCAATGTGATAACGACCGAATTCATCTGTGGTGATGAGCTCGCCTTTGACCGTGGCCAGACGGACAGACGGCATGCCGCGTTCGCCTTCGTCCTGATAGCCGTTGCCGTTGGCATCAACGTAAACTTGGCCGATCAATTCCGAACAATCGAAAATCGTGCTTGGGGTGATGGAAACAGTCGCGGTTCCGCGATTGGAAACCGGTTCTCCAAGATTATTTTCCGCAAGGCCGGTGTTCACCGCCTGGCCTTCGGTAACACCCGCACCGACGATCAGCGTCAGATTATATCGCACCGTGCTGTTGGCAGGGATAATCTGATCGCGCCAAACAAGTTCGCGGCTGCCATTGGTCTGTTCCGGATCAGCCGGAACGCCGTTAACGCTCGCTGTGCCCAGTACATAAGTCATGCCTGCCGGAAGAACATCGATGACATCGATATCATCGCGGCGGAACGATTCTTCGTTGCGGACCGTGATTTCGTACGAAACGAGATCGCCGGTGCTGGCATTGCGTTTGGTAGAGGTCTTGGTGACGATCAGATCGCCGCGCGACAGGAATGGATCAAGCGGAATGTGGTTGTTGATCACATCGGGATCGCCCGTCCCAAGCAGGAACGACAGGTAATAGGTCGGATCCGCCGATGTCGGCGCGGTCGATACATTATCGACGCGAAGGGGTTCGCCCTGGCCGGTTGGATCAAGAGAGCCGGTTTGCGGCGCGATAATGGTCGAGATGAAGCTGTATCCGGCTGGCGGCGCAACTTCGATGACATATTGTGTTTCACCAAGAGGGCATGCCGCAGCCGCGCCAGGCACGATGTCAAAGCGATAATCGCCCGAAGCATCTGTCACCTGATTCTGCTGCGAGGCGTCTATGAAGCAATCAACAGGAAGCGGATTTCCGCTGCTGTCGACCAAAGTCAGCTCGGCACCGGATACCGGCGCGCGGGTTACCGCATCATAGACCACGCCCGAAGGATCGATCGGCAAATTCTGGTCAGGCAGTGTGCTCGCATCGTTGAGCTGAACACCTGAAATCCGCTCATAGACAACGCCCGTTGTCGGATTACGGAAGGTGATCACATAAGAGGTGCCTGCGGCGAGGCCCGGAATTTCGTAGAAACCGTTGGCATCGGTGACCACTGTCGCAACAGCAGTACCGTTATCCCACACCTCGACGATCCAACCGCCAAGCCGAACTTCACCGTCGCCAAGAACACGATCGCTGTCCGCATCGAGATATACTGTACCGGAGACAGCAGCAGGAGGCGCAACGATATTGATCGAGACAGAAGCGGTTTCGCAATTGTCAGGCACGTCGATCTGGCAGATCACATAGTCAAAACCGTAATCGCCCGCAGGCGTATCCGGCGCTACATCGACCAGACCCGTTGCAGGATCGAAAGAGATTCCCGGCGGCAAAGTGCTGCCATCGGCAAGCGAAACGACCGAATTTGTAGGGTCGGCAGGAAGGCCGCCAATTGTATCGCCATCGAAAACATTCACCACACCGGGGGTGCCAGCGGTGCCATTAACGTCCACCGCGACATCATTCGACGGTGCGATAGAAAGCAAAAGCGTATCGCTGTCTTGGACCGTGTTATCAGCCGTATTGACTTCGATAACGTCATCAGGCGCGCTGATTGACGCGGTGTTGGTCACGACAGCGGCCATGACCAGACCCGGCGTTGCGATCGCAAGGAACGGGAGGATGCTTGTCAGCATCCCCCGAAGCGGATTGCCAGGCAAACCTGTGTTATGTTGTGAGGTATACATTGGCAATCCGCCCGTTCACTTTCTTTGAATCAATCGACCGAGCAGGTGTAGGTGATGGTGGCAGAGCCGCCCGAGATCAGCGTACCCAGCGTGATGCCAGGACCGGTAAGGTCGCCAATCGTGAAGGACCCGCTTGGTGCGCCATCGCCGGTGAAGGTGACCGGGTTGCCAACTGGGCAAGACAGACCTGCACCTGGAACATCGCGGAGAACCGGACCAACCGCAGCATCTGGACCAGCGTTACTGACCACCAGTGTGTAGGTGATCGATTGCCCCGACGTCACATTGTCGACACCGTTCGATTTGGTGATCGAAAGATCAACCGACGGTGCAACAACAACTGTCGCAGTCTCGGTTGCGCAATTGGTTGGATTGAGCGGGTCACAGATCTGGTATTCGATCTCATATGTGCCGGCAGGGGTGCTGGCTGGCAATGTGATCAGACCTGTTGATGGATCAAGAGTTGGAACCGGACCGCCGTTGATCGGGGTTGCCGGTGTCAACACAGTAAGATCGACATTACCCGGTGTGGCAGGTGCGCCGCCGATTGTATCGCCATCAAGCACGTCGAGCACATCGGCGCCGCCGGTGACCCCGTTCAGGCCCGAAACGCTGTCAGCATCTGCAGTGATGACCGCTGCAATGACTTCGACAGTCGCCACGCCGGTATCACAGTTCGCCGGGTTGATCGGATCACAGATCTGATAGGTGATCGTATATGTGCCTGCAGGCGTACCTGCCGGGATCGATACGAGACCGGTTGCGGTGTTGAGCGTTGGCACCGGACCGCCATTGATCGGCGTTGCGCCGGTTGTGACGGAAAGTGTGACGTCGCCGGCATTGAACGGTGCACCGTTGAATGTGTCACCGTCGAGCACATCGAGTGCATCCGCTGCACCCGCTGCGCCGTCAACGCCAGTAAGGCTGTCATCGTCGGCAAAGATTGCCGGAGCCTCGACTGTGACCGAAGCCAGCGCGTTGTCACACACGGTCGGGTTGATCGGGTCACAAATCTGATACGAAATCTCGTAGACACCGGCCGGTGTGTTCGGATCGACCGATACAAGACCGGTGGTGGTGTTGAGTGTTGGCACAGGGCCGCCATTGATCGGAGTTGCTCCGGTCAGGACGCTGATATTGACGTCGGCAGCGGTAATCGGATTTCCATCCAAAGTATCGCCGTCGATTACGTCGAGAACATCATTGCCGCCAGTCACGCTGCTAATGCCGGTTACGCTATCGGCATCCGCCACAATTGTTGGGGCGGCAACAGTCACGCTGATGGTTGCCTCGTCACAATTGCCCGCGTTCAGATCTTCGCAGACCTCGTATGTGATTGTGTATGTGCCAGCAGGCGTGCCCGCCGGAACCGATACAAAGCCGGTGCTAGGATCGAGCGCTGGAACCGGACCGCCGTTGATCGGGGCCGCTGGTGTAAGAACAGACAAGGTGACATCGCTAAGCGGAGCCTGATTCCCGCCAAGCGTATCGCCTTCGAGCGCGTTCAGGATATTGGTGCCACCTGCCGTGCCATCGACGCCGGTAATGCTGTCATCATCGGCCACAATGGTCGCTGCGATGACGTTTACGGTTGCGACCGCGTCATCGCAAACGCCCGGGTTTATGGCGTCGCAGATTTGGTATGCGATCGTGTAATCGCCAGCCGGTGTCCCAGCAGGGACGCTGATCAAACCATCGGTAACATCCAGTGTCGGAACCGGACCGCCGTTGATTGCAGTTGCAGGCGTCAGGACAGTCAGGTCGACATTGGTGGTTGTCGCGCCTGCACCGCCGATTGTATCACCGTCGAGCACATCAAGAAGATCGGCGCCGCCTGTCAGACCATTTACAGCAGACACGCTGTCATTGTCCGCTGCAATAACGGGTGCTTCGACAGTCACCGTTACGGTTGCGTCGGTACAATTCGAAGTGCCTGCTTCGCAAATCGTGTAATCAAATGTGTATACACCGGCCGGGGTGTTCGCGGTCACGCCGACATCGCCGGTGGCAGTGTCAAATGTAAGCTGCGAAGGCAGTGAAGAGCCGGAAGCGACCGAGATATCGACATCCGTCGAAACCGGGGTTCCGCCGTTAATCGTGTCGTTTCCGAGGATGTTCACAACACCGGTTGCGCCTCCGCCAAATTGGCCTGTTGCGCTGTCATTGTTGGCAACAAGAGCGGCAAAAACAGTATCGCTATCTGTCGCTGAGTTGTTAGCGGTGTTGGTTTCGATTGCACCGGCAGGAGCTGTGATTGTCGCGGTGTTTTCCGCACTCTGTGCGTAAACAGTCCCCGGGACGGCCAAAGCCACAAAAGGAAGTGCGCTGGTCAGCATACGAGCCATTGGCAGGGTCGGTGCTTTCGTAACCGCGAACTTGTCGGCAGAAATGTTGTTTAAGTTCATCATTTTAGTTCACCTGGCAAGAATAAGAAAGTGTGGTTGATTGACCGGTTGAAAGAGTTTCGAGCGAAATCCCCACACCCGAAATGTCAGCAAAAGTGTAGGATCCGGCAGGAACGCCGCTTCCGGTTAGTGTGATTGGAGTTGCTCCGTCGCACGTGATCCCTGATCCGGGAGTGTCAGACACGACTGCGCCATTGACGGGGTTGGGCCCGTTGTTGGTCACGATAACCGTGTAGGTGGTGTTCGATCCTGCGAGCACTGTGTCGGTCGCCTGATCGATTTCGCCGTTCACGCCCGGCGTATTCGTTTTCGTGATGTCGAGATCGACGTTCCCGGTTACGGTTACCGTTGCGGTGCCTGTTTCGCAGTTCGCGGCAAAACCGACTTCGCAAATCTCGTAATCGAAAGAGTACTCACCGACAGGAGTACCTGCCGCGACGGATACTTCGCCTGTGGCGGCATCGAAAGTGATGCCTTGCTGCAGCGTGGTTCCGCTGACGAGGCTTACATCGGTGTTGATAGGTGCAGCGGCTACGCCGTTCAGTGTATCGCCGTCATAGACGTTGAGAACATTAGTGCCGCCGGTAGTGGATGCGATCGATCCGCTATCATCGACGGTAAGAATGTTACCCTCGGCGGTTGTTATGGTCATTCCGTTCAGATCGAAATTGAACAGCGCATCGCGACCATCCTGAACATCATCATGCAGCATGGTAAAAGTGTTTGTCGGAGCTGCCATTGTGAATGTGGCCGCTTCGTTAACAGGGTTGTCCCCGGCAGCATTGGCAATAAAGGTGCCGACGCCGCCAGCGGCGGTAAGCCTTGCGGCCTGGTTCGCGAACAGCGGCGGTGCAGCGAACGAGTGCACTTCAATCGTGCTTGAAGACCATGTGCCCGGGACAGTCATGGCCACACCGTCACGAGGGCCGGTGCCGTCCATGTCATCAATGTCGTTAATACGGATTTCCTGCACCAGAAAACCTGATGTCACGTATGTAATTCTGATTGCTCTATCACAAGCCGCGACGCTCGAAGTGGCGTAGGATCCAATGGTACCGAGAGCATTAATTGCCGCACATGAGCCATCTCGCGGTTGCATTGTAACCGTGATGGTGCGGCCGTCGGCATCGGCGTACACTGCGGTCCATGTGTCTGGCACCGACTGGGTCGTGAAGGTTGTGGTTTGGGCGGCGGCCTCATCGGCAAAGCAAACAGAAGTAGCGCCAAGAGCCGCAGCCATTGCTGCAGTCTTGCCTACCCTTCCAATACTGTTCCACGAAATGTGGGACATGCGTTGCATTTCAGTCTCCGTTCGTCCTGCTTGATCCTTGATATCCAAGGACCGTGCCAAACCCGTTGATCCGCAGTTTTCTGCGGTTTTTCAGAAATCCTGGAGCACTGGTTTGCAAAACGCCTTTTGACTTTTTGCGTTCTGCGAAAAAATTCGCATTTCCGGTGCCCGACTGGGTTTCAATTTTTCCTGATACAGTGGCGCTGCGGACTGACCGTTTGGTCGGTTTCGAGGACGCCTCTGTAAAAGTACGAGCTCACTTCTTGCGCAAATTGGTTAACGAAAACTTCAAGTCGCCGACTTGTGACGCTATTTTACATGTGGCGGACGCAGGCCGCAGACAAACGATCGGAGGGCGCAAGAACAGATTTGATCATGTCCGGGGCATAGCCCAAGCCATAGCAGGAAAAGGAAAGGCTAATCGGTCTCAAGTGACTGTAATATATGCTGATAATGTTCGTTTGGCTGCTAATCAGGCGGGTTTTCGAGAGGGGTTTTCCGCGCAAACTGGCCGAAAAATTGGCCGCAGGAGGGGGCAATCGGGGGGCACTTTCGGGCTCAAAAGTGTGACCGCAAAATTAACCATGATGCCGGTTTTTACCGTCGATCCAATCGTTACCTTGTCACGAAATGGCGTTGGAATACGGCGGCATTAGCCAGCCAGATGGTCGCTGTGATGCGCAGTTTAGACCTCAAGCTTGAGCGTTCGAGCCAGGCGATGCAGGCTCATTATTGCTGGTCACTTGAGTTCAAGACGAATTCTCGTATCGTCTCTGGCACGCTCCGTTCGTTAAGACAGGAGCGCAGTGGCTTTGCGATTGGCTTGGCGACTTAGATATCTGGGGGGTATCTGCATTTATGTCTGAAACAGCCAAGCAGGCTCCGTGGGGCGTGCGCGTGTTGCACCGTGGATGGCGTAACGTACGCGAAGCCGGCACGATTCAGATCTTGGCGACAATCGTTCTGGTCGCGTTTGCTTTGTTTATTGCCCGGTTCAGCTGGACCTTGCCCGATGGCGAGTTGCCGACCCCTCTGACTAGCGAAGCCGAGCGGGCTCTGTACGATCTGCGCAGTTATTTCGCGGCGGATATTGTAGAGCAGGATGACCGTGTGGTTCTGGTCGTTTTTACCGATCAGACGCTTATCGATGCTCGCAAACGCTCACCTTTGCCGCGCGATCTGCTGGCCGAGGCGTTGCGCAATCTGGACCAAATGAACCCGAAAGCAATCGGGATCGATATTCTCTTTGATCAACCGCAGGATGAAGACCCCGAATTGATCGAGACGCTTCGCGGTATGAATACGCCGGTAGCGGTCGGTTATGCGTCCGTCGCGACGAACGAGGCCGACATTACGTATGAGCAGCAGCTTTATCTTGAAGAGTTTATCGCAGCGCTGGACGGCAGCGATGCAAAACCGGCCAGCATCCGATTGGACAATACATTCGGCGCGACCAGAGTTTGGCCCAGCATCGAGGCGGATCTTCCGCCGCTGTTGGGCCGGGCTATGCTCGAAGATGCTGGCGGGCCAGTTGATCTGTTCAAAGGGTACGAGGGATCAATCGAATATCGCCGCAGCCTTTTTGAAGAGCAATCCGCTGATGAATTGACCAAAAGTGACGAGAATACTTCTCAGCCACTCTTCCAGTCGCTCGACATCGCAGCATTCGTCGACCTGGATCCTGAAGTTATCCCGTTCTTCGCCGAAGCGATTGAGGGCAAATATATCCTGATCGGCGGGGATATTGTCGATTATGACCGGGTCGAGACATCGTTCACATCGGTAACAGGCAATGTCCCTGCGGGGATCGCGGTCCATGCGGAAATGATCTCTCAAATGCTGGATGGGCGGGTGATGCCGCAGATATCTCCGGCTGTGCTTTGGATCATGGCGTGTATTGTGGTGTTAAGCGCGGTTCTCACCGCCTTGCTTGAATGGCCTGCACGCCGTCTTGTCCCGCTGTTGTTGTTAATGGCCGCGCTTTTCGTTGGCATTCCGGTTCTGCTGCATGTTCGCGGTGTCGATACATACGGGCTTCCCGCGGTCGGGTGGCTGGTCGGCTGGATTATCGCCTTTACCGCGGTAACGGCAGCCGCGCGATCCGTAGGCCGCAAGCAGCGAAATTTCGCCACAGGCGCCCTCGGGAAATATATTCCAAAAGACATTGCCCAACAGATTATCGACAAACCCGAGCTGTTATCGCTGGGCGGAGAAAAACGAGAGATCTACGTGATGTTCTCCGATCTGGAAGGCTTTACCAAGATGAGCCATGCGATAGAACCTGAGATGGTTGCAAAACTGCTCAACCGTTATCTTGAAATGCTCAGCCAGGTCGTGCTCGACCATGGCGGTGTCATTGATAAATTTGTCGGCGATGCAGTTGTGGCGTTCTGGGGCGCGCCAATTGCGCGAGACAATGATGGAGAGCGCGCTGCAAAGGCCGGCTATGCGATTTGGCAGGCAGGAGAGGCCTTTCGCCAAGAAGTCGCCGCGATGGACGAAAGCCTTCCGAAAATCGGCAAGACACGTGTCGGTTTGCATTTTGGCGAAGCGGTGATCGGTAATTTCGGCGGAGAAACCCGAATTCAATATACTGCGCTGGGCGACAGTATGAACACCGCCGCCCGGCTGGAGGCCGCCAACAAGGCGCTGCAATCGTCTGTCATGGCAAGCCGCGAATTTGCCGAGCGGTCCGGGCTGGATTGGTGGCGGGCCATGGGCAGTGTGCGCCTGCGCGGAAGAGCCAGACCGGTTGATATATTTGAGCCCGTGCCTGGGTTCCCGTCCGAAGACAGGGAAAAATTGGCGAAATCTTCCAATCTTGCAGCAACCGATCCTGCTATGGCTGTGCAATTGGCAGTGGAGGTGCTCACTGGCCACCCGCAGGATTTGGCGCTATTGAATCTTATCAATCGCTTGGACAATTTGGATGAGGGGGGAACGTATGTTCTCGGCTAAAGTGAAGACACGGATTGCAGGACTGGCTTTGGCCGCTGCAATATTTGCTGCTCCCGCAGCCGCCATGGCAGGCGTAGTGGTGAAATCAACGGGGCCTTCTTCCGCGAAGTATCCAGTCGGCGCGAAAGTTGCCGATACCGCCACCATCACCCTGAAAGCGGGCGACAGCATCACAGTGCTGACTTCACGCGGAACCAAGGTGATGAAAGGCGCGGGCTCTTTTAAAGTCGGTGAACGTCCCAAAGCGACGCGCGCACGTTTTTCTGCACTCACACGCAAACGTGCAGCCAACCGGGTCCGCACAGGAGCCGTCCGTGGCAGCAATGATGCTTCTGTCACGCCAACCAATCCCAACCTCTGGTATGTCGATGTGACGCAGGGCGGAACAATCTGCCTCAACGATTTGGGCGCAGTCCGGTTCTGGCGACCCGACAGCACAGCCATTGCGACATACAAAATCAGCAATGATGACGGATCAGCCGACATCACCTTTGATGCCAAAGACAGCGTTACACCGCTTGATCCGGTGCTGATGTCGATAACGCCCGGTGGCACATATTCGATTTCCAGTCTGGCAGAAGGCGGAACGAGCGCCGAAGTCACCTTTGCATTTATCGAAGGCGACTATGGCCGCGCCGATCAGTTGGCCGAAGCCTTGATCGCTGCCGGTTGCAACACCCAGCTTTCTCAGCTTGCGGATCGACTGGCCGAATAGACCGCTTAACGGCTTGCGTCGCCGCGACCAAAGACCGCGAACTGTTAATATTCGTGCTGGCCGGTCACGACCTGATCGCCAACCTTTAGCCACGCATGAAAGGCCATGCCTGTGCCGGGATCCTTGCGGGAACCGATGAGAATGTTCGATGGAATTCCGCGCCGTTTCAATATCCAGCGGCCTGTTATTGCCTGTGGGAAGCAGACGGCTTCGAATTTTTGTTTGCGCGCCAATCGTTTTATCATTCGGCCGATGTCTGACGCTTGCTTTATCTGTTTGGCGGAAAGGCGTTGCTGATCGCTATGTGATTGACTGTCTATTGGTCCAAGCAAACGCTTCCACCATCGGAATGGGACAAGCTTGATCAAAACGCGCGCGAACATCAGGCCGAGGATAATTTCGGCGCGTAATATCATCGTCTTCAAGGATCGAATTGGGCTCATGATGTTATGAGTGTAGTATTGCGCAGCCATACGCCAACCTGCCAAGGCTTTTTTGATCCGGGCTACTCTGCGCCGGTTATGCTGCGTCGGTTATGTTGCGCTGACCAGAAGCCAGCTTGGTAAATTCGTCCCACAGCATCGGTTTTCCGATATGCCAGCCTTGCGCATAATCGCATCCCATTTCGCGCAAAGCATTCAAGGTTGCCTCATCCTCCACCCCTTCGGCGACGACATCGTATTGGAGGGCTTTGGCGAGCTCAAGCGTCGACTGGACCATAATTCGATCCTTGCGATCCACGATCAGACTGCGGATGAAGCTCTGGTCGAGCTTTAGTTCTTGTGCTGGGAAATCCTGCAAATAGTTGAGCGTTGCCTGCCCCGTTCCGTAATCGTCGATTGATATACGAGCGCCGGCGGCCTGCAATCGCTCGACCGCTTGACGGGCCTTGATCGAGTCAACCAGAGGCGCGCTTTCCGTAATCTCTAGCGTGATCCCGCCTTCAGACGTTTGATCCAGCGTTTCGATGACAGTGGTCGCAAAGTCTAGGAAACTATCGTCACTCAAAAGTTGAGCGGAGATATTCACAGCGACGCTTGGGTAAAAACCGGCCTCACGCGAGGTTTCAAGATCGCCAATCGCCTGCATCAGCACAAAACGCGTTAACTCATCGATCCTGCCTCGTGCTTCAAGGATCGGAATAAATTCAGCTGGCGAAATATGGCCTAGCTTGGTGCTAAACCAACGGACGAGACATTCTGCGCTATCGATTGTGTTGCTTTTGATCCGTAATTTGGGCTGATACACAACCGAAATTGCGCCATCATGCAAAGCATCTGCGAGTTCGCCCAGAATACGTTGACGGAATTGGGCTTTTTCATGCACGTCTTCGGTGTTGGACGACCAGACAAGTCCGCGTTTGCGCGCATCAGCGGATGCAAAAATTGCCCCGTCGATTGAGGATTGGGTGTGCCCAAAATTCGCGTTGATGCGAAAGCGTTCATTGTCGATTTCAATCGGAGCCGTGAACAAGGCGCGAGCTCCAGCGAACAGGCTTTCCGGATCGGTGCTTTCCTGCGCTTCGATTAGCCATCCGAAAAGGCCGCTATCCAATCGGTAAACTGTATTATGCCCGGCAAGCAGGCCAAGTCTGTTAACAATCTGACCATCAAGCGCGGCCAGTCTGTCTTTTTCAACCACCGACATCACATCAATAAAATCTGCCATGCGAGCGACTACGATCACAGCATCGGATTTACGCTTGAGAGCTTTATCCATAGCGGCGCGATTGGCGAGGCCGGACGCGATATCCGTCATTCGCTCCGCTTTCAGATCCGCTGCCGCATTCAGGCTGCGCTCTAATCCGACAAACCCGGAAAGAAACAAGATGGGACCAGCAATGGGAAGATAGATCCAGGATGCCTGATCGAAAGCCATGGCGACTGCGGTCAATGACAGGCCCACCGCAAGAGTAATTCCGATCGGTTTAAACTGAAACCGAGAGGATTTCTTGTTGGCATAGAGCGCTATCGCTAAAATTGGAATCAACACAAGAAGCATTAACGCGGAGGGTACTTCGCCGCGCACACGGTCTTGAAGCAGGGTCTCGGCTGCTTGAGCCTGGATCACGACGCCGGGTTGAACTCCGAACAGCGCGGTCGGATACCGATCGCCAAGCTCGATGGCGGTTGCGCCGAATACAAAGCGTTTACCCGCCACATTACGGCGTGCGACGCGTCTTTCGATCAGATCGACGAAAGATATGCGCGGAATGGTCGAAACGTCGATGGCTTGATCAACGCGGAATGAAACACCGACTTCGCCGCCTTGTTTGGCGAGCATGTTGGGCAGCGATGGCCGCGCCGTTCCATTGGTTGTCACCCCGTTCGGATAAAAGGTGATCTTCCCATCGGCGCTCGGGAAAACATTGACCGAAGCCAGAAAGGTATTTTCCTGCAATTCCGGGATGGGAAGGGCTTCGGAAACCATTTCTCCATCAGCTGTTTGGTTCAACTGGCGGAAAGTCGGCAGAATAACAGGTTGGCCGATATTGTTTATGGCCTGAGCAAGCAGACGATCATCTTGCGGATTGGAGCTGGACGAAAAATCGACATCGAACGCGATTTGTTCGGCGCCAAGACGGTCGAGCTCTTTGATGGCGTCGGCATAATGCCGCCTTGGCCATGGCCATTTTTCCAATTCGAGAAGTGATCGCCCGTCGATTTCAACAATTGCAATCTGCCCGGAAGCAGGCGTCATCCGCAGCTGGTCCCGGCTATCGCGGATCGCATTTTCGACCCCGCTTGCAAAGCCTGAAACGGTGATGATCATGCTGATCACAGCGGCAATCGCAAAAGCGATGCCGCTGATACGCGTGCCGGCTTTCTGATGCTTTGATTGCGTGCCCAAAACCGGCATCCTCCAAGATTTCCGCAAATGGTGTGCGGGTCGAAGGTTGCTTATGCAGTAAAAGTGTTACTGGCTGGTTTGCGCGCTGGCCGAGCTGCGCATCGGCATCATGTTCGTGTGCCTAGAACGGGCGAAGGTTGTCCTGATCAGCGCTGCGAAATTGGTCTTCTCCGGCTCCCATACGGGGTTCGGAGGATCGCTGGAAACTGAGATCGGTTTCACCATTGTCAAATGCGATGTCATCCGTGCCGAGCTCAAAACCGCTTCTGTCGATGCGCCCCGGATCGGTTCTTTTATTACCGGGCGCAGTTTCGTCGATTTGGTCATCTGACCCGTTATCGCGGGTGTTGCTGCCATTGGATGCGTCACCGCCCGTACCATCCGCGTTGCCATTCCGGTCTAAGCCAAGACCCAGATCCGAACCTACATTGATATCGTCGCTTTGAGCGCTGTCAGCGGCATTTACATCGGAGACATCACCATCGGCGGTACCGAGTTCAGCGGCCTCAACATTGCCACCTGCGGAATTGTCATTTGCATTGGCTCCGGCTTCGGGACGGTCGTTACCGCCATTCCCGCCGCTCTGACCATTTCCTGCACAGGTGCTGCCCGTGCAGACTGATCCGTCCGCGATATCTGATTCCGGACCAGTCGGCTTGGCGGTCGGAGGCTCAATGTCCGGCTTATCGCCGCCTGGTCCTTGCGCTTTCGCAGCGGGAGCATCCACCGGTTCAGCTGTATTGTCGCCGAGGCCCAGATCGATGTCCTGATCACGCGCACCGTTGGCGGCGCCAGTTGTCGAAGGATCGCCGCCTTTTTGTCCGGCTGCATCTGCTAGAGGACCGCCTAGATCGGTGCTCGAAGCTGCGCCATTTGCCGTAGACGGTGTGGCTGCGCTGCCTGCCTCTTTACCAGCGGTTTCTGGCGCACCGATTTCTATCGCAACGGCATTGTCGGAAGCGGATGGATCAGAGCGGTTTTCGCCTTTACCATCGATCCCGTCAGGCGCACGATCCTGTTCATCCGCTTGGCCGCGCTCGTTTCCGTCTTCGTTTGATGCATCGCCGCGACCTGAACGATCCTCGATTTCCAGAACGGACTCGATCAGGTCTTGCTCGGCCCCATAGTTCTGTCCCGCGCCGCCGCCAATGCCGCGACCCTCGCTGGGGCCATCGCCGCGTGCTTGGTCGGCCTGTGATGCCGCAGGTCCAACGCCGCTATCATCGACGATGTCATCAGCGATATTGAGGTCAACATTAGGACCGCTATCGCTTCCTATGGCATTTGCGCCGTTATCGCTTTGGTTGCTGCGCACAATGTTCGTGTTTGCCTGGCCTGCAGCGGGCGTATCATTCGTAACAGCAGCAGTGTTCTGGCGCATGGCATTTGCACGCGGTTGACCGCGATTTTCGCTGGCTGCCGGTGTACTTGCGATGTCATTGCTAGCCGCAGCTGAGGGCGGAGCGCTGACGAAATTGGGGGCACCGCGTACAGTCGCGCTGATATTCTCACCTTCGGAGCGGCCCGGAGCGATGACCATCAGACTTTCAAGATCGTCTGCGCCGACCAGACCAACAAGACCGGGCGTTAGCAAGGCTGCTTCCAGATCGTTGTTGGTTGCCACTTCTACCGCGCCTTCGGTGACCTGAACACTCGCCCGCGAAGCGGAAACGGACACGTTGAATGTCGTCCCTTTCACGACGGCGGCCATATAAGGCGTCTTGACGCCAAAATGCGGGGTCGTTTTCTTTTCGATCTTGAAAAGCGCATTCCCGAGATATTGGAAGAATTGAATGACCGGCCCTGCCTCTTGCGGCTCTGCAACTTGCAATTCAGCTCTGGGAGAGACGACTACGAATTCTTCACCGCGCACCAGAACGGCCCGGCCTTTCGCGCCTGTTCGGATGAGATCGCCGGGCTCAAGTTCGCTGTTCTTGGTGGCTGTCAAAACTTGGCCGCCGCGAACGATGCTGACACTTCCGCTTGCCTCGGACACTTTCCAGTCCGGCGTCGATGCGAGCGCGCTCGTGCTGGCTAGAAAAGCCGCAAATGCGATCGTTCGTTTGGCAAGGTTGAACATCAATAATCTCAATACAAACAAAAGGATTTCTACACCCCTGCTTTGGCCTATGCTTGTCTACAAAGCGTGAAAGCCGATCCTTTCGAAGGCGTTAATTCGCGGATTGAGGTAAGGAATTCTTAGGTGTGTTTCGATATCTGGCTCCCCGAACCGGAGGCCTGCAATGATTTCGAAAAAGGTGCTGTTTATGGGGGCGATAGCATGCGCTCCTGCTGCCTCAGCACATGCTCAAAGCATTGAAAACAGTCCAAAAATCGCGTTCCTTGATGTTCTGCGAATTGCCGAGCCTGAGCCGGACAGCCCCGGCGAATCCGGCCCCACGATTAGCGCCGTACTCGTCACCGGAAACGAAGCGATAGACGAGTTAAAATATCAGGCGCGCGTAGAAGCCTTCTTTGGCGAACAGTTAACGGATCAAATTCTCGAACAGCTGTCCGATGAATTGGCCGCATTGGCCAAGGAAGAAGGATTTCCATACGCGCGCACCACGATTGATCGCGGTGCTGCGGCCTATGGTATTGTGCAGGTTCAAGTTGATGAAGGCAGGATCGATGATATCACGATCCAAGGCTTTGATAACGTGATGGCGCGGCGGACGCTTGATCGTCTGATCGGCAAGGCAGCATCGAAACGCGATCTGGAATCGGCGCTGTTGATGGTATCGGACATTCCGTCAGTGATCCTGCGCGGGGCAAAGCTCAGCCGGTCAGACGGCCAAAACACCCTTGTCGTCACCCTTGATGAGCGCGGCGCAGAAGGCCGCATCGGGATCGACAATTATGGCACGGATACGTTCGGGCCGATCCGGGCGAGCGGCTCTGCGCGAATTGCCAATGTGATTTCTTCGGCCGATGAAGTGCGCACTCTGGTTCGGATCAATCCGATCGAACCGGACGAATTGCTATTCGTTTCAGGCTCGTACCAGACGCAGCTTGATGCGCAGGGATTAACGCTGGATGTTTCGGGCGGGTTGGGCAGCACCGATCCCGGCGGTGCATTGGACGGGTCTGGGATCAGCGGGGATACGCGGCGGCTAAGCGCCCGGCTTTCCGCGCCGGTTAAGCGGACCAAGGATGCCAGCGCATGGGTGGAAGGTGAAATTGCCTATATTTCCATCGAACAGAATGATCTCGGCGCGTTGCTGCGCACTGACACCGTTGTCACCGCAGCTATTGGCCTGCGCACGCAAGTTTCGTTTGCAGGAGGTAGCGCGCGAACAGGGGTGTGGCTGGAACGCGGACTGGGTGTCCTGGGCGCGACGCGATTGGGCGATGCTCTGGCATCCCGGTTTGATGGAGACGGGGTCTTTACAAAAGTCCGCTTCAATGCGGACACAAGGGTGTCTTTGGCCAAAAGGTTAAGCGTTTTGTTGGCCGTTGGCGGTCAGATTGCGGACCGTCCCTTGCTCGCAAGCGATGAAATCGGGCTGGGCGGGGCCTATCGAACGCGTGGTTATGATTTTGCAGAGGTGCTGGGTGATGAAGGCATCTATGGACTCGCTGAGATGCGATACACCGTCGATACCGGCGACCTGCCGCTCGACTTTCTGCAATTTTATGCATTCGCGGATGGCGGATATGTCTCTGACATCGCGCGGTCAGGCGGGGAGGGCTCTTTATTCTCTGCCGGACCGGGACTGCGCGCACGCTTGGGAATTGTCGATCTTGAGTTTGAGAGCGCCTTTCCTTTGGGCGGGTCCGGCGCGCGCGATCAAGGCGACGACCCGGAGATTAATATCCGCGCCGGGCTGAACTTCTGATACCTGCTCATTTCCGCTCGCGAAGCCGCGCAAAGGCCGCTTTTGCCCCTTTTGCGAATTCTTGTTGCGTAGTATGCCAACACTTGGGACAAGATGCAGGGTTGCACGATCAGTAAAAGTCGGGCTTAAAAGTCCGAACGTGGCGGTACCTTACAAGCGTTCTGCCTTGCAGGCCTTTAGTCTCTTTGATGAGATAGCGGTCGAAGCCGAATTGATTGGGGTCTGGTTCGGCGGACATTGAAGACACAGGCGCATCTCGCGGGGGGAAAGAGATGACGACACCAAAGTTGCATTGGCTGCCCGTAGAGGCGACCGGCCGGAATATTGGATTCGTGGCCAGAATTGTGGCGGCTCTTTTCATGCTGCTTGCCGTGCCTACCAGCATTGCCAATGGAAACGCGACCTATGAAGGCGTCGCCAGTTGTGCCGGATCGACCTGTCACGGGCGCGCCGAAGGCAACGGCACCGTTGTTCGTCAGGATGAAATCGCAACGTGGCAAGAACCTTCCTCGCCCGGCGGTGCCCACAGCCGCGCCTATGCTGTCTTGGCAGGCAAACGGGGTCAACAAATTGCCTCCACGCTCGGCCTTGGTAAAGCAACGCAGGCTCCAGCCTGCCTTGGCTGTCACGCGACCTATGTTCCATCTGCCCAGCGCGGCGACCGGTTTCTGACATCCGACGGTGTCGGTTGTGAAAGCTGCCATGGTCCGTCAGGTGAATGGCTGGCGGCCCATTATGCGCGGCCTGCAACCCATGCCTCCAATGTTGCCAAGGGGCTGACGCCGCTGGAAAATCCTCAGGCACGCGCCAATGTTTGCCTCGATTGCCACTATGGTTCGGCCAAGACGGGCCAGTTTGTCACGCACTCCATGATGGCGGCGGGACACCCGCGTGTCTCCTTCGAGCTCGACCTGTTTAGCGCGCTGCAACAGCATCACGATATTGATCAGGATTACACCGCACGCAAACGCGCTCCGAATGCGCTGCGTTTCTGGGCCGTAGGTCAGGCCGAGGCGGTCAAGCGCGCGACCAGCCTGTTCGCAAAGCCAAAATTTGGATCAGAAGGTGCGTTCCCGCAGCTTTATTTCTACGATTGTCATTCATGTCACCGTACAATCACCGACGCGCAGCAGCGCAAGCTGACATTTGAGACCAATCCGGCACGCCCGATTCCATTCGGCAATCCACCGTTCAATGATGAGAATATCATCATGCTATCGGCCGTCGCAGGGGCTCTGGTTCCGGGCCAAGCGGATAGTTTCCGCGCTGCAAGCCGCGATTTTCACCGCGCAATGGGGGCGAGCGCATCGGATGCCCGTGCGGCTGCACAAACACTTTCGCGCAGCGCCGATGCTCTTTCCGATGCTCTAAGCCAGCGGGCCTACGCCAATGCCGACGCGTTCCGGGTGATCGATATTATTTCAGGCGAAGCAACTGCGGCTCGTTTTACCGATTATGCCGGATCGGTTCAGGCTGTGATGGCGATAGACACTTTGCTCAATGCGCTTGTCAAAGAGGGCCGTGTCTCAGTTGGCGCGGCGGCCGGTATTCGAAGAGACATTAACCGGGCCTATGCTGCGGTTTCAGAGCCTAATGGATATCGTCCGGCTGATTTCCGCGTGGCGCTCAGATCCGCCTCTGGTGCAATTGGCAGGTTGCGGTAATTGATGGCGGGGGGCTGGAAAATATTGACCGCAGCGCCGCTCATGGTGCTGGCTTCATGCGGCGGAGGCGGGGGGTCTACGCCCAGCGGCGGCGGTACAGGATCAGGTCCGGCAACACCGCCGCCATCAAATCCGCCCCCTGCAAATGGCGTTTACAGCGTACCCGCTGCGGAGAGTTTGAGCGCGTCCGAAGTCGGTACAATCATCGCTCAGGCAGCCGCGCAGGCGGGGCAGCAGGGCGAGGCTGCAACAATTGCTGTTACAGACCGCGTAGGCAATGTTCTGGGCGTGTTTCAAATGCCGGGTGCAAGCGCAACGGCTGCCATTCCGGGCGCGCCCAATGGACAGAATATCGACGCTCAAGGCTTGACGATCCCGGCAACGACCGCGGCCATCGCCAAAGCCATTACGGGCGCTTATCTTTCCAGCGGCGGCAATGCATTTTCAAGTCGCACGGCCAGTATGATCGTGCAGGAGCATTTCCCCCCAGCTCCCACAACAGTAGGGCTGGAAAGCGGGCCTTTGTTTGGGGTGCAATTCAGCCAGCTCCCGTGCTCTGATCTCGTTAACCGCGCCAGCGATGGAATGATCGGACCACAGCGTTCGCCGCTTGGGCTGTCTGCTGATCCGGGCGGCTTCCCGCTTTACAAGAATGGCGTTGTGGTCGGCGGAGTGGGCGTCATCGCTGATGGCATTTACGGCGCGGATCTGAATGTTCTCGACGTTGATAATGATGCGGATGAACCCATCGCGCTGGCAGGTACAATCGGGTTCGAAGCGCCTGTCAGCATTCGTGCCGATCGTATTTTTGCCGATGGAACTTCGCTGCGTTACACGGACGTTACCTATTCCCAATTGAGCGCGGTTGGCGGGGTCAGCTTTGCTGGTACGCCGGGCGCTTTGGTGCCGGTAGCTGGCTATCATTCTGGCACCGCGTTGATTGCTGGCACCGCCTATGGCAGCGAAGCATCGGGAATTCGGCCCTCGACCAGTGGTGAATTTTCCATCACCGATGCATTTGTCCTGTCGAACGGAGCAGGCGCAAACCGCTTTCCGGTGCGCGGGGGAACAGACGGCGCAGACATTGGCGCTCCGATCACCAGCGCAGAGGCGCGCGCTATCCTGGAGGAAGCGTTCAAGGTCATGAGCCGTGCACGTGCTCAAATCCGGCAACCGCTTGATAGCCGCGCGCAAGTTTCCATCAGTCTCGTCGATACGCGCGGCCGCGTTCTTGGCATTGTGCGTTCTCCCGATGCGCCGATTTTCGGGATCGACGTGAGCTTGCAAAAGGCGCGAACTGCCAATTTCTTCTCGGGGTCGTTTGCCGCCAATGAACTGTTGGCGACGCCCGGTGAAATCCCGCAATTTGTTGGCCGTGTTCGCACGTTTCTGAATGACCCCGCTGCGCTTACCGGTGCCTTTGCTTTCGCTGATCGGTCAGGAGGCAATCTGTCGCGGCCATATTTTCCTGATGGGGAAGTTGGTCAGCCTCACGGGCCGCTCTCTCGCCCTATCGCTCAATTCAACCCGTTCTCGACCGGTCTGCAATCCGCGTTGATTGTCGGCAATGTTGGCCAGCATCTTGGCTTTGTGCAGGGCGCGAATGCCGATACGCCAGACAATTGCACGTCTTTGCCCCAGATCGCCGCGGGCGAGACGCGGCTTGATAACGGGATCCAGATTTTCCCCGGATCAGTGCCGATTTATCGCGGCAATGAGCTGGTCGGCGGGATTGGCGTGTCAGGCGATGGTATCGATCAGGATGACATGATCTCCTTCCTTGGTCTGCATAATGCGGGCCAGCGGGCGGGAGGTGTTGGCAACGCGCCGCCAGATATCCGCGCGGATCGCATCGTTGTACAAGTAGGCGGACGTCAGGTCCGGCTCCGTTATGTCAATTGTCCGTTCGCGCCGTTTCTTGATACGGACGCGCAAAATGTCTGTGAGGGTCTCTGACAATGTCGGCTGCCTTCATGCCTTTCGTATTCCTTGCGCAGCCAGCGATGCAGGCCGAGCAGCCCCAGATACGCACGCAGCAGCAAGAGAATGCGGCGCAGCCGGAATGGGAAGAGGAACCGCCAAAGGTCGATCCGGAGATTATCGACGGGCGCAAACGGCCCGGTTTTGATGCTCCGCTGCCCGATCGGGTCGAACAGGAAAACGAAGGCGCGCTGCGCGCTCCGCCGCCGGAGGCTTTTCCCGTCGATCAGATCCCTATTCCCGATCGTTGGCGCCTGATTCAGGATCTGAACCTCGTTAAAGAGAACATCCTAGATCCGTATAATCAAAACACTTATAAGGGTGATCGCCCGATCAATCCGGATAAGGTTCCGTGGCTTCCTATCAAAGGTGATGACTGGTTTTTTGTCGCCAATGTCATCAGCGATAGCGTTTACGAGCCGCGCACTTTTCCGATCCCCGTCGGGGTCCAGACAACCGAAGATGCTGATCGTCTCGATGTATTTGGCGATGATTTTTCGACGGTTCTGTCGCAGACTTTCATCGTCGGCGCAGCTTTGTTGAAAGGCAGCACAGCGTATAAACCGCCCAGCGTCGAATACCGTGTAACGCTTGCTTACAATGTGAACTATGTCGACGTCCCAGAGCGTCGCGTCCTGTTTGTTGAACCGTCGCTGGAAAGCGATCGGCTTGATCACTTTCTTGGTGTTCAGGAAGCCTTCGTCGATTATCACTTTACTCAGTTTGATAATGACCGGTTCGATTTCATTTCAATCCGCGCCGGTATTCAGCCGTTCCAATCCGATTTCCGCGGGTTCCTGTTTAACGATCAACAGCTTGGTGTCAGGTTGTTTGGCAACCGGGACAACAACCGTTTTCAATTCAACCTTGGCGCGTTTTGGCGGTTGGAAAAAGACACCAATAGCGGCCTGAATTCGGTCGTGAAATCTCCGCGTGATGATGTCGTGTTTATCGCGAACGCCTATCGTCAGGATTTCTTGATCCCTGCACTGACGAGCCAGATAACCTTCGCCTATAACCGCAACCGCGAAGCGGGCGATATCGAGATCGACGATAATGGTTTTCCGGTTCGCCCGGCATTGCTCGGTAACTTGCGTGGACGCGATTACGACGCATTCTATATCGGTTATAATGCCGATGGCCGCATCGGCCGCGTCAATGTGACGGCGAGTGCCTATTGGGTATTAGGCGAAGACCGCAACAACATCTTCACGGGTGAGCCAGCCGATATCAACGCACAGTTTGGCGCTGTCGAGCTCAGCTATGACCGCGACTGGATGCGGTTCCGACTGTCAGGCGCCTATCAAAGCGGCGACAGCGATCCGTTTGACGATACGCAAGGCGGCTATGACGCTATTTTTGAAAACCCTGTTTTTGCAGGGGCTGACACGTCTTATTGGATCAGACAAACGGTCCCGTTCGCTGGCGGCGGACGGGCAGTATCGGTGAATGGCCGTAATGGTATTCTCAACAATTTACGAAGCTCGAAAGAGCAGGGGCAATCGAACTTCGTCAATCCCGGCCTGATTTTGACCGGAGTTGGTGCAGATTTCGATCTCACCCCAGAAATCCGCCTATCCGCCAATGCCAACCACCTCTGGTTCGAAGATACGACCTCTTTGGAGGTCCTGCGAAATGAAGGGTCTATCCCGAAAGAGATCGGCTTTGACCTGTCGGCCGCTGCAATCTGGCGGCCTAAAGCGAACCAGAACATTGTTTTCCGTCTTTCCGCCGCCGCGCTTGTCGCCGGTGACGGTTTCCGCGATCTATTCGACGCGCGAGGCGGGGGCGATGAATTTGTCTCCGTCCTTGCTAATGTGGTGCTGACTTACTGATGAAACAGCTACGTGCATCTCTGCTTCAGCAACTTGCCCTGATTTTGGCGATCGTTACTCTTGGCGCCGCGGTCTTTTCAAATGAGACGCAGGCGGCGGACAAGGAAAAACCGGTCAAACGCGATTACAGCCGCGTGATTGCCCCGCCTGCTCCTGCGAACCAATCGGTCGCGGACATGATGGCCAAATCGGAAGGGTGCAACACCTGTCATGTCAAGACAGACGCTCCAACCATGCATGCGACGCCGGCTGTTCGGCTAGGTTGCACCGATTGTCATGGCGGTGATGCAGGTGTGCGCGGCAATTCCGAGCTGCCGCATGACCATCCCGAATATGTCGCATCGCGCGACCGTGCCCATGTATTGCCCAAATATCCTGACAGCTGGCACTGGCCGTCTTCGGCGAACCCGAAACGGTCATATGCACTGCTGAACAAAGAAGCGCCTGAATTCGTCAAATTTGTGAACCCGTCCGATTACCGGGTCGCGCGTGAGGCCTGCGGTTCCTGCCACATCCAATCAATCGAAGCGGCAGAGCGATCGATTATGGCAACTGGCGCCATGTTGTGGGGCGGTGCATCCTACAACAACGGAATTCTGCCGTTCAAGAACTACCTGCTGGGAGAGGCTTACACGCGCAATGGAAAGCCTGCGAAGCTGGTGTCACCAACCGGCCCGACGGGCGAGCTGACAGAGCGCCAGATTGCGCGCGGCGCGATCAAGGAAATGTATCCGCTGCCGACATGGCATGTGATCCCGCCGGGCGATATTTTCCGCGTATTTGAACGCGGCGGTCGCACGATAAACTCGCAGTTCCCCGAGATTGGCCTGCCTAATCCGACTGGCCAGATACAGCGGTTGGAAGAGCCGGGACGACCTGATCTGAAACAGTCGAACCGGGGGCCCGGCACCGGATTGCGGGTGGCGATCCCTGCGCTTAACATTCACAAGACGCGTCTCAATGATCCGTTCACATGGTTCATGGGCACCAACGATCAGCCGGGCGATTATCGCCACTCGGGCTGCGCCAGCTGCCATGTCGTTTATGCCAATGATCGTGAGCCGCGCCATTCGCTAACCTACGCGAAATATGGCCGTGATGGTCAGACGATCACGAGCGATCCGACGATTGCGAACAAGCTTGAAAAAGCATCGAGCTATGACAAGGATGATGAAGGTCACGGCGGGCTGAAACAGCCGGGCAAGACCTATGACGATGATTCGCTGACTATTGATGGCAAGATGAAAGAAAAGGGGCACCCGCTCCAACACATTTTCACCCGTTCCATACCGACCGCGCAATGCATGAATTGCCACATGCATCAGCCCAACATCTTCCTGAATTCGTATCTAGGTTACACGATGTGGGATTACGAAAGTGACGCGCCGCTGATGTGGCCGAAAGAACAAGCATATCCGACCGCAGAAGAAGTGCGCGAAGTCATCAAACGCAATCCCGAAGGCGCGGCTCCGCGCGGCAAGTGGGCCGATCTTGATTTCTTGCGCAATGTCTATGACCTCAACGCAGAGGCCAAGGACACGCAATTTGCCGATTACCACGGCCACGGCTGGAATTTCCGCGCAATTTTCAAGCGCGATCGTGAAGGCAACTTGCTCGATAAAGACGGCGAGATTGTCGACAATGACGATCCTGAAAAATGGCGCAAAGAAGGCGAAGGCAAATTCGTGGAACCCGGCACCAATCCGGGGAAAGCCGTTCACCTGATGAGCATTCACGCCGAAGTCGGCATGCAATGCGCAGATTGCCATTACGAACAGGACAGCCATGGTAATGGTTTGATCTACGCCGAGGTCGCAAACGCGATTGAGATCGGTTGCAAGGATTGCCACGGTACACCGGACAATTACCCGACCTTGCGCACCAGCGGCCCAGCGGCTCCGCCCAAGGGTCACGATCTTGCGCTGCTGCGCAACCCGGATGGCCAGCGCCGGTTTGAATGGATCGATCAAGGCGATGGCTCCCGCAAGCTGATCCAGCGTTCAATTGTCGATCCAGAACTTGAGTGGGAAGTCAGCCTTGTCAAAGATTCGGTCGACCCGAAAGCGCCAACTTTCAACGCGAAATCAGCGCGTGCGAAACTCATGAGCAAATACGGCGCAGAGACCGGTAATTTCGAGTTTGGCACTGGTGTTGAAGAAGGTGACCGGGCGCATCAGGATCCGGAGATGGCGTGCTTTACCTGCCACCTGTCCTGGACGACGTCTTGCGGCGGTTGTCACTTGCCGATTGAGGCGAACTGGAAGACCAAGTCTCACCGTTATGAAGGCGGCGAAACCCGCAATTTCGCAACGTATAATCCCCAGGTGGCCCGTGACCAGATGTTCCAACTGGGCAAGCACCAGACCACCAAAGGCAATCAGACCGCACCGGTCCGGTCATCCTCGGCGCTGGTCCTGTCATCAACCAACATCAACCGCGAACGCATTTATGTGCAGCAGCCGCCGATAAGCGCGATCGGTTTTTCCAGTCAGGCCTTTGCGCCGCACTTCCCGCATACGGTGCGAGGCACAGAGACAAAGGGCTGTTCGGATTGCCATTTGTCCGAAGCAGAGGATAACAACGCCATCATGTCGCAGCTGCTGCTGCTTGGCACGAATTATGTGAACTTTGTCGGGATGCATGCGTGGACCGGACAGGAAGACGGGTTTACCGCTGTAAGGGTCACCGAATACGAAGAGCCGCAGGCCGTTATCGGATCATATCTGCACAAATACGCCTATCCCGATTATTGGGGCATGCATGTCGACAAGAATGGCCGCGAGCTCAAAGACTGGATCCGCGGGCAGGCATTTGACGATGATCTGAGCGGTGAGACCAAGCCGTTTGAGGAATTCGTCAATACCCACGAAGGAACCAAGGATCGCGTGGGCTGTCTGCAATTGCGCGGCGAATATATGTTCGTTGCAGAGGGCAGCGGCGGGTTCCGCGCTTATGATGTGGCATCAATCGCGAACAAGGGTGTGTCGGAACGGATCATCACCGCGCCATTCTCGCCTCTGGGTCATGATACGCATGTGGATACGATCGATGCGACATGCATGGCTTTGGCTACAAACCAACCGATTGCCCCGACGCGTAGCACACCGGAAATGCGCAAGATTAATCAGGAACAGGCCTTTCTGCCGATCTACGATTACGCGGTGATCACGGACGCTGCCGAGGGATTGGTACTGGTCAATGTGAATACGCTGGCTGACGGCGAATTTCGCAACAACAAACTTGACCGTAAAGTGTTTGCCGATGGCTCGAACGCATGGAACCCGAACGGTGTTCTAAACGGGGCACGGCACATCCATTTGGCTGGCGAGGTTGCCTATATTACGGCGGAACGCGGGCTTGTGGTGGTTGATCTGGCTGATCCCGCCTCACCCAAAGTTGCGGCGGTTCGCGAGCTTGATGATGCCCGCGCCAGTGCAATCCAGTTCCGATATCTCTGGGTGACCGATAGCGCTGGCGTGAAGCTGTTTGATGTGACGGACATGCGCAATCCTGTCGCAGTCGACGATGGAACAGTGGCTCTTGCGGATGCGCGGCGGATTTATGTGGCGCGGACATATGCCTATGTTGCGGCCAAGGATGAGGGGCTTGTGATTATTGACGTGACCCGTCCGCGCGCCCCGCGCATCACGCAAAAGGTAACGTTGGGCGGCACATTGAACGATGCCGAAGACGTTATTGTGGCATCGACCAATGCGTCCCTGTTCGCCTATGTAGCGGACGGTCGCAACGGTATGAAAGTACTCCAACTCACCAGCCCAGATAGCCAGCGTAATTTTTACGGCTTTAGTCCGAAACCGGTGCCGGAACTGGTTGCGTTTGCGAAAACCTCGGCGCCGGCGATTTCGCTTTCAAAAGGGCTTGAGCGTGACCGCGCGGTTGATGAAACCGGCGGCCAGATGGCAGTTTTTGGCCGGTTAGGCTCGCGGCCGTTTACCCGGCCTGAGATGGAAAAATTGTTCATGACCCGATCCGGCATTCCATGGAAAGTATCGGACGAGGTCAATATGAACGCATGGCTGGGCGCAGATCTGGACGAGGCGCCCCGAAATGTGCGCCGGCGTGAGGATGCGCTTCCGGGAGAATAGACTGGCAGGTTCGGGCGCTTTGCTGACCTGCGTCTGCCCGCGCGCCCTGCGCAATTGTAGCCGCAATTCTACAAGCGATTACCCGTGTAATTAAATGTCAGGTGCGCTCGTCGAGCAAGCCCTGCATCATCGGCTTTAGATTGTCGCCATACCGCGCCAGGGTTTGCCAGTTGCCCACCGGCTGGAGATGCGTGACGAGCGTATCGTCATGCCAGCGATGAAGGCTGTAGAATGGCGGTTCTGCATCAACGATGCCGCGTTCATCCGCGATTTCGGTATCGAGCGGTCGCAAATCTAGAGTGACAGCCGGAGCTACAGCAGGAGTGACACTCAAAGGGATGCCAGCGACAGCAGAGAATAGCGGGCGGTGCAAATGTCCGCAGGCAATGCCTACAATGTGGCTATAACCGGTCACCGTGCGGTGGAACCGCTTATACCAGTCTTCGGTTGTCTTGGGGTCCATCCAGTCGATTCCGGCAACAACCGGGGGGTGATGCATGAAAATCATCGTCGGTGTGGTCGGATGGGATTCCAACTCGCGCGTTAGCCAGGCAGCACGCTTCTCGCAAAAACCGGCGCCATGGCGTCCCTCATCAAGAGAGTCGATGCACAGCACGCGAAAGCCGCCGAGTTCGATTGCATATTGCACAAAGCCGTCAGCATCTTCGAAACCGGGAAAGGCTTTGACCAGCACGTCGCGCGTGTCGTGATTACCGGTCATTGGGTACACCGGGAACGGGCAAGCCTCGAGAGCTTTCTTTAGCCGATCATAGCAATCGGGATCTCCGCCATCGGCCAAGTCCCCTGACAAGATCAAAATGTCAGGGTGAATATCTTGCGCCAGAATATGATCGCGCACATCAAGAAACCGTTTGTAGTTGAATTCTTCCTCACCCGCATTGGGATCGAAGCCGATATGAATATCGGTAATCTGCGCGATCAAAAGCGCCGGTTTGGAATCTCCAATCCTCAGCGCTTTATCCCTTCCAGAATTGCCACCAGATTGGGCGGCAGATCCTCGGGTTCATCCGGAGCCCAAGGTTTCGCAGGCGTATGATAAGCGTGACACATAGCGCAGCTTGATGGCACGATTTTCTTGGTTTTCACAGCGGCTTCGCCTTTGTGGCAATCGCGGCAACTTTCCAGATCCGGGATCAACAGGTCTGTCGCTTCGTCCGATCTGTCGGCAGCATGGCAGCTTACGCAGGTTTCATCCTCGTGCGCTTCGTGGCTGAAATAGCCGTGCATCAGGAATTGATCGGGCAGGTTCACCGGCATCACATCCGGCGTGCCGTTCGTGGTGGTTGGCAGGTGACATTCGCCGCACACACCGTTGGGGCCGAGCGCATTTGTGATTGAAAGATATGCGCCAAATGGGCGGCCAAAGTTGGAATAATACCGGCGGCCTTGGGCGAATTGGCCCGGACGCGTGCGGCCGCTTGAAGCTGCGGGACGTGACCCGCGATTGACCTTCATCAGATCAGCGCGAAGATCATCAATGTCGCCGTGACGCAAGCTGGTAAAGCCCGAACCGGAGCGTCCCGAAACCAGACTGTGGCAGCTTTCACACGATGCTTCCATCTCGACCGGCTCAAATCCAACCTTGTCTTCTGTTTCGCTATGGCAATCACTGCATTCAAGCGGAGCGCCATATTTGCCGATACTCAAAGCCATCTTGGCTGCGCCGCCTTGTTCATCCATGTGGATATCATGCGGGAAGATGAGGCCGCTCATCTCAACGGGATCGGCAGAGAGGGATACGCGCATCGGTTCTTCCGCCGCGAGCTTGGTGTAGAATGTCGGACGGAATTGCGGGTGTTTCTCGCCAAAGTCATGCGCATTACCGATCGAAGTGTCGGTCAACCGGGTATCAAGCTCATTATGACAATCGGAGCAGAATTGCTGGCTGGCGGGCTCAAGCTTTACAGGTCCTTCGTGCTCGCTGTGACAATTCACGCAGCCCAGCGGGCCTTCCTTGCCAAAGCTTTCGGCAATCTTCCATTGGATGGCATCGCCGGTGCTGAATGGCGGCATTCCTTTTGCCAGTCGCGGCGTTTCGGCGTGGTCGCCCAATTCCTCATGACACGTCAGACAGGTCGCATCCTGCACAGATACGAATGGCGTAACGTGGCAGGCCTCGCAGTTTTCTTCCAATTGATGGTGCGCCAGACTGAGCTTGCCCGTGCTCCAGGTGCTATCGAAAACAACCTGTCCCGGCATTTCGGACTCAGGATCATTCTCAACCGGATCCCGCGTCAGGTGCGTGACAATGGGAACGGTGAGAAGGGCAATCAAAATCACCGCAGCAAACGCCCACGACATAATCCGTTTGCTGGGCAGGGCGCTTGCTAGCGCAAATCCCCGCAAAACATCTTTGGTGTCGGTATTCTCGGCCTGCTTGATCGTGATGCTGGTTGTGCCACCGCGCCCGATGGTGAGGCGCGAAGACCCGAGCGCCAATTCAGCCCCGGCAGACGGAGCGATTTCGGCTGAAGTCTCTGTACGGCCATCAATCCCGAACCCCAATCCGCCAACGGACCCGATGATAAGCGTGCCATCAGGCGCCTCTTGGATACGAACATGGTGCTGCTCCACCGCAAGATCGGGCAGGTGGATGTCATTATCGGTGGCGCGGCCAATGGTGAGCTCGGATTGCTCAACGGTGCGATCACGGACGATTTCCCGCCCGGCGGCGGTGAAATCAACGGTGCGGATCAGGAACGCCATGCTCTTGCCCTCACCAATAATAGAACACGCTCACGACATGCGCGAGCAATGCGGCGATCAATGCGATGGTCGCCGGAATGTGGATGAACAGCCAAACTTCAAGCAGCGCACGGATGCGCAGGTGGCGGCGGATTTGAGCGAGTTGTTCGGACCGGCGGGTTAGCAGTGTGGTCACGCGTTCTTCGGCCTCACTCCTGCTGGATGCCATGTTCTTGATCGCTTTTGCAGTGGTGCAGCCGGGATATGAACCAGTCAGGCGGCCCAAAGCGCCGCCGTAAAATACATCCTGTTCCAGCGCGGCGATGACCAGATCGGATTGCGCCCGGTCCAGCGGTTGTGCCGCGCTTTCAAGCTGGCGGTCGATGGCGGTGAGCGCGTCGATCATTTCGCCGCGCGTCAATTCTTTGCGGTTGGAGCTAAGCTCGGCGGGCAGGGTGGCATACGCCCAGACACCGTAAATGCCAGTGATGATAACCAGCAGCATAAGCACATAGGCCAGCGTGTGGACGTTCCACCCGATCTGGAAACCGGTGTGCAGCGTACCGATCACAATCAGCGACAGGCCAAGCCACACATGCGCGCTGGTCCAGTTTTTCAGGCTCCAGTGCCCCGTCGTTATCTTGCGTTTGCGAACACCCAGCAATGACAGCCACAGGATCAGGAGCAGACCGATCGTGCCAAGCGTATACCCATACCAACTGCCGCCATTGGGACGGGGCTCCTGATCGATCAGCGCATACCCGGCACCCGTAACGATGCAGAGCACCACAGCAATTTTCAGCCAGCGCCAGTTGCGATGTTTCAGAAAACTGACGTGGTCGGCATCACGCCGCTTTTCGTCCTGCTGAAATTTGCTTTGCGGTGCGCTGGCCATCACTCAACATCCTCGGTGATCTTGGTGAAGGTCAGGAATTTGTCAGGTGACACACGGATCGCGGCACCTGTGGGGCATGCGCGGACACAGGCGGGACCGCCTTTGATACCCGCGCACATATCGCATTTGATCGCCTGCTTGGGTTGCTCTGGATCGCCATTCGTCTTGCGCCATTTGGCGGAAGCCTCGCCGGGGCCGGGGCCGCTGCCAAAAAACAGCCATTGCAGCAGTGAAGGTTTCTTCGGCGGCTTTGGATCCATCCGGATCACACCGTACGGGCAGTTGCGCTGGCAATTGCCGCAGCCGATGCAGGTTTCATCAATGAAAACTTCGCCATCGGGTCCGCGCTTGATCGCATTGGGCGGACAATCGGCCATACAATGCGGATGCTCGCAGTGGCGGCATGACGTCGGTACATGCAGGTGCGCGTAAGTCTTGCCCGCTTCCCGGTCGAGCCGCGAAAGACCTTCATGCGCGTCTGCACAGGCATTCTCGCAATTGTCGCAGCCGATGCAGAGTTTCTCATCAATCAGCAACACGTCGGTCGCTTCGCCAAGACCCTGATCCACGAGGAAGGATGCAGTTTCGGAATACATATCGACAGCGCCGTCAAAATCATCCTTGCGGCTCTCGATAAAGGCGTTGATTTCACGGCGATTGGCCATGTCGGTCATGGCCTGTTCGCGGACCCGCGGATTGCGCTCCATCAGTTCCATAAACCCTTCGCCCGGCAGACGAATGACCTCGGATTTGATGGCAGCCTTTACCGTGGCGCTACGCAAGGAACCGTCGATCACAGCCATCTCTCCGACATAACTGCCAGCAGGAAGGTAGGAGAGGAAAACCGGTCGCCCGCCAATCGCTTTTTCGACGATCATCGAACCGCGGCGGATGATGAAGATATCTTTGTCGTCCGCGCCTTCTTCGATGATTACCTGCCCTGCGCGAATGGCCATTACCTCGGCGCTCTCAACCAATGGCGCGACGTCTTCCTTGGTCAGGCCGGATCCGAACATTTGCAGCAATTGCCGCTCGACAGAGATCCGGTTAACAGCCCGCGCCGCACCCGGCGACGTGGCGATCAGTTTCAATGCAGCAGTGCGGGATAGTTCGATTGCAACCACTGGTTCGGCCGCCCGAATGGTCGCGCCGCGCCGCCTGCCCGAAATCAGGCCGACCTCACCAAAAATTGATCCCTGCTCGATGGGAACCGTGATTGATGGGTCGTCAGGATTGACCTCAACCGCAACCGCGCCTTCGGCGATGGCGAACATCGATGATCCCGGCGCATTGCGCGTGAACACCACATCGCCCGCTTCATAGGCGTGGACAGTGCTGTCGAGCATCAGCTCGCGCAATTGCAGCGTCGATAACTCTTCCAGGATCGAGACATTGTCGCCAAAAACACCAAGCCAATATTCAACATCGTGATTACCGGGCAGCGCGGCGAATTTCTCTGCCAATATCGGTTCATCAGCGGGTTTGAGCTCCTCGTTTCCGTTCAGAAACTCGATGACGTCATAACCCTGGTTCATGCAGTGCTTGATCAAAGGGTATCCCGCCAGCGCCCCGATTACATGAATACCGGGCTTGGTCGTTTCGAATGCAGGCGTCAGCTTGGGAAAGGCGCTGCGTTCCTCGCTCGTGAACTCGATCCCCATTGCCTCGACAAATCCGCGCGGCGGCTGTGAGCCGGTGCGTGCGATGATACGGTTGCAGGCAATGGTTTCCTGACCGTCGCGTGTTTCCAGCACCATTTTGCCGTCTGCGACTTCGGCCGGGGTGGTTTCGCGGCGCACGCTGATGCGTCCGTCCTGCTCGGCTTCTTCCAGCAATGCGACATTGGCGGCCTTTGCACGGGCAAAGCTATCGCCGCGATTGAGGATCGTTACAACGTTGCGCTGCGCATCGTCTGCCGCCAGACCAAGCGCGTTTTCAATGCCAGCATCACCCGATCCGACGACGGTGATATGTTCATCGAAATATTCGCCGGGGTCATCCAGCTGATACTGGATCATCGGCGAATCCGCGCCAGGGCAGCGGAGCATGTTGGGATTGCCCTGTGTGCCGATCGACAACACTATTGTTTCTGCGCGCACGGTCTCGCCGTTTTTCAATGTGATCGCAAAATCGCCCTTCTCGCCTTCGACTTTGGCGACTTCGGCATTCATCATGACATTTACATTTTGCGCAGCGGCCTGTTCATCCCAGATGCCGAGGATGGTCTCTCGTTTACCCGCATCAAATTCGAAATCACTGCGCAACACCAGATTGGACGGCGTCGCCATGACGTGTTTGCCCTTCTGGTATTTGTAGATCGTATCAGAAAGGTGGTCTGTTTTTTCTAACAGGACGTGGCTCATGCCCAGCGCCGCAGCGTGCGCGGCAGCGCTCAATCCGGCCGGGCCGGAACCAACAATGGCGACTTTGTACAAGTCCGACAATCTACCCTCCCCCCTATGGATAGATTTATACCCTCCATCACCATACGGATGTCAGGCAAAGATGCCAGAGGCAATTGCTCCTTTGTCGACGCAATGATACCTGACAAAGCATTGGATCAGGGGCAATTATGACAGATGATATTCGAGCGGCTGAATCAGGCGGCGGATCAAAGGCTGGTTGGGTGCTGTTGGCAGCGGCGGCGCTGCTGGCGGCTGCATCGGTTGCATACAATGTGCTGGACGCAGACGGCGGCGAAGGGGCGGTATCCGAACAGGCCGGTACCGAGCCGACACTAGCGGAGCTGCGCCAGCTTGCCGAAGCATCCAGCGATGATGCCGGTCCATGGGGCGATCTTGCCTATGCGCATTTCGAGCAAGGCGAATTTGCCGAGGCTGCGACTGCATATGAGCGCGCAGTAGAGATCGATGATAAAGCGGCTGTATTGTGGTCTGCGCTGGGAGAGGCGCGGGTCATGGCCAACGATTCAAGCGCGGCGGATGCTGATCCGCTGCCAGCCGATGCACTGGCGGCGTTCAAGAAAGCGATTGCGCTGGATGCGACCGATCCGAGAGCGCGGTATTTCCTGGCGGTGAAGAAAGATGTCGATGGGGACCATGCCGGAGCGATTGCAGCGTGGCTCGACCTGCTTTCCGACACGCCGCCAGGTGCCCCGTGGGAGGAAAATCTTGTCGCAACAATTCAACAGGTCGGGGCGATCAACGAACTGAATGTGGAACAGCGGCTATCGGCGGTAATGGATGGCAGGATGCCAGCCACCGCTGCTCCTGCCGCGCCGGGGCTGCGCGGGCCAAGCGAGGCGGAACTCGCGGCGGCAGGCGCGATTCCTCCGGGCGAACAACGGACCATGGCCGAAGGGATGGTCGCTCAACTCGAAGCGCGGCTCCAGTCCGAACCACAGAACCCTGATGGCTGGGTCATGCTCATGCGCAGCCGGATGACTCTGGGTGAGCCGGGTAAGGCGAAAGCGGCTCTCAGCGCAGCAGTCGCAGCCAATCCCGATCAGGCCGAAGAATTGCAACGTCAGGCGCAAATGCTCGGCATCCAATAGGCCCGGAATTCAATCGACAAAGAAAAAGGGAGCGTTCCATGCCCTTCTATGCCCGGAACGCTCCCTTTGTTTGATTTGCCGCGGCTTTATCAGACCACGCCGAATGCCAGCATCGCATCTGCAACCTTTTTAAAGCCTGCGATGTTTGCGCCTTTGACATAGTCGACATAGCCTTCGCCATTGTCGCCGTATTCCACGCATTTCTCGTGGATGCCTTCCATCAGATCGGTAAGCATGTCGCCAAGCCGTTCCTGATTCCAAGAGATGCGTTCGGAATTCTGGCTCATTTCCAGACCTGACACGGCCACGCCGCCTGCATTTGCGGCCTTGCCCGGACCATACAGGATTTTGGCATCGTGGAAGACTTTCACACCTTCCAAAGTGGTGGGCATGTTTGCGCCTTCGGAAACACCGATACAGCCATTGCTAACCAGCGATTTCGCTTCGTCTTCGTTCAGCTCGTTTTGGGTCGCGCAAGGCAGTGCAAGGTCGCACGGTACATCCCAAGGGCGCTTTCCTTCGTGAAATGTTGCATCGGTAAAGTGATCGGCATATTCGCTGATCCGGCCACGTTTCACATTTTTCAGATGCTTGACCCAATCGATCTTTTCCTGATCGATCCCGTCAGGATCATGGATAAAACCGCCGGAATCCGAAAGAGTCAGAACTTTTCCGCCAAGCTGCGTGATCTTTTCTGCCGCGTGCGTCGCGACATTACCAGAGCCTGATATGACGGCGGTTTTGCCTTCGATACCGTCGCCTTTGTGCTTCAGCATGTTCTGCATGAAATACACCGCACCATAGCCGGTGGCTTCGGGGCGCATCTGGCTTCCGCCGAATTCGATTGCCTTGCCGGTCAAGACGCCTTCCCAGCGATTGGTTATGCGTTTGTATTGACCAAACATATAGCCAATCTCGCGCCCGCCAACGCCAATGTCGCCTGCCGGAACATCGGTGTCCGGGCCAATGTGACGGTACAGCTCAGTCATAAACGCCTGACAGAAGCGCATCACTTCGGCATCACTTTTGCCGCGCGGGTTGAAGTTCGACCCGCCTTTGCCTCCGCCCATTGGCAAGCCGGTGAGCGAGTTTTTGAATGTCTGCTCGAATGCGAGGAATTTCAGAACGCTCTCGGTCACGCTCGGGTGGAACCGGATGCCGCCCTTGTAAGGGCCGATGGCGTTATTGTTTTGAACCCGCCAGCCGCGCTGGACCCGGATATTGTGATTGTCATCTTCCCAACAAACACGGAATGACACGACACGGTCAGGCTCAGCAATGCGGCGCAGGATCTGCGCCTCATGATATTCGACTTTGTCTTCCATGAATTCGAAGATGTCTTGCGCCACCTCCTGAACTGCCTGGATGAATTCTGTCTGTCCTGGATTGCGTTTTTTCACGCCCTTCATGAACTGATCTAGATCAACGTGATCGGAAACGGCCAAAGTGATTCTCCCCCCAAAAAAATAAAGCGTCCCGTCGTTTTCTATTTTGCACGGTCAGTATCAGCGTAAAGTCAGCCGCTTGCAAGGGCGAAGCATGAGGGTTGCAAAAGGAAACGAGCTGACTAGGCTTTAAGGCTCCTCCATCAAGCTTTGCTGTTCACAGGTCTATCATTGGCCTGATCACGCGCAGCGCCATTTCGCGCAGACTTATCTTGCGCAAACCAAACAGAGACCTGTCATTCATGACCGAAAAGTCAGCAGAAGCACTTAATTCAGACGACTGGCCAATTGATCCCCCCTTGGTTGAGTTGTCGATCCAGACCCATGACCGCGGTTTCTATGATGGTTTCAGCCGCGAGGTATCAATTCCAGCCAAGATCATTGTTTCCATGATTATCATGTGGGCGATCTTTTTTCCGGTCGCTGCGATGGATACGCTTGAGGTCGCAAACTCCACGATCATTTCGAGCTTTAGCGGCTGGTATGTCTATCTCGTTGCAGCGTTGGTCGTCGTGTGTTTGGTTCTCGCGATCCTTCCCCAAAGCGGCAGGTTGAGGATTGGTGCGCCGGATGAGAAGCCAGAATTTTCGCGCTTTTCATGGATATCCATGCTGTTTGGAGCAGGTATAGGCATTGGCATGCTCACCTATTCCACGGGCGAGCCGCTTTCACACTTTGCCAACAATCCAGACATCATTCGCGGAGCTGTAGAGGCCCGCACAGCCGAAGCGATCAGCTCTGCATATATCTGGACATTCCTGCACTGGGGGTTTGGCGCGTGGTGCACCTATGCGCTGGTCGGCCTTGCAATCGGATATGTGTCACACCGAAGAGGCCTGCCTTTGACGATCCGGTCCAGCCTTGCACCATTGTTTGGCAAATCGATGTCCGGCGTGTTTGGCCATGCGGTCGATGTTGTTGCGGTCGTCGCAACCATCCTTGGCGTGGCGGTCACCATGGGGCTGGGGGTCGAGCAATTCATTGTCGGGCTTTATCGCGTCGGCATGGGGGACTGGCTGGTTCAGGCAGATGGCACTGCGAGTACCGCTGCGATCGTAGTGGCGCTGATTGTGCTCGTCGGCGCATCGACGATCAGCGCGCTTTCAGGTGTTGGGCGGGGCATCAAATGGCTTTCCAACATTAATATGGTGCTTTCATTCGCGCTTTTGGCGTTGTTCCTTGTTGTCGGATCTGGCCTGTACGGGCTTGAATTGTTGGGCATGGGCATCTGGGGCTATATTGTAACGCTGCCCGCCCATTCGCTGACGCTGTTCAGCGGGGGAACCGAGATGGGTGACGCGCTGGTCCAGTGGCAGCTCGACTGGTCGGTGTTTTACTGGGCTTGGTGGATCGCCTTTGCGCCGTTTGTTGGCATGTTCATTGCCCGCATTTCACGCGGTCGAACGATCCGCGAATATGTGATCGGTGTGGCGCTGGTACCGGCGTTGATGTGCTTTGTGTGGATGGCTTTGGTCGGCGGTACTGCCATTGATCTTGAGCTTAGCGGCGTCGCCCAAGGGGCCATATTCGACGCTAACATTTCTGATCAACTTTTCGCCACGCTAGCGGTGATGCTGGGCTCGGACCTGGCGTTGATCGTATCGGGGCTCGTTGTGATCTTGCTGATGACGTATCTGATTACCTCTGCCGACAGCGCGATTTTGATCGTTAACACGATCAACGGAGCAGGCGAGGACGAGGGCGGACGGCGGTATCACATTTTGTTCTGGGGCTTTGCCTTGGCGTTCGTGGTTGGCTCAATGCTGATTCTGGGCGGGATCGATGCGATCCGGATAACCATGATCATCGGCGCTTTGCCGTTTTCTATCGTGGTGGTCGCAATGGCGGTTTCGATCATCAAAGCGGTTGTTTATGATTTAATCCGCAATCATCACGGCGTCCCCTGCACCGCAGAAGCGTGCGAAACTTGGGACGGAAAAGTAACCCCTGCAGAATAATTTATGTGGCATTTTCATTTTTATAAATAAAAAATGATGCTTACTTGCCACTATTTGAATTTCGAAGTTACGCGGCAAAATATTGATAAAGTAAAAGTTTAACAAAACTTGCAAACGTTGAGAAATGCGATGCTAAGACTTTAAAAATACTTCATCTGATGCCTGTGTTGTTATTTTACAACAAGATTGCCTTTGCGTGCCAAATCTTACCGTGCAGCTGTAGCCACCAATGTATCGGCTTGTTAATGGGAACGCAATCGAACGCGATGCTTTCTATCTGCTGTTCGTTTCTTGGGTAACGCCGTTGCAGTTCCGCAGCGCGACCTATCTCAAAGCTCAAAAGGGGCATAATAAATGTCGAAGTTCATTGGCGGCGCGTCAATTAGCGCGCTCGCAGTTGCTATCGCATCACCTGCTGTCGCACAGGAAACCACCGCTCAACCACAAGCCGGGCAACCTGAAGCGCGTGGCGGTGTCAAAACCATCGTGGTTACGGCTCAGCGCCGTAGCGAAGATCTTCAAGACGTTCCGGTTTCGGTCGCCGCCATCGGCGCTGAACAGTTGGACGAGCTGAATATCGCTACTTTCGAGGATTACCTTGAACAGCTTCCAACGGTTACCGCTGGCGGTAATGGTCCAGGACAAAGCACCATTTATATTCGCGGTCTGGCATCGACCACGCCCAACATCACCGTAGCCGGTGTTGCCGGTCTTGCTCCTAACGTTGCGCTGTATCTTAATGATCAGCCGCTCGCGCAGCCGGGTCGTAATCTTGATGTATACGCAGCTGACCTTGAGCGTATCGAAGTCCTCTCGGGCCCGCAGGGTACCTTGTTTGGTGCCAGCTCGCAGGCCGGTGTTGTTCGTTTGATCACGAACAAGCCAAGCCTGAACGGTTTTGACGCGGCATTCTCTGCCGGCCTTTCATTCACCAAAGGCGGTGAATCGAGCTATCAGGGCGAAGCGATGCTCAACGTCCCTGTGACCGATAACTTTGCGCTGCGCGGTGTTGTCTATCTCGATGATCAGGGCGGCTACATCGACAATGTCCGCGGAACACGCGATTTGCGCGAAAGCGCGCGTTTCCGCACGGCGGATACCGTGCGCTCGAACGGCGTTGTCGTCGGCGCGGGCCGTGCCGGATTTCAGTCCGCCGAAGATCCCAACACTCCATTCATCGACAACCCGGCACTCAGCCCGAACGTTACGTTCCTTCAGGCTGACAATGCGGGGATCGCGCAGGACAACTTCAACGACACCCAGTATGCCGGTTTCCGCGTAACGGGTCTGTGGGAAGTTACCCCTGACTGGACCGTAACGGTGGCTCATCAGCGCCAAAGCCTTGAATCGGACGGTGTTTTCTTCGCCGATCCTGAATTGGGCGGGCTCGATGATCTCCAGATCGAGCGTTTTGAAGAAGACCGTCTCGAAGACAACTTCTCCAACACCAGCTGGACGGTCGAAGGCCGTCTCGCGATGCTCGATGTGGTTTACACAGGTGCATACACCGACCGCGAAAGCACACAGCGCGCGGATTACACCGATTATCTGTTCGCTGGTCAGTATCTGCCATATTACATCTGTGATGGCAGCGTCAGCTATCCGGCGTACAATGCGGATCCAGGCAACCCGACCGGGACATGTCAGGCACCGAACCTTTACGTAAACTCTGTCAGCGACACGACGGTGTTCACTCAAGAGCTTCGTTTCAGCACGCCGGACGATTGGCGTGTGCGGTTCCAGGGCGGCGCATTTTATTCCGACCTTGAACTGCGTGAGCGCGTAGATTTTGCCTATCCGGGCAATGTTGCCGCCGCACCATTCGGCGGTTTCCCGCAGAACTTTGCGTTCCCCGGTGCATTCAACACAGACTCAGGCGCGTTCCCGGCTGAAACGATTTTCCGTAACGACATTCTTCGTACGGACGAACAATTCGGTCTGTTCGGTGAAGTGAGCCTGGATATTGTTCCAGACCTGCTGACTGCAACATTTGGCGCGCGGTATTACGACATCGAAGTCGATCTTGCAGGCGGCGCCAACGCGACCTTCTGTAACACTTCGGGCGTCGATGAGAACGCGTTCGGAACCAACATTTCCGATCTCTATGACGGCGATGGTCAGTTCTTCTTCAACCTGACCTGTAACGATTCCGTGCGTCAGACCTTCACTCTGGCGGATTCTCTGGATGATATTCGCACCGCGCTTGCGCCGGCGTTCGGCAATCCGACTTCACTCGAAGCGGCGGCTGTTCGCGCGTTCAACTCTGTTCGGGCACCGGATACGGCATCGACAAGCGGCACGATTTTCAAAGGCACAGTCACTCTGACGCCAACCGAAGATCTGATGTTCTATGCAACATATTCGGAAGGCTTCCGTCCAGGACTGCTTAACCGTCCAGGCGGTGTGCAAGGCGCGAATGGCTTTACGGTCCCGTTCGAACTTGAGACCGACGAAGTCCAAAACTATGAATTCGGTTGGAAACTTGATCTGGTCGATGGCCAGGTCCGTCTGAACGGTTCGGCATTCTTCGTCGATATTCAGAACCTGCAAACCACGATCTTCGATCCGTCGATCACCAACCTGTTCTTCTCGGACAACGCAGCGAACGCTGAAATTTATGGTCTCGAAGCCGATTTCACGATCGCTCCCTATGCCACGCCGGGGCTGACCATTGCTGGTGCGTTTTCGATCCTTGATACGGAAATCACAGAAGTTCTGACGCCGACGAACGATGTGCTTGCTGGCGAAGAACTGGCCTATGCGCCGGGCTTCCAAGGCAACCTGCGCGTTCGTTACGAGTGGGACCTGTCGAGCACGACCGAGGCCTATATTCAGCCTCAGATGAGCTATTCGGCAACGAAATTCACCGATATCATCGAGATCAACAAAATCGAGCTCGAGAGCTACACGCTGTTTGATCTTCGTGCGGGGATCAAGAAAGACCAGTGGTCGTTCGAACTCTTTGGAGAGAACCTGTTTGACGAGCGTGCCCAGATCTCGGGTAACTTTGGCAACGACCGTCCGCGGATCGTAACCAACCGTCCGCTTACAGTGGGCATGCGCATCGGCTTCGATTACTAATCGAGCCAATCCGATCAAATCAAAGGGCGGGGGTGAGCAAGGCGTTCACTCCCGCCTTTCTTTTGTCCCCCAGACTTGTCTAAACGAACGCCATGACCCGCGAAGCACAATTGAAATCCGCACAGCAAGCGATGCAGGCTGGCCAGTTTGATACTGGCCTGGCCCAGGCAGAGGCCATTCTGGTGGACAACGAGAATGACGGTGAGGCGCTATATCTCGCGGCGGTTGCTGCGCGCTATCTGAGCGATTTCGCACGCGCGAAAGACTACCTTGCCCGTCTTCACGCGGCTATGCCTGAATATGGGCGGGCGTGGCAGGAAGAAGGGCATCTTGCGCTTTCGAAAGGTGCCCCGTCCGAAGCACTAGAGGCATTTTCGCGCGCCACACGGTTCAACCCCGCATTGGAGGCAAGTTTCCGTGAACAGGCGCGCTTGCTTGGTGAGGCCGGTCGCGTTTCGGAAGCGCAGGCTGCCGCAGCCCAGCAGCAGCGCCTAGCGAGCCTCCCGCGAGAACTTCTGGCGGTGACGAATCATCTGGCTGAGGGACGATTGATACGGGCCGAGGAAATTTGCCGGCATTATCTGCGTCAAAACCCCAAAGATGTCGAAGGAATGCGGCTGCTGGCCAAGATTGGCATACAGCTCGGGATCCTTGATGATGCCGAATTTCTGTTGGAAAGCGCGGTTGCTTTTGCGCCTGAAGATATTCAGTTACGGCTGGATTATGTCGATGCATTGAGGCGCCGCCAAAATTTCGAGAAAGCCCGAACAGAGGCGGAAAAGCTGTATTCGCGCGATCCGGAAAACCCGCTGTTCCAATCGCGGCTGGCGATCGAGAGTATGCAGACAGGCGATTACGATCGCGGATTGCAGCTGTTTGATGCCGTTTTGCAGAAAATCCCGAATGATCCGGCTAACCTGACCAGCAAAGGGCACGCACTTAAAACCACCGGAGCTCAGGCAGAGGCCATTGCCAGTTACCGGGCGGCGATTGCGGCCAAACCTGATCATGGTGATGCGTGGTATGCGCTGGCCAACCTCAAAACATACACGTTTGAACCTGCCGAACTGACCGCGATGCAGGATCAGGCCGCGCGGCCCGACCTCGCGTTTTTGGACCGTGTGCATATTTCCTTTGCACTCGGCAAAGCGCAGGAGGATGCTGGCGATTATAAAGCCAGCTTTGCGGCCTATAATGAAGGCAATGCTCTGAAACGCGCACAGACCCGCTACAGCGCCGACAGCATGACCGAAGAGCTGGGGCGGCAGCGCGAATTCGCCGCCGCCGAGATGTTTGAAAAACATCACGGCCACGGACACAGCGCCCCCGATCCGATATTCATTCTTGGTCTGCCGCGTGCAGGGTCAACCTTGCTTGAACAGATCCTTGCCAGCCATTCCCAGATCGACGGGACGCTGGAGCTGCCCAATATTCTTGCGCTTGCGCACCGGCTGCGCGGCCGCAAAGCGGGATATTCGCGTTACCCCGAAATCCTGGGTGATTTGACCGGTGAGCAGCTGGCCAAATTTGGCGAAGAGTTCATCAGCGCAACCCGTATCCACCGGCAGGGCGCGCCGTTTTTTATCGACAAGATGCCGAACAATTTCCGGCATATTGGCCTGATCCATCTGATCCTGCCCAATGCGAAAATCATCGATGCACGCCGCGCGCCGATGGATTGCTGTTTCTCCGGCTTTAAACAGCTGTTTGCCGAGGGGCAGGAATTTACCTACGGCCTGAATGAAGTGGGCCGGTATTATGCCGACTATGTCGATTTGATGGATCACTGGGACAGTGTCCTGCCCGGCAAAGTCCTGAGGGTGCAGCACGAAGACGTGCTCGATGATCTCGAGGGACAGACACGGCGTATGCTCGATTTTCTGGAGGTTCCTTTCGAGGAAGCCTGCCTCGCGTTTCACAAGACAGAACGCGCGGTCCGCACAGCCTCCAGTGAGCAGGTGCGTGAGCCGATCAACCGCAAGGGGCAGGGCGCGTGGAAACCGTTTGAGCCGTGGCTCGATCCGCTGAAACGAGCGCTTGGTGATCTGGTTTAAACAGGGCTCGTTTACACGCGGCTGATTTAAGCGAGGCGCGCGCCGTCTGGCACATCGCCATCTGGTGCCGCGAGAACGATGGCCCCGTTTTTATCCGGAAAACCCAGCACGAGTACCTCGGACATAAATGGCCCGATCTGGCGCGGTGGGAAATTCACAACGGCCATCACCTTGCGCCCAATCAGGGTTTCGCTCGTGTAATGCTCGGTAATCTGGGCGGAACTTTTTTTCGTACCGATTGCGCCGCCCAAATCGACGACAAGCTTGATCGCAGGCTTGCGCGCTTCGGGAAAGGGTTCCGCGGATATGATTGTGCCGGCGCGAATATCCAAAGCCAGAAACGTATCGAATGTGGTTTCGTTCATTCCCGACGCTTAATGGCAAAGCCGCGTCGGTGAAAGTCCCTGAGCCATGTCTCTTTCAATCATGCTGGTGTTAGGATAGATTGCTGCTTGCAACTTAGAGCGAAGTGCGGGGAATTTTTGTAATGGCAAGTTTCACTCTCAATGGCAGGCCGGTAACGGTGGATGCTGATCCGGCGATGCCAATCCTTTGGGTTGTCCGTGAAAAGATTGGACTTTCCGGGACAAAATTTGGCTGCGGCATCGCGCAATGCGGTGCGTGCACCGTGCATCTGGATGGTCAGCCTGTGCGGAGCTGTTCAACGCCGGTTTCCGCCGCTGAAGGCCGCTCGGTCACCACTATTGAAGGCATTGCGGGGCCGGAAGGTGAATTGACCAAAATCCAGCAAGCATGGATCAGCGAACAGGTTCCCCAATGCGGATATTGTCAGTCTGGCCAGATCATGGCGGCAACCGCTTTGCTGCGTGACAATCCCAATCCAAGCGATGATGACATTGATGCCGCAATGTCGGGCAATATCTGCCGCTGCGGGACCTACACCCGCATTCGCCGCGCTATCAAAGTCGCGGCCGGGCAAGAGCAACCGCTGTCCGAACGTTTGGCGGGGGAGGCATAAGCCATGAACGATATGACCCCTGAAGAAAACGGCGCGAAAAAAGAGCGCAGCAAACTCGCCAAATGGAGCCGCCGCGGATTTATCGGCGCCGGCGTGCTGGCTGGTGGAGGACTGCTGATCGGCATCGGTGTTCGTCCGGGCAATCCGGTCGGGGCTCTTGGCCCGAAAATCGCGGGCGGAGCCGGAGAGCAGTTGGTGAACAGCTGGGTCAAGATTGACGCCAACAACATCGTGACAGCGATCGTTCCGCATTGCGAAATGGGACAGGGCGCCCATTCGGTGCTGGCCCAGATGTTGGCCGATGAATTGGATGCGGCATGGGACAATGTCCGCGTGATGCAGGCGCCTGCCGATGGCAGCTACATTGTGAGCGATACCGCGCGCATGTTTGCCGCTCCGTTTACGCTCAACGCCGCCGATTGGCTTGAGCCGACTTGGGATGGATTGTTTACCCAGCTTGGCAAATCGATGGACTTGCTGATTACCGGCGGTTCATCGTCGATCCGGTCGACCGGACAATATCAGATGCGAATTGCAGGTGCCGCTGCGCGCAAGATGTTGATCGGGGCCGCTGCCGATGAATGGGGCGTTCCAGCAGAAGAGATCGTGACCCGCGACAGCACGCTGATCCATGAAGCGTCGGGCAAATCCGCGCCTTACTCTGAATTTGCGACGGCCGCTGCAGAGCAGCCGATGGATTCCACGCCAACGCTGAAAAAAGCGTCCGAGTATCGTCTTATGGGCAAGAGCAAGGCCCGCACCGATATCCCGGCCAAGGTCAACGGCACAGCGGAATTCGGCATTGATGCCGTACCCGAAGGTCTTGACCTTTCCTATGCCGCTGTGATCCGTGCACCGGTTCCCGGAACATCCGCCGAAAGCATGAATGCCAGCCGCGCCAAGGAAATGTCCGGCGTCTTGCAAATCCTTAATATGGGTAATTTCGTCGCCGTAGTCGCGGACAGCTATTGGCAGGCACAGCAGGCGGTGAATACGATTGAGATCGGCTGGAGCAAGTCGGAGAGCCCGATCAAGACCACCGAAGATCAATTTGCGGCTTTTGCCAGCGCGATTGATGCTGGCGGTGAAGAAGCTGCAGCGCGCGGCGATGCCGAAGCCGCGTTTGAAAGCGCGGCCACCAAGATCGAGGCGGAATATAAAGCGCCTTATCTGGCTCACGCTCCGATGGAGCCGCTGAACTGCACAGCGAATTTCGCAGACGGCAAATGCGACATCTGGACCAGTACACAGGTCCCTTTGATGGCGCGTAGCGCGGTGGCGGATTCAGTGGGACTTTCGGCTGACAATGTGATCATCCATCAGCCCTATCTGGGCGGAGCATTCGGGCGCCGCCTTGAAAGCGAATATGTCGCCATGGCGGCGCGTGTTTCAAAGGCAACCGGTTATCCGGTCAAATTGATCTGGAGCCGCGAGGAAGACACGCAAAAGGCGATGTATCGCCCTGCCGATCTTTGCCGGTTCCGCGCTGGTATTGCCGATGACGGGGCGCTGGTTTCGTACAACAGTATCTTTACGCAGCGCCACGATCCGCCCGAGGCATGTGTTCCGGCAATGTACGATATCCCCAACACCAGCGTGAAGGTTGCAGCGGCCGATTTGCACCTGCCGTTCCAGGCATGGCGCTCTGTCGATCACTCGCAGCAGGGTTGGTTCATCGAAAGCTTCATCGACGAAGCGGCCCATGCAGCAGGGGCTGATCCATTGGAATACCGGCTGGCCATGCTCAAGGGATCGCCGCGTCACACGGCGGTTCTCCAAAAGGTTGCCGAGATGAGCGATTGGTCTGGCGATCGTGCCGAAGGCACTGCCAAAGGCGTCGCGATTGTTGAGAGCTTTGGCACGATTGTAGCGGAGGTCATCGAAGTCGATATGTCCAGTGGCAAGCCCAAATTGCTCAATTGCTGGGCAGCCTGCGATGCGGGATATGTGATGAACCCCGATGGCTTTAGAAACCAGATCGAAGGCGGCATCGTGTTCGGCCTGACGGCGGCAATGTACGGTGAGCTTGATCTGGTAGATGGCGCAGTCAAGCAGAGCAATTTCCACGATTACAAGATGTTGCGCATGAATGAAGTGCCGCAAATCGAAGTGGCATTGATCAATTCCGGCGATGTGCCAGTGGGCGGCGCGGGCGAGCCGGGATTGCCTCCCGCAGCGCCCGCTTTGACCAATGCGATCTTCGCGGCAACCGGTGAACGATTGCGTGAATTACCGATTGCGAAGCAGTTTGCGTAACCGACGCTTAAAGAGACACAACGGGATATAAGGGAACAGACCATGCGTAATCAGGCGTTATTGGGAGCAGGACTGCTGACCATCATGCTGGCCGCGTGCGGCGGGTCTGCGGAACAGCCAGTGGTTGAGCAAATCGTGGTTCGGGAGCCCGGCGATGCCGCACCGGCAGTGGCAGCGCCAGTCGATATCGTTGCCGCTGGCGAAGCGGCATTTGCAATGTGCACCGGCTGCCATGTCGCAGAAGCGGGCGAGGCGTCTATGGCCGGGCCTAACCTTTATGGGGTCGTGGGACGCGGGGCCGGATCGCTTGATGATTTTGCGTATTCGGAGGCTTTGGCGAATTCCGGCATCACTTGGGATGCGGCTCAACTGGACCGGTATCTGGCGGATCCGACAGGCCTCGTTCCCGGTACAATCATGGTCGCAGGCGCAGTCGATGATGCTGATCGCCGTGCAGCCATCATCGCGTATCTTGAAAGTTTGAGCGAGTAAGCGCGAGCTTAACGACCGGGTGCATTTCAAAGAGGTCTTTGTTTTTCTGAACGAGGCGCGGCTTGCCGGAAAGGCAAGCGTGCTGGTGACAGTATGCGCGGTTGAGGGTTCTTCCATGCGCAATCCGGGTTCGGTCATGGGCGTGGCTGAAGATGGCAACTTTGCCGGTTCCCTCTCCGGTGGCTGTATCGAAAATGCCGTTGTCTCCGAAGCCATTGATGCGATGAAGGTGGCTGCGCCGCGAACGGTGCGTTTCGGCGCAGGTTCCCGCTACCTCGACATCAAATTACCCTGCGGCGGCGGGCTTGATCTGCATTTTCAGCCGCTGGGATCGGGCGGGCTGGCCGCCGACTGCCTTGGCTCCATCAAAGCGCGTTCACCGTTCGCCATCGCAATCAGTGCAGACGGGGCAAAGCACGTTGCGCAGTGGCAATCCGCAGCGTTTGATCCAGAACACAATACCGGTGTGTTCGGCCACTGGCCCGCGCCCAAACTCCAGATCATCGGTCACGGAGCAGGCGTAAACACGCTGGCAAAGCTGGCGCAGACGATGGACTGCGCGGTATCGGTGTTGACGCCTGATCAAGCGATTGCGGCGTCTTTGACTGCGGATGAGACCCCAGTGCAGGTGATTAAGCGCACGACCCAAACCGATCTGCTGGAAAGCGATCCGTGGACTGCGTTCGTGTTTCTGTTTCATGATCACGATTGGGAGATCGACCTGATCGCCCGCGCGCTCGATCTGCCGCATTTCTATTTGGGTGCGATGGGCGGACGCAAAGCGCATGCAATGCGAACAGAGGCCCTGCGTGATAAAGGCGTAAGCGCGCAGCGGATATCCTCCATCCGCGCGCCTATCGGTGTGTTCCATTCCTCCCGCGACCCGCAAACGCTTGCGCTATCGGCGCTCGCGGAAGTTATCCGAGCCTATCAAGACAGCGATTTTGAAACTGATGATGGCCGGTGAAAGGCGTCTTGGCGCGGCGCTGCTCGCTGCGGGTTCTTCGCACCGTTTCGGCGACGATGATAAGCTGACAGCCGACTTTTGCGGGATGCCGCTTGGTGTTCATACAGCCTGCGCCTTGCCGCTATCATTGTTTACCCATGCGTGGGCGATTACGGCCAATGCAGAGCATCCGTGCGCGCATGGCTGGCGCGAGGCGGGCTTCGATGTCCATGTCAATCCGAAGGCTGAAACCGGGATGGGATCATCGGTTGCGCTTGCGGCCTCGATGGCGATGGCTGCACAGCTCGATGGATTGATGATCGCGCTTGCCGATATGCCATTTGTGCCCGAGCGGCACTTTGCGGCGCTCGTCAACGCTGCGAAAGACATCGGCCCGCAATGTATTGCAACTTCGGCGGTTGCGGATACCCGTATGCCGCCTGCGATATTCGGTTCGGATCAATTTGGCAGTCTGGCTCGGTCGAGCGGCGATTCAGGCGCGCGCGGGATCCTATCCAAAGGGCAGGTGCTTGCGTGCTCGCCGGACTGGCTAACCGATATCGACACGCCAGAAGCGTTGGTGACGGCACGGAACCGGATTAAAGGCCGCTAACCTGCAAAGCTTGGCGCTGCTGCGCCGCCAACCGGGTCAATTCAGCCCCAGTTCGTCGAGGTCCATTGTCGCGGCAGAATAACTGGCCGCAGCCAATCGGCCTTTCAAATCAGCGCGGATCGCACGGACCTGAGCATCGGCGGCGCTTTCCTCACGCAGGTTCACAAGAAAAAAGTCGCCCGCTCCAAGCGAAAACCGTTTGCGTTCGGCGGCGACCATCGCGCTTGCCTGCTCCACTTCTTGACCGGCAAGATCAGCGAGATCGAGCGACGCGTTAAGATTGGTGAGGATATTGCCAAGCTCGACCTCGATCTGGTCGCTCACGCGTTGCTCCCGCAGCTCCATTTCGCGCAGCTCGGCCTCGGCACGTTGCAACCTGCCGCGCGCTTCGCGGCGCTGTAATGGTACAGTGAATTTCACCCCGACAACCGTGTCAGTGGAATCGAATGTCGACCCGCCGTCACCAACCGCGCCAAAATCGCGGGACAGCTCCACACCAACCTCCAGTTTGGGTTGCAGATCGTTGCGCCGCAGCTCGATTTTGTTCGTCGCGCGCTCCATGGCCAAGCGGAAGTTTTGCAGTTCAGGCCGGTTGTCCATCACATCGCTGACCTCTTGCGACAGGAGGCTTTGCATATCGGGAAGAGCTTCCAACGTGCTGGTATCAGGCAATTGCTCGCGCGTTGGCGTGATCATACGCCCGGCGCTGTCTCGCAAAAAGTATGAAAGGCTGTTTGATGCATTGGTGAAATTGCGCTGCGCCTCTGTCAGCAAGGTTTTGCGGCGGATCACATTCTGTTCGTTTTCGGTCAATGCTATGCGAGGTTTGGCACCTGCGCGCACTTCTCGTGTCAGGCCGATGGTTCGGGCCTGCGCAATCTCCAGCAATTCCTCGTAAACCCCGATTTCGCGGCCCGCAGCCAGCCAATACCAATAAGCTTTGAGCGCGTCGTGCTGGACTTTAAGCTGGACCAGCAAGACATCGAGGCTGGCCTGGCTGGCGGCAATGCGCGTGTCTTCGATTGCAAAACGGCGTTTATCGATCCGGCGGTCACGCAAAAGCGAAAACAGCGCACCGACTTTCAATTCGCCAGCTTGATTGGTGTTGTAGAAATTTTCGTAAATCGGAAAACGGCCATCCGAGATACGGTAACTGCCATACACTTCGGCACCCAGCGGGCGAAGCGGTTGAGATGCGCCGACTTCGGCAAAACCGCCGGAAAATGTGCCTGTCACCCGGTCATAGGCTTCGGCTTTCAGGATCAGGTCGAAAGCACCATCGGCGGAAAGCTGGTCGCTGCGCGCTGCGGCTTCGCGTTCGAAACTTTCCAGAATGCTGGGGAAAGTGAGCGCGGAACTGCGCAGAACCTCGCTCGGCAAAAGCGGGCCTTCGGCAATGGCTTGTTCCAGGGGATCAGCCACAGGCTCGATATTCTGGGCGGCAACCTGCGCGGCAAACCCGAACGATGCCAACACCGCAAAAGGAAGAGCGGCCAACCCACGCATGATCAGTTCGCCTGACTTTGCGTGTTTGGAACAGACGGAAGTTCCGGCGGGAAGTTGTTGAGCTGGCGCCAGATTTCATAGCCGACCGGTACGGTTTCAAGCAGGATCCATGCGCGCACGGCCGCGCCGAAACGCGCATAGCGTTCTTTGGGCCACGGCTCTTCTGCGTCGGGGTCTTCGGCGATCAACACCCGAAACCGGCCATCTGCCTGCGCCGATTGGTCAACTGTGGTGACAATTCCGCCGAACGTGCCAACGGCCACCGATGGCCAGCCGCTGAATTGAACAGCGGGCCAGCCTTCGAATTGAATGCGGGCTTTTTCACCGGGCAGCAGCAATCCGACATCGCGGCCATCAACAAATACTTCGACGACGCGCTCGGACGTTTCGGGCACAAATGTGGCCAGAATATCGCCGGCAGAAACCAATGTCGCTGCATCGCCAGCGTTGACGGATTGGATAAAACCGTCTCGCGGCGCAACGATCAATTGTTCCGACTGGCGCGAAAGAGCGGTGTCGGCGCGGGTCAGATTGGCCTGCGCTTCGGCTACGCGTCCGCGCATTTCTTCCACACGGATCTGGGCTTGTTCGTAATCGCGCCGCGCGGTTAGGCCCGATGCGAACAGCTCGGCCATCCGGCGTTCGTCAATCTGAGCGGTGGCCAGCGCGTTTTTGGTGGATTGCAGCTGGATTTCGATTTGTTGGCGTTCGGCCTGAAGCCGCTCGATCAGGCGCGGATCGATATCGGCAATCCGGGCAATCGGATCGCCTTTCGAAACGGCGCTGCCATCGCGCACAAACCATTCTTCGATGCGGCCTGACACAGCGGCGTTGATCTCTTGTTGGCGCTCATTCGGGTTCAGCGTGGTGATCACACCTTGCCCGCCCGTGGTTTGAACCCATGGTACAAAAATCAGGAACGCGACGCTGGCGACGATGCCAGTCAGCACCATGAAATAAACAGCGCGCATGATGCGCGGCTTCTTGATCGCGGCAAGCGCGGTGAAGTGCGCCATGTCTTCACGAGAGCGTGCGATCAGGCTCATTGTCCGGTCACCTCATGGTTTCCTGCAATTGCATCAGGGGAGGCAGGGGTATCATGACTGTCAGGCAAAAGTGGCCGCGGACCACTGGGTTTGCGCGGCCGCTTTTGGTTTACTGCCAGACAAAAATCATCGAAATTGTCGAAATACCGCTGCTCTTTTGCCTCGAGATACAAAAAGCGGTCAAAGCCCAGATCAATCCGGCGGTTCGAGAAACAGATAACGGTTGAATATGCTTGCTCGCGCAATTCGTTAATCACGCGCGCCAAGCTGTCTTCATCGACCAGATCGAAAAGCTGGCTGAGCACAAGCACACGGGGTTGCTCGAGCAGCGCATTGGCCAGTTTCAACTGTTGCAATTCGACCGAGGACAGCGGCCAACCCGTTGACGCGATCTGTGTATCGAGACCTTTTTCGAAGGTGCTGATTGTCTCGGTAAGGCCCGCTGTTTCCAGCGCTGCGGCCATGCGCTGCTTTGCTGTGTTGGGGCATGACAGGTTGAGATATTCGCGGATCGTCATGCCAACAAAGCTGGGCCGTTCCAGCACGTGGACGTCTTTGCGCAGGTTATACGCCTCGATATCCTTCAAATCGATCCCGCCCATCGTGGCGAACCCGGTGTCGGGTAGTTCGTGCAGTTTCAGCAGATTGGTAAACAATCTTTGCACGCCGTGTTGGCTTGATCCGGCCATGATGATGGAGCCGCTGGGAATCTCCAGATTGATTTCCGCAGTTTCATGCCGGGCGGTGCCGCGTACGTTTTTGAAGACAAGTGTGTGATCGTCACCGTTTACTGGATTGTCGCCTGCAATCTTTTCCTGCTCCACATCATAGAACAAGGTGAGCTCTTCGATCGCAGCGCAAAGATCATAGAAATAGGTGAGGTATGTGCCCAGCTGCGCGACCCCGAAAAACGCGACGGACAAGACCAGCTCTGCGGCAACCAGTTGTCCCAGGCCCAATTGGCCCTGAATAACGAGCCATCCGCCCAGGCCGAGCAAAACCGCACTTGCCGCAGCATACATGAGCAAGAAAGCGAGGGTTTGCGAAAAATGCTGGCGGAAATGCCGCTTTCGCTCGCCGATATAGGTGTGGGTGAATTCGTCTGTCTTATCCAGCGCGTAATCAATGCGCCGCTGCGATTTGAAGAAACCGTTGGAATCGCCAATCGTCTCCAGCCATCCTGCGGTTCCGTGCTTTGCATGGGACAAATCTATGCCTGTGCGAATGGCGCGGCCACCCCATGCAAGCCAGATCACCCAGATCAAAGCGCTCATCACGAGTGTGAAGACCAGGAACAGCGGGTGATAGAGGGACACAAGCACGAACCCGACAGCCACCTGAAGCACCACTGAGAACCCGCCGATGAACAAGACGGGAAGTGCAATCTGGACATTGATCACATCGAAATACCGATTGAACAGCGCGTTTTTCTTGCGGTCGCCAAAAAACGGGTCCTGCGCATAGACGGCGATCAAGGCAATTTCTGACACCATCCGGGCATAGAACCGGCGGGAAAAAAGCTCCATCAAATGGATCCGTAGCGCATTAAGCAAACCGAACAGCACGAGTAAGCCGAACAGCGTCAGCGAAAGCATGACCAATTGCGCGGTTAACGCGGTGTTGGCGACGGTGTTGATCAGCAGCTGGACCGAAATTGGCGTTGCCAGCGACAGCAAACTCACGCCGATCCCGTAGACCAGCGTCAACCAGTAAAAGCTGGCTTCAGGCTTGAGAATCTCCAGAAACCTGCGAAAAAACGTCACCAGCGATAATCTGGTGCCGTAGCTAGCATTATCAGTTGCCATGACAGAGCGTTCCGTGTTGGGCATCAAAAAAGCGTTTCGTCTTTGTGCGCAGCCCGGTATCCCTCCCGGTCGCTTGGCGAGGATCACCCCGTTGCAGCAACCAACAAACGCACCGTTTTTCACACGGTTCCGCGCAAACGCACCTAAATTTGGCAATAAGGAATAAAAATGACTGACTTGAATGAACGATTGAAGGCCGCACCGGTCGTGCCGTTGATTGGCGATGGCAATGCGGACCGGGCTGTGGCGACTGCCAAAGCGCTGGGCGAAGGCGGATTGAGCGTCATCGAAGTCGTGCTGCGCAGTGAAGGCGCGCTGGAAAGCATGAAGGCGATTATTGAGCGCGGCGGTGATCTTATCGTCGGCGCGGGTACCGTTCTGACACTGGATCAGGCGAAGGAAGTCCATGAAGCGGGCGCGCAATTCATCGTCTGCCCGGGTCTCGTTGATGAGATCGCTGAATATTGCCTTGCGGAAAAAATCCCGTTTTTCCCCGGCACAATGACCGCTGGTGAAGTTCAGCGCGCGTATGCGTTGGGCCTGCGCGAAGTGAAATTCTTCCCCGCCAGCCTTGCGGGCGGCGTGCCGATGCTGAAAGCGTTTGGTGCAGTGTTTGGCGAGATGCGTTTTATGCCGACTGGCGGAGTATCGGCGGACAATCTGCCAGACTTTCTTGCCTTGCCACACGTGCTCGCCTGCGGCGGTAGCTGGTTGACGCCAAAAGACGCGGTCGAAGCCGGTGATTTTGCCGAGGTGACCCGTCTGGCAGCCGAAGCGGTGGCAATCGCAAAGACTGCGCGCGGTTAAACCGCGATCCGGCGATCCATTCCGGCACAGCATATCCTTTTGGTCGGTGGGGGCCATGCGCATGTCGCTGTTCTGGCCGATTGGATTCGGCGAGGCATACCGGCTGATCATGCGACCCTGCTGACACCAGAGCCGGTCTTGCGGTATTCCGGGATGGTTCCAGGCTGGATCAGCGCCCAATATGGCAGGGATGAAGGCCTTGTCGATCTGGCAGGCCTGGCCGCGCGGGCCGGTGTCCGGCTGGTCTTGGACCGGTGTGCCTCGTTGAACCCGGAGACGCGGAGTGTTCGCGTCTCTCGGGGCGGCGAAATCTCCTTTGATCTATGCTCGATCGATACAGGCGGAGTGGGACGCGCGAAACATGTTTTGGGCGATGATCCCAGATTGCTGGACGTGCGCCCGATTGGTGATTTTGTCGAGGCAATCGAGGGTCAGGGGAAGCTTGATCATATCGCGGTGGTTGGCGGGGGTGCAGGCGGAGTTGAGCTGGCCTTTGGATTGCGCAACCGGGGCGGTTCAAACGTTGATCAACCGCGCGTAACCATCATCGCCGGCAGAAGGGGCCTGCTGCCGGAATTCAGCGCCGCCGCCCGCCGCCGGGCAATCGCGGAGTGCGGCGCGCAGGGGATCGCCGTTATCAATGCCAATGCATGCTTGGAAGACGGCGTATTGAAAGCAGGCGGCGTCGAAGTGGGCGGCGTCGAGGCTGGCGGCGTCGAGGCTGGTACCTCGCAAACTGCTGTCGTCCCCATCAGCACGCCCGATCTGATTGTGGCTGCTCTGGGCAGCGCGGCACCGCTTTGGCCTAGCGAAAGTGGTCTGGATTGCAGGGCGGACGGATTTATAGCGGTTGACGCCTATCAACGATCAACATCGCACCTGCATGTTTTTGCCGTGGGCGATATTGCGTCGCGTCAGGATCGGGACATCCCGCATTCGGGTGTTCACGCGGTGATGGCCGGACCTGCTCTGGCCGATAACCTCCGGGATGCAGCCGCCGGGCGTGTGATGACCAATTCCTACCGCCCCCGGCCTGCCAGTCTTTACCTGATCTCCACCGCGCGGGGGGAGGCAATTGCCAGTTACGGCCCCTTTGCCGCGCAAGGCCGCTGGGCTGCCAGATTGAAACACTGGATCGACACACGCTGGCTGAGACAGTACGCGCGGGTCATCCGCAAAAATTAAAAACCCGCGTAACCAATCATACATCCGCTGCGAAAACGGGAACAATCAGGCAATTTCTATGAAAAAAATTCTCATCATCGCAGCTATCGCCGCGCTAATTGCGGCATATTTCATCTTCGATCTTGGAGAGGTCTTCACTGTCGAAGGGATCAAGACAGAGGTCGATCGAGCGGCGTCTTTTTATAACGAGAACCCGGCTTTGGTTCTCGGCGTGTTTTTCCTGATCTATGTCGGGGTTACAGCGGCATCGCTTCCGGGTGCTGCCATTCTCACACTCGCGGCTGGTGCCCTGTTCGGGGTTTTGATTGGCACTGTGCTCGTTTCTTTCGCTTCAACAGCGGGTGCGACGCTCGCGTTTTTGTCCTCCCGATATGTTTTGCGCGATACGATCGAGAGCAAGTTCGGTGAGCGGTTGAAAGCGATCAATAGCGGGCTCGAACGCGACGGGCCGTTTTATCTTTTTACCGTGCGGATGATCCCGGCGTTCCCGTTTTTCGTGATTAACCTCGTCATGGGTCTGACACGGATCAAAACGTGGACTTTTGCCTGGGTCAGCCAGATAGGAATGCTGCTGGGCACGATTGTGTACGTGAACGCCGGAACGCAGCTGGCGCGGATTGACAGCCTTTCCGGCATTGCATCGCCAGCCGTCATCGGATCGTTTGTGCTGCTGGGTATTGCGCCATGGATTGCAAAAGCGATCATCGGCCTGATCAAGCGGCGCAAGGTCTACAAAGGATTTGCCAAGCCAAAACGCTATGATCGCAACCTGATCGTGATCGGCGGGGGCTCTGCCGGTCTTGTCTCCGCGTATATCGCCGCAACGGTCAAGGCCAAGGTCACGCTGGTCGAAGCGAAAGAGATGGGCGGAGACTGTCTCAACACCGGCTGCGTCCCGTCAAAAGCTCTGATCAAAAGCGCGAAGGTCGCATCGACTATACGCCACGCCGATCGGTATGGTTTGCAGGCGGCGGAGCCTGTGGTGCCCTTTAAACAAACGATGGCGCGGGTCATGAATGTGATCAAAACCATCGAACCTCATGACAGCGTGGAGCGGTATACCGAACTGGGGGTCGATGTGGTCAAAGGATACGCCACGATCATTGATCCATGGACGGTCGAGATCGCGCGTAATGATGGAGAGGTCCAGCGGCTGACAACGCGTAGCATCATCATTGCCAGCGGCGCCGAGCCGCTTGTCCCGCCAATCGAAGGGCTGGAAGGCAGCGGTTATCTGACCAGCGAAACCATGTGGGATGCCTTTGCCGCGATGGAGGAGGTACCAAAGCGAGTAGCGGTGCTGGGCGGAGGCCCGATTGGCTGCGAGATATCGCAGGCTCTTGCGCGGTTAGGCTCGAAAGTGTCTCAGGTCGAAATGACGGACCGTGTGCTTGGCCGCGAAGACGCCGAAGTCTCTGCATTGGCTCAATCGGTGCTTGAGGAGGCGGGTATCGCCGTCATGACCGATCATGAAGCGGTAAAAGTCAGCAACGGCGCGCTTATCGCAAGCCATGATGGCGCCAGCGTCGAAATCCCGTTCGATGCGTTGATTGTGGCCGTGGGCCGTAAAGCGCGGCTAACCGGATTTGGGCTTGAGGATATTGGCGTCGATACCAATCGCACAGTCAACACCGATGAATTTCTTGCGACCAAGTTTCCCAATATTTACGCGGCCGGTGATGTCGCCGGGCCGTATCAATTCACCCACACCGCCAGCCATCAGGCGTGGTTTGCCAGCGTCAATGCGCTGTTCGGCACGTTCAAGCGTTTCAAGGCGGATTACCGCGTCATTCCGGCTGTCACTTTCCTCGATCCCGAATTCGCCCGCGTGGGGTTGAACGAGACCGAAGCACAGGAACAGGGCGTGGAATACGAAATCACAACCTATGAATTGGATGATCTCGACCGCGCGATCACGGAAAGCGAGACAAAAGGTTTCGTCAAAGTGCTGACCCCGCCGGGCAAGGATACTATCCTCGGCGCGACGATTGTGGGCAGCCATGCCGGCGAATTGCTTGCCGAATATGTGCTCGCGATGAAATACAAGCTGGGCCTGAACAAGATCCTTGGCACCATTCATTCCTACCCGACCATGGCCGAAGCGAACAAATTTGCCGCTGGCAATTGGAAGCGCGCAAACAAGCCCGAAGGCTTGCTGGGTTGGGTTGAGAAATACCATTCATGGCGGCGCGGATAAATAACGCGCCAATTCCCAATCGGAGAAGATATCTGTGCTAACGAAAATTTCGCTTCTGGTCATGCGCATCGGCACGGGCATGTTGCTCGTCCTGTGGGGCTGCGTCCGCTTGTTCAGCGAAGGCATGGGGACCAAGCTTTCCGAAAAGTATTATGGCGGCATGGCGTCTGCGAACGAAATCCAGCTTGCCTTTGCCGGAGCCGAAGTTCTGATTGGCGCGCTGGTGGTGCTGGGCCTATTCCGCAAATATGCGCTGATTGCCTCTGCGGTCATTCTGGTTGGCGGAGCGTTTCCGATCTGGAGGCATTTTCTCGACCCGTTTGGTATGTATCTTTTCGCCAACGCGGATGATGCAAACCTGCTGTTTTTTCCATCGCTAACGGTTGCCGGCGCTGCGCTCGCTTTGATTGCGCTGCGCGAGCACGATACACTGGCGCTCGACACCCTTTTCCGCAAAAAGGTCTGACCATAGCGCCCGAGCGGGCGCGGAACGGGGAAAACGTCTTGGATTTGTTTGACCAGCTGCGCGGTGTGTTCGGCATTGCCGTGCTGCTGTCTATCGCATGGGCCATAAGCGAGGACCGGTCCGGCCGCCCCGGCTGGCGCTGGATTACAGGCGCGCTTGTGTTGCAGGGCGCGCTTGCGCTGGTCATTGTGCGGGTGCCGTTTGTCTGGGATTTGATGGCCTATGCGAATGAAGGCGTATCGGCGATCGAGCGTGCGACGCTGGATGGATCATCCTATATGTTCGGGTATCTCGGCGGCGCGCCTTTGCCCTTTGAACTTAAAGAGGGCGGCGATGCCCCGCTGATTATTGCATTTCAGATATTGCCGCTCGTGATCGTATTTTCCGCGCTCGCTGCGGTGCTGTGGCACTGGGGCGTGCTTAAATGGCTGGTAAATGGTCTTTCGTTCTTGCTCCGCCGCACTCTTGGGGTGAGCGGCGTGGTGGGCCTGTCGGGCGGGGCCAATATGTTTCTTGGCGTGGTCGAGAGCCCTCTTGTGGTGCGGGCGTATTTCGCAAAGATGAGCCGTGCCGAACTGTTTCAGGTCATGGTGCTGGCCATGTCCACCATCAGCGGTGCGATCCTGATCCTATACGCGACTACATTGCGCGATACAGTTGACGATGCGGTTGGGCACATGATCTCTGCCTCGCTCGTATCGCTGCCCGCGGCGCTGTTGATTGCGAAACTGATGGTGCCGGGTAGGCCCGATGACACGGCGACCGAAACTGGACCGGAGGCAGGAGCAGAGGGCGAAGACGTCAGCCTCAAATACGATTCCAGCATTGATGCCATCGTGAAGGGCACAATGGACGGTATGCAGCTGTTCCTTGCGGTGATCGCAGTAATCATTGTCGTATTTGCGCTGGTTTCGCTCACAGATCAGATCTTGGCCCTGCTTCCTCTGGTCGGGGAAGAACCGCTTACCCTCAAACGTATTTTCGGTTGGCTGTTCGCGCCGCTGATGTGGGCCATTGGTGTTCCATGGGCAGAAGCGCAGGCGGCTGGCGGAATTATGGGGACAAAGGCGATCCTGAATGAATATGTCGCCTATCTGGAGCTCGCTGCACTACCCGAAGGCACTTTCAGCCCGCGCAGCCTGTTGATCGTGACTTATGCGGTGTGCGGTGTTGCCAACCTTGCAAGCGTTGGTTTACTTGTTTCCACGATCGGCACGCTTTGCCCTGAACGCCGGGCAGAGGCGGCCGGGCTTGGGATGAAAAGCTGGATCGCGGGCAATATTGCAACGGCCATGACCGGGGCGTGGATCGGGCTTGTGACTTTCGGGTCGGTCTGATGTTTGACGCCAAGATACGCCCATTAATCGATCCTGCGCTTAATCGCATCGGCAACGCGCTTGCGGCGGTTGGTGTGACTGCCAACGCCCTGACCTTTGGCGGATTGGCGCTGGGATTGGGCGGCGCGGTTGCGATTGCATGGGGTCAAATGTGGCTTGGTCTTGCGCTGGTTATCGCAAACCGGCTGGTCGATGGATTGGACGGGGCGGTTGCGCGGGTAAAAGGCCCGACTGCACTTGGCGGGTATTTCGACATTGTTGCCGATTTCGCCTTTTACGTATCAATCCCGCTGGGTTTCGCCGTGATGGCCGAGAGCAACACGCTGCCCGCGCTCGTGCTTGTTGCCAGTTTTGTGCTGACGGGCGTGAGCTTTCTTGCCTTTGCCGTCATCGCTGCGGAGCGCCAAGAGACGACAGATGCGCACGGTAAAAAAAGCTTTTTCTACAGCACTGGTCTGGCCGAAGGCGCAGAGACGATCATCGTTTTCATTGCCATGTGCATATTCCCGGCGTGGTTCACCGTGCTCGCCTATGGCTACGCAGCCCTATGCGTTCTGACCGTTTTTCAACGTAGCGCGCTTGCCGCAGCGCAGTTCAAAGACTGACTTAACGCTGGCCGATTTGGCCGGCTACACGCTCGCGCAGTTCAGCGATGCGTTTGGCATTCGCGCCAAGATCGCTGCGACCGACACGGCTGACTGAGCGGAAATCAATCTGGTTCTCGCCAATGCGGGCGACGACATCGTCCTTGAACCCGAACCAGAATGTTTCGGCCACGCCTTCAACACGGCCTGCTTCTGCATCGGACCGGATATCGGTGAGGCCCATATTGCCCATTGCCGCGGCAACAGCAGCGACCGCATCGGATTTGCTCGCTCCGGCAAGCGGGAGCGGTGAGAGCGTGGCATAAGTGTCGTTGATGATTTGCGCATGCGATTTGATCGCGAGCTCGGGCGGGCTGCCTTTATATTGCTCCAGCTCACCAAGCGGCGTCTGGTAATCATTGAGAGCATTGGCCCCGAACGCTTCACGCGCAGATAGTGTTTCCAAGGAAAATGATGGCGGGTTGGAGGTGTCTGTTGCGACATCGTGGATCGGATTTTCGCTTGCTGTGGTTTGAACCGAACCGAGCATAACAACCGCGCCAAGCGGCAATGCTACGCCGATTGCCGGAACAAGCCAGCCTTTGCGCGGCTTTTTAATCAGCGCCATGATAAGCAGGATGAGGCAAACGACACCAACGATGCCCATGACCCAGATCCCGGCACCTGCGGTCAACGTGCCAAGGCCGGTTTGCCAGCTCCAAAGTCCGAATTTCGTGCCAAGCGCCGCAACCGCAAAATAGAGCGGAAGAAATACCACGAGGGCGAGGGCGAGCTTTGTTTTCCAAGAGACATTTTTCATGTGCGTCTGTTTAGCGTGCCTGACCCGCTTGGCAATGGGGCGATAGGATGCGCTAGATTTCTGGGCACCGACGGCAGCGGATTTTTATTACTGAAAATAGTCGGGAAACCCTTTTGACCTCGTGCGTTATGGAGTCGCGAAAAGGCTTCGTCTCTGGATGATAAATTCCTGCGGAAGCGATCCTTTCCACTCGCGGAAAACTGGTTTATTGTCCCGCTCATGGGATTTTAAGTAATACAGAGGATTTCGAATATGAAGCGTAACTATCTTATGGGCACGGCTGCAATCGCCGGTCTCCTGACCCTCGCAGCATGTGGCGGCGGTCGTACCGACGGTACTGACGCGGCACCTGCTGAAGCAACTACAGAAGCTGCTGATGAAGCTGCTGCACCAGCCGAGCCTGCTGCACCGGCGGCACCAGAAGTTGAAGCCAACGGCACCGTAATCGACATCAACATGTATACGCGCGATCCAGACGAATCGAGCGGCATGCAGGTTTTCAAACCGCGCCTCGTAACCGCTAAGGTTGGCGATACCGTACGTTTCATTCCAACTGATCCAACGCACCAGTCGTCATCGATCGCATCGATGCTGCCAGAAGGCGCAGCCGGTTGGGAAGGCGAGATCAACAAGGAAGTTTCCTACGTTCTGCCAAAGCCAGGCATCTACGGTTATCAGTGCGTACCGCACTACGCAGCTGGCATGGTCGGTCTGATCATCGTTGAAGGCGAAGGCATGGAAGCCAACCTCGAAGCTGCAAAAGCTGCTTCGCACCCAGGTCTTGCCGGTCGCAAGTTCGAAGAAATCTTCGCCGAAGCCGGCATCTAAGCCAGCTTACGGTTCGAAACAAAAAGGGCGGCGTGGGTTACCACGTCGCCCTTTTCTTTGGCCGGTGCGATTGTGCGCGATTGCTGCGCAGGCGGCTGGGATCAAGCCGCTGCTGACATCCGCGCAAGTTCGCATTGCGACCAAATTTCGCTGAGTGCGTTGACGAGCCGGTCAATATCACCGTCATCATGGACTGGTGAAGGCGTCAGACGCAGACGCTCTGTGCCGACCGGAACCGTTGGATAGTTGATCGGCTGCACATAGATGCCGTGATTATCCATCAGCCAGTCACTGATCATCTTGCACTTTTTGGCGTCGCCAACCATCACCGGAATGATGTGGCTCGGATTGTCGAGATGCGGAATGCCAAGCATATCCAGCTTGCGGCGCACCTGTTTGACACGCTCTTGTTGCAGTTCGCGTTCTGCATCGCTGTTCTTCAGATGCCGGATGCTGGCCGCCGCGCCGGCCGCCACTGCGGGGGGAAGGGCGGTCGAGAAAATAAAACCGCTGGCAAAACTGCGGACAAAATCGACCAGGTTGCGGCTGGCAGCAATGTAACCGCCCATGACGCCAAACGCCTTGCCCAAAGTGCCTTCGATGACGGTGATCCGGTCCATCAGACCTTCACGCTCTGCAATGCCGCCGCCATGCTGGCCATACAGGCCAACGGCGTGGACTTCATCGATGTAGCTCATCGCGCCGTGTTTTTCACAAACATCGAGGATCTCGGCGATGGGGGCGATATCGCCATCCATCGAATAGACGCTTTCAAAGGCGACCAGTTTGGGCACCTCTGGCCCGAATTCGGACAGCATCCGGTCGAGATCCTCGACATCATTGTGCTTCCATACTTTGTAAGGTGCCCGGCTGTGCCGGATACCTTCGATCATAGAAGCGTGGTTGAGCGAGTCCGAGAAGACTACGCAGCCTGGGATCTTGGCCGCTAGCGTTCCCAAACCCGCCCAATTCGAAACATATCCAGAGGTAAAGAGCAGCGCGCTTTCCTTGCCATGCAAGTCGGCCAGCTCTGCCTCCAATTCGACGTGATAGTGGTTTGTGCCTGAAATGTTGCGGGTGCCGCCTGCACCAGCGCCGCATTCATCGAGGCTCGAATGCATCGCTTCGAGCACTTTGGGGTGTTGTCCCATCCCCAGATAATCGTTTGAACACCATACGGTGACGGCCTGCGTCTCTTCGCCGATAAAGCGGGTCGCATGCGGGAATTTGCCCCGATGCCGCTTGATATCGGTGAACACGCGGTATCGACCGTCTTCGCGAACGCTGTCCAGCTCGCTGGCGAAATAGGTTTCAAAATCCATGGGCTTCCCCTCTGTTTCCCGGCCAGTATTCATGTCTATTTCTCGATATTCGAATTAGGTTTGTTCGTCGGTGCCCGTGATGGCGCCGGTGTTGGTGCCAGTGTTGGCGCTAGTGTTGGGGCCAGTTTTGGTGAGCGCGATGGCGCCCGGCTTGGCATAGCCCAGCCCCACAGCATCCCGTCGCGAAACGGCAATGCCAAAAAGACGTGCTCCAGCGCGCCAAGAAGGCACAGCGTCGTCAGCAAGCTTGCACCGATCATTTCGGCACTGCCGATTGGCGCTGCCAAAGCAAGCGAGCCAAACCATGCTGCAACAGCCGAAATCGCCACAATGGATACTGCAAGCAGCACCGTCATCCGGTTCTGGCCAAAATAGGTTTTGAGATAGGCTAGATGTGCGGGCAACATTTCAGCGGTGGAATTGGGCACGCCGACATACATGTTGATTTTCGCCGACAGCCTAAGGCCGAACAGCATCACGAATACGGTTGCCCCGATCTGATTGGGCGCATTCCATGCAAGCGAGATGAGCAGCAGGGCGGTAAGTGCCAGTGCGACCTCATGGTGGATCACGGTTGCACTTGCCTGAGCAAAGCGCCGTGCGCCGCTAAGACCCACATCCGCAGGTTCACGCCGGGGCCCAGCGGCTGCTCCTGTAAGAAAGCCGATTTCATGCCAGCCCCACACCATCAGAGCGCCGACAAACGCCAGATAAACGGCCCAAGCGGCCGCTGTTTGGGACGCAAACACGATAGCGACCAGTCCAGCAATCCCGCATACGCCGCCAATCACGAGGCTACGCGAGAATGTTGCGCGCTCGCGATTGTCGGCCCAGGCAATCAGCCCGGTTGCGACAAACCAGATCGCGATCGTTACAATGAACGGTACAATGTGGCCGCTCCAGCTTACCATGCAGGTTGAAGCCGGATGGATTGTGGAAGTTCATTTGATTTGGTGCGCTGAAAATACATCTTGGCAAAATTAAAGCCCGCACCCGCCATACCGCTTACGCGTTTGGCCATGCCGCCAATGCCGCCTTGTTCCTTGCCCGCTTCGATACGCAGCGCTGCTTGCCGCAGAGCCTCCATATTCTTGCGGAAGGCAGGACTGTCGATGTCCAGCTCAACCGGGAAGACCTGACGGCTGATCTGGTTGCAGATACCAAAGACCTGATAGTCATATTCGGTCGGATCAACACCGAGCGCCTTGTGGAACACGGGGCGCGCATGGTCGCGCACATACATGGTCGCATAGACCGACAGCAGGAAGAACCGGATCCACATTTTGTTGTGGCCTTTGAGCAGCTTTGGATCGGCACGCATCAGCATGGCAAAGGCTTCGCCGTGGCGGAATTCGTCATTGCACCATTCTTCGAACCAATCGAAAATCGGGTGGAATTTGTGCTGCGGATTGGCGGCCAAATGGCGGTAGATCGCGATATAGCGCGCATAGCCGATTTTCTCTGACAGATAGACCGCATACCAGATGAACTTTGGTTTGAAGTATGTGTACTTCTTAGTCTTGGTCAGAAAGCTAAGGTCGACACCAATCCCTGCGTCTTTAAGACATTCGTTGATGAAACCGGCATGCCGGCTTTCATCGCGAGCAAGCAGTTTGAACAACTGCTTCACGTCAGGGTTTTTCGTCCGCTTGGCGATTTCGGCATAGAGGATGCAGCCGGAAAATTCCGACGTCATCGAGCTGACGAGGAAATCGGTAAATTCGGCGCGCAGTTCCGGTTCAAGATTTTCGATAATGCCGGCGAAGCTGTCATCATGTTTGAAATGTTTTTTGTTCGGATCGCCCACCATGTCAGAGATGAGCTGGTCCCATTCCTTCCGCACCAAAGAGACATCAATCGCGTCAAGCGCGTCGAAATCGGTGGTGTAGAAGCGCGGGGTCAGCATCGTGTCCTGGGTGGCGATGGCCATCGCATCTTCGCTGGAGATGGGCGCTTCGATTTTGCTGTGCGCGTTCATTTGATCCTCCCTGGATTGAAGCTGACTTCGTAGAGTTCCTTGAATTCGAAATAGGCTGCGATGCGCGTCGCGAAACGGGTCAACGGACCTGCGCGCGTCACTGTCACGGCGCGTTCGAAAACCGCACTGTGTCCAAACGGAATCGAAATCGGATCGCCGTGGACGCGCACTTTATCGCCGGGATGAAGGGCAACATTGCCGTCCAATTCGACATGCGCGTGAAAATGTTCGGAGCTTTGCTCCACAGATATGGTGCAAAGCGTATCAAATCGCCTTGCGTTCGTTTGAGCCGGTCTTCCGGCAATCATGGCGTCGGATCCCATCAACGCTTCTCCTATTTCAACATGGCGGCAAACACCGCGCGGTTATCGCTTCCAAAGGAAGCCAGTTCGATCGCTTCGCCTGTGGTGCTGTCACGCAATGACAGTGCACCGTCGCTCCACTCGATCAGTTCAAACGGGGTGGCTGCGCCGATCCCTCTGATCCGCCGTTCATGGACCAGACTGCGCACGCTTGAGCGGACAAAGCCGCCCGTTGCGGGAGGGAAGCGGTCAATCGCCTCACCCGTAGCCGCATCTTCGACCCGCACTGTGCCATCCGCTTCATCGTAAAACTGGATGCTGCGAGTGCTGACCGTCGTAGTGCCGTCTGCGGCGCGTACCTCGCTCGGGACAGCCGCAGGGTCGGCAAAGCCGAGCGTGACAGCCGCCGTCAAAGCGAGCGAAATCGCCGCCACACCGCCCGCCAGAATGAGCGGAACTTTGTGGACGGTGACTTCGTCTTCTTCATATTCGCGAACAATCATGCCGGAGCTCCTTCAAGACCGCGATCGCTTAGGTCGCGCAGATCATTCTGCGCCGCTGGGCGCGGTGCAGGGCCGTTCTCCTGCTTGGCAGTCTGGATCGTCTGGTCTGTGGTTTCGGCCGCATTCCGTTCGATCTGCGTGAACTTGGATGCGGCATCGGCCAGCAGGCTTGCGACCTGTTCGGCATCCGGCACGGCGCGCAGCATTGGCTGAGGATGAGCGAATTTGAACGGGCGAACATGCGGCCACATCAGGATGTAACCAAGCAGCCGCTCACCGTTCAGTTCCATCGCGATATCGCCATGCGATTTGCCGCGCATTTTGAGGTTCGCCGCCGCGATCTGTTTTAACGGCAGATTGATTCGCGTTTCGATAGCCATACCCTTGCGAATGATCAGACGATCATTCGTCAGGATATACACTGTCGTGCGGCGGCACAGCCACGCAAGGCTCTGCAACACCACAAGACCTGCCACCCCGAGCACCGCGCAGACAATCGCAGCATTCATGTTACCGAATGTCAGCGAAATGCCGATCAGCGCAGCAAAGTACAATGCCACTTTGCGCGTGTGAAACGCGCTGCGGGCGAGGACGGCCAGATCAGGCTTTCCTTTCCACAGCACCTTTTCATCGGGCGCAGGTGTGCCCATTGGGTCGCCATCTCCGCTAGGCCCGTCGATAGTGCTTTCATCGAAGGGCTGCGGAGCGGCAGCGGCGGTTGTGTCGTTTAGAGCCACGGTTCGCCCCGCTCAGCAGTCGCGTACATGTAGCCGCCACCGAAATAGGCCTGGATCTTGTCCTCTTCGAGGCGTGTGATCTGACCAGCGGTTTTGATCTGCGGCACGTCTTCGAACTGATCCGAAGTGATCGCGTCAACTTCTACCAACTCGTCATTTTGCGGCAGAATACCCGACGTCAGGGATTCGTTGTTCGGAAAGAGCCCTTGCAGCGGGCCTTTTCTCTGCACCACGGAAACAAACATCGGGGTAAGCACTTTGGTCCCCTTCTTCGTGGTCACTTCGAGGTAGCGGATGAGATGCTCGGATTGATCGACCCAGATATCAGTGACAGTGCCGACAACTTTTTTGTCCGCTGCCACGACTTTCCAGCCCATGATGTTGGGATCGTTTGGTGCAATCTCGATCTCGTGACTGTCTGCGATCGGAACGATGCGCGGGCGGCCATCAAAGGTGAGATCGGGATAATCTTCGCGGTTGGCGTAGGCGGCCGGGCCCATGCCGTCCTTCATCGCATTGCCGGTGGGGTGATACGGTGCACCGCCAGCATGGAATGTGCGCTCTGCCGGGATATTAACCGGATCGCGCGGAACGTCTTCGGGAATGTAGGTTCCGCGGCCATGCGGCAGCTGGAATTCTTTCTTACCCGCATCCGAAAGCGGGGTTCCGGGCTGGATGCGGCCCGTAAATTCATCTTCGAGCGGATAGCCTTCGCGGCGGCTTTCCCGGTTGAGATAAATCACCAACCCGATGAAGAAGACAAAGAAACTAAGGAAAGCGAGTTCGGCGACGTCAAAAGTCCCGACAATATAGGTGTGATTCATTTCACATTCCTCTCAGTGCAAATTGCGGCAGAACGGCAGCCGCATTCATGTCGGGAATTCACGCAGACCGAACGGCTGGCCTGCGGTGTCCCGCAAATTCGTGGAAGATTTACGAGCGCGGCCAACAAGCGGTCCGATCGCGGCGAGGCCTGCAAGAAGCAGCAGGATTTCGAGAATATAAACGGTGGTGTACCCGGTCGCGCGGGTCGCAGTGGCGGCGGTTTGATCCCCGCTCATCGCGATGGCAGCGACGATGTCCCGCAGCGCGCCGCCAAGCGCGATGCCCGCACCTGCGCAGGTCGCCTGCACAGCGCCCCATGCGCCCAGCGCGAGGCCAGCGGTGGCGCTCTCGGCAAGGTTCATGGCTTCGATCAATGTGCCAACAGAAAACAGGCCGAGCCCAAGCCCGATCGCGCCAGCACCAATGAACAACATCACAGGTGAATTGAACGCCGGGGCGAACAGAATGATGAGAAACGCAGCAATGCCGGTAACCAGTCCGAGGCCGGCGATACGCAGCGGATCCCCGCCGCGCGACAGCATGCGGCCTGACACCATAAAACCGAGCAGCGATCCGAATGCCCACGCGCCGGTAAGACCAGTGGTAGCACCGACAGACAGGCCCAGAACCTCGCCGCCGAACGGTTCAAGCAGTGCGTCCTGCATGGCAAATCCAGCGGCGCCAATACCAATCGCGGTCAGCAGCCGGGCATTGCGTCCGTCTTTGACAAAGGCGTTCCACAGCTTGCGGAAATCCGGGGTTTCGCGGTTATGCGCGGTTGCCTCGACATTGCGCGCTTCCTGTTTCCAGAGCGCAGTAATGTTGAGCGCCATGGTGAGGACGGCCGCGCCCTGAATGACCTGAACAAGGCGCGTCGGGCTGAATTCGATCAACAATCCGCCAATCACAAAAGCCGAGAACATCATACCGATCAACAGCATGACATAAAGCAGCGCGACAGCGCGCGGGCGCTTGTCTTCGGGCGCAAGATCAGTCGCCAGCGCAAGACCGGCGGTTTGGGTCACGTGGAATCCCGCACCGGTCAGCAGGAATGCTCCGGCTGCGGAAAGAACCGCGAGATTGAATTTGTCGGGATTGTCGAACAGCAAAAGAGCAAATGGCATAATCGCCAGCCCGCCGAACTGCATGATCGATCCGAACCAGATGTAAGGCACGCGTTTCCAACCGAGGAAAGAACGGTGCGTGTCCGATTTGTGCCCGATCAGCGCGCGGAACGGCGCGACCAGCAAAGGCACCGCGATAAGAAGCGCGACGATCCAGGCCGGTGTGCCCAGTTCAACAATCATCACACGGTTCAGCGTACCGTTCAAAAGCACCATCGCCATGCCCACGCTGAACTGGAACAGAGCCAGTCTCAGCAACCGCGAAAGCGGTAAATCCACGCTCGCCGCGTCCGCAAATGGCAGCAATGCCAATGCGAATTCAGCGAACGATCCCGGTTTCTGGGGAGTAGGGCGGGGCGAAGTGCTCATCCACGCCTTACCAATTCCAGCGCCTGGCTGGTGTAAAAGCCGCTGGATACGCGCTGGGTCCGTCCGATTTGCCAATCGGAAAGATCGCTCAAACGCGCGTGCAGTTCTGTTTCGCTGACAGGCACGATGGCCGGCGAGCGATTGTTCTTTGGAAAGACCTTGCCGACGGTGTGCATCGCGCCGAGCAAACGGGTGAGCGGGGCAAAGGTGAACAGGATTGAATGCGTGGTCCGCTCGCCAATTTGTGCGAGGGCATCAACCAGATCTTCCGGCGAATAATGGATCAGCGAATCCATCGCGACTGTGTGGGCAAATTCACCCAGCGCGGGATCGAGCATATCGCCTGCCATCCAGTTGATCCGGCCATGGCCGATGAAAGACGGGGTGCGTTTGCGTGCGACATCAACAAGGCCGCTTGCAACATCGATGCCGGTAACTTCGGCGCCGCGGCACGCAGCCGAAATCGCCAGAGCGCCGGTGCCGCAGCCTGCATCCAGCATCCGCGTACGGCGCAGATCCGTTGGCAGCCAGTTCAGCAGTGTGCTGCGCATTTCATCGCGTCCGGCACGGACAGTCGCGCGAATACCGCTGACTTTGGTGTCGGAGGTCAGATCAATCCAGGCCTGCCGAGCAGTGCTGTCGAAATAGGTTTCGAGCGCTTCGCGGCGGTCATCATACGGTGTCGATACGCGTGTTGCCATCATTCAAACCCCAGGAAATCGAAGATATCGCGGTCTTTCATGGGCAGCGCCGCAGATGGATCGACACCAGCCCACAACATGGCAGCGAGACGGAGATATTCGTCCTGAGCCTGTTGGACTTCCGGCGAATCTTCCATTTCGAACAGCGTGCATTTCTTCAGCCGCGAGCGGCGGATCGCATCAACATCGCGGAAATGCGCGAGGCGCTGCATCCCGATCTTGTCACAGAAACGATCAATCTCGTCGGTTTCACGGCTGCGATTGGCGATGACGCCGGCCAGACGTACGTCGTAATTCTTGGATTTCGCGCTGATCGCTGCAACGATACGGTTCATCGCGAAAATGCTGTCAAAATCATTCGCGGCAACCACAACTGCGCGCTCTGCGTGTTGGAGCGGTGCAGCAAAGCCGCCGCACACCACATCGCCCAGCACATCAAAGATAACCACATCGGTGTCTTCGAGCAGATGGTGCTGTTTAAGCAATTTCACAGTCTGACCGACAACATAACCGCCGCAGCCAGTGCCCGCAGGCGGACCGCCCGCCTCGACACACATGACGCCGTTATAGCCTTCGAACATGTAGTCATCGGGCCGGAGTTCTTCGGCGTGGAATTCGACCGTTTCGAGCACGTCGATCACGGTCGGCATCAGTTTCTTCGTCAGCGTGAATGTGCTGTCATGCTTTGGATCACAGCCGATTTGCAAAACGCGGTGGCCAAGTTTTGAAAATGCGGCGGACAGGTTGGACGAGGTGGTTGATTTGCCGATCCCGCCTTTACCGTAAACAGCGAAAACCTTGGCGCCTTTGATCTTGTCACTCGGGTCAAGCTGGACCTGTACCGAGCCGTCGCCGTCGGGCGGCGTCAAATTGGGTGTGTGTAAATTCATTGCGTCAGATCCCTCTGTTTATCATTCTGCTGCGAAGACGCCTTCGAGGCGGTCTTCGAGTTCATCATTGGCTTCGCGCAGGGCAGCGAGAGTTTCCGCATCGGGCTCCCACAGGTGGCGATCGCAGGCTTCAAGCAACCGGTTTGCAACGCGTGCCGAGCTTTTCGGATTGAGCTCCGAAAGGCGGCGGCGCATCTCTTCGTCGAGGACGAAAGTTTCGCTGATCTTTTGATAGACCCACGGCTGCACCTGTCCGGTTGTGGCGGACCAGCCCAGCGTATTGGTGACGTGCTGTTCGATGTTGCGGACGCCTTCGAACCCGTGATCCAGCATGCCTTCGAACCATTTCGGGTTCAGCGTGCGGGTGCGTGTCTCAAGGTCGATCTGTTCGGCGAGGGTGCGTACTTTGGTGTTTCCGCGAGTTGCATCGAGAATATAGACGGGCGCCTCTGCACCTTTGGCGCGAGCGACCGAGCGGCTTACCCCGCCAAGGCCATCAACATATTGATCAAGATCGGTGATGCCGACTTCGACGCTTTCGAGGTTCTGATAGGTAAACTCGACGTCTTTGAGCGCACTGGTCAGCAATTCGCGATGCTGCACCGGTGTACCGTCAACACCGTAGGCAAAACCCTTGTTGATCTCGAATGCATTGGCGAGCTCATCCGGGTCGGCCCATACGCCGCCATCAATCATCTGATTGACGTTGGCTCCATAGGCGCCTTCCTGATTGGAGAAGACGCGCATCGAAGCGGTTTTGAAATCGCAGCCATGGGCTTCGGCATGGGCGAGGCTGTGTTTGCGCACGAAATTGGCGCTAAGCGGCTCGTCCGCCTGGCTTGCAAGCAACGCGGCCTCGGCCAGCATCCTGGTCTGCAAAGGTAAGAGATCGCGGAAAATTCCGGATAATGTCATCACAACATCAATCCGCGGGCGGCCCAGCTCTTCGAGCGGGATCAATTCCGCGCCGCACAGACGGCCATAGCTGTCGCGCCGCGGACGGGCACCCATCAGCGTCAGCGCCTGAGCGATCTGGACACCTTCGGATTTCATATTATCCGTGCCCCACAGCACCATGGCGATGCTTTCGGGGAAATTGGCGCCGCTTTCGACGTGGCGGGCAATAAGCCGTTCGGCCTGATCGCGGCCCTGAATACAGGCAAAGCTGGTCGGCAGCAGAAACGGATCAAAGCCGTGAATATTGCGGCCTGTGGGCAGAACATCGGGATTGGCGACAATATCGCCGCCCGGCGCCGGTTGGACATATCCACCGTCCAGCGCATGGACCAGAGAACCCAACTCGTCGCTTTCGTCGAGCTTCGCTTCGAGAGCGTCACGATCGGCTTCGCTGGTTGACGCCTCAAGCATGGCGTTCAACATGTCGGTTTTCTGTTCACCTGCCGGGTTCTTGCCAAGCACATGCAGACCGTGCGGGATCAGCGCCTCTTCCAATTCATAAAGGCGGCCGCTCAATTCGCCGATGTCATCGCATTCGATATCAAGAGCATCGCATTGATCAGCGATCAGTTCGGCCAAATCGGCGCGTTCCGCCGTGCTATCATCGGATGCCAGACGCCAACGCTCAACGCTCGCCTTAAGCTCGGTCAGGCCCTTATACAGTCCAGCCTGCGCCAGCGGCGGTGTCATATAGCTGACCAAAGTCGCAGCCGAGCGGCGTTTTGCCAGCATACCTTCGGAAGGGTTGTTGGCAGCATAAAGGTAATAGTTCGGCAGATCACCGATCAGACGTTCCGGCCAGCAATCGCCAGTCATACCGGCCTGTTTGCCGGGCATAAATTCAAGCGCACCATGCGTGCCGAAATGCAGCAGTGAATGCGCCCCGAAATCTTCGCGGATCCAGCGGTAGAATGCGCTGAATGCGTGGGTCGGTGCGAAATTGCCTTCGAACAAAAGGCGCATCGGATCGCCTTCGTAACCAAAGGCAGGCTGAACGCCGACAAAGACATTGCCGAATTGAGCGCCGAGCACCTGAATGTGGCCGCCATCGCTTTGCGCTTTACCGGGGGCAGGGCCCCATTGCGCTTCGATTTCTGCGAGATGTGGCTCGCGCCGGACATGCTGGTCAGCGGGAATGCGCGCGGCGACATTTGCGTCTGATCCGTATCGTTCCGCATTGCCTTCGAGCAGAGCGGTGCGCAGCGCATCGACGCTTTTTGGTGCGTCTACGCTGTACCCTTCGGCTGTTAACCGTTGCAGAGTGGCGTGAAGCGATTCGTAAACCGCCAGAAACGCCGCAGTGCCAGTGGCCCCTGCATTGGGCGGGAAGTTGAACAGAACGATTGCGAGCTTGCGCTCGGCGCGTTCACTGCGGCGAAGCGCAATCAGTTTTGCCGTGCGCGCAGCAAGAGCTTCGGCCCGTTCGGGACAGCTTTGCATCGGGCGAAGGTGATCGGAAGCTGGCTTTTCGCACCGACGGGCGCAGCCTTCGCAAACGGCGCCTTCTCCGGCACGCCCGCCAAACACGCTGGGCGCGATTGAGCCATCAAGCTCGGGCAGGGCAACCATCATGGTCGCTTCGAGTGGCAGAAGGCCTTGATCGCGGCCGCGCCATTCCTCGATTGTCTGGAATTCAATCGCATGCGCCGCAAGGTACGGCACGTCCATCTTGCCCAACACTTCGCGAGCCGCCTCTGCATCGTTGTAGGCAGGGCCGCCAACCAGCGAAAATCCGGTCAGGTTGACGATGGCATCGACAGTGCGATTGCCGTGTTCGTCCATAAAGAACTTTTCGATCGCAGGGCGCGCATCAAGACCGCTGGCAAATACCGGAATGACTTTCATTCCAGCGGCTTCGAACGCGGCGATCGCGCCATCATAATGGCCGCTATCGTGCCCCAGAAGATAAGAGCGCAGCAGGATCAGTCCGACCGTGCCGTTTTCCGCTTTGCCGCGCGGCAACAGGCGCAGGCTTTCAGAAATGCGTTGATTGGTACGCGGATGATAGACGCCGGTTTCAGGATATTCCTGCGGCGCATCCGCTTTCGTCGCGCCGCGCCGTCCGGCGCGCTCGCCCGCAGCATAGCGGTCGATTAGCGAGCGAACCATCGCGACCATGTTCTCTTCGGACCCGGAAAGCCAATATTGCAGGGTCAGGAAATAAGCGCGCACATCCTGCGCCGTGCCCGGAATAAACTTAAGAATTTTCGGAAGCCGGCGCAGCATCTTCATCTGGCCAGCCCCAGAGCTTGCACCCGCTTTTTTCGAGCCGCGCAGCTTTTTCAGCATCGCGAGCGGGCCTTTGGCCGGGGCGTCCATCCGGTAACCGCCCATCCGGGTAAGTTTAACCACTTCACCTGCCGACATCAGGCAAACCATCGCGTCGCAATCTTCACGGCGGGCTTCGAGTGTGGGCAGAATGGCGCGGCAATGATCGTCAAGGAACAGCATCGTCGCAATGACGATGTCGGCTTGTTCGATTGCCGCTTTGGTTTGGTCCAGCGCGTCTTCGCCCCTGTCCCAGTCAGCCGCAGCGTGCAGGGTGAGTTCGATGTTTTCTTTAGCGAGCGCATTGCCCGCCCGTTCGACTGCACCTTTGAGGTGATTATCGAGCGTGACAATCGCGACCCGCACCGGAGTGGACCGGTGGGCAAGGATGGAGGAAGGGGCGCTATTTGGCATAATGCGCCTTTGCATCATACAGCGTTTCCAGACCGATTTCGGACAGGCCCTGATCAACGGCGTATGCTTCTGTATTGCGGCGCGCTTTGCCCCGGACAAAGAACGGAATTTTCTTCAACTCGCGCTCGGCCTCGGCGGTCCAGATTGAACCGTCATTCACCGGAATTACCGGTTCTTCGGGCACTTGTGCGTCAATCGTTGGTGCGTGGCCGCTGGACTGACGCGGAGCGTGGGCTGCATGGTGCGATGGACCTGCTTCGTCAGAGAATTCGAAATCCTCACGGAACATGGTCAGCAGGTGTTCTTCAAGGCCCATCACCAGCGGGTGAACCCAGGTGTCAAAGATGACATTCGCGCCTTCAAAGCCCATCTGCGGGCTGTGGCGCGCCGGGAAATCCTGCACATGGACCGGCGATGAAATCACCGCACAAGGCAGTCCCAGACGTTTGGCAATATGGCGTTCCATTTGCGTGCCCAGCACCAGTTCAGGTGAAGCGGCGGCAATCGCGTCTTCGACTTCCATGTGATCATCGGTGATCAGCGGTTCGACACCGTGTTCTTTCGCCTCGGCGCGGATTTCGCGGGCAAATTCGCGGTTGTAACAGCCAAGCCCGCAGACCTCGAAACCCAGCTCGTGCTTGGCGATGCGCGCAGCGGCAACAGCGTGTGTCGCGTCGCCGAAAATGAATACCCGTTTGCCGGTCAGATAGGTCGAATCGACCGAGCGGCTCCACCAGGGCATTCTTGATTGGTTGTCGCCGAGGGCAAGCGTGGGATCTGCACTTGCCAACTCGGCGACGTCGGTAATGAAAGCACGAGTGGCCATCACACCGATAGGGACACTGCGAACGGTCGGCTGGTTGAAAGTTTTTTCAAGCCAGCGGGCCGCTTCGTCAGCGATCTCGGGATAGAGTGAAATGTTGAAATCAGCCGCGCCGATGCGGGTGATATCAGAAGGCGTAGCGCCCAAAGGAGCCACGAGGTTCACCTCGACGTTCAGCGCCTCAAGGATCTTGTGAATTTCAACCAGATCGTCGCGGTGGCGGAAACCGAGCGCGGTCGGACCAAGGATATTGGCGCGCGCTTTTCTGCCTTCCATCGGCTCGCGTGTGATTGATTTGTCCGCAAGGGTGCGCACAATTTGATAAAATGTCTCGGCTGCGCCCCAGTTTTCCTTGCGCTGATAACTCGGCAGCTCAAGCGGGATCGCCGGGCAGGGCAGGTCCATCGCCTCGCTCAGTCCGGCTGGATCGTCCTGGATCAGTTCGGCTGTGCAAGATGCGCCCACGATCATCGCCTGCGGTTTGAACCGGGCGGCGGCTTCGCGTGCTGCGTTCTGGAACAGCTGGGCTGTGTCCTTGCCCAGATCGCGGGCTTCAAACGTTGTGTATGTTACAGGCGGGCGTTTGCCGCGCCGCTCGATCATGGTGAAAAGCAGGTCGGCATAGGTATCGCCCTGGGGGGCGTGCAGCACATAGTGCAGCTTTTCCATCGCGGTCGCGACGCGCATTGCACCGACGTGGGGCGGGCCTTCATATGTCCAGACGGAGAGTTGCATCGCCTATACCTCCAACACGTCGCGGCGCCGCAGCGGCCGGGCAAAGAGTTCGGCGAGATCGCCCGCTTGGTCGAAACCATGGATCGGTGAAAATACGAGTTCGATCGCCCACTTGGTCGAGAACCCTTCCGCCTCCAGCGGATTGGCAAGCCCAAGGCCGCAAACAGTCAGATCGGGTTTATCAGCGCGAACACGGTCCAGTTGCCGCTCGACATCCTGACCTTCGCTGATGCGCGCGGATGGCGGGATCAAATCAAGCTCCAGCGCACAATGCGCGCGGTGCAGATATGGCGTTCCGACTTCGACCGGGATCATGTCCAGCTCTGTCGCGAGGAAACGCGCCAATGGCACTTCCAGCTGGGAATCCGGCAGGAAGCTGATGCGTTTGCCTTCAAGGTTCGCCTTGACGTGAGAGATCGCGCGTTTCGCCCGTTGACGGCCCGGCTCAACCACGCGGTCAAAATGCGCCTCGTCGATGCCAAAAGCGTCCGCAGCGGCTTTAAGCCAGCTCGTTGTGCCTTCTGCGCCGAACGGGAACAGAGCATCAAGCCGGACAGCGCCGCGTCCTTCGAGCGCCATCGCCGTTTCGGCCAGAAAAGGTTGAGCCAGCAAATAGCGCGTGTTCGGCCCGACACGGGGCAAATCGCGGGCATTGCGGGCGGGCAGACACCCGACATTATCAATACCAAGCTCTGCGAACAGGCGAAGGAACTGGTCCTCGACAATATCAGGCAGCGATCCAACGATCAGCAGGTCTTGCGGGGCATCCGCGACATGGGCGGGCATTTCCGGCACCAGCGCGGTAAGGCATGCGTCCTCGCCTTGGGTGAATGTCGTCTCGATGCCGCTACCCGAATAATTCAGGATGCGGACATTGGGCATATGCTGTTTGCCAAGGCGCTCTGCAGCCTTTGCCAGATCCAGCTTGATCACTTCGGACGGACAAGATCCGACCAGAAACAAGGTCTTGATATCAGGGCGGCGCGAAAGAAGACGATCAACCACCCGGTCAAGCTCGTCTTGCGCATCGACCATACCGGCCAGATCGCGCTCTTCCATAATGGCGGTCGCGAAACGCGGTTCGGCAAAAATCATAACGCCGGCCGCCGATTGCAGAAGGTGCGCACAAGTGCGCGAACCTACGACAAGGAAGAAGGCATCCTGCATCTTGCGGTGCAGCCAGACGATCCCGGTAAGACCGCAGAAAACTTCGCGTTGGCCGCGCTCACGCAAGACCGGGCGCGGTGTATCGGCCGAAGGAGTATCACAGCCGGAAAGAGTGGCAGCTATATTCATGCCATCACCGCCCGTGTTTCAGCAGCCTGAAGGCGGGCGGCGCGCAATTTCCAGATGAACTGCCCCGCATTGACCAGATAGGTTGCATAGGCCGCGAGAGCGACGAGCATACGCTGCTCTACAGTGCCAAACGCGCCCAGCAGCATCACCAGATAGATCGTGTGCAGCGCCAGAACGAGCATCGAAAAGACGTCTTCCCAGAAAAACGCCGGAGCAAACAGCCACCGCCCGAACACGACCTTTTCCCAGATCGAGCCTGTGATCATGATTGTATAAAGGATGAGCGTTTTGCCGACGATTGAAAGGTCAGCGGCGAATGCGTCTTCGCCAGTGGTCAGATACCGAATGACCAACACCAGACTGGCGATGAAAACGAAAAACTGGACCGGAGCAAGAACGCCCTGGACGATTGTCCAAACCGATTCGTCACGCCTGCGGCGCTCTTCTGCGGAATAAAGCGCGCCATCCTGCCGCTCATCACTACCTGCCTTGGCAGGACGTGATGCGAATGCGGTTGCAGATGTGCGCTTTTGCCGACTCATAGTGTGAAATGCCTTCTCATCCAGAGCCAGTGACTACGCCTTGCAAATCAATGTGTCAATCAAAGTGGACGTCGTGTTAGCTTGACATAAAAAGACCGGGTTATGCGGTCTTGTTTGCTCAATCAGGAAAAAACGCGTAGGACTTGAATCGTAGGTGTGAGGGGCTGAAATGGATTTGGCTGCACCGACAGCGACGCAATCTGCGCCGACCCGGCACGCTGGACCGGGATGAAGGAAGGCTCGCAGAGTGGATACCCATCAAAAGCAAGCGAACGGCGTCACATCACCTGCGTGGCGCAAAGTGTTCGCCAATCCTTTAAGCCGTTTCACGTCCAAAAAGGGGGCGCCTGTCAAAGATAATGGCCCGCTTTCCGACGATTCAATCAACGCGATCATCGAGGGGGATATCATCCCGCGACTTCTAATGGCGCACGCATTGGGCAAAACGCCTCTGACACAGCCTAAAGACTCCGAAATTGACCCTATTGATGCCAAGAATTTTGCAAAGCTGCCGATGCGGCTGGAGGCGTCCAATCTGCTTGAGGAGGTGGATAACTTTCTTGAGGCCGGAGTAAGCTTGGATGCAATTTACCTCGATTTGTTGGCGCCTGCTGCGCGCAAGCTGGGTGAGATGTGGGAAAACGATGAATGTGATTTTGTCGATGTGACCATGGGTCTGTGGCGGCTTCAGGAAGTGATGCGCGAAGTGGGTGTTCGATCACCCGCGCCAGTTGTAAAAGACTTTGAAAATCAACCACGTGCAATTTTTGCACCAATGCCGGGCGATCAGCACAGTTTTGGTGCGCAGATGATTGATGAAGTTTTCAGCCGTGCCGGTTGGGATAGCGAGGCGTTGGTGAAGCCCGAACGCCGTGATTTGCTCGACCGTTTGGCCCGGAAATCCTACGATTTGGTAGGATTGACGCTATCTCGCGATTGCCCTAGCGCCGCCGTATCGAAGCTGATTGTTGCCATGCGAAGTATGTCTGCCAATCCGAATATTTCGATTTTAGTAGGGGGTCGTTCAGTCAATGACGATCCTTCAATTGTTGCGAAAGTAGGAGCCGATGGGACCGGCGCCGATGCTCGCGCTGCGTTGGAAGAGGCCGAGAGATTGGTCGGTTCCGCAGCTGTGCGTGCGCAATCCAGGCGTTAACTCAGGACCCGAAAATGCTCACACGTAAGCATAGTATTGAAGGCAAGCATCAGTTCGGCAAAGCTGCCGACTTGTTTGGCACGCTGGACGCCGACGCCGCTATGAAACTTGCGATGGTGGCGGGTGATGTCACCTTGGTGCTTGATGATGCAGGCACCATTCTCGATGCGGCGTTTGACCCCAATGAATTCCCTGAATTTGCCAACTGGACCGGTGAAAACTGGATCGAGACTGTTACCGATGAAAGCCGCCCGAAAATCATGGAGATGCTGGCTGCGGCGCGCCGCGGTGAGGTGCAGCATTGGCGTCAGGTAAACCACCCGTCACGCCACGGCGATGTGCCTATTCGCTATTCGGTGCTGACGGTAAATAACGGTGAGCACAGGATCGCGTTCGGCCGTGATTTGCGCGACGCAGGCAAGCTGCAGCAAAGATTGCTTCAGGTGCAACAATCGCTTGAGCGTGATTACCTGCAAATGCGCCAGTTGGAGGCGCGCTATCGCATGTTGTTCGACCGTTCTTCCGAAGCGGTGGCGGTGCTTGAGGCGCAGACTTTGCGGATTCGCGAGGCGAACCCCGCCGCGCATTCCATGCTGGGTGTCAAGGCGGGCGGTCTAGCGGGTAAAAAATTCCCGAGCCTGATCGAAAAGGAATCGCGTGATGCGCTTCAGGCGATGGCTGGCGCGGCCATAGCGTCCGACGCTGTAACCCCTGTTGAAATCACCGTTTCCAAAGGGGCACGGAAAGTCTCCCTTTCGATCAACGGTTTCTCGCAGGATCGCGGGCAGTTCCTGCTGCTTCGCATGTCGCCTGTGGGGGCCGACAAAAGCAATGATGCATCGCCGCTGTTCGATCTGGTCGATCACATGCCGGATGCGTTTGTTATGGCCAACGCCAATCTTGAAATTGTCAGCGCAAATCAATCCTTTGTTGAATTGGTGCAGGCGGCCAGCCTTGATCAATTGCGCGGTCGGCAATTGTCCGAAACCCTTGGGCGTCCGGGCATCGATCTGGACTTGATCGAGGGGCAGATTGACCAGCACGGCGCCGCGCGCAATGTCAGCACGGTGCTGCGTTCGGGCAATGAAATGGAAGGCGAGCCGGTTGAATTGTCGGCGGTGCGCAGCAGCGGAGAGGATCCACTCTACGCGTTCGTTATTCGTCCGATCGGCCGCCGTCTGCGCGATTTGCCGCCGGGCTCACAGGACCTGCCGCGGTCTGTTGAACAGCTCACCGATCTGGTGGGCCGTATGTCATTGAAAGATATCGTGCGGGAATCGACCGATCTGATTGAGCGGCTGTGTATCGAAGCCGCGCTTGCTTACACATCTGACAACCGTGCATCGGCCGCTGAAATCCTCGGTCTTTCGCGCCAGAGTCTTTATTCCAAACTTCACCGTTACGGGCTTGGCAATTTGCCCAACGAAACGGAGTAAACGTCCGGTTTGAACGCCCGGTTTGTGCGCCGGTTTGTGCACCGGCAAATACCGCTTGAGTGCGTGTTTGAAGAGCCCCCAAAGGGCACATACCAGCCTACAATCAGGCTCCAAATCACCTCAAAAGCACCGATTCGCGGGATCGATTTGCCGGTTTTTCCAAACATTTGGACACTTGTTTGTCTCTCCAAGGTGTCACGACGAGGCCGAAAAAACCTGAAATAGCCTTCAAAAATGGGTGCTGGCCTTACAATAGTGTCAAAATAATTTGACGCCTATGATTGTCAGGCATAGCTTGCCTTCATGGAACGCTCCGCGCTTACGACTGAATCTGTGCCCATTCCGGCGCTGCGCGACGTTGTCCAGCTCATCCGCCCGATTACATGGTTTCCGCCAATGTGGGCGTTTATGTGCGGCGCGGTTTCTTCTGGCGTCGGTCTGGAGGGCCGCTGGCTTTTCGTTCTCGGCGGGATTTTGCTCGCCGGACCATTGGTTTGCGGGACAAGTCAGGCGGTGAATGACTGGTTTGATCGGCATGTCGATGCAATCAATGAACCCGATCGCCCGATACCCTCTGGCCGCATAGGCGGCAAATGGGGGCTTTACATCGCATTGATCGGCACTCTGTTATCGGCGGCGGTCGCGTTCGCTTTGGGAATGTGGGTCTTTGTTGCCGGGCTGGTCGGACTGGCTCTTGCCTGGGGTTACAGCGCCCCGCCTTTCCGTTTCAAGACGAGCGGGTGGACCGGGCCCGCAGTAGTCGGTTTCACCTATGAAGGTTTAAGCTGGTTCACCGGCGCGGCGGTTATGCTGGGAAGTTTGCCAGCCGCAGACGTTCTGATGGTTATCGTGCTTTATAGTATCGGCGCGCACGGGATCATGACGCTGAATGATTTCAAAGCGGTAGAGGGCGACCGCGAGACGGGTCTGAAATCGCTGCCTGTGACAATGGGCGTAACCGGGGCGGCTCGATACGCCTGCGCCATCATGGCCGTTTCACAAATCGCAGTGGTCGCATTGCTGGCCATGTGGGAATACACCGCTTCTGCTTTGCTGGTTGCCGGGGTGCTATGCGCACAGCTGGCCGCGATGCCGAAATTGCTGCGTGATCCGAAACAATATGCCCCGTGGTATAACGGCGTGGGTGTAACTCTGTTTGTCCTCGGAATGCTTGCTGCCGCGCTGGGCTTGGGCGGTTACATCTGATGCTGCATCAGGGATCACAACCACCGGCAACTGTATCAACTGGCCTTGGCTGGTTTTCGATTATCCGCATCGGGCTAGTTCAGGCCTCGATTGGCGCGCTCGTTATGTTGGCGACGACAGTGCTCAACCGGCTGATGGTGGTTGAATTTACCATGGCCGCCGCCATTCCGGCTGGCCTGGTTGCTTGGCATTATGCCGTGCAGCTCGCCCGTCCATTGTTCGGGCATGGCTCCGATCAAGGGCGCCGTCGCACACCATGGATACTTGGCGGTATCATCTTGCTGGCAGGATCAGCGCTGCTCGCCACGCGTGCAACCCTGATGATGGAAGTAAGTCCGCAAGGCGGCTTTGCTCTTGCTGTAATCGCATACACTTTCATCGGGTTTGGGGTTGGAGCGGCGGGCACATCGGCGCTGGCTTTGCTCGCATCCGGCGTTGCGCCGCAGCGCCGCGCTGCTGCAGCCGCGACAACATGGATTATGATGGTCGCCGGTATAGTTGTCTCTGCCATAACAGTGGGGGAACTGTTAAAACCGTATTCTCCCGAACGTTTGATGATCGTCGCAAGCGGGCTAGCTGCGGTTACAATCCTGATTACGGCGATTTCTGTTATCCGGCTTGAGCGCAGCGAAACCGCCAACCTGTTCGCCGAAACCGCCAAAGATGCGCCAGTGCCCAATTTCAGAGAGGCCCTGCGCGAGATGTGGGAAGAGCGGGCCGCGCGCCGGTTCACAATCTACATTTTCGTATCGATGATCGCGTTCAGCATGCAGGATCTCATTCTTGAACCCTTTGCGGGCCTCGTATTTGGCATGGATCCAGGCGATTCAACCCAGCTCGGCGGTCAGCATCAAGGCGGAATCCTGATTGGTATGATCATCGCGGGAATCGGCGGCAGCGCATTTGCGGGCCGCCTGCCGAGCGATCTGCGTGTCTGGGTGGTCACTGGCTGCGTTGGTTCGGCTGCGTCGCTCGCTTGTCTGGCAATGGCATCGATCCACGGCCCCGGTTGGCCGATTGCGATCAACGTGTTCGTTTTAGGCTTCAGCAACGGCATTTTTGCGGTCGCTTCGATCGGAGCGATGATGGGGCTCGCCGGAGCAGGCGAGAAAACGCGCGAAGGCGTGCGAATGGGCGTGTGGGGCGCAAGTCAGGCAATCGCTTTTGGACTAGGCGGATTGATCGGCGCAATCGGCGTGGATCAAGCGCGCGCGGCATTGGCTAGCGATGGCAGCGCATTCCAACTGATATTCGCAATCGAAGCCGGGCTGTTTGTGCTCGCGGCAATACTCGCGGTGCGCGCAACCAGCGCCAGCGCGCAAACCAATCAGAATAATGGGACGAGCCTGAAACAAACAGGCAAGAAAGAGGTGTTCGCATGAGCGAGAAAATTTATGACGCAGTCGTCGTTGGAGGAGGCCCTTGCGGTGCCACCACAGCCAACGATCTGGCCCTTGCCGGACATTCGGTGCTGTTGATTGAGCGCGGCGGACGGATCAAACCTTGCGGCGGGGCGGTGCCACCGCGAATGCTCGAAGATTTTGACATTCCCCACAGCCTGCTCGTCGCCAAAGCGCGGTGCGCCCGGATGATCGCGCCTTCGGGCCGGTCGGTTGATATGCCGGTGGGCGAAATCGGCTATGTCGGCATGGTCAATCGCGACGAATTTGATGAATGGCTGCGCGAAAGAGCGCGTATGTCGGGCGCAGAACGTCTTTGCGCTGTCTTTGAAAAGGTCGAGCGTGACGAACACGCACATCCGCAGGTGACATTCCGCAGGAAACGCGGCGGCGAAATTGAAAGCGTGCGTGCACGCTGCATCATTGGCGCAGACGGAGCGCGGTCCTCGGTTGCGAAACAATGCCTGCCCGGCGCGGAACGCGTGCCTTGCGTTTTCGCGTATCATGAAATCATCAAAGCGCCCGATAATGACGATCTCGAAGCGTTCGATCCCGATCGCTGCGATGTGTTTTATCAAGGCAAATTGTCGCCCGATTTTTACGCGTGGGTCTTCCCGCATGGCGACACCGCCAGCATTGGTGTCGGCAGCGCGAACAAAGGTTTTTCCTTGCGCGGCGCTGTTTCGCAAATGCGCAGCGAGCTTGATCTGACCCGCTGCGAAACCGTTCGCCGCGAAGGCGCACCTATTCCGCTGAAACCGCTTAAAAAGTGGGACAATGGCAAGGATGTGATTGTTGCCGGCGATGCGGCTGGCATCGTTGCGCCAGCATCGGGTGAAGGCATTTATTACGCGATGGTCGGCGGCCGCGTTGTCGCCGATGCAGCCAGTGAATTCCTGAAGACGGGCGAAGCCAAAGCGCTCAAGCTTGCTCGCAAGCGGTTTATGAAAGAGCACGGCCGCGTGTTCTGGATCCTCGGCATGATGCAATATTTCTGGTATTCATCAGACAAACGGCGCGAACGATTTGTGACCATGTGCGATGACAAGGATGTGCAGCAGCTCACCTGGCAAGCGTATATGAACAAGAAGCTCGTCCGCAAAAAGCCGCTGGCGCATATCAAAATCTTCTTGAAAGATTGCGCGCATCTATTGGGTATGCGGGCCGCAACGCGCTAAGCTATCTCGCATGAGAGCAACCCTGATCATTCCGGTCACTGTGGCGACAATCGCCGCGCTTGTTGTCGCGGCGCTTGGCGCGACGATTACCGACCTTGGCCCTTGGTATCAAAGTCTTCAGAAACCGGATTGGAACCCGCCGGATGCGGTGTTCCCGATGGTCTGGACGCTTATCTACGCGCTTATCTGGGTTTCCGGCATCTCCGCGTGGCGCGCTGCGCCGAATAGCGAGAGCGGGCAGTGGGTTATCAGCCTCTTTGCTTTGAACGGATTTCTCAACATCACGTGGAGCCTGATTTTTTTCCGGCTCCAGCGACCCGATTGGGCGATGGTAGAACTTGTCTTGCTGTGGCTCTCGATTGTTCTTCTTATCATCTATTGCGGACGCCATTCGCGTCTATCCAGCGTGCTGCTGGTGCCGTATTTGATCTGGGTCACGATTGCAGGCGCTCTGAATTGGGCCATCCTGCAGCTTAACGGTCCGTTTGGCTGATTGCCCGCGTGAGCTGGTTCTTTCAATCCGGCCACGCCGCTGATCTTATTTTGATTGTGCTTGGCCTTGAGGCTGTGTGGCTAAAGCTGCGCGGTTGGAGCTGGAGCGCGATCGCCGGATTGCTTGGCCCGGCGGCGTTTATTGTCCTGGGCCTGCGTGCGGCGTTGATCGGGGCGGCTTGGTACTGGGTGGCGGTTCCGCTGGCATTGTCGCTGCCGCTGCATCTGTTTGATCTGAAGGGCCGGTTGAACACTCGCAGATGATCAATCGCTTGCGATGTAATCGTTAAGGCGATGCTGTGGCTTTTGGAATTACCCGATCCGCTGCTGCCGATCCGCTAATGCCTCACCGCTGACGCCTCGTTCTACCGGCATCAATCCAAAGATCCCGTTGATCCGGCCACGAAAAAGCCCGGCGTCGCAGTGCGAGGCCGGGCTTTTCAGTTGCCCTTGGGCAATATGCCGACGGGGTAGAGCGCGTTGCCGTATCCGGCTGCGCTCTACCCTCGTGGGCGCATTATTTCGGAGCGTAGTAATGCTCCTGCGCCCAGACATACCAGTTATCAACCACGGTGCCAGTCAGCAGGATACCGATACCGCCAGTGAAGGTGGTGAGCACTGCGAACCACCAGGCCCAGCGGTGGATGGATTCCATTGTGGCGTTAAAGCCCATGGTCCAGCGCCAGAACAGGCCGGCACGTTCAGAAGCGGTGCCGCGGTCTGTGATTTGCTCGATCTCACGTTCACCGCCGTAACGGCCAACCGCAAGGATCGTTGCCCCGTGCATCGCGAACAGCACGGCAGAGCCGTACAGGAACACGATCGAAAGCGCGTGGAACGGATTGTAGAACAGATTGCCATGGATCAGCGAGAAGTTGTTGGTCCAATCAAGGTGCGAGAACACACCGTATGGGACCGCTTCTGCCCAGCTGCCAAGCAGGAGTGGACGGATAAAGCCCAGCACCAGGAACAGCCAGATGGCGCTCGCAAAGGCCCAAGGGATATGCATCCCCATGCCCAGCGCTTTGGCGCGCATATATGTGCGGGCCCACCATGAAAGAACGGCAATCGAAAGGAACGCACCGGTCAGGATAAACCATCCGCCCTCGTTCAAAGGCACGAACGGGCTAAAGCCGTATTCCGGACCCGGAGGATCAAGCGAAAGCCAGAACAGCTCGCGCATGAAAGTCTGCGGGCTCCAACCGGCCTGCGCCCAGAAGTTGAGCCCGATGATCATGATCGCAGCAGCGCCAAAGGCGAGTGAGATCATGCCGAGCCAACCGAGGTAAATCGGGCCAAGCTGAGCCTGACCGAATTTGCCCATCCAGTAGCTGTAACCGGTCGCGTTGATGCGTGGTTCACTGCCATCCAGGTGTGGGACGCCCATTTCGGGCGCCGCTTTCACCTGGATCTGAGTGAAGATGTTTTGATAGGTAGCCATAATTCAGCTTCTCCTCAGGACCAGATCGGGATTTTCTTCCAGAAATCCCAGAACTCCGGCCAGCTGCCGACATAAAGGGTTCCTGAAATCACGATGCAGATGGCGCTCCAGAAACCTGCGCTCAAAGCGAGGAAGAGACCAACGCGGTGAATACCGAGCGTACCGACAGAATAGCCAATGAAGTCACGGAAATACGTGTCTTCATATTCAGGCGTCTTCACATCGGTTCCCTTGGTAGGGTTGACCGCTGACAGCACCAGACCGCCGTGCAGGGCAAGCGCGAGACAGTTCGTAAAGAAGAACGTGATCGCGAGCATATGCACAGGGTTATAGTGGAAGTTGGCGTACATATAGCCCGTGTTCGACACCCAATCGAGGTGTGACCAGATGCCATACGGGAAGCCGTGGCCCCAAGCGCCCATCCATACAGGCCGGATCACGACAAGCGTGAAATAGGCGAACACTGCAAAGCTGAAAGCAATAGGAACGTGATAGCTCATGCCCAGCTTGCGGGAGATTTCCGCTTGCCGGAGTACCCATGAGCCGAACGCGACAAGCGCGCAGGCTGTGATGACTTGCCAGTACCCACCTTCGGAAAGTGGGGCAAAAGCAAGACCGTTTTCAATCGCAGGTGGTTGAATATCGATCAGCCAGGGGTTCAAGGTCGGCCCTTCAATGGCCGCAGCAAAAATCAGCATTGTGCCCAAGAGCGCGCTGATTGCTGCAGTGACCCCAAAGAATCCGACATAAAACGGGCCGACCCAAAAATCGAATAGGTCGCCGCCGATCAATGTTCCACCGCGCACGCGGTATTTCCGCTCGAAACTAAGGAGCGCCATAGGTCCATCCTTCCCACCTGAACGGTGGGTGTTAATCTGTTAACGAAAAGAAGTAGGAGGCAGGCAGGCGAACCTGCCTCCTCGCATCTTTAGTGCCGTTATGTTGCTGCCGGAGCTTCCGACGATTCAACAACAGCTGCAGCAGTAGGAGTGCCAGTGGTCGAGTTATCGAGCCAGTTGTAGCGATCCGTGCTGAGCAGGATGAAGTGAATCGAGAAGGCCAGAACAGCGAGGCCGACGTGTAGAGCCACGAGAACGCGGCGGACGTCAAAATGAAGCCAAATACTCCACATGATGAAATTCCTTTTAGATTTTCAGTAGTAATTTTCGACCAAACACTCGCAGGGTTTCCCACGGGTTTTGGCGGATCATACTGTGTGGATCAGATTGGGAACCAAGGCTTGTCAGCCCAGACCAATGCGTGTGCAACAAGCGCGATTCCGACGTAAAGAGCAAACGTGCCCATAAACGCTTTGTGGATCTCTTTAGCCTCTTCAGGCGTCAGATGAGTTCCAATTCTTTCAGGATCATTCATAGAAATGTCTCCGTATCAGTTGGTTGGAGTGAAGGCCGAAGCCTCCGTCGGCATCCCCGCGTGATCCCCCACGTGGATTTGGTGTGCCCGGGTTAAGGGCAATCTGGATGCCGGGCGCAGCGATGGTGAGTGTGCGCAAATTCATGCGGTCTCCCCTTCGAGCTGTGCCCCAGAAAATTGGTCGTTCAGACAGTCTGATGTGACTGTGTCTTGGCCGCGCTGGCGTGCTGTGCGCTCGGCGGCGTCACGCATCCGCTTTGCAGCGGAAATACGGATCAGGATGGGCTGCGCTTCGACCAGCTTATCGAGCTTGGTCTTGGCGGTATTATCCCATGAAACTTCGGTTTCGGAGCGGGCAGGGGTTGCCTCGGCCTTGTCCATGTCCGTGCCCAGCGGCAGGATGTGGAACAGCGCATCGAACAACGCATTGCAGACTTCCTGGACCAGATAGGTCGCGCCCGAATAGCCCATGAACGGTGTGCCGGTGTGCCGGCGGATCGCCGCACCGGGGAAACTTGCCGGGATGAAAGTGCTGGTCGGGCCAAACCCACTGGGTGCTTCGGCCAGATACATGCGTTCGTTATAGCTGCCGAACACCACCATTGGCGGCGATGCATGGATGGCGGCCCGTACGTCTTCGTTTTTGGGTTTGACGCCGGGTTCGCGCGAATAGGCGAACGAGCAGGGCAGGCCCATGTCTTCTTCCAGGAAGTGGCGGATACCGCGGGCATAGGTGCCGTTTGCGACAACGCCGAAATTGGCTGTGCCAAAGAAATCCTGAGTAACCGAGCGCCACAGATCCCAGAGCGGTTTGATCGTGGTGTGTTTCTCGCGCTCGATAAACGGTTCAGGGTCTAGACCCAGTTCTGCAGCGAGCGCGCGGAGAAATTTGGTGGTCGAGCTGAGGCCGACGGGCGCCTGAAAATAGGGGCGCTCCAATGTCTCGCACAGGTTCCGGCCAAATTCGCGGTACATGCAGACATTGGCTTCTGCCATGCCAAGCTGGCGGATATCGGCAAGATGGCAGCCCAGCGGGAACACTACACCGACTTCCGCGCCGATACCTTCGACCAGACGGCGGATTTCAGCGAGGTCCGATGGCATGTTGAACATGCCGTAACTCGGGCCGATGATATTGACCTTCGGCTTTTCGCCTTCTTTGCGCTCTTTCAGCTTCGGCGCTTTTTTCGGGCCGAATTCTGTCCAGAGCCATGTGAGAGCGCGGTCGGCGCTTTCCCATTGGTCTTCGTCAATAGTGCGCGGCAGGAACCGTTTGATGTTGGTGCCTTCGGGCGTCACGCCGCCGCCGATCATTTCGGCGATGGAGCCTGTCACAACCACTGCGGGAAGTTCAGGATCGAGCGCTTGCCATGCGCGTTTCATCGCGCCTTCGGTACCGGTCTTGCCCAGCTCTTCTTCACCCAGGCCGGTTACGACGATGGGCAGTTCATGCGGGGGCAGGGCGTCTGTGTAATGCAGCACCGATGTCACCGGCAGGTTTTCGCAACCCACAGGACCATCAATGATAACTTGCAGGCCTTTTACCGCGGTGAAGACATATGTCGCACCCCAGTAACCGCCAGCGCGATCGTGATCGATAACGAAGGTCATGTGCCCACCGCCTCGGCCGCTTTGCGCGCCGCTTCGTTAAGTGCCGCATATTTCTTGCGGAATTTGGGCCGGTCGACCGGGGTGTCTTCCCATACGCCTGCGGCGTGCTCGGTCCCGACACCTTCGAAAAAGTCCCGCATTTTGTCGAACCGATCCTTGTTCGACATCGCTGCATTCACAACCTGCGCGAGGCTGCCTGCGCCAGCAGGTCCCATCAGCGGACGCGCAGAGATCAAATTGGTGAAATACAATGCGGGGATCGCCTTGGCCTTCGCATGCTGGACCACCGGAGTGGTGCCAACCGCGAGATCAGGGCGGAATTCTTCAACCGCTGCAATATCCTCTTCGAGGCTTGCACGGAAATTGACACGGACACCTTTGGCTTCGAGCCATTCGCGGTCCGCGTTTGACCATTCGGTTTGCGGGCAGGCGCTGCCGACATAGGGCACGTCCGCGCCGCTTTCGATCAGCAGGCGGGCTACCAACAGTTCGGAACCTTCATAGCCCGAAACCGTGATCCGGCCTTTGATCGGCATTGCCGCCAATGCGCCTTTGATCGCGCCGATCATGGTGTTTTTCACCGCGTCGACTTTATCCTGAGGCAGGCCCAGCGTATCGCCGAGGCTTTGCAGCCATGCCGCCGTGCCGTCTGCGCCAACCGGAGCAGAGCCAATCACTGGGCGGCCAGCCGCTTTGAATTCGCGGACACTGGCGGTGTAGAACGGGTGGATCGCCGCAGCGACCGAGCAATCGAGCGCGGAATACAGCTCGCGCCATTCGCGGGTCGGAACAACCGGTCCAGCAGCAAGGCCGAGCGGTTCGAGCATTTGCCCGATAACCACCGGATCAGCCGGGAACATCTCGCCAAGCAAGGCAACACTGGGCTTGTCCGTGCGCTCTTTGGGAGCAGCGACCGGGCCAGCCTTCACTTCTTCGCGGGCATATTTAAGCATCGCACCGGCGAGGACATCTTTCGCCTCTGCGTGGGTGGGAATGCCAAAGCCCGGGACATCGATACCGATGATACGCACGCCGTTGATCTGATCCGGCAACAGCCGCAGCGGAACCCCGCTGGCGGTGGGCACGCACAGATTGGTGACAACGATTGTGTCGTAATTTTCAGGATCGGCGAGATCTTCGACCGCTTCCTTGATATCTTCGAACAGCTTGCCGGTGACGAGCGTTTCGGAAGAGAAAGGCACATAGCCGACTGTCCGCCGCGCACCGTAAAAATGCGATGTAAACGTGAGGCCGTACACACAGCAGGCCGAGCCTGACAGCACCGTGGCTGTGCGCTTCATACGCAAACCTACGCGCAGACTGCCGAATGCCGGACACATGCTTTGCGGTTGATCGTGCGGGCCAACGGGATAGTCGGCTTCGTACTGATCCAAAATCTCGCTTTTACCAGCAGCGCGCGCAGCCTCTTTCATGGTTGCGGTGCTGGAGCAGCCGCCTTCAACCACGTCTTTTGAGCCACTCAAATCGAGTGTGTCAGGGGTGCGTTGCGCGTCAGAGGTGTGCAGATCGGTCAATCAGATCTCGTCGTAAATCACTTCGAGGGATGGCTTCTCTTCAAAGACGCCGCCGCGCATGTCGGCCTGTGTGGCCGGTACAAGCTCGATGTCGCCGCCGGTTTGATCGGCGCTGAAAAGGTTGAGCAGGCCGTCCTGGTCCAGCGGGTTTGGCTGGAGCGGAGGCGCTTCGGCGACATTGACCGCGAGTGTTTCGAACAAGCTGGCCCATTCACCGCCGGGTACGCCGACAATCTGGTAATTCGCGCTTTTGCGGCGAATGTCGTCATTCGCCGGGATCGCGGTAAGCACTGGGATGCCGACAGACTCTGCGAAAGCATGCGCTTCGCCGGTGCCATCATCTTTGTTGATGATCATGCCGGCCACGCCGACATTGCCGCCCATTTTGCGGAAATATTCAACCGCGTGGCAGACATTGTTGGCAACATAGAGCGATTGCAGGTCGTTTGATCCGACCACGATCACTTTCTGGCACATGTCGCGGGCAATCGGCAGACCGAATCCGCCGCAGACAACATCGCCGAGGAAGTCGAGCAGGACATAGTCGAAGCCCCAATCGTGGAAGCCGAGTTTTTCGAGCAGTTCGAAACCGTGGATGATGCCGCGTCCGCCGCAGCCCCGTCCGACTTCTGGTCCGCCAAGCTCCATTGCGAACACACCGTCACGCTGGAAGCACACATCTTCGATGGTGACTTCTTCGCCGGCCAGTTTCTTTTTAGAGGAAGTTTCGATGATCGTCGGGCAGCTTTTGCCGCCGAACAGCAGGCTGGTTGTGTCCGACTTTGGATCGCAACCGATCAGAAGAACGCGTTTGCCCTGCTGGGCCATCATATAGCTGAGATTGGAAAGCGCGAAGCTTTTGCCCGAGCCGCCTTTGCCGTAAATCGCAATAACCTGAGTTTCGCTGGTGACTTCGCCGGTGTGGACCGGATCGGGCTCTTGCGAGGCTTCTTCACGAAGACTGTCAGTTTGTGCGTCTAGCATAGTCATGCGGCGCTGCTCCAATCGAGAACCATTTTGAGGCAGGCCGGATCATTAAAGGCCTGCGGATATGCATCGCTGGCTGCGTAAGCAGGGCGAGCATCGGTGATGAGATTTGCCAGATCGAGTTTGTCGGTTTCGATCAGGGACAGAGTTTGCGTTAAATCGCCAGGCTGCCATTCCGCAGCGATCCGGATGCGCGCTTCTTTCATGAAAGCGGCGGGAAAGGCGAAATTGACGCGGTCCGCGTAAAAGCCTGCCAGAGTGATCTCGCCGCCTTTGACAAGATGCGGCGTAGCGGCGTCGATGATAGCGGCGTCGCCGCTGGCATCGTAAATGGATTTGTAATCGCGGCGGTCGTCAGCCTGCGGATCGAGCACAGTGTAACCTGCGGCACCATCGCGGCGCGCTTCGCTGGTTTCCCAGACGGTCGGCGCAGGCGCACCAAGAGCCGTGGTAAGCCGTGCCAGAAGACGCCCGAGAACACCGTGACCGATAATCAGATCGGGCGCTGTTCCGCCATTGATTGCATGAAGCGCGGTGGCTGCGAGTGCGCACAGGACGCCGGACTGACCGAGCCGTTCGGGTACAGGCAGAGCCCGCGCCGAAGGCACAACAACTTTGCTGGAAGTGCCGCCAAACAATCCGCGTGCATCGGTGTAGCAATTGGCGCCGGGTACAAAGACCCATTCACCAATGCGAGCCTGCGCATCCGCGCCGGCATCAACAATGCGTCCGATTGATTCGTAACCGGGGACAAGCGGGTAACCCATACCGGGGAAGTCAGGCATCTGGCCCGTCCACAGCAGTTTTTCCGTGCCGGAGCTAATCCCGCTCCACGCGATATCGATCACCACATCGCCAGAGCCAACCGGCGCCAACTCAAGCTCCCGCAGCGCAAGGCGCTCGGGTCCCTCAAGTATGACTGCCAGTGAATTCATGCTCAGCGGTTTCCCCATTCTTGTTTCCGACTCGGGTGCTTTTGCGACTCGTGTTCGGACAAACGACTTATTCTCCGATTGTTTGCTAGGCCTTACAGTCGGGGGTGTCAACCAAAGCAGACACTTATATCGTCAGGCAAATGCGACAATGCAGCTGGCGATGACCGGTTGGGCTGTTGCGACAGTCCGAGTGCGCGTAAAACCGGCGGCTTGCATCATTTCACTGATTTCGCGCGGTGTGCGCGGGCGGCCAGAGCCCATCGCCCACAGATAGAGACCAAAAAATGCGTCTCCCATGGGTTCCACACCGGGAATTCCCGCCATGGGTTCTGCCAACAGCAAACGTCCACCGGGGGCCAGACTGGCTCTGATATTGCGCAGCAGCGCCATGGCCGGTTCATCGTCATGATCGTGCAGGATCCGCACCAGCGAAACGATATCGTATCCTTGCGGAACCTGATCCTCGAAAAAGTTGCCGGGATGGCATGTCAGCCGCGCCTGACCCACATCGCGGCCCAGCGGTTCGCGCGCCGCATTTGCGACTTCGGGCAGATCGAACAAGCCGAGCTCGATTTCGGGATAGGCAGCGCCGACACGGCGAAGAAATTCACCGTGTCCCCCGCCAACATCCAGCAATCTGCCATTCTTCGGGAAAGAAAAAGCGCCGATGACCTCATCCGCAACAAAGCGTTGAGACGCGGCCATCAGCTCGGAATAATCCTGTGTTTCCTCGCCGCGTTCTGCCGCGCCGTGGAGCGCGCCGGCATAAGACCAATAGCGCGAAAGGGCGGTCGGTTCTTTGCGATCGCGGCGCAGCAGCGCCATGGGATCGGCCAGATCTTCGTACAACAGATGATGGTGGCGAATCATCGCCTGTGTGCCGGGGTCTGCTTGCAGAACAGCGCCTTGCTGCCCCAGCATCCAGCCATCCTCAAACGCTTCCTCTGCCAAATCGAGCGCGCGTGCCGCCCGCAGCAACCGAATGGCGGCATCATGGCTGATATCGATCCTGTCCGCGATATGATCCGCGCCCACAGGGCCATCGGCCAGCAGATCGAGCAGACCGCTATCAACAGAAGCGCGCAGCACCTGCGAATAGGAAAAGCCGACCAGGTGATCGAACATCTGGGTGGCCCGGTTGCGCGCCACAGAGCTGATGAATGGAATACGCGCGGCCCAATATTGAAAGCGCGAGCTTGCAAATACTGCGTTGCGACGCGCGATCCAGCGAGTTTTGAGTGATGGTTTTTCCATCATATCCGATCAAATTGACATCCCATATGTCCAAATGATTGGACAGATGATACGGTAAGGTCAATGTTTATGTCCGCAAGACTCGGCAGAATCGGCTGAAGTCACCACGCAGATGGGGGAAATGTGAGCGAAAAAGTCGCCATCATCGGTGCCGGAATTGGCGGCCTCGCCAGCGCCGCGATGCTGAGCGCGCGCGGGTTCAATGTGACTGTGATCGAAAAAGAGAGCTGGGTCGGGGGGAAAGCCCGCACGGTTGAGGTGGACGGTCAACGAATCGAAGCCGGACCAACCGTTTTCACGATGCGCGATGTCTTTGACGAGATTTTCCGGGCCTGCGACGCGAAACTCGACGATTTTATTCAGGTGCGTCAGGCTGAAGTGATCGCGCGCCACGCCTGGGACGATAGCGGTCGTCTCGATCTGTTTGCCGATCCCATTCGCAGCGAAGAAGCCATCGGTGATTTTGCCGGTGCAAAAGCGGCCGCAGGATACCGCGCATTCAGAGCAGAAGCGCGCCGCATTCATGAAGTCTTGGACAAACCATTCATGCGCGGTGACAAAAGTTATACGCCGCTGCCGATGATGTGGCGTATCGGCCTGCACCGGATTGGCGATGCGATGGCGATGCGGCCATTCGACAATTTCTGGAACGCTCTGGGCGAGCATTTTGACGATCCGCGCTTGCAGCAATTGTTTGGCCGCTATTCGACCTATTGCGGGTCTGATCCGTTTCAGTCCCCCGCCACGCTGATGCTGATCGCCCATACAGAGGCGAAAGGCGTGTGGTTGATCAATGGCGGGATTAGCGCGCTGGCCCGAGCGCTGCGCAAACTGGCAGAAAGTAAGGGTGTGCAGTTCCGCACCGGAACGAGCGCCGCGCAGATCCTGACCGAAAACCGCCGTGTCAGCGGGGTGCGATTGACCAATGGCGATACCGTGACCGCCGATTTTGTCATTTCGAATGCAGACCCCGCGGCGCTGTCCGAGGGGAAATTTGGCGCTCAATCAGCAAGTGCAGTCAAAGCGATGCCGCCACAGAAACGCTCGCTTTCGGCTTTGGTATGGTTTGCCCATACCAAGACGAAAGGGTTTGGTTTGACACATCATAACGTCTTTTTCTCGCCGGATTATGCTCGCGAATTTGCCGATATTCGCGCGGGCAATGCGCCTGATGATCCGACCGTTTATCTTTGCGCGCAAGATCGCAGCGCCGATTTCAAATCCGCCGCCCACCCGATCAAAAGCGGGCGGGAACGCATCCAGATTATCGTCAACGCACCCGCGGATGGCGACACCCATGACTATTCAGAACAGGAGATCGCACAATGCACTCACACCATGAGGAGCACGATGGAACGATGCGGTCTCACACTGGAGAGCGAGATGCCGCATCAGCTGGCAACGCCGCAAACGTGGGAGGGGCTGTTCCCGGCGACCGGCGGCGCCCTTTATGGCAGAGCATCGCACGGCTGGGCGGCCTCATTCCTGAGGCAGGGGCCAAAGACACGGATACCGGGTCTGTATTGCGCGGGCGGGGCCACACACCCAGCGGCCGGAGTCCCGATGGCAGCCTTGTCAGGACTGCTGGCAGCGCGAACGATCGAACGGGACCGCGCTTCGATGCGGCGATTCCTGCCGGCGGTTACACGTGGTGGTATATCGATGCGATCAGCGAAGACGGGCAGCACGGGCTGACCATTATCGCATTTCTGGGAAGCGTATTCTCACCCTATTACAAGCGCAGCGGGCGCGGAAATCCGCTTAACCATTGCTCGCTCAACGTCGCATTATACGGCCCAAGCGCGCGCTGGGTCATGACCGAACGGCCCGCTGGATCGGTAGAGCGCGACGTCACCAATCTGCAAATCGGCCCGAGCCATGTCGAATGGAAAGGCGATGCGCTGGAGATTACGATTGAAGAGCGCGACAAGCGGCTTTTCAATCCGTTCCGCCGCAAGGTGCGAGGCAAAGTCCGCGTGATCCCCGAGTCTCTGAACCCTGCATCCTTCGCGCTTGATCCCGCCGAAAACCACATCTGGCATTGCATGGCCCCGCGCGCCCGCATCGAAGTGGATATGGAAGAGCCGGGCGTTTCGTGGAGCGGGCAGGGATATTTTGATCACAATCGCGGATCGGAACCGCTCGAAGACGGCTTTCGCACATGGCACTGGTCGCGCGCGCACATGAAAGAGGGCGCGGTGGTGTGTTACGAAGGCGAACGCGGCGACGGCTCTGTCTTTGCCAGCGCGATCCGTTTTGGCGCGGATGGTATTCCCGAAATTGCCGATCTGCCGCCCGCCGCGCGCCTGCCATCCAGCGGTTGGCACATCAAACGGCGCACCCGCTCTGATCTCGGCGTGTCGGAAGTCATCCGCACGTGGGAGGACACGCCGTTTTACGCCCGTTCAGAGCTGTCGACGCAGCTTTATGGCGAAGATGTGGTTTCGGTTCAGGAAAGTCTGGATATGCGGCGGTTTGCGTCACCTGTGGTGCAATTCATGCTGCCATACCGGATGCCGAAGGAAAAACGCTAAAGCGCGTTATTCCGACGCGTTCTCTTTCTCGGCTTGTGCTGCTTTTTCGGCTTTTTCCTTGCGGATCTGCTTTAGGTCGCGGTCCATTTTGAAATATTGCCACAGTGCAAAGCTGATTGCGAAGCCATAGAAAAACACGATTTCAAGCCAACCGAGATTTTCAAACATTGCTCAGGATTTCCTTCTGCGCGTGCGCCCTAATCTGCAGGGGTGTTAGCACGGTCCACCAGAAAGGGGGAGATGCGCTGCATCACGCGCTCTGGCGCTTCTTCATGGGCGAGGTGGCCAAGCCCCTCCATGACATCAAGATGCGCGTTCGACAGCCATCCATGCGCTTCCTTTGCCCAATCAAGCGGAATCGCAGCGTCATTATCCGAATGAACCATCAGGACCGGATTTGAAATTTTGCCCATGCGGGTCCGCAAGGTCGGCAAATCCCAGTTCGCCATCATCGCCAGCGCGCCTTTGGTGTGACGCGAATTCTGCATGAGCGCCTCGTAACAGGCCATACCCTCGGCATCGATATGCGAATTTGTGGCTTTGTAGATGAAACGATCAGTATCGCCCGAAAGCGAAGCTGCGCCCGAAAATAGGCGCGGGACAAGCGGATTGACGAAAAGCAGTTTCGCAACCGCCGGGAAAAGCTGTGCGGCGAGGCCGGGGAACGGGCGCAAAGCCGAATTTAGCCCGATAACCGGTCCATCATATCCATGATCCAGCGCCATCTGCAGCGCCAGCGCAGCGCCCGCCGAATGGCCGATAATGGTTGCAGGTGTGATGCCCAATGCGCTCACCAGCCGCATGACGGTGGAGGCCATGCGCGGCAAGCTCATATCCTCGGGCGGATGGCCGGTGGTAAAACCGTGACGCGGCAGATCCATCGCGACAACATGGTGCGTCTTGGCAAGCAAAGGCATCAGGCCGCGCCATGAATGGACAGAGGCTCCGGTCCCGTGGAGCAGCAGCAGGACAGGTTGATCCGCTGCGCCCATGCGTTGAACATGCCAGCAGACATTGCCGACCCGCACAAATTCGCTTGTCTCGCGGTGAGGCCAGATCTTGCCCTCGCGTGACCAATCCAGGGCGCGGCTCATGCCGATGCTTTCGCAGGGTTCACAGCCGAAATGGCTTTATGCAGAGTTTTCGCATCGGCACGCGGCAGAGCGAGAAAACGGCCTTGCAATGTGTCTGCCAAAGCGGGTGCATCGGGGCCGGGCCGCGAAGAGATATCGACCACCAGACTATCAATTCCTGAGCGCGCGATGGCTTTGGCTGCTGCCTCGGCATCTTCGCCTGCCTGTTTGCGTCCGGGCGAGCCATCGCCGCCGATATTGGCGCGGCCATCGGTCAGGATGACAAGGCTCGCCGTGCGACCGCGCGCAATCACGCTTTCGGCGGCTTCGCGCGCTGCATTCAATCCCATGGCCAGCGGCGTTCCGCCGCCGCCCGGCAATTCCGCCAAAGCGCGGCGGGCGCGGGTAAGCGAGCGGGTTGGTGGCAGAAGCAATTCGGCGCTGTCTCCGCGAAAGGATACCAGCGCGACTTCGCTGCGGGTGACATAGGCCTGCGCCAGCATCAGCTCGACCGCGCCCTTTGCCTCGGCAAGGCGGGCAGCGGCGGCAGAGCCGGATGCATCAACCGCAAAGATTGTGACGCGCGCGGCTTTTTCATCAAATCGGCGCACGCGCAGATCATCCTTGCGGGTCAGGATCGCGTTTGGATCGGCAGGGTTGCCGGCTTCTTGGCGTTCTTTACGGCGGACTTGCTGCCACGGCACAGCGGCGCGCAAAGTGTCGATCAAGGCGAGACGGGCACCGCCGCGCGGCATGCCCGGACGCGCGCCAAGAGGTTTCCCCCGCATGCCCGATTTGCGTTTCTGCCCCGACCCGGAGCCGCCCGATTTGCGCGGAGCCAGCCCCTTGGCAAGCTGCGCCAACAGGTCCGCCGGAATCGCAGCGGCGGCGGCTTCGACCAGCATCTCTTCCAGCGGTTGATCGGAGCGGTTGTTTTGCGTGTCGGATGGTTCGTCCGAATTGCTCTCAGGCGGTTCGGGCGGCTGCTCTGGTGGCTGCTCCGGCGCCGTGTCCTCTTGCGGTGCAGGCAGCTGCGTCGCGCGCGGGCCCAGCACCAGCCGTGCGGCGGCGGAAAGGTCCGCCTCTATCGCATCGGTGCGGCCTGACAAGGCGGCATGGGCGCGCGCCGTTTCGCCTGCGAACAGGAGCGGCCGCAGCGAATGGACCCCAAACGCGGCGGCAGTGGCGGCAAGGGCCATTAGCGCTTCGTCATTCAAAGGTGCGACCTTGGCCAAGGCAATGGCTGCGCGATTGTCCAGATCGAGCGGTTCCCATTCGCGTGACGCCGTGACGTCGCAGTGAAAGGCGCAGCGTTCCATCAGGCTGGCGGGCGGGGCATCTTCTGCCTCCACACTGTCATCAAGCATGATCAGCGCGGTGCCGCCTTCGTCGCAGGCTTGCGCCAGCCTTCCGGCGATTGTTTCATCCAGCCGCTCTGCCATGGGCACGATCAATGCGCCGTCTTTGGCTTCGGTCAGCAGGCCGGTTTGAATGATGGGTTTGCCCGCCGCGAGGCTCGCAGCAAGATCTATCCCGCCCAGCAAGCGTTCGTCATCAACATGACCGGGCAGCCGGCGGGTTTCCATCTCTGCACACAGAGCCGAGACAAGCGCATCGCGGGCCGGGCTGGCACCGCGCAGGACCATCCCGCCAAAAGATTTCGGTGCAAATGCAAACAGCCGGGCGGCCAGCAATCCATCCCAGACCGGATCAAAGGAGGAGGTTTCAGGCGGCTGGCCTGCCATTAACCGAACAGTTCATCAATCGCCCGCGTAATCCGTACGGTTGACCCTGTTTCATCCAGAACATCGCGGCGCAGCCGGTGGCGCAGCGCCGACGGTGCGATTTCGATCAAATGTTCGCGGGTGACCGAACGTGCGCCGGTCAAAGCGGCAAAAGCGCGGGCGGCGCGCATCAGCGTCAGCTCGCCGCGCAGACCATCCGCGCCCACGGCCATGCACAGCTCGGCTGCGTCTCTCAACACATCTTCGCCCGATTCCAGTTTGGCCAGCTTGGCCTTGCCGCGCGCGATCTGTTTCAGGATCTTTGCATCTTCGCCCGCCCATTTGGCGGCAAAACCTTCAGGATCGCGCTCATTCGCGGCGACCAGACGCATGATCTCCACGCGTGTTTCGATGTCCGTGGGCGTGCGCACTTCAACCGATAGGCCGAACCGGTCGAGCAATTGCGGGCGCAGTTCGCCTTCTTCCGGGTTTCCGCTGCCGATCAGCACAAATTTGGCGCGGTGGCGGACCGACAATCCCTCACGCTCGACCACGTTTTCTCCAGAAGCTGCAACGTCGAGCAGGAGATCCACCAGATGATCTTCGAGCAGGTTGATCTCATCAATATACAGAAATCCGCGATGCGCCTTTGCCAGCAATCCGGGCTCAAACGCTTTCTCACCGGCGCGCAATGCGCGTTCCAGATCCAACGATCCGATCACGCGGTCTTCGGTCGCGCCCAGCGGCAGATCGACAAACGGCACATCGCGTTTGCGCACGCGGCCCGAACTGCACGGATCAGGGCAAGTGCCCTTATCTTCGCCCGTGCAGCCATAACGGCAGTCTTCGACAGCGCTGATTTGCGGCAAAAGCCCGGCAAGCGCGCGCGCGGCGGTGGATTTGCCCGTGCCGCGATCGCCAAACACCATGACCCCGCCAACACTGGGATCAACAGCTGCGATCAAAAGCGCTTGCTTCATCTCGTCTTGGCCAACGATAGCGGAAAAAGGAAAACGTGCCATAGACGCCTCTTTTGAACGCCAATTCGTGATTGGACAAGCGCCATTGACAATTGGTGTGACAATTAACCCTTACACTTGGTGCAAAGGCGTTTGTTAGCGCGTATTCAAGCGGTTGAGCAGCAGCACAGGCAGCAGACCGGCGGCGAGCAGGATCAGCGCCGGGATGGAGGCTTCGGTCAATCGTTCATCACTGGCAAGCCGGTAAGTCCGCGTTGCCAGCGTTTCGAGGTTGAAGGGACGCAAGATCAAGGTCGCCGGAAGCTCCCGTACCGTATCAATGAAAACCAGTGCCGCTGCTGCGAGCAGGCTCGGGCGCAGCAGCGGGGCGTAAATCTGCATCAGGACGCGGGCAGGGCTCGCCCCCAGCGACCGCGCCGCCCAATCCAGTTGCGCCGGAATTTTGGACAATCCGCCGTCGACCGAATTGTAGGCGACCGTCATGAACCTGACCGAAAGAGCATAGATCAAAACAACGCTGGTGCTGGTCAGGATCAAACCGCCGCTGTAACCGAATGTGTCGCGGGCGAACCGGGTCAGGCCGCCATCAACCAAACCGATCGGCGCAAGCAATCCGACCGCAAGCAGCGCGCCGGGCAAGGCATATCCCAGAGTCGCAACGCGGATCGAACCCCGGACCCAGCGGCTGTCAGACCGCGATTTGGCAAAGGCGAGCAGCAATGCCGCGATCAGACATGTGACCGAAGCGGCCAGACCAAGCTGCAAACTGCCGCTCACATAGGTCCATAAATTGCCGGCAGCACCGATCGCCGCATCGCTCATCGCGAGCCATGCAAGATGCGCTGCCGGGACAACGAAACCGAGCAGCACGGGCAGCGCACAAGCCATCGCCGCAAGCGCTTTGCCGCGCGGTGAAAGCGCAATGAGCGGCTCACGCGTGGCAGCCGAAAGGCCATCGCGGCTATCGCTGCGGCCTTTGCGGGTGGATGCCTCCAGAGTGATCAGGACGATCACAAACACCAGCATCATCGCCGCGAGTTTCAACGCGGCCTGTTTATCACCCATCGCCAGCCAGCTGCGGAATATGCCGGTGCTAAAGGTCGGGATCGCAAAATATTGCGCCACACCAAAATCAGCCAGCGTCTCCATCAAGACCAGCGCCAGTCCCCCTGCAATCGCGGGACGCGCCGCCGGCAAAGCGACGCGGGTAAAGGCGCTGCGGGGGGATGCGCCCAAACTGCGCGCGGCTTTGAACTGGGTGTGGCTTTGCGCGGCAAAAGCGGCGCGGGCGAGCAGGTACACATACGGGTACAGCACAATGCCCAACACAAATGCACCGCCGCCAAGAGATCGGATTTGCGGAAACCAGTATTCGCCCGCATTCCAGCCGAACAGCGCGCGATACCCCGATTGCACCGGGCCAACAAAATCGAACAGATCGGCGTAGATATAGGCGGCAATGTAAGCGGGCACCGCCAAAGGCAGAACCAGCGCCCACGCGAGCAGCCGCCGACCGGGAAAATCCGTGGCCGTGATCAACCATGCACAACCGGTGCCCACCACTGCGGCCAATCCGCCAGCCAGCACCATCAACAGCGCTGTGTTGACGGTGTACCGGGCCAAAACCGTGCTTGCGAGGTGCGCGATTGCCTCCATCCCGCCGCTGGGGGCAGAGATCAGGATCGCGGCAATCGGCAGACCCGCCAGCGCCGCAATGATCACCGCCGACACAAGCCAGCCGTCCAGCGAAAAGCGCCGGGCCGATATCGCGGCGGCGCTTGCCTCAGGCGCGTCAATCTGACTAAGGCGGCTTACCACCCCTGCAATCCTTTCGCGCGCGGATGCCATCGTTGAGCCTTGAATTTCGACATATTGCCCATGTTTACGGCCAAGGGGCCAATCGGTTGCGCGCGCTTGCAGATATAAGCTTCACTGCGCCTGCTGGTGAGATCACGTGCCTGCTTGGATCGTCTGGCTGCGGAAAGTCAACCTTGCTCAACCTCACCGCCGGATTGCTGGAAGTGCAAGATGGCTGCATTACTCTGGGATCAGAGGTTCTGGCGGACCCATCGCACAATCCCCCGCCTGAAAAACGCCCCATCGGGCTGGTGTTTCAGGACGGCGCGTTATTCCCGCATATGACAATTGCGCAGAATATCGCATTTGGGATGCCGCCATCTGAGCGCGGTGCCGTGACAGAATGGCTCGATCAGGTGGGGCTAAGCGGACTTGAGGCGCGCTATCCGCACGAACTTTCCGGTGGTCAGCAACAACGCGCCGCATTGGCCCGCGCGATGGCTCCCGATCCGAAAGTGTTGTTGATGGATGAACCGTTTGCCAGCGTGGATATCGTCTTGCGGCGGCGGCTGCGCAGGGATTGCCGCATCCTGCTGCGTGAACGCGGGACCACCACGATCCTGGTTACGCATGACCCGGCCGAAGCCTTGGATGTGGCAGACCGGATCGCGGTTATGGAAGCAGGCCGAATCGTTCAGTTCGGTACGCCCGCGCAGCTGCATGATGCACCGGCCACCGCATCGGTCGGCGCGATTTTCGGCGGCGCGCAGGTGATTTCTGCCGAGCGCGCAGGTGACGCCTTGCAAACGGTATTCGGCGCATGGCCGCTCACCTGTCTGGCAGGCGATTTGCCGCCGGGCTCGCGGTTTGATCTGCTGTTGTTTGCCGATCACATTGATTGTGTGGCCGATGATCAAGGGCTTGCGGTCCGCGATGTTCAAACGCTGGGCGAGGGGTACCGCGTCTTGCTCAAAACCGGCGCAGGTGATGAATTGACGGTGGAAACCGTGCTGCCGGTGTCGCCGGACCAGCGATACAAACCGGTCCCGCAACCGGGCAGTATCCGCGCTTTCGCATCGGCATAGCGACGGGCCGTCCATTGCGACCGTACGGTGATGGCAAGGCCTCCAGATAAGCCTTGCACTTAGCCCTACTAATGATAATCACTCGCAAGAAATGATTTGAAGGATTCGATATGAAAAAGGCACTTCTCGGCGGCCTGTTGGCGCTGGCTGTCACTGCATGCGCACCATCGGCCGATACGGGTGAAGGCGGCGAGGTAAACCTGTATTCATCGCGCCATTATGACACCGATCTGGCGCTGTATGAGGACTTTACCGAGCAGACCGGGATCAAAGTGAACCTGATCGAAGCCGATGCAGATGCCTTGATCGAACGAATTCAGAGCGAAGGCGAGTTTTCGCAGGCGGATTTGCTTATCACTGTCGATGCGGGCCGCCTGTGGCGCGCGGAAGAAGCCGGCGTTCTGGCCCCTGTGGAAAGCGAAATTCTGGCCGAACGTCTGCCCGATTATCTGCGCCACCCCGAGGGCCTGTGGTTTGGTCTATCGACCCGCGCCCGCGTGATTATTTATAACAAGGAAGCGGGCGAGCCTGCGGGCCTCACGAGCTATGCCGATCTCGCTGATCCAGCGTATCGAGGCGATATCTGCATCCGGTCATCCTCCAACATTTACAACATATCGCTGCTTTCGAGCATTATCGCCAATCGCGGTGCAGAGGCAGCCGAAGATTGGGCTGAAGGCGTCGTGGCCAATTTTGCGCGTGATCCGCAGGGCAATGACACCGCTCAGATCGAAAGCGTCGCTGCGGGCGAATGCCGCATCGCTGTTGTGAACACGTATTATCTGGCGCGTTTTGCAGGCGGCGATGATGACGAAAAGGCGCTGTTTGACAAGCTCGGCGTGATTTTCCCCGATCAGGACGCAGCCGGCACGCATATCAATGTGAGCGGTGCAGGACTGGTGAAAACTTCGCCCAACAAAGCGAATGCAATCGCGTTTCTTGAATACCTGACTTCGGACAGCGCGCAGCGTTATTTCGCAGACGGAAACCATGAATATCCAGCGGTGGTCGGGCTGCAAGCAAACTCGGCCGTCGAATCGCTGGGCAAGTTTAAACCGGACACGCTCAACGCTGCGGAAATTGGCCGCAATCAAGCGCAAGCCGTGCAGATTTTTGACCGCGCAGGATGGAATTAAAAATGAAATCTCCACGCATCTTCGCCGGAGCTTTGGGCGCGCTGGGTTTGTTGATGGCGGGCTGCACGGCGGAGCCGGATTGCTGCGAAGACAGCGAAACCTCTGCTCCTGCAGGCACAGCAGAATTGGCCGAGCGGCTCGCCTTTATGGCGGGCCATGTCGAGGCGGGCATTGCGCTCTATCGGGCGGGTGAGGGGCCGGCTGGCGGACCGCATCTGCTGCATCCGGTTTCCGAAAGTTACGCCGAAGAACGTGAAGGACTGGATGCTATCGGGTTTGATCCGGCGCCATTCGAAGCGGTTTCTGCCGCGCTTGAAGCGGGAAAGCCGGCCAGCGAGATCGAGCCGCAACTGGCCGAAGTTGAAGCCAATCTGGCCAAAATGCGCAGCGAAGCGGGCGGTGATCCGGCCCAGCTCATCCCCTATCTGATGGGTTTGATTGCCAAAGAATATGCGATCGGCGTGACAGATGGCGCAGTAAGTGATGCCGGTGAATATCAGGACGCATGGGGCTTTGCCCGAGTTGCGCGCCAGCTTTCCGAAGAGATCGCAGCGCCAGACGGTGATGCAGTCCGGGCCGAACTGGATGCGTTACTTGCGCTGTGGCCCGATGCTGCACCTGTCCCGCCAAGCGATCCAGCCAGCGTTTCAGCGGTCACAAATCAATCCGCAAAGGTGACAGCGGCACTGGCCAAAGCGGGCGCGTAAGAGCGGGCTGCAAAGCGCCACTTTCACCCTTTATCGCTAAACTACCTTGATGCAGGCGCGCGAAAAGTCCATTTGCGCCCTCAATCTGGCCGCGAACGTGCGGCGTTTCACTGTTATTCGAGGCCCAAGTTTTGACCCAGCCGATCAACGACCGCGAACAATTTCAGGAAAGCGGCGCGCTTTCTGTTGAGACTATCACCTATGTCCACCATTGGACCGATAGCCTGTTCACTCTGAAGATGAGCCGTCCGGCGAGCTTCCGTTTCCGCTCCGGCGAATTTGTGATGATCGGTCTGCCGGGTGACAATGGAAAGCCGCTGCTGCGCGCTTATTCCATGGCGAGCCCCAGCTATGAGGAAGAGATCGAGTTTCTTTCGATCAAGGTTCAGGACGGCCCGCTCACTTCGCGGCTTCAGCACATCAAAGTCGGCGATCCCGTATATCTGGGCAAGAAACCAACCGGCACACTGGTGACGGATGCGCTTTTGCCTGGCAAACGGCTGTTCATGCTGTCGACCGGCACCGGCCTTGCGCCGTTTATGAGCCTCGTGCGTGATCCCGAAGTGTACGGCATGTATGACGAAGTGATCGTCGTGCACTCTGTGCGCCACAAGGAAGAGCTGGCTTACCGCGATCTGTTGGAAAGCAAGCTCGAAGGCGATCCGTTGCTTGAAGACGAAGACCGGGCGAAAATGATCTACGTGCCGACTGTGACCCGCGAAGATTTCCGCACCACGGGCCGGATTCAGACGCTGATCGACAATGGCGAACTGTTCAAAGACAGCAAAGGTCCGCAGCATTTCGTGCCGGATGAAGACCGCGTCATGCTGTGCGGCAGCATGGCGATGATCAAAGATCACGCCGCCGATCTGGAAGCGCGCGGCTTTGAGGAAGGCGCGAACAACAAACCGGGCCAGTTCGTGATCGAGCGCGCATTTGTAGGCTAAAGTCTGGCGGGATTCGGACGTTTCGCGCTTTACAAATCCTCTCCGATCCGGTCAGTTGCAGCCTGCAACCTGACTGCTGACTATGGAGAGATGCCAGCAATGCTCGATACCGCTTATCGCACCGCTTATAACGAAGACCACGAGGCGTTCCGCGACACTGTCCGCAAAGTTTTGGGCGAACATATGGAGCCCTTTCTCGATCAGCACGAGGAAGAGGGTATTGTCCCGAAAAAGGCCTGGAAGGCATTAGGCGAGGCAGGGATGCTGTGCCCCACAGTCGCTGAGGAAAATGGCGGCTTGGGCCTCGATTTCGGGTTCAACTGCGTGCTTGCCGAAGAGCTCGCCTATCTTGGATCATCCGCCGGTTTCACGCTGCAAAACGACATTACCGTCAATTATTTTGAACGGCTGGGCAGCGAAGAGCAGAAGGCGAAATATCTGCCCGGCATGGTGTCCGGCGATATCATCACTGCCATTGCGATGACCGAACCGGGCACCGGCAGCGATCTTCAGGGGATCCGCACCACCGCGATCGAAGATGGCAATCACCTCATCATCAACGGGTCCAAAACCTACATCACCAACGGGCAGAACGCCGATGTTGTGATCGTTGTCGCCAAGACCGATCCGGCAGCGGGTGCAAAGGGCACCTCGCTGGTGCTGGTCGATGCAGGCACGCCGGGATTTGAAAAGGGCCGCAACCTCGACAAGATCGGCCAGCATTCCGCCGACACGTCAGAGCTGTTTTTTCAGGACGTCCGCGTGCCCAAAACCAACATTCTGGGCGGGGAAGGGCGCGGCTTTGTCCACCTGATGGAAGAACTGCCTCAGGAACGCCTGAGCATTGCCGTATCTGCGCAAGGCGGGGCGCAGCGCGCGTTTGATGAAGCGGTAAAGTTCACCAAAGACCGCAAAGCATTCGGCAGCACAGTGTTTGAATTTCAAAACACCAAATTCACGCTGGCAGACCTCAAGGCCAAGCTGCAAGTCGGCTGGGCGCATCTTGACTGGGCCATCGCCCGCCACCTGCGCGGCGAATTGACCACGGATGAAGCCAGCGCGGCGAAACTGTGGCACACCGAAATGCAGTGGGAAATGGTCGATGCCTGTCTGCAACTGCATGGCGGCGCGGGATACATGAACGAATATCCCATCGCCCGCCTGTGGCGCGATGCCCGTGTTCAGCGCATCTATGGCGGCACCAGCGAGATCATGAAAGAAGTCGTGAGCCGCTCTATCTAAGGACGAGCAACCTAAGGACGAGCAACGATGACTGACCCACTCGATTTTTCCGGCAAACGCGTCCTCGTGATCGGCGGGTCCAGCGGGATCGGCAATGCCATCGCTCAGGCCTTTCGCGCGCGCGGCGCCAGCGTCACCGTCACGGGAACGCGGCCTGATGCAGGCGACTATCTGGAAGCTGAAGATAGCGATTTTACCGGCATTGATTACGCGCAATTGAACGTGACCGACCGAGACGCCGCAGCCGCGCTGTCAGGCGCGCTTGGGCCGATTGATGTGCTGGTTCAAAGTCAGGGGATCGTAAAGTACGGACGTCAGGAATTTGAGCGTGAGGGCTGGGATGATGTCATCGACGTCAATCTCAATTCCGTTATGGATGCCGCGCGCGCATTTCATGCCGGATTGGCCGAGCGCGGCGGCACGATGATCGTCGTCTCTTCTGTCGCGGCGTTCAACGCGGCCAAGGGCAATCCGGCCTATGGCGCTTCGAAAGCGGGCGCGGCGAGCCTAGTGACGTCCCTTGGCGAAGCGTGGGCGCGTGATGGCATCCGCGTGAACGGGATCGCGCCGGGTTTCGTGCCCACCAAGATGACGACTGTGACGACCGAGCATCCCGAGCGCAGCGCCGGTGCGATTTCCATGATCCCGATGCGGCGGTTCGGCACGCCAGAGGAAATGGCGGGCGCTGCGATGTTCCTTGCATCCCCGCTTTCGTCCTACATGACGGGGCAAACACTGGTGGTGGATGGCGGGCTAACGCTGAGTTGATAGGTGGTTTGTGGGCGCGTTCGGGCCAGATTGGCTTGTCTGTCCGGTCTCAGGCGGCTGCACGCCACGATGAATTGACCGGATGCGGGGTGGAAAGCGGAAGCTGCGATCGGCAAGGTCCAGGCACGGAAGATGCCCTAATTTACAAAGCTCAGCCCTCAATCAGGTGCATTTGGTCTGACAACTTGCTTGGCACTCAATGTCCAATCTCCTGATCCGACTTCAAACTTGATGTACTTTTCATCGGCACCGACAAATTTGATATGCTCGTTGGCGCGTCCCGCTGAATCTGAAGGTGATCCGTTGGCCCAAATGGCGCTGCCGTTTGCCGTGATTTCTCCTATCTCGAAATGTTCTTTGGGAATTCCGACCATCGCCGTCGTATTGTCAGGCGCATCCAGTGCCATCGAAATCTCAGCGTCGTCACGACGCATCTCGAATGCAATGTCACCCTGAACGCTAGGAACCAGTTGTTTCACATACTTCAAATGCGCCAGATTGGGCATGATCTGATACGTTCTCCAAGCGATTGAAGTGGGCTCGATGCCGGCAATATGCTGGCTTAGAACGGTCGCAGGGGCGTTCCAGGCATGATTTTCCGTGCCACCGCTCGGCAGATATTCGGCTAAAGTGGAAAGCGCCGGATTGTTGACTTGCTCTGCATAACGCTGCTTCATTCTTTCCAAGGCATCGTCATACCGCCCCGCTTTCGCCATCGCTTGATAGACCATCCATTCAAAATGGGGGCTGGCGAATTGATTGGGAACCAAGACATTATCGACGATGGCTTGATATTGCTCAGGCTCAGCCAGGCCGAACAGAATTGCAATTGCGTTGGCCCTATCATCCTTAAGCGTCTCTGGATCACTGCTGAAAAAGCCGTCCTGCCAGAATTGTTCTTGATAAGATCGCTTCAGCTCTTTGATCCGCCTGTCGTAGAATTCCAGATGCGTATCATCGTTAAGCTCCAGGGCCATCTTGCGCGCCGAGACCAAGGCGCTGTAATATAGCGCGTTCTGGATGGCATCGTAATCGATTGTCTCTTGCGGCCCCCAATCGGTCCAGCTCCACGCACCATTTCTAAAAACGATCAAACCATTCTCTTGGGTCTCCCAAAGTGTGAGATATCGATGCACATAGGGGTAGGCGTAGCGCAGCGTCTCTAAATCGCCGGTGTTATAGTAATAATGCCAAACACCCTGCTCGATAAATTGCAGGCTTTGTGCGGGAAGCTCGCGGAAGCGCCCCGGCCCAAGTCCGGCAAATATACCGGATTCGGAATCGCTAAACGCCATGGTGACTGTGATTGCTTTCTTCAGCAAATCCCGGCCCGGTTGGTCCATGACGTAGAATAGGTAGCTCGCTTGGTCTGCGACATCACCGATCCACAGACCGCGCTCTCGGTCCGGGGTGTCCATAAAGCTGTCACGCGCGCAAATGTACAAGGTGTTCTCTGACATTTGCCAGATACGAGTGAACCACGGATCATCACTTTCAAAATGCCCCCGCGGTTCGCCCACGCCAGTCCAACGATATTTCAGACCATGGACGGTCACCCCTGCCGGGATATTGAACTCCAGAATTCTGGCGTTCATCCAAGAGTAGGACTCAAATTGCTGGCGGCCGTTTGTAGTGGTGTAAAAACTGTCAATCGTGTTCCGCGTCATGTTGGAACCGATCGAGATTTCCAGCCCTTCATCCGACTCTATGTCGAAATAAGGAGTGACGTTTTTGTTGAAATCCAGATTGCACTTGATGGTATTGCCGTCACTCACGAACGGGAATCGGGCCTCAGGATAATTCTCGCAATTTGCCAGTCCGAAATTGTTTAATGGTGGCACGTCGCTCTTGAACAGATTAAAGAAGGGCGCCCGTGGTGGTTTGCGGCCACCCTTTGCCGCGTCCCAGGAAGAATCGTCATAATCGGCACGATACCAAGCGGCGTCACTCCAATCACCGATCGATTTACGGGCGTCATAGTTCACGTTCCACGCAGCGACCCTGAATGGGGGTTTTTTCTCAACGGGTTGATAGGCTGTGTGCGTTTTGGCCTTCCAAGACGCATCGGACACGATCAGTTGGTCGCCGACTTGGGCCTGAAACAGAAAACCGGGCTGGCCCGTGGAAATATGGGTGCCCTTGGTCCCATTATCGCCGTAGTACCAAGCGAGGACGGCAATCGTGTTTTCACCCTGTTTGAGGTAAGGGGAGATATCGATTGCGTCGTAATATTTATGCGATGCGATTGGGAAGTTATCGACCCGCGGAGCGGGCTTTACCGGGCTTGGCCCACCGGTATAGCTTCCCTCGAATACGACCAGCTCACCATTGATCCACAACCAGTATTTCGTGTCGGCGCTGACATAGGCAATCGTTGCGCCATCGATTTCGGAAACGGTGAAGTCTTTGCGCAAAGCAGCCCAGCTATTGGGGATGACAGCTCTCTCGTTCGCCCAGATCCATTCGGCTTGCCACGTGACAGCGTTCGCGGCGGGCGCGCTCAGAATGGAAATCACAGCTATAATCGGTGCTAACACATTCGTGATTTTCATGGTCGTTCTCCGATTGCTGACGGCGAGGGGATGCCGGCATTCGTAAAGCCCGGTTGTGGCAATTCTCGACTCCCCGACGAACTAACTGTCTCTGAATATACTGACTGAAGGATCAATATCAGGCAATATCAATCACTATCAATCTTATTGTGATATATAGTGATCAGTCTGCCGATCGTGTTGGATTCGAAATGAAGGGTGCTGTCTTGGATGACACCCCAAACGCGGCGCAAGCAGACGGTCCGCTTTCCAACAGTGTATGGCTTTCCTACACCCGCCAATTTATGCCAGTGCGGATGCTTATGTTGTCTGAAGGATGAGCCGATCCGAGTTGGGAAGTTGTCATCTGTGTCCTACATGCGCCTTTGCCAATTAAATCATTGGTTTAACCCTGTAGGCATCGCATGACACATCGCCCAAAGTGTCAAGCAGTGTTGGAAATTATCGCTAGGTATCGGTCCATAGAATCGGCCCATTGTTGCGAAGGAGAATGACATGAAATTCACACCTCTCGGCCCGTCCGGTCTGATGGTTTCGCGGCTTTGTCTGGGGTGTATGACCTATGGTGATACGACCAAGGGGTGGCACGGCGATTGGTTGCTGGGCGAAGAGGATAGCCGCCCGTTTTACCGCGCCGCGCTTGAGGGGGGGATCAATTTTTTCGACACTGCCAATGTTTATGCTGGCGGTACATCCGAGGAAATTACCGGCAAACTGCTTAATGAAATGGCGCGGCGCGATGAGATTGTGGTCGCCACAAAGGCGTATTTCCCGTGGCGGCAATCGCCCAATGCCGGGGGCAATTCGCGCAAGGCGTTAATGCAGTCGGTGGATGACAGCCTGACGCGGCTGAACATGGACTATGTCGATCTGTTTCAGATCCACCGCTGGGACGAGCGCACACCGATCGAGGAAACGATGGAGGCGCTGCACGATATCGTGAAGGCCGGTAAGGCGCTGCATATCGGCGCATCGTCAATGTATGCATGGCAATTCGCCAAAGCTCAGGAGACCGCGCGGGCGAACGGGTGGACCCGTTTCATTTCGATGCAGAACCAGCTCAACCTGCTGTACCGCGAGGAAGAACGCGAAATGCTGCCGCTGTGCGAGGATCAGGGTGTTGGCGTTATTCCGTGGAGCCCGCTGGCGCGTGGACGTTTGGCGCGGCCTGTGGGTGAAGGCACGGTGCGCAGCGAAACAGATGGCGTGGGCAAGATGCTGTATAAAGATGATGAAGCCGCTGATCAGGCGATCATCACCGCGCTTGCCGATATTGCCGAGAAACGCGGCGTTGCGATGGCGAGTGCGGGGCTGGCGTGGCATTTCACCCGGCCTGCGGTGGCGGCGCCGATCATTGGCGCAAGCAAGCCGCATCATATCAAAGCCGCTGTGGCGGCGCTCGACATTGCGCTCACCGATGATGAAATCAGCGCGCTCGAAGCGCCATACAGGCCCAAAGCGCCGACAGGCATGGGTATGCCGCTGCCGCCGATGGACAAGGTTTCTGTGCTGGACGGTTAGCAAAAAAGAAGGCCGCCCCTTTCGGAGCGACCTTTGAGAGGATCGGAGAGGACCCGATTAGAATTCGGCTTTGACACCGAATGAGAATGAAGTGCCCACCTGATAGGTGTTGATTTCAATCCGGTTCGCGCCAAGCTGTTGGAATTCGAAATTGTCGCGGCCAAATATGTTGCGAATTTCGAACGACAACTCGAGCGGAAGACCGCCTACGCCGACTTCGGAACGGGCGACAAAATCGACGGTCAGGCCGGGATCTTCGACCACATCTGGCAACGCTCCGCCGCGCAGGGTCACACGCTCGCTGGCATAGTTGAACATAAGCGTCGCCTGCTGGGTTTTCTCGGTATCTTCGATCCCGATGGACAGGTTGGCGACATGATCGGATTGACCCACCAGCGGCGCGCCATCGTCAAAGATAAGAGCGGAAAGCTGGTTCGGGTTGGATGTGGTTGGCGAAATATCGGTCGCGCCAACTTTAATTTGCGACTGCGAATAGGTGTAGTTCGCCAGCAGCAGCAGTTGTTTCGTTTCGAAGAACGTGCCGCCCAGATTATAGAGGTCGATGCCGTATACAAAATCCAGCTCGGCCCCGTAAAGCTCGGCGCTTGGCGCATTGGCAAAGCTGGTGAGAACCTGGCCCGATGCCGAGATCAAAGTGTTCTCGATCGGGTTGTCGATCTCCTTGTAAAAACCTGCAAGGCTGACGCGATTGGGCCCGCCAAGGTAATGTTCGATGCGCGCTTCGATATTGACCAGCTCGCTATCGGTAAGCAGCGGGTTACCCCGGAAACGGCGGTTCGATTCCGGGTCGAAATAGGTTTGTTCGACCAGTTCGCGGAATTGCGGACGGGCGATGGTTTGCGACGCGGAAAAGCGCAGCTGCAGATCGTCGATCGGCTCCCACGTGACTGTGCCGCTCGGGAGGAAGTAATCGTTGTTGTTGTTGGTTGGTGTTGCACCTGCAATCGGCGCGTTGAAGATTGTCTGGTCAAGCGCGACAAACTGCGCGGCGTCCTCGTACCGGACACCGGCTTCGATGGTCAGGTTGTCCGCCGGAAGCCAGCGAACCAGACCATAGCCTGCCTGGGTTTCGATGCCCGCGTCGAACACAGGGAACGGCGAAGCCTCGGTCAGGGTGACGTTGAAACCGGTCAGCGTGGCCGCATTGATGATAGAGCCCGGAAGGCGCAGGCCAAGCGCAGGGACAAGCGAATCGTCCAGCAAATCGCCCGCGATAAACGGACGGAACTCGCGGCTCGAAGATCGGCGCGTGGTGTCGGAATACGCGCCGCCTACGGTAAGTTCGAAGCTGTCAAACAGCTCGTAAGAGACATCAATACCGCCAAACCACAGCTCTTCCTGAAGATCGTCAAACGCGACAGTCGAGATACCGGCATCGGACAGCTGGTTGAAATAGGCGACAAATTGCTCGCCGAACGGGTCGCCCGGAATGTTGGTCCGCGTATAGCTGAAGGATGTGTTGAAAGGTGCTTCGCGATCAGTGCGGGCGTACCCCCCACGCAGATCCACGTCCAAACGGTCAAAATCGAACTCGGCAACGAGCTGGGTATCGATCAACTGCCGCTCGAAAAATGCAGTCTGCTGATTTTGGAAATCGAACCCGTCGAAACCGGGCAGAATGTCGGTGCCTTGCTCAAGCCGCGATGTCTTCAGAGTGTCGCGGATGTAAAGATTGGTCCAGCGGATCGTGTGCTCACCAAAGTCGAGGCCAAAGCTGAGAAGGCCGTTCACCAACACGTTTTCATCGGTGATAAAGGTGCTGAAATCCTGGAACAGTTCCGACAGGTCGGAGCTACCGCCCTGACTGATTACGGTGCGGTTGCGCAGGCTGTTTTTGATCGAGGCTGTCGCGATAATTCCGAAATACGTATCATCGCCAAGTTCGATCGACGTGCCGCCTGTGATGGAACCGGAGAAGTTTGGCCGTTGATTGTTGACCTTGCGCAGCGTGACGAGATTTTCCGGAAAGAGCTCTGCGGCGATGCCTTCTGACGTGGCGAGATCGATAGTGCCGACCCGCTCTCCGCTGTCGAGGAATGACTGAAGGTTGCCGGGAATATCGCGCAAACCCGTGTCGAAACCGAATGAATCGAGGTTCGAACCGATATAGGTCAGGCCATTTTCAAAAGTGGTCTCGCTATCGCCGCTCATCGAAAAACTGACGCTGAGGAAGTCTTCGACCGGCACCGCTTTGGTGGTGAGGTTGATTACGCCGCCGCCAAATTCGCCAGGATAATTCGCAGAATAGGTTTTCTGCACCAGCGACGATGCGATGACGTTCGTCGGGAAGATATCAAGCGGAACAACGCGGCTCAGCGGCTCCGGACTGGGCAGAGGCAGGCCGTTGAGCAGCGCGAGCGAATACCGATCGCCAAGACCGCGAACGAACACCCGGCCATCACCAACCACCGCAAGACCGGAAACCCGGCCAAGCGCGCCAGCGATGTCGCTTTCACCGGTGCGCGCAATGTCGGCTTCGGAAAGCACGTTGAGGACCTGCGTCGAATTGCGCTCGGGATCGCGGTTGCGGCGACCGGTAACGATGATCCCGCCGCCAGGGACGGAGATTTCCGGTTGATCAGCTTCGCTTTCATCTTGCAGGTCGCCGATATCCTCGACAGCGTCCCCCTCGGCTTCCTGCGGCGCAGGTGCATCGGTTGATTGCGCATAAAGCGCAGTCGGGAAAGACAATGACGATGAAAGAAACAGCAAACCTGCCAGACGCGTACCGGTCGACATAACGCTGACCCCCTTAAAATTTGGTCTTGAATGAACAGAGCCGAGGTCGGCTCGCTTAGATGTTGCTTGGGGGAGGCACCGCAAAGCCGCAGCGCCTCCCCCAAAAAGTCGAAGTCGCTGGATCAGTAAACTGGCAGCGATGTGCAATTGCCGGTGGAGCTGCCGAAATCCATTATTGTGGAATCGCAGACCCAGTTGCCGAACGCGTTGTTGACACCGATCGCTGCCCGCGCGGTGAAGAAGCTGGAACGGGCAGTCGCATTGAATACGGGTACCGCGCTTTCAGTCGCGCCGTTGATGAAGGTACCAGTCAGCGTGAGCGTGCCGACCAGATTGTTGTTGGTACCGGCGTCAACGATCGCTTGAACATCAGCGTCGCTGACACCCGACGAACCGCGAACGGGGCGGTTGGCTCCGTCGCACAGCAACGAGTCAAAGCCGATGATTGCATTCAGCGTGATCTGTTCGTCGATGCGGATGCAGACGTCGTCTGCTGTATCAACGTCGATCACACCATTGGTGAGGCTGAGTGCCGGACCACCGCGAGCGCGAATAGCTTGCGAGGAAGACGATGAGCGCTGCACGAAGGTAAAGCCGTTCACCGCGAGGCGGCTCTGCGGAAGTGCATTGCCGGGTGTTCCGTCGGAAAGGTCATCGGGCGAGTCAAACTCGATCAGGCTGTCTCCGGTGCCGGTGCGCTGAACAACGAGAACATTTTCAAGGTTTGCCTGCGCGCCCGAATCCACGTCAAGCGAATCATCCGATGCGCCGATCACTGCGATGTTGCTGGCATTGACCGAACCGCCGAAGAATTCGAGGCCATCGTCAGAGCTGTTGAAGGACATCAGATTGGCGATGACAGTGCCCGATCCAGTTCCGCCGGTTGTGAGCGATTGCAGCTCGTTGGATTGCTGCAGTTCAAATCCGGAAAAACGGATCTGGTTGAAAGTCATCGAACCGGAGCTGTCCGCGCTGTTGGTTCCGCCAAAAGGTGTGGCGACCACGGTGCCTTCGAGCTGTTGTTCGCACTGCGGGTTAGCGTTCGGGTTGGCTGCGGTATTGAATGTTTGGTCGGAACAATCCGAAACAGGTGCGCGGCCCAGCAAAACTACCCCGCCCCATTGGGCTTGGCTGTTATCGTTGGCGAGACCCAATACGTTATCGCGGCTGGTCCAGACGATCGGGCGATCAGCTGTTCCGTTTGCTTCGATGGTGTTGCCGCGATTGACGACGAAAAATGATTCCGCCTGTGCGAAAAAGATTACGCCGGGTTCAACCACAAGGGTGACATCGGTGTTTGTGCTGCTGAAACCCTGGTCCGTGCCGACATTAACGCGGCCGTTAATTTGATACAGCAGGCCATCAATGAACGGCAGGGTGTCATCCACTGTAAATGTCGCTGGCAGCTGACATACGCGATATTCGCCGGTTGGGCCGCTGATCGTGCCGGCATCTGTCAGGCCGCTGGGCGTGCTGATCGTGGGGCAGCCGGCTGCCGGAGTGACAGTGGCGGGGCCTGCAGGGGCTGGAGCTGGCGCAGGAGCAGGTGCGGGGTTGTTGATGATGATGTCGCCGCTAGTGCCTGGCGAAACGATTTCATCCGCGCCGCAACCGGCAAGAGCAATAAGGCTTGCGCCAAGAACGAAAGAACGTTGAATATTTTTCACAGCGAACGGTCCCCTAAAACAACCGAGAATCGGAATGCGCAATGCGATGCGCTGGGGGCCGACTAGGTCTCGCCGGTGACAGAATTATTTCAGCATTACAGTTAGAATACTGTTTCCACAGACTTTCTTGAATATGACTGTTTTGCGTCAATCGCAGGCTGAACAATCGCGCGCAGGAAAATATCAATGGGGAGGGGTGCGTCAAAATAAGTTCATAAAATCAGTAGGTTAAGTCCGGAAATAACCTCTGTATGACAAATGTTACGTTTATGTTGCACATTTATGAAGGCCGTGTAACATCACTGTCATATTCGCGAGGGAAACTTTTATGACATTCACAACACTTGTCATTGCGCTTGCGGCGGCCAATCCGGCTGTCGATGCACCAACCAATGATGCGCCTGCGACGGCCGAGCTTGGCGCGGCGTCGCTTGTCCAGGGTAAAAGCGCGTCCGCAATCCAAACGATCGAGCCGCAATTGGATGAAACGCCTCATGATCCGGCGCTTTTGATTAATATGGGCATCGCTTTCGCGCAGACTGGTGACGATGCCAAAGCGCGCAGCCTGTTTAAAGCGGCCATGTCGAGCCCTGAACATTTCGAGCTGGAAACAGCCAGCGGCAGCACAATCGATTCCCGCCGTCTTGCGCGCAGAGCAATCGCCATGCTTGATCGCGGAGAATTCCGTCCGGCAAACAGCCGGCTTGTTCTGGCGGAATAGGCTGCTTTTTCCCGGGCGCGTATCCTTTCGCGGTCCAGGACAGACGAAATGATGATGGATTTGAAACGAGTCTGACTGTTCTTGGTCAGGCTCGTTTCGCGTTTAATGGATTAATGGCTCAGCGTGATCGGTTAACCTCCTGCCTATTTGCCTCTGTCACCTGATTGTCATTTAGGTTAGTCATCAGTCGGGACATGGAGGGATCACTGTGATTCTAGCGCAAGCGAGCAAAGTCTTTGTTGCTGCTTTGATAGCTGTCAGCGCAGTTTCTGCGCAGGCTGATGTTATGGAAGTGGATGGCACGGGTGCGCGCTGGGTTGCTGGCGGTGCGCCTTCACCCGGTCCTGCAATTATCACCGACACAGTTTCTGCAAACGGCACAGAGCTGGTCGCTGCGATTACCCCGCAGCTTGGCACGATTGGCGTTCCCAATCGCTATATCGCGAAAATCACAGAATTATCCTTGCGCTATGATCTGAGCCCAAGATTGCTCGAAGCTCTTGTGTGGCAGGAAAGCCGCTGGCGCGAGACCGCCTTATCACCCGCCGGTGCGCGCGGTCTGGCTCAACTAATGCCGGGTACAGCGCGCTATCTAGGCGTAGATCCGGACGATCCAGAGGCCAATCTGGAGGGCGGGGCGCGTTACCTTCGTGAACAGCTAAACCGGTTTGACGGCGATCTGGAAAAGGCATTGGCGGCATACAATGCGGGGCCCGGCAGAGTGGCCCGGGCCAACGGAATTCCAAACATTCGCGAGACACAGCAATATGTTGCTGCCATCATGGGGCGTCTTGCCAACCATGCACGGCCTGCGGGGCAATAATCTCGCATTCATGGCCAACACGTAATTTTTGAGGACAATGGAAAAAGTAATGACATCGCTGTTTCAGATGCCGGCCCGGATTGCGGCCTTTTTGACTATGATACTGATGCCTGCTGCGGCCAGCGCACAGGGCACCGATCCGCAAGGCGCAGGTCCCATCAACAACGCGCTTTTGTGGTTGCAAGGGACACTGCTGGGTACAGTCGCGACGACTGTTGCAGTGATGGCTGTGGCGGCAATCGGTTTCATGATGCTTACTGGCCGGATGAATTGGCGTTTTGGCGCCACGGTAATCATCGGCGTGTTCATTCTGTTCGGGGCGACGACTATCGTCGCGGGCATTCAGTCGGCGGTGTAAACAACAAAACATGAATGATCTCGTCAGAAATCCGGTGCACCGTGCACTCACTCGTCCGCAAATGTTTGCAGGCGTCACGATGAATTTCTTTATCATCAATTTGATGGTGACGACGATCGCATTCCTGATTTTGAAGAGCTGGTGGATATTGCCGGTGCCGCTGGTGATGCATGTGGTTGGCTATTTTGCTTCACTGCGCGAACCGCGTATTTTCGATCTCTGGATCACCAAAGTGTCGAAATGCCCGCGCATCCCGAATTACAAGCGCTGGGGCTGCAACAGCTACACACCCTGACGCAAGAACGACACTGGGCCACCCAAAGGAGGGCCGGGAATAATGGTTAAATGGATCGGAGCGGCCGCATGGAGCGCGAAAGAAGCGCGCGCTGGCGACCGTTTGCCGTACGAACGGTTGATTGACGAAAACACTGTGCTGCTGCGCGATGGATCGGTCATGACTGCGATCCAGGTGCCTGGCCTGTTGTTTGAAACCGAGGATTCCGACGCGCTAAACGCCCACGCTGCGACGCGTGAGGTGATGCTGCGATCCACGCTGGATGCGCGGTTTGTGCTGTATCATCACGTGATCCGCCGCCGGGTCGAGGTTGAGCTGGATGCGGAATTTGCAGACCCGCTATCGCGTCATATTGATGCGCGATGGAAAGAGCGATTGGCGGGCGGATCACTGTTTATCAATGATCAGTTTGTCACACTGATCCGCCGGCCCGCGCGCGGCAAAACCGGCCTGCCAGAGCGTATTTCGAAATTCTGGAACCGGCGCGGTCAGGAAGAGCTCGAAGCGGATTACAAGGATCTGCGCAGTCTGAAGGCGGCGGCCACAGGGCTTGTCGCCTCGCTTTCCGCTTACGGCGCGACCATATTGGGCGATTATTCGGCACCGGGCGGCGGGACCAATTCGGAAATGCTCGAATTGCTTTCGGCGATATACAACGGTGAAATGCGTCCTGTTCGCCGGCCGCATGAAGACACCGACATTGGCCAGATGCTGCCGTATCGCCGTGCGAGCTTTGGTCTGGATGCGATGGAGCTGCGCGGCAGCTCTGATCCAGAATTTTCGGCGATCCTTGGGCTGAAAGACTATCCTGAGGCAACATCGCCCGGCTTGCTCGATGGATTGCTGCGCCTTCCGTACGAGATGGTCGTGACGGAAAGCTACGCGCCGAATGAGCGCACTACAGCCCGTGAACGGATCGATCTGGCCTTGCGCCGCTCCCGCTCGGTGGATGAAGATGCCGCCGCCGAACGTGCGGATATGATGTCTGCGCGTGATGCCTTGAGCAACGGAGCCGTCGGTTTTGGGGATCACCACCTCACTGTGTTGGTGCGTGAAAGCACCCTCGACCGGTTGGATGTTGCAACCGCAGCCTGCGGATCTGCATTGGCAGACACGGGCGCCATCGCCGTTCGTGAAGACACCAATCTAGAGCCGTCTTTTTGGGCGCAATTCCCCGGTAACGAGGAATATATCGTACGCCGCGCGCTCATTTCATCGGCCAATATGGCAGGTTTCGGCAGCTTCCATGGCTTTGCACTGGGGCAGGCAGAGGGGAACCATTGGGGCAGCGCCGTGACTCTGCTGGAAACGACCAGCGCCACACCGTTCTTTTTCAATTTCCATCACGGAGATTTGGGCAATTTTTCGGTCATCGGGCCATCTGGTTCGGGCAAAACTGTCGTGATGAACTTCCTTGCGGCGCAAGCGCAAAAGTTCAAACCGCGCACGATCTTGTTCGATAAAGATCGCGGTGCCGAGTTGTTTATCCGCGGCATTGGCGGGCGTTACGACCGGATCAATCCGGGCGAGCCGACCGGTTTTAACCCGCTGTCTTTGCCCGATACGCCTTCCAACAAAGCATTCCTGCGCGATTGGCTCGCGGTGCTTTTAAAAGCGGACGGACCCGAAGAATTCGCTACGATCAGCGCGGCTGTCGATGCTGCGTATCAGAACGATCCAAGCCTTCGCCGCCTGCGCCACTTCAAAGAATTGCTCGCCGGTGCACGCCGGCCGCAACCGGGCGATCTCGCAGACAGGCTCGGCGCGTGGATCGGCGATATCACCGGCGATGGCGGTGAATATGCATGGCTGTTCGATAACGAAGCAGACCTGCTTGATCTTGATCAGCGTGTGCTTGGTTTTGACATGACGCAGCTGCTTGAAAACCCACGTTTGCGCACGCCGGTGATGATGTATCTGTTCCACCGCATTGAAGAACGGCTTGATGGGGAGCCGACCATGATCCTGATCGACGAGGGCTGGAAGGCGCTTGATGATGAGGTGTTTGCGGCGCGCATCCGTGACTGGCTCAAGACTTTGCGCAAACGCAATGCTTTGGTCGGGTTTGCCACGCAATCCGCGCGTGATGCTTTGGAAAGCCGTATCTCGACCGCATTGGTCGAACAAACCGCGACGATGATCTTCATGCCCAACAGCCGGGCACGGCCAGAGGATTATTGCGACGGTTTTGGCCTGACCGATCACGAATTTGCCCTGATCCGCACATTGCCCGCGCACAGCCGCTGTTTCCTTGTGCGCCAGCCCGATGCCAGCGTCGTCGTGCGGCTTGATCTGTCGGGCGCTCCAGAGGTTTTGACCGTGCTGTCTGGCCGCGAAGCTTCTGTCCGGCGGCTCGATCTGCTTCGTGAAGCTGTCGGTGATGATCCGTCGCAATGGTATCCGGCGCTTACAGGTCATGCATGGCCCGAGGCCACAGCGGAGGTGGACGAACACGGCGAACCTGTCTGGCAGGCGGCCGAATGACAACCACGTGCGATCTCGCCGCTCAGGAAATGGGCACGGGTGTTTCCGCTGCGCTGACTGCGGTGGATTGCATCGCCTCGCAAGTGAGCGAGCAGGCATTTTCGCGCATATTCGGAGCCGATGGCGAGCTGGCCCTGGCGCTTACATTACTGCTGGTGTTTTACGTCGCATTTTTCGGGATCAGTTTGATGCTGGGCCGCACCAACGTGTCCATTCGGGCATTGGTGCCGAAAATGATGACGCTGGGTCTTGTTCTGACTTTTGCGACCAGCTTCGCTGCTTTTTCTGCCATTTTCTACAATTTGTTCGTCGACGGGCCGGATCAAATCGCGAGCGCAATTACCGGTGCAGATGGATCGGCCACCGCTACATTTGCGCAAAAGCTCGATGTCGTGTTCCTGGCGGTTCAACAGGCCAGCGGTGACACGACCGATATCAGCGCGTTCTCGCCACAGGGAATGATGTGGATCGGCGCGATGCTTTTGCTGCTGGGTACAGTTGGCCTGTTGGTGACCGCGCGTATCGGTCTTGCGCTGCTTTTGGCGGTAGGTCCGATCTTTGTCGTGCTTGCGCTGTTCAATGGTACGCGCGGCCTGTTCACAGGCTGGCTGAAAGGTGTGACCATGCTGGCGCTTGCGCCGCTGTTCGCGGTGCTGGGCGGTTCGATCATGCTCGAAATGGCGGTTCCCATCCTTGCGGCTTTGGTCGCTGTGCCGGGACAGATCGACCAACAGGCGGCGATGGCATTCTTTCTTGTCGGGTCGGTCCATATCGCTTTGATGTTCATCGTCTTGAAGGTCGCCACCACCATGGTTTCAGGTTGGCAGGTTTTTGGTCTGGTGCCGCACAAGGATGAGCCCGTTCGAGGCGGAGCCGTTGCAGCGCCAGCTGCCGCAGCGTCTGCCAGCTCGGCGCCGGCTCGGGCAGCGCAAATCGCGCCGGCCGGCACCGCCAATCGGCGGCGCATGGATGTTGCCCCTCAGGCTACGGTCATATCCGCCGCCAATGATAGCGGCAGCGGCAGAGCAACCATTCGCGAGACAAAGGTTTTTGCGACATCTTCGGGGGGCGGTCAGGCCGCGCCGCTCAATCCATCCACGTCGCGCACGCGCGGCATCGGCAACCGGTTCCGTTCAGCCGGCACCGCAAGAATAGCATCCAGACCGGAGAAAACTTCATGATCCGTGCCGGCACCTTTCGGCTGTCGATTTGTGCGTTCGCACTCGCTTTTGCGCTGCCTGTTCAAGCGCAAGACGACGTTCGCCTACAGACCCGTACTTATGACGAAGGCAGCGTGTTCACCATTTCGGGCAGGGTCAAAGTTCAAACCACGATCAAGTTCCGAGAAGACGAAGCGATCGAAAATGTCGCGATAGGCGATAGTCAGGCATGGCAGGTGCAGCCCAACAAGGCGCAATCTTTGTTGTTTGTGAAGCCGCTTGATCCCAATGCAAAGACCAACATGACTGTCGTCACGAGCAAGCGGACCTATCTTTTCGATCTGGTTGCAAGCCCGCGCAACACGCCGCTTTATGTGATGAAGTTCACCTATCCCGAGGCCGAGAAGGCAGAGGAAGAGGCCCGTCTTGCAGCGGCTCAGGAACAAGCGCGCGAGGCAGCGACGCCTGTAGAATTGGCGGCGGCCAATGATCCTTATGCTGTCGCGGATCCCGAAAGTTTGAATTTCGCATGGGTAAGTTCCGGGGTCACGGCGCTTGTGCCCTCGCGCACGTATGACAATGGTGATGCGGTGTTTCTGACATGGCCGATCGGAACGCCGATCCCGGCCATTCTCGTTACGAATTATGACGGCGAGGAAGGGCCGGTAAATTTCACGGTTCGCGGTGATACCGTTGTTCTGGACACCGTTCCTGCAAAAATCATTTTGCGTTCGGGTGCGGACACCGCAACCCTCATCAATAATGGCCCTGTGCCAACCGATCCGCGCAGTGCAGGAATATCGGCAACCGGGGACACTGGATCATGAGCCGGGCGAATGACATTCAGACCGGGGAGCAGAAGTAATGCGTTTGGCTATGCGTCTTCCACCTAAAAAGGGTGCAGCTGATGGTTCGCCGTCCGGTGACCCGCGTGAGAGCGAATCCGCCGAGATTATCGACCTTGCGAGCCGCAATGGTTTTCCAGCGGTCATTGATCGCAAGGCGAAAACCGAAGGGCTGGGCCCTGCAGCCGGTGTGGCGATTGTGGGTCTTTTGGGTGCGGTAACCTTTTGGGCGATGCAAGCTGCGCAAACCAGCGATCAACCGGCACCGGTTGGCAATCCGAACGTGGCACCGCCTGCGCAAGTCGCAGCGGTTCCGGTTTCGCCCACGCCGGTTGATGCCCCTCAGGAAGTGTCACCCACTCCTATCGCCGTACCGGCGCCGATCCTGTCGAACAATCCCAACACCGGCAATTCGCCGGCCACCAATCCCTATGCCAGCCCGACAATGGTTTACGATGCAAGCACAGGCTCGCAAGGGAACCGGTTAGTGGAAGCGCCCACGGCTGCAACACCGGCGGGCGGGGCAAGTACGGGTGATACCGGCGCGCTTGGCTCTGCGGCAGCCTTTGCGAGCCGTGTCGGCGGGGTAGGGGGCGCACCTGCGCAGGCGCGCTCGATGGTGAACCCTTCAACCACCGTTACCGAAGGCACTTTGATCCCTGCGATCCTGGAGACGGCGATCAACACCGATGTGCCCGGCTATGTCCGCGCTGTCGTAAGCCAGGACGTGTTGAGTTTTGACGGCAAGAAAGTGCTCGTCCCGCGATCGTCACGTTTGATCGGTCAATATCAGTCGGGCGTTCAGCAGGGGCAAAAACGTGCCTATGTGATCTGGACCCGTTTGATCCGGCCAGATGGCGCATCTGTGAACATCGCCTCACCTGCTGTCGCTTTTGATGGCACCACCGGGTTGGAGGGCGAGGTCGACAGCAAGTTTTTCAAACGGTTTGGCTCGGCTTTGCTGCTTTCGCTGGTGGATGGGTTGGGTGCAATCGCCTCTGGCGGCGCCTCGGTTGTCCTTGGCGGCGGACAAAGCGCGGCCAGCACGGCCTTGCAACAGGACGGTCAGATCAGCCCCACAATCCGCGTTAGTCCGGGTGAACCGATCCGCGTGTTTGCCGCGCGCGATCTGGATTTCAGCACGGTTCAATGATTGCAGGCTGAACCATGAGCGCGGACATCCATCCCTTATCCTCAAAAGGCGAAGCCGCTGAACAGGCAAGCAGCGCCGAGGCGGCTGCGACAGACAGCTTGATCGCAATGGGAGAGCGCAGCGTCTATCTCGATGCCTATCTACAGCCGTTCAAACGCTGGCTGGATAAGGACACTGTGACCGAGATCATGGTCAACGGACCGGGCGAAGTCTGGATTGAGGACGCGTCCGATCCCGGCATCAAGAAGATCGTCACGCCCGAAATTGATGATCGTTTGGTCCAGCGTTTGGCAGAACAGGTCGCGCGGGTATCGCATCAGGGGATCAATCGGGAACACCCGCTGTTGGGGGCGACATTACCCGACGGTGCGCGTATTCAATTTTGCGGACCGCCTGCCAGTCGTAAACACTGGATCATGGCTATTCGCCGTCACCGGCGGCTGGATTTGCCGCTGGATGCGTATGATAACGGGCCGCTGTCCGGTGAAACCGTGGTTGCGATGCCAGACCCGCAAATGGAACCGATCGCATATCTTCGCAAAGCGATCCGCAACCGCAAAACAATCCTGATTTCCGGCGGCACCAGCACAGGTAAGACGACGTTTTTGAATGCCATGCTTGGCGAAATACCGGTGCAAGAACGCGTAGTGATGGTCGAAGACACGCCTGAATTGAAATTTCCCGGCGAGAATTCTGTCGGCCTTGTCGCGGTTAAAGGCGAGCTTGGCGAAGCGAAAGTCACAGCCAATGAATTGCTGCAAGCGGCGCTTCGGCTGCGGCCTGATCGGATCGTGCTAGGCGAATTGCGCGGAGAAGAAAGCGTATCATTCCTGCGCGCAATCAACACGGGCCATCCGGGCAGCTTTTCGACCATTCATGCCAACTCGCTACGCGGCGCTCTCGAACAGCTTTCGTTGATGGTGATGCAGACCGGAATTGGTCTTACGCGGTCTGACACGATCGCGTATTCGGCAAGCGTCATTGATGTGATCGTGCAATTGGGCCGCGATGCCAACGGCAAGCGCGGAATTACGCAGATCGCAGATAGCAAGTCGCTTGTTTGACCGGTTTAATATCTGATGATCAACAAGGGGTAGCAGACACTCGTATGGGCAGCACGCCGATCATTGATACCGCAAACCAGCCTCCAGTTGCGTCTCCTTCTGCCGTGAATCCTGCACCAGAGGGTGCATATTTCAACCGGGAATTGTCATGGCTGTCCTTTAACGAACGCGTTTTGGCAGAGGCCAGCAACGAGCGTTATCCTCTGTTGGAGCGGCTTCGGTTCCTGTCTATTTCTGGCAGTAATCTTGATGAATTCATGATGATCCGGGTGGCTGGGCTTGTCGGCCAGGCTCAACGCGGAATTGGCAAACCGGCAATCGACGGGCGGTCACCGACACAGCAATTGGCGGCCATTCGCGACAAATTGGCCATGCTGTCCACTTGGCAGCAGGATATCTGGCGCAATCTACGAGATCGGCTTGCGGATGCAGATATCCATGTCGCTGATGAACACCGCGTCCAGCCGGCAGCGCACGAATGGCTGGAATCGTTCTTTCTCGAAGAAATCTTGCCAGTGATTACGCCGCAAGCTCTTGATCCGGCTCACCCTTTCCCGTTTGTGCAGAATGAAGGCATGGGCCTGTTGTTCACTTTGACGCGGGATGCGGATCAGGAACAAATCATCGAGATGATCCTGATCCCTGGCGCTTTGCCACGGTTTGTCCGTGTGCCGGGCGATCATGGCGGGCCGGGAGAGGCAATCTACATCTCCATCGCCAGTCTGATCCAGCGGTACGCCCACATGCTGTTTCCCGGTTTCACAATTGAAGGGGACGGGCTTTTTCGCGTCTTGCGCGATAGCGATATCGAAATCGAGGAAGAAGCCGAGGATTTGGTCCGTATTTTCCGCAGCGCCATTCAACGCAGGCGGCGTGGTCAGGTTATCCAGCTTGAACTGGAAGATGACTTTGATCCCAAAGCAGAGGCCGTCTTGCTTGAACAGATCGGCGTTCACGAGGCCGCGGTGATCAAAACAGATGGGATTATCGGCCTCGATGGGCTTGCCGAGATTGTGAATGAGGATCGGCCGGATCTCAAATTTGATGCCTATTCGCCGCGCTACCCCGAACGTATTCGAGAGCATGATGGCGACGCGTTCTCTGCAATCCGCAAAAAAGACATAATCATCCACCACCCGTATGAAAGTTTCGAAGTGGTGGTCGATTTTATCAAGCAGGCAGCGGAAGACCCCGATGTGGTCGCGATCAAGCAAACGCTCTACCGCGCAGGTTCGCAATCCGCGGTCATCAACGCGCTGATTGATGCGGCCGAACGGGGCAAATCCGTCACCGCCGTGGTCGAGCTGAAAGCCCGTTTCGATGAAGAGCAAAACCTGACTTGGGCAACCAAGCTGGAGCGCGCCGGCGTGCAGGTCATCTATGGTTTCACGGATTGGAAAACCCACGCCAAGATCGCGATGGTGGTGCGCCGCGAAGATGATGGTTTCCGAACCTATTGTCACTTTGGAACGGGCAATTACCATCCCGTCACTGCAAAAGTTTATACCGACCTCTCTTTCTTCACGGCTGATCCCAAACTGGGGCGCGATGCGGCCAAGATGATGAATTTTGTGACCGGTTATGTCGAACCGCGCTCGCTTGATCTGATCTCAATCGCGCCGCTCGATCTGCGTGAGGAGCTTTACAGGCGGATCGACACCGAAATTGCGAATGCGGGCAAGGGTAAACCTGCTGTTATCTGGATGAAGTGCAATCAGATAACTGATCAGGGCATTATTGACCGGCTCTACGCCGCGAGCGATGCGGGGGTTCGGGTTGAACTGGTGGTGCGCGGCATATGCTGTCTGCGCCCGGGCGTTCCGGAATTGAGCGAAAACATCCGCGTTAAATCAATCATCGGACGCTTTCTTGAGCACAGCCGGATTTATGCTTTTGCCAATGGCGAACCGATGCCGGGACCCAATGCGGCTGTGTTTATATCATCCGCAGATTTGATGGGGCGCAATCTGGACCGGCGGGTTGAAAGTCTGATCCCCATTCTGAACCGCACAGTCCATGATCAGGTTTTGCAGCAGGTCCTGCTCGCAAATATGCTCGATACGGATCAAAGTTGGTGGCTGCACGGCGATGGCAGTTATAGCCGCGTCGAGACAGATGGAACGCCTTTTAACTGCCACCGTTATTTTATGACAAACCCTTCGCTTTCAGGACGAGGCGGGGCGCTTGAAACGGGCGGTGTGCCCAAACTTTCGTTACGCAAAGGGCGCGCCGGATGAATCTCAGAAAAAAACGCGCTGAACGCGATGGTGCATTCTCTGGTGCTACGGCGCAGCGCGCGATCATCGACATCGGATCGAACACGGTTCGTTTGGTGATCTATGGCGGTACGATGCGCGCGCCAACGGTCCTTTTGAACGAGAAGGTTGCGGCAAAACTTGGCCGTGACATTGCAGAGACTGGTGAGCTTGCAAAAGAAGCGATTGAGCTTGCGATGCGCGGTCTCAAACGCTTTGCCGTGATGCTCGATGATTTGGGCATTGACGATGTAGAGGCGGTTGCAACTGCCGCCGTGCGTGATGCGAGCAACGGCGATGAATTCGTGAATGCACTGCGCGAGCTTGGTT